>DATNAQ010000084.1:0-48771 GCA_035607415.1 Polyangia bacterium
GATCGGCGAGCCGAGCGGAGCGAGGCGAGATGCTCCGCCGAGGCTGTGCCGAGGAGGATGCCCGTCATGATCGGCGAGCCGAGCGGAGCGAGGCGAGATGCTCCGCCGAGGCTGTGCCGAGGAGGATGCCCGTCATGATCGAATGGAACGAGATGCATCTGCAGATTCGCGACATGATGCGCCGCTTCGTCGAGACCGAGGTCAAGCCGAACCTCGAGCAGCTCGAGCACGGCGATCTTCCGCCCTACGAGATCCTGCGCAAGATGATCCGCAGCTTCGGCATCGCCGACATGGCCAAGGCGCGCTTCGCCCGCGACAAGGATCGCGCCCCGCGCAGCGACGACGGACCGAAGAAACCGTCGGAGGAGCGCGGCATGGAAGTGGCGATGCAGATGATTCCGATCATCGAGCTGTGCCGCTATTCCCCCGGCATGGTCACCGCGCTCGGCGTGTCGATGGGCCTGACGCCCGCCGCGATCATGTCGCGCGGCACCGTGCGCCAAAAAGAGCGCTGGGCCTTGCCGCTGCTCACGCTCGACGCCATCGGCGCCTGGGCCATCACCGAGCCCGGCTCGGGCTCCGACGCCTTCGGCGGCATGAAGTCGACCGCGCGCCGCGACGGCGACGATTATCTCCTCAACGGCTCGAAGACCTTCATCACCAACGGCCCCTACGCCGACACCATCGTCTTCATCTGCAAGCTCGACGACGGCACCACGCCGCCCAAGGAGCGCAAGGTCTTCTCGTTCATCCTCGACAAGGGCATTCCGGGCCTCACGCAGTCGAAGCCGCTGCGCAAGATGGGCCTGCACGCCTCGCCCACCGGCGAGCTCTTCCTCGACAACGTGCGCGTGGGCAAAGATCGCCTCATCGGCGAGACCGAAGATCTGCCGGCGCGCTCGGGCGCCAAGGACACGTTCACGATGGAGCGCACCGGCGTCGCCGCGATGGCGCTCGGCATCGTCGAGCGCTGCCTGCAGCTGTGCGTCGAGTACGCCAAGACGCGCGTGCAGTTCGGCCGCCCCATCGGCGAGTTCCAGCTGATCCAGCTCAAGCTCGCCAAGATGGAAGTGGCGCGCATGAACATCCAGAATCTCGTCTTCCGTCAGATCGAGCTCGCCGCCGCCGGCAAATCGATGACGCTCGCCGAAGCCTCGGCGTGCAAGCTCTACAGCGCCCAGGCGGCGATGGACGTCTGCCTCGAGGCGGTGCAGCTCCACGGCGGCAACGGCTACATGGCCGAGTTCCAGGTCGAGCAGCTCTGCCGCGACGCCAAGGTCCTCCAGATCTATGGAGGCACCGACGAGATCCAGGTGTCACAGATCGCGCGCTCCCTGCTCTCGTAGCCCTCGTAGGGCTTTCTACCGACGTCACGCATCCGCTATAATTCTTGGCGGACGCACGTGTCCGAATCGGACGACAGCAAGACCAAGGGCGAGCCCGCGAATCCGACGGAGCCGCAGCCGGCCGGCGACGTCGGGCTGCGCCCCGGCGATCGCATCGGCCGCTACGTGCTCATCTCGTCGGTGGGGCAGGGCGGCATGGGCGTCGTCTTCCTCGCCTACGATCCGGAGCTCGATCGCAAGGTCGCGCTCAAGCTGCTGCGCATCGGCAAGCTCGGCGCCACCGGCAAGCAGCGTCTCCTCCGGGAAGCGCAAGCGCTCGCGCGCCTCTCGCATCCCAACGTCGTGCCCGTCTACGACGTCGGCACCCTCGATCAGCAAGCGTTCGTCGCCATGGAGTACGTCGAGGGGCAGACGCTCAAGCGCTGGCTCAAGACGCCGCGTCCGTGGCGCGAAGTCGTCGCCGTGATGAAGGACGCCGGCCGCGGCCTCGCCGCCGCGCACGCCGCCGGCCTCGTGCATCGCGACTTCAAGCCCGACAACGTGCTCATCGGCGTCGACGGGCGCGTGCGCGTCGTCGACTTCGGCCTGGCGCGCGAGGTCGAGGATCTGTCGAACCCGTCGGGCGTGACGCCGGCCGATCGTCCCGACGGCCGCCCGGTGCGCTTCCCCAAGCTGTCGATGGAGATCACCAGCGAGCGCCCGCGCGACTCGCACCACTCGCTGTCGCAGGTGACGCGCGCCGATCAGATCATCGGCACGCCCGCGTACATGGCGCCCGAGCAGGTGGTCAACCGCGCGTGCGACGATCGCGCCGATCAGTTCAGCTTCGGCGTCACCTTCTACGAAGCGCTCTATCGCCAGCGCCCCTACGACACCACCGACACCATCGACGGCGAGGCGCTCGTGACCATCGCCGCCAAGCGCACGGGCGCGCCGCGCAGCATCGCCGCCGAGCCACCGCGCGGCAGCGACGTGCCGTCGTGGGTGCAGAAGATCGTGATGCGCGCCTTGTCGCACGATCCGATCCATCGCTTCCCCACGATGGACGCGCTGCTCGCCGCGCTCGACAAGGATCCGGCGCTGGCGCGGCGGCGCGTCTTCACGGCGGTGGCGATGATCGTCGTGCTCGGCCTCGGCGCCGTCGGCTTCGTGCGCGGTCAGGCGGCCAAGCGGCGCATGTGCGAAGGCGCGCTCGACGAGGTGCACAAGGCCTGGAGCCCCGAGACGCGCGAGCGCGTGCGCCTCGCCTTCGCCAAGACCAACTTGTCGTACGCCGATCTGGCCGCGACCACCGTCGGGAAGCTGCTCGATCAGTTCGCCGTGGATTGGTCAAACCAATACAAGGACGCGTGCGAGGCGACGCGCGTGCGCGGCGAAGTGTCCGAGGACGTGCTCGACCTGCGCATGGCCTGCCTCGACGACCGGCTGAAGGAGCTGAGCGCGCTGGCGTCGGTGATGGAGCATCCCGACAACGACACGGTGCAGGAGGCGCCGCGCGCCGCGCGCGCCCTGTCGCCGGTGACCGAGTGCGCCGACATCGCCGCGCTCAAGGCGGAGACGCCGCGCCCGCGCGACGAGCACCAGGCCAAGCGCGTCGACGAGCTGAAGCGCCGGCTCGCCGCGATGCAGGCGCAGCACGCCGTCGGCAAGAACCTGGAGGCGCTCAAGCTCGGCGAGCCGCTGCTCGTCGATGCGCGCGCCGTCGGCTGGCAGCCGCTCGTCGCCGAGGTGGAGCTGTGGATCGGGCGCGCCGGCGCCGATCAGGGCGACGACAAGAAGTCGATCCCCGGCTTCAAGGAGGCGTTCGCCGCCGCGCTCGCCGGCCGCGACGACAAGACGCTCAAGGAGGCGGCGGCGCGGCTGGCGCAGGAGTACATCTACAAGAACCAGATGTCGGACTTCGACTACTGGGAAGAGGTGGCGCGCGCGGCCCTCACGCGCGGCACGCCCGATCCGCACCTCGAGAGTTGGGTCGAGCACACGCATTGCATCGCGCTCTATCAGCTCGGCCGCGTCAAGGAGCGGCTGCGCTGTCTCGAGCAGCACGCGCAGAAGTCGCGCGATCCGCTGAACGAATGGGAGCTGACGATGCTCGGCATCGCGGCCAAGGACGCCGGCCAGTACACCGAGGCGATCGATTGGCTGCGGCGCGGCGTCGACTTCTCGATCAAGGAGTTTGGCGCCACCCATCCACGCACGCTCGAGATGCGCGCCTATCTGTGCGACGGCTATCTCGAGCTCGGCGACTACGGCCAGGCGCTCTCCGAGTGTCAGGCGGCGCTGCGCACCGTGCGCGAGGTCGCGCCCGACAACGCGTACCTGGTCGCGCGCATCGAGCTCTATCTCGG
The DNA here is from genome assembly GCA_035607415.1 of Polyangia bacterium. Lineage (GTDB taxonomy): Bacteria > Myxococcota_A > Polyangia > Palsa-1104 > Palsa-1104 > JAQBQH01. The sequence continues at coordinate 3,695 of DATNAQ010000084.1, forward strand.
CTCGACGCTGCGCGAGATGAAGCGCTACGCCGAGGCGAAGAAGCTGCTCCTCGAGTCGCAGAAGGTGAACAACCCCGAGGGTGACGTGGTGCTCGGCGAGCTGGCGCAGATCGCCAGCGCCACCGGCGACGCCAAGAGCGCGCTCTCCTACTACAAGAAGTCGCTCGACGAAGATTCGAAGAACCTGCCTGCAGTGCATCCCAACGTCGTCGGCGATCGCCAGATGTACGCCGAGACCTTGTTGGCGATGGGACAGCTCGAGCCGGCGCGCGCGCAGCTCGAGCAGGCGTACAAGGCGCTCAACGACGACATGAACCCGCTCTCCGTCGCCGACGTGACCTTCGATTACGCGCGCGCCCTGTGGCTGACGCGGCCGGCGGAGCACAATAAGGCGCTGCAGATGGCGCGCGCCGCGCGGCAGATCTACGTCGAGAACGCGCCCAAGACCGAGCGCTTTCAGTCGAGCCTCGCCAAGATCGAGAAGTGGCTCGCCGACGAAGCCACGCGCCGCACCGTCGCCGATGTGCCGTGACCGTCGCCACGCGCATTGGTTGAACCAAACCTTCTCGGTGCTGCGGTGTTTCCCTCCGGCGGTGGTACGCTCGCCGCGCAACCTCCGGAGAGACTCATGCAGATTCGTTCGTCCCTCGCCTTTGTGCTCGTCGCGTCCGCCGCGCTGAGCGCGTCCGCGGCCGCGCCGCCGAAGCTGCGGCTCGACGACGGCGCGCGCCCGACCCGCTACGACGCGCGCATCACGGTGAACCCGGCCGATCCGACGTTTCACGGCAGCATCGACATCGACCTCGCGATCCGAAAGCCGACCGACACGCTCTGGCTCAACGCCACCGAGCTGACCATCGAGAAGGCCGCCTTCACCATCGGCGGCGCCACGGTCCCGGCGCGCATCATCGCCGGCAACGACGACTTCGTCGGCTTCGCCGCCGGCAAGGCGCTGCCCGCCGGCGCCGCCAAGCTGCACGTCGAGTGGAAGGGTCCCATCTCGCGCAAGGAAGATCGCGGCCTGTTCGCGCAGAACGAGAACGGCCGCTGGTACGCGATCACGCAGTTCGAGGCCATCTTCGCGCGCCGCGTCTTCCCCTGCTTCGACGAGCCGAACATCAAGGTGCCGTGGCGCCTCACGCTCGAGGTGCCGAAGGCGCTCGTCGCGCTGTCGAACACCTCGCCGACGGACGAGAAGAGCGAGCGCCCCGGCATGAAGACGCTGACGTTCGCCGAGACGCCGCCGCTGCCGTCGTACCTCGTCGCCTTCGCCGTCGGGCCCTACGACCTCGTCGACGCCGGCACCACCGGGCGCAAGAAGACGCCGATGCACGTGGCGGCGCCGTTCGGCCGCGCCAAGGACGCCGGCTACGCGCAGAAGAACGCGCCGGTGTTCGTGAAGCTCCTCGAAGACTACTTCGGCATCCCCTTCCCCTACGACAAGCTCGACTCGGTGGCCATCCCCATCACCTCGACGTTCGGCGCCATGGAGAACGCGGGCATGGTCACCTTCGCGCTCAACCTGCTCATCGCCAAGCCGACCGCCGAGTCGATCCACTTCGAGCGCGACTTCGCCGAGACGGCGGCGCACGAGTACGCGCACCAGTGGTTCGGCGATCTGGTGACCACCGCGTGGTGGAACGACATCTGGCTCAACGAGTCGTTCGCCTCGTGGCTCGAAGACAAGATGATCGACCAGTGGAAGCCGGAGTGGCATCACGGCACCAGCTACGTCGACGCGCGCGCCCGTGCGCTCGACCTCGACACGCTGGTCTCGACGCGCCAGGTGCGCCAGCCGATCTTGTCGAACGACGACATCTACAACGCCTTCGACCCCATCACCTACCAGAAGGGCGAGTCGGTGCTGGCGATGTTCGAGCGCTTCGTCGGCCTCGAGAAGTTCCGCGCCGGCGTCCACGCCTACCTGACCAAGCACGCCAACGGCAACGCCACCGCCGACGACTTCATCGGCGCCATCGCCGCCTCGGCGGGCCGGCCGGAGGTGACGCCGGCGTTCAAGTCGTTCCTCGATCAGCCGGGCGCGCCGATGGTCGACGTCACGCTCGCGTGCAACGCGGGCAAGGCGCCGTCGCTGCACGTCAAGCAGCAGCGCTTCCTGCCCGTCGGCAGCAAGGGCTCGCCCAACCAGCAGTGGCAGATCCCGATGTGCGTGCGCTGGACCGCCGCCGACGGCAAGCCGGGACGGAGCTGCACGCTCGTGACGAAGAAGGAGCAGGACCTTCCGCTCGGCGCGAGCTGCCCGGCTTGGCTCCTCGCCAACGACGGCGAGCTCGGCTACTACCGCGCCGCCTATCCCGCGGCGATGCTGCAGAAGCTCCTCGACAGCGACGGGCGCAAGCGGCTCGACCTGCCCGAGACCGTGGGCCTGCTCGACGACGTGCACGCGCTCGTCGAGGCCGGCCGCGTGCCGCTCGGCGACGCGCTCGCGCTCACGCCGTCGCTGGCCGAGGACGCCCGGCGCCACGTGCAGCGCTTCGTCATCGACACCATCGACGGGCTGCACCACCACCTCGTGCCCGCGGCCGAGCGGGCGAGCTACGTCCGCTACGTCGACAAGATCTACGCCGACAAGGCGCACGCGCTCGGCTGGACGCCGAAAGCCGGCGAGGACGAGGACACGCGCCTATTGCGGGCGCCGCTGGTCTCGCTCGTCGCCCGGCAGGGCGAGGACAAGACGCTCGCCGCCGAGGCGCACAAGCTGGCGCTCAAGTGGCTCGTCGATCGCAAGGCGGTCAGCCCCGACGTCGCCGGCGCCGTGCTCGACACCGCCGCGCGCGTCGGCGATCGCGCGCTCTTCGACAAGATGCACGCCGCCGCCAAGAAGGCGGGCGACCGCCACGATCGCCAGATGATCCTCTCCGCCATGGGCGAGTTCCGCGATCCGGCGATCGCCAAGAGCGCTCTGCAGATCGTCGCCGGCACCGAGTTCGATCCGCGCGAGTCGATGGACATCCTGTACGGCCTCAGCGGTCAGGCCGAGACGCGCCAGCTGGCGTGGGACTTCCTGAAGACGAACTTCGAGACGCTCGAGAAGCGGCTGTCGGCGGAGCAGATGGCCTACGCGCCGTACCTCGGCATCACCTTCTGCGACGAAGCCCACCAGAAGGACATGGAGGCGTTCTTCAAGGATCGCTCGCCCAAGCTGCCGGGCGGGCCGCGCATCTTCGCGCAGGCCATCGAGCGCTCCGAGCTGTGCCGCGCCTACGTCGCCGCGCAGCAGCCGAGCGTCGACGCGTTCCTCAAGAAGTACTAGCGCGCCCTGAGCGCGCCCTAGGCGCCTTCCTTCGGCGCCTCTTTGCTCCCCACGACGATGAGGTTCGAGCCCACCTGGACGGACAGCGTCTTGCCGTCGACGGTGATGCTCGCTTTCTGGTTGACGTACCAGCCGAAGGAGCCGGTCGAGAACTCGCGCGGCTCGGCGACGAGGGTCTGGCCGTTGCCGAGGTCGAGCTTGAGCGGCTCGGCCTTGGCGAGGAAGTCGGCACGGGAGATCGGGCAGGTGGTCTTGGGGGGCATGCCGACGATATAGCACGCGGCCGCATTCGTTGTAGACTGCGCTCCCCATGGCCCCGGAAGATTCTGGCGACGAAAACGAGTTCGCCCGGCTGCTCGCGGAGTACGAAGGACCCGAGACCGGCCGCAGCAAGAAGAAGCGCAAGGAGCCCACCGTCGGTGACGAGGTGCGCGGGCGGATCATCTCGATCGGCCGCGACTCCGCGTTCGTCGACCTCGGCGCCAAGTCCGACGGCGTGATCGAGCTGGCGCAACTGCGCGACCGCGACGGCACGCTGACGGTGAAGGAGGGCGACGAGCTCACCGCCACCGTCGTCGAGGTCGGCGGCCCGTCGGGCGGCGTCGTGCTCAAACGCGTCTTCGGCGGGCGCGGCGCGGAAGGCTCGGCCGAGCTCGAAGCGGCGTTCCAGCACCGCCTGCCCGTCGAGGGCACGGTGACCGGCGTGAACAAAGGCGGCGTCGAGGTCAGCATCGGCGGCGTGCGCGCGTTCTGCCCGATCTCGCAGCTCGATTTGCGCCACGTCGAGGACGCCGCCGCCTTCGTCGGACAGAAGCTGCGCTGGCGCATCACCCGCTACGAAGCGACCGGGCGCGGCGCCAACGTCGTGGTGTCGCGGCGCGCGATCCTCGAGGAGGAGCAGGCGGTGCGCGCGGCCGAAGTGCGCGGCACGCTCGCCGTCGGCGCCGTCGTCAAGGGGCGGGTGTCGTCGCTGAAGGATTACGGCGCGTTCGTCGACCTCGGCGGCGTCGAGGGCATGCTGCACGTGTCGGAGCTCGGCTTTTCGCGCGTGGCGCATCCCAAGGACCTCTTGTCCGTCGGGCAGGAGATCGAGGTGCAGATCCTCAAGCTCGAGAAGAGCGACGATCCCAAGAAGCCCGAGCGCATCGCGCTGTCGCTCAAGTCGCTCGAGAAGGATCCGTGGAGCGACGTGGCGACGCGCTTCTACGAGGGCGCGCGGGCGCGCGGCACGGTGCGGCGCCTGGAGACGTTCGGCGCCTTCGTCGAGCTGGCGCCGGGGGTCGAGGGCCTCCTGCACGTCAGCGAGCTCGGCAAGGGGCGCCCGATTCGACATGCCCGCGAAGCGACGAAGATCGGCGCGGCGCTGGACGTGGTAGTACTCGCCGTGGACGTGGACAAGCGGCGGTTGTCGCTCGGGCTCGCCGAAGCTGGCGAGGACGGCGGCGGCGATGCGCCGAGCGCGCCGGCGAGCGCGCCGAAGAGCCTCGGAACATTCGCCGATCTCCTCAAGGGAAAGAAGAAATGAGCGAAGCGAAGGAAGAAGAGAAGAAGGCGTCGCCGCTGCGTACGGTGACGGAGTTCAGCGGCCTGACGATTCGGCAGGCGGCGGATGCGAAGGCAAAGCTCGTCGCCGAAGGCGTGGTGGCGGAGCAGCTCGGCGAGAAGCTCGGCGAAGCGGTGAGCGTGACCGGCGATCGGCTGGCGCGGCTCCTCGAGGCGGTCGAAGCGGTCGGCGATCGCGCGCCGCGCACGCGGTTGGTGCGCGTGTTCGGCGGCGAAGCGGAGCCGCGCGGCGGCGTCAAGGTGGGCGAGCACTTCTTCGTCGTCGACCTGCAGCCGGACGCCGGCGGCGGTGGCCGGCGTGAAGCGCGCGGCGGCGAGCGCGGCGGACGCGGCGGTGATCGCGGCGGACGCGGCGAGCGCGGACGCGGCGGTGGCGGCGGTGGCGGCGGCGAGCGTCGCGGCGGCGGCGGCGGCGGATTCGGCGGCGGCGCGTTCGGACCGCCCAAGCCGAAGGCGCCGCGCGGGCTCGGCTCGCTGGTCAAGGCCGAGCGCGCCGGTGGCGGCGGTTCGCGCGAAGAGCGCGAAGAGCGCGGCGGGCCGATGCCGCTCGCCGGCGCGGGCTGGATGGTCACCAAGGATCCGTCGGCGCCGTTCGATCGCGGCAAGCGCGGCTTCGACAAGAAGCGCGGCAAGGGTCCGCGTCGCGGGCCGGGCGATCGCCGTGGGCCGGGCGGTCCGCACGGCGAGCGTCGCGCGGGGGGTCCGGGCGGACCGGGCGGTGGTCCCGGCGGTGGCGGGCCGGGCGGTGGTCCCGGCGGTCAGCCGCGTGGGCCGCGTCCGCCGCGTCCGCCTGGGCAGGGGCCGCGCGGCCCGCAGGGTCCGCGTCCGCAGGGTCCGCGTCCGCAGGGCGCGGGGCCGCATGGGCCGGGACAGCCGGGTCAGCCGGGTCAGCAGGCGTACGGGCCGCACCCGCCGGGTCAGCCCGGCGGTCCCGAGGGCCTGAAGAAGAAGCGCCGTCGCGGCGGTCGCGGTCGCGGGCGCAAGCCGGGCATGCCGGGGCAGCCGGGGATGCCGGGCCAGCCCGGTCAGCCGGGCGCGCCGCACGTCGGCGGCCAGCACGCGGGCGCGCCGCACGAAGGTGCGCCGCACGAAGGTGCGCCGCACGCCGCCGTGCCGCACGCAGGTGCGCCGCACGCAGGCGCCGAAGGCGCGCAGCCGCAGCCGCACACGGCGCCGCAGCAGGCGCAGCATCCGCAGCCGACTCCGCCGCCGTCGCGGTCGCCGGTCACCGACGACAACCGCGGCAACGTCAAGGCGTCCGACGCGGGGCCGCCCGAGATCGACGGCAACCGCTGACGCGCCGAACGCCAGCGTCGATGTGATCACATCGACGCTGGACCCGTCTGACCCTCCTCGTTTTTCTCATCCTATACTGGACCAATCGACGGCGACGGCACCGGCGCCGCCGACATCGTCGGCGTCGTCGCCGCTTCGTCGCTCTCCACGGTCAGCGTCGCCACCGGCGGCGCCGTGATGCGCCAATCTCCGGCGCTGGCGCCGTTCCCCGGCGGCACGTCACGCCTGTTCGCCGCCGCGTGGGTGTCGCAGCCGCCGGTGCGCAACACCTCGGTCATCGAGAGCGTGCTCCTCGACGGCACGAGCGTCGGCTCGATCTCGGCGCCGTCGGACGTCGCGGTCGATCAGGTCGCGCCCGCCGTCGCCGTCGGCGGCAGTCACGTCTGTCATGTGTGGCAGCTATGTGTGGCAGCAGGCGAGCGGGGCGGAGTCGGACATCATCGCCGCGATGCGAGCCGCGCGCCCTAGACGCTGGCGAAGCCGGCGTCGGGGATGTCGAGCGCGCTGCGATCCTCGACGTCGAGCTGGCGAGCCTTCTCCTCCACGCCCGGCAGCACCGTGCGCGCGTAGTACTGCGCGGCCGCGATCTTGCCCGCGTAGAACGCCGCATCCGGATGGCCGGCCGCCACGCCCTTGGCCTTCTCGTCGGCGATGGCCGCGCCCTCGAGCAGCATCCACGCCACCGCCAGCTCCGACATCATCTCGAGGAAGCGGTTGGCCACGAGCGGCACCATCTCGAGCTGCCCCGACTGGAACCAGGTCAGCAGCTTCATCGCCGAGCGCGTCAGCGCCGCCTGCGCCTCGCCGAGCTTCTTCACCTCGGCGCCGATCTTGGCGTGCGCCGAGTGCTTGGCGACGAACTTACCGACGTCGGCGCCGAACGCCTGCAGGTTCACGCCGCCGCCCTGCGCCAGCTTGCGCCCGACGAGATCCATCGCCTGGATGTGGTTCGTGCCCTCGTAGATCGAGAAGATCTTGGCGTCGCGGCAGTACTGCTCGACCGGATAGTCGCGCGTGAAGCCGGCGCCGCCGTAGGTCTGGATCGCGGTCTCGCACACGCGGAACCCCTGATCCGAGCCGTACGCCTTGACGAGCGGCACCAGCAGATCGACCTGCCCCTGGTGGTAGGCCACGGCCTGATCGTCCTTGCCCGTCAGCACCGTCGCCATGTCCTGGTGATGCGCGAGCTTGATGGCCAGCGCGCGCACGCCCTCGACGCGCGACTTCATGTCGAGGAGCATGCGGCGCACGTCGGCGTGCTCGATGATCGGCACGCGGGGCGCCGTCGGATCCTTGAACGCCTTGATCGACGGGCCCTGCTTGCGCTCGCGCGCGTAGTCGAGCGCGTTCAAGAACGCCGACGACGCCACCGAGTAGCCCTGCATGCCGACGGCGATGCGCGCCGAGTTCATCATCTTGAACATCTGCGACATGCCCTGGTTGAGCTTGGCGTCGCCACCGACGGGAACGCCGATGCACGCGTTGTTCTCGCCGAAGTTGAGCACGCAGGTCGCCGAGGCGTTGATGCCCATCTTGTGCTCGATGTTGCCGACGGCGACGTCGTTCGATTCGCCGAGCTTGCCGCTGGCATCGGTGCGCAGCTTGGGCACGATGAACAGCGTCAGGCCCTTGGTGCCCGCCGGCGCATCCGGCACGCGCGCGAGCACGAGGTGGATGATGTTCTCCGTCAGATCGTGATCGCCGGCCGAGATGAAGATCTTGGTGCCGCTGATCTTGTAGGTGCCGTCGCCGTTCGGCGTCGCCTTGGTGCGCGCCGCGCCGACGTCGGAGCCGGCGTGCGGCTCGGTGAGGCACATCGTGCCGCCCCACGTGCCGGTGTACATGCGCTCGCAGTAGAGCGCCTTCTGCTCGGGCGTGCCGAACGCCTCGATGACCTCGGCCGCGCCGTAGGTCAGCCCGCCGTACATCGAGAACGCCGTGTTCGCGCCCGACACCATCTCCTCGACGAGGAGCTGCACCACGCGCGGCGAGCCCGCGCCGCCGTACTCGGCGTCGACGCCGATCGCCTTCCAGCCCGCCTCGTAGAGCTTCTTCCACGCCTCCTTGAAGCCCTTCGGCGTGGTCACCTTGCCGCCCTCGAGGTGGCAGCCCTCGGCGTCGGCGGTGGCGTTGAGCGGGCCGATCACGTCGCGCACCCATTTGTACGCTTCGGTGAGCGTCGACTTGATGGCGTCGGCGTCCCAGCCTTCGAAGTGGCCCTGGCCGAGCACGGCGTCGACCTTGAACTGCTCGAACAGCAGGAATTGCAGCTCGCGGAGATCGGCGCGGTAACGGTTGATGGCGGGAATCGGCTTGCTCACTTGGCGTCTCCTGTGGCGACTTCGGTGTGCTGAATGAACCCTCATTCAGTCTAAGAAATCCGCCGAAAATTGCAACCCCGGCGAACGCTGGACGGTACGCCCTGTTACGATCGCGGCGTGCAGACCAGCCGCGCACTCCAAGGACTTCGCTGTTTTGCGTGCGACACGCCGCACGCGCTCGATCGTCTGCAGACCGTGTGCACGGCCTGCGGGCTGCCCATCCGCGTCGACTACGCGTTGACGCCGGATACGCTGCCGCGCGCATCTTTACGCGGACGGATCGCGTCGTTGTGGCGGTACCGCGAGGTGCTGCCGCTCGCCGCCGGCGAGGTCTCGCTCGGCGAAGGCATGACGCCGCTCGTGCAGCTCGACGAGCGCACCTGGATCAAGGACGAAGCGCAGAACCCGACCGGCTCGTTCAAGGCGCGCGGCATGACCGTCGCCGTGTCGATGGCGCGCGCGCTCGGCGCCAAATCGTTGATGGCGCCGTCGGCGGGCAACGCCGCCGGCGCGCTCGCCGCGTACGGCGCCGCCGGCAAGCTCTCGGTCCTCGTCGCCATGCCCGACGACACGCCGCGCATCTTCGTCGACGAGTGCAGGCACTACGGCGCCGACGTCAAGCTGGTGCCGGGCACGATCGCCGACGCCGGCAAGTGGCTGCGCGAGCACGGGGCATCCCTTGGCTTTGGCGACGCCTTCGACGTCTCGACGCTGAAGGAGCCCTACCGCGTCGAGGGCAAGAAGACGATGGCCTACGAGCTCCACGAGCAGCTCGACGGAGAATTGCCCGACGTCATCGTCTATCCGACGGGCGGCGGCACCGGTCTCGTCGGCATGTGGAAGGCGTTCGGCGAGATGCGCGCGCTCGGCTGGCCCATGCCGCGCGTGCCTCGTCTCGTGAGCGTGCAAGCGGTGGGCTGCCAACCCGTCGTCAAGGCGTTCGTCGCCGGCGCGACAAAAACCGAGGCGTTTGTGAACCCGATGACTCGGGCCTGGGGCCTACGCGTGCCGTCGCCGATTGGCGGATTTTTATGCCTGCGCGCGATCCGCGAGACGCACGGAACCGCCGTCGCGGTGGACGAAGCGTCGATCGCGCCGGCCGCCGCGTGGCTCGCGTCAGCGACGGGAATCGACGTCTGTCCGGAGGGCGGCGCGGCGTGGGCGGCGGTCGAAGAATTGCGCGCGAGCGGATGGATCACACCGGACGCGCGAGTGGTCGTCTTCAACACCGGAACAGGGATCAAGTATCGCTGAGGCTTCTCACCGACGGAGCGCTCAGATACGATCAGGCGATGCGAAACCTGATCGTGCTCGTGATCCTGGCTCCGTCGATCGCGCTCGCACAGCAGTCGCCGCCGCAAACGCAAAACGATCCGTCACCGCCGCAGGCGCAGAACGATCCCTACGCGTCGCCGCCGCCGGGCGTCGTGTTGGCGCCGCCGCTGCCGCCACCGACAGGCATGCCGCCGGCGTCGGCGGAGAACGATCCGATGGCGCTGCGCATCGAGGCGGCGCGCTCGGCGCGACATCAGTGGACCGGCGCGCGCGTGATGAACGGCTTCGGCGGCGTCATCAGCCTGCTCTCGGCGGGCCTGACCATCTCGAACGTCATCTACGTCGCGGCGGCGCACTATCCGCCGAGCATCGATGACCTCACGCGGCCCAAGCCTTCGGATCCGGCGCAGGTGCTGTCGTGGGTGTCGTCGACGTCGGGCGCGTTCTCCTTCGGCCTGGCGGCGGGCAGCCTCGGCTGGCGCCATCACATCCTGCAGACGCTCGACGCCGACACCGGCCGCGGCCTGTTCTGGGGCGGCACCATCACCGGCCTCGTCGGCGTGGCGTCGATCGCCGTCAGCTACATCGTCGGCTTCGTCAACATGGCCAACCCGCACGATCAGAGCATCGCCGTGCTGTCGACGTCGCTCGGCGGCTCGATGCTCGCCAACGTCGGCACGGCGATGCTCGCCAGCGACGCCGGCAAGGTCCAGAAGGCCTGGAAGAACCTCACCTCGTTCTAGCGCCGGGCACGTAGCGCCTACGCGTAGGTGAGCCTGCGCGCTGAGTCTGCCAGGCTCATTTGCCGTCGGTGGGCCACGTCGGACGCGGACTTCGGCGTGGCCTGGCGCGTGCAGTGAGGCCGTGGCGAAAGGAGCTCCGACGATGCGTACGAACCTTCTCGCTTATCTACTTCCGCTCTCTCTTCTGGCCGGTTGCGGCGGCGCCGATCCCAACGGCGACGCGGCCTCCGTCTCCGCCGCGCTCGACTCGAGCGATCAGACGGCGAACGACAGCGCGCTCATGATGGCCACCACGCAGGGCACCGAGAGCGCGACCTCGAGCACGGAAGCGGCCGGAATGGCCAACGGCGCCGCCAAGACCTTCTGGCAGCCGTCGACCTGCGTGACGACGTCGCAGACCAACAACGTCGTCACCTACACGCTCGCCAACTGCACCGGACCCTACGGGCTCGTGCACGTCACCGGCTCCGTCGTCGCCACCTACACCGCCGACTCGGCGGGCATCCACGCCGCGGTGGTGACCAACGGGCTTCAGGTCAACGGCGCCACCATGAGCCTCGACTCGACGGCGGACTACACCGTCAACGGCACCGCCAAAAAGCTCGTGGTCTCGACGAGCGGCAGCGGCACCGGCGCGTTCGGCAACTCGATCACGCGCCAGGGCGGCTACACGCTCACGTGGGACGACGCCTCGCAGTGCGGCACCCTCGACGGCGCGTGGTCGACGGTGATCGGTACCGCCACCTGGTCGACGTCGATCGACAACTACGCGCAGTGCAAGGCGCGCTGTCCGACGTCGGGCGTGTTGTCGCACACCGGCGGCCTCTCGAAGACGACCTGGACGGTGACGTTCGATGGAACCGCGTCGGCGAAGTGGGCCTCGTCGCGCGGCCGCTCCGGCACGATCGGCCTCTTCTGCCTGCCGTAATCCATTACAATGGACGGGCGTGTCGTCCGTCGAGTTCGACCTTCGCGAGAACGGGCGCTTCGACGTGCTGCGCCGACTCGGCGAAGGCGGCATGGGCGTCGTCTACGAAGCCTACGACCGGGAGCGGCGCATGCGCGTCGCGCTCAAGACCCTCCGCACCCTCAGCGCCGAAGGCATCCTCCGCTTCAAGAACGAGTTTCGCGCGCTGCAGGATCTCTCGCATCCCAACCTGTGCACCCTCGGCGAGCTGATCACGCTCGGCCGGCAGTGGTTCTTCACCATGGAGCTGGTCGACGGCGTCGACCTGCTCGGCTGGGTGAGGCCCGAGCGCGCCGGCGTGCCGTCGCCGGTGACGACGTCGCGCGACTTCGTCGATCCGACGCCGAGCGCCGACACGCTGCAGCCGCACGCCTCGGCCGTCTCGCGCATCGAGCGCGCGGGACGGCCGCCGCTCGACGTGGTGCGGCTGCGCGCGGGGCTCGTCGAGCTGGCGCGCGGCGTGAGCGCGCTGCACGCCGCGGGCGTGGTGCATCGCGACATCAAGCCGTCCAACATCCTCGTCGAGCAGAAGACCGGGCGCGTGGTGCTGCTCGACTTCGGGCTGGCGCAGTCGTCGACGCGCGCGGGCGAGAGCGACGTGCGCGTGGTCGGCACCGCCGATTACATGGCGCCGGAGCAGGCGTCGGGGCGCAAGGTGGGGCCCGAGGCCGATTGGTACTCGGTGGGCGTGGTGCTCTACGAGGCGCTCACCGGCAGCGTGCCGTTTTCGGGCGCGCCGCTCGAGGTGCTGTTGCAGAAGCAGGGGCGCGATCCGGCGCCGCCGCGCGCGCTGGCGCCGGAGACGCCGGCCGATCTCGACGCGCTCTGCGTCGGCCTTTTGCGCAAGGACGCGCGCGAGCGCTTCGGCGCCAAGGCGCTGTACGAGCGCCTCCTGCGCGGCAACGAGGCGGCCGAGCTGGCGTCGGCGGCGCACCGCGAGGCGCGCTTCGTCGGACGGCGCGCCGAGCTGGCGGCGCTGGAGGCGGCGTGGGAGCGCACGCGCGCCGGCGCGCCGGTGACGGTGCACGTGCGCGGCGAGTCGGGCGTGGGCAAGAGCGCGCTGGTGCGCCACTTCGTCGACGGGTTGCGGAAATCGTCTGCCGACGTGGTGCTGCTGCAGGGGCGCTGCTACGAGCGCGAGAGCGTGCCCTACAAGGCGCTCGACGGCGTGGTCGATTCGCTCGCGCGCTGGCTGGCGCGCCTGCCCAAGGTCGACGCGGCGATGATGCTGCCGGCGCGCGCGGGCCTGCTCGCCGAGGTGTTCCCGGTGCTCCGCCGCGTCGAGGCGGTGGCGTCGGCGCCGCGCCCGCCGGCCGACGGCGATCCGCAGCAGCTGCGCCGGCAGCTGTTCACGGCGCTGCGCGAGCTGCTCGCGCGCGTGGCGTCGAAGCGCGCGCTCGTCGTGGTCATCGACGATCTGCAGTGGGCCGACCTCGACTCCCTGGCTTTGCTCGAGGCGATCACGCGGCCACCGGGCGCGCCGACGATGCTGCTGCTGGCCACGGCGCGGCAGGGCGAGGATGCGCCGGCGTCGCGGCCGCCGTCGCTGCTGGCGGCCGAGGCGCGCGAGGTGCACCTGGCGCGCCTGCCGCCCGACGAGGCGCGCGCGCTGGCCTCGGAGCTGTTGTCGTCGACGGGCGGCGCGAGCGAGCTGTCGGCGGAGGTGATCGCCGAGGAGGCGGGCGGCCATCCGCTGTTCATCGACGAGCTGGTGCGCCACGCGCTGGCGGCGCGCGCCGATCGCGGCGCGCCCTTGCACCTCGAGGACGCGCTCTGGGATCGCGTGCGCCGGCTCGAGGGCGAAGCGCAGCGCGTGCTCGAGCTGGTCGCCGTCGCCGGCGGGCCGATCGTGCAGCAGGCGGCGGCGCGCGCGGCCGACGTCGACTTCGCCACCTTCGCCGGGCACGCGGCGACGCTGCGCGCGGCCAACCTCGTGCGCACGACGGGGCAGCGGCCGGCCGATCTGATCGAGCCCTATCACGACCGCGTGCGCGCGACGATCGAGTCGCACCGCACGGCGACCGAGGTGCGGCGCGCGCACGAGCGCATCGCCATCGGCCTCGAGTCGATCGGGCGCGCCGATCCCGAAGCGCTGGCCACGCACTGGCAGGGCGCCGGCGAAAACGACAAGGCGGCCGCCTACGCCACGCAGGCGGCGGAGCGCGCGTACAAGGCGCTCGCCTTCGATCGCGCGGCGCAGCTCTATCGGCAGACGCTGGTGATGCGGCCGCCCGGCGCCGCCGACGTGGCCACGCTGCAGGTGCGCCTCGGCGACGCGCTGGCGCAGACGGGGCGCGGCGCCGAATCGGCGCGCGCGTACCTGTCGGCCGCCGAGCGGACATCTTTGATTGGGCCGGCCGATGCGCTCGAGCTCAGGCGCAAGGCGGCCGAGCAGCTCCTGCGCGCCGGCCACGTCGACGACGGGCTGCAGGCGATGGCGCCGGTGCTCGCGGCGGTGAAGCTCGCCGTGCCGGAGTCGCCGCGCGCGGCGCTGATGTCGCTCCTGTGGCAGCGCGCGCAGCTCAAGCTGCGCGGCCTCAAGTTCAAGCGGCGCCAGGCCTCGGAGCTGCAGCCGGCGCTGCTCGCGCGCGTCGACGCGGCGTGGTCGATCGCCATCGGGCTCGGCAACGTCGACACCATCCGCGGCGCCGACTTCGCCACGCGCCATTTGCGGCTGGCGCTCAAGGCAGGCGAGCCGTCACGCGTGGCCCGCGCCATGGCCTTCGAGGCGTGCCTGACCGCGGCGATGGGCGCCGAGGGCGTGGCGCGCGCCAACACGCTCGCCACCGAGGCCGAGAAGATCGCCGACGAGGTCAAGGACTCGCACGCGACCGGGCTGGCCGTCGCGGCGCGCGCGATCGCGCTGCACATGAACGGGCACTGGTCCGACTGCTTGCCCTTCTTCGACGAGGCCGAGCGCATCTTCCGCGAGCGCTGCACCGGCGTGGCGTGGGAGTTGGCGACGGGAAATCTGCTGCGCAGCTACAGCCTGGCGCGCCTCGGCGAGCTCACCGAGCTGTCGAAGAACGTGACCGCGTTCCTGCAGGAGGCGGAGCAGCGCGGCGATCTCTACGGCTCGACGGTGCTGCGCATGGGCGAGCCCAACCTCATCTGGCTGGCGATGGATCTGCCCGACGAGGCGCGCAGCGAGTGCGAGGAGGGCATCCGGCGCTGGTCGCAGCGCGGGTTCCATCAGCAGCACGCCGACTTCAACTACGCCATGACGCAGATCGATCTCTACGTCGGCGACGGGGCGGCGGCGTTCGCGCGCATCTCGGGCGTGTGGCCGCAGCTCGAGAAGTCGATGACGTTGCGGCTCGACGTGGCGCGCATCATCAACCTCGATCTGCGCGGGCGCGCGGCGGTGGCGGCGGCCGCCGTGGCGGGCGAGGCGCATCGCAAGACGCTCGTCGCCGAGGCGGAGCGCATGGCGCAGGCGCTCGAGAAGGAGCGCGCGGCGTGGGCGAAGCCGGGCGCGGCGTCGTTGCGCGCGGCGCTGGCGCGCCTGGGCGGCGACGACGCGGCGGCGGCGGCGCTGTTGGCCGCGGCGGCGTCGGGGTTCGACGAGCACGAGATGCGCATGCACGCGGCGGTGGCGCGCGGGCGGCGCGGCGCCCTCGTCGGTGGCGAAGAAGGACGCGCCGATCGCGAGCGCGCGGCGGCCTGGATGAGCGCGCAGGCGGTGGCCAACCCCGACAAGTTCATGCGCGTGCTCGCGCCAGGGTTCTAGTTGGGATCCGAATGGTGTGACGCGGGGGTCGGCGACGCGCACAGTGTCTCTGCGTCGCTCAGACAGTCCTCGCTGGCCGGACGACCCGTGCTCGATTCCGACGCGGTGCTGGCCGGCTGCGGAACTCGCGACGCAGAGACACTGTGCGCATCGCCTCCCTGGGTGCGTCGAAGGCAGCCAACGAGCGGCTATCGGACCAGCGTCGGCGGAGGCGTCGTCCAAAGAGGTCAACGCTTCGCGCGACCGGGTTTTGCGTCGTCGCCGGAGTGCAGCGGACCCATCGCCGCCGCTAATCGAAGATGACGGTCTTCTTGCCGTAGACGAGGATGCGGCTCTCGATGTGCCAGCGCACCGCGCGCGAAAGCACCGCCTTCTCCAGCTCGCGCCCCTTGGCGAGCAGCTCCGGCAGCTGATCGCGGTGCGAGATGCGCGTCGTCGATTGCTCGATGATCGGCCCGTCGTCGAGCTGCTCGGTCACGTAGTGGCTGGTGGCGCCGATCAGCTTCACGCCGCGCTCGAACGCCTGGTGGTACGGCTTGGCGCCGACGAACGCGGGCAAGAACGAGTGGTGCACGTTGATGATGCGCTGCGGATACTCGGCCACGAAGCGCGGCGACAGGACCTGCATGTAGCGCGCGAGCACCACCAGGTCCACGCGCTCGCGGCGCAACAGCGCGAGTTGCTCGGTTTCGGCCGCCGCCTTGTTGTTCTTGTCGACGGTGAAGGCGTGGAACGGCACCTTGTGGAACTGCGCCAGCGGCTCGGCGTCGCGGTGGTTGCCGACGACGGCGACGACGTCGCAGGCGAGCTCGCCGGCGTGCCAGCGATAGAGCAGGTCGGCCAGGCAGTGGTCGTACTTGCTGACGAAGAGCGCCAGCCGCGGGCGCCGCGTCGAGCGCTCGAGGCGCACCTTCATGGCGAAGCGCGTGGCGATCTCGGCGAACGCGGCGTGAAAGCCGTCGGTGCCCCCGCTCGGATCGACCGGCAGGGTGAAGCCGTCCATGTCCCACTCGACGCGCATGAAGAAGAGCTTGAGCTCTGCGTCCTGGTGCTGGTCGGCGTGGACGATGTTGGCGCCGTGGCGATAGAGGAACTCCGACACCGCGGCGACGATGCCGCGCTGATCGGGACAGTCGATGAGCAGCGTCGCCGTGTCACGCACGCAGGGCCTCCAGCTCTTGCCAGCGCGCGTAGAGCCGATCGACCTCGGCGCGCGCGGCGTCGAGAGCGGCGACGAGGGTCGGGACTTCGGCGGCGCGCATCTTGTAGATCGTCGGGTCCTCGAGCTCCGCCTGCAAGGTCGCCACCTTCGATTCTGCCGCCGAGATCGCCGCTTCGATGCCGTCGAGCTCCTGCTTCTCCTTGAAGCTGAGCTTGCGCGCCTTCGCCGCCGCCGGCGCCGGCGCCGCTTTCGCCGGCTCGGCGGCCGCCTTCGACGGCTCCGCGGCCATCTTCGCCTGCGCCGTCGCTGCCGCGAGCTGCGCCACGTGGCGCGCGTGCCACGACGACCAATCGCCCTCGTAGAACGCGACCTGCCCGTCCCCCTCGAAGGAGAGGATGCCGGTGGCGATCTTGTCGAGGAACCAGCGATCGTGCGACACCACGAGCGCGCAGCCGGGGAAGGTCTGCAGCGCCTCCTCGAGCACGCCGAGCGTGACGAGGTCGAGATCGTTGGTCGGCTCGTCGAGCACGAGCAGATTGCCGCCGCGCCGCAAGAGCCGCGCCAGCTGCACCCGGTTGCGCTCGCCGCCCGAGAGCGCGCCCACCGGCGTGTCGGCGAAGCGATCGTCGAAGAGCATCATGCGCAAAAAGGTCCGTACGTGCACCGGCCCGTCGTCGAGGAAGACGTGGTCGTTGCCGTCGGCGACTTCGTCGAGCACCGTCTTGTCGTCGCGCAGCGCCGCGCGCGTCTGATCGAGGTACGAGAAGCGCGTGTTGAGCCCGACCACGACCTCGCCCTCGTCGGGCGGAAGCTCGCCGAGGAGCGTGCGCACCAGCGTCGTCTTGCCGGCGCCGTTGGGCCCGACGACGCCGATGCGATCGCCCGGCTTCAGCGTGAGCGTCAGCTGGCGGAACAGCCAGCGCCCGTCGCCACGCTCGCTCGGCACGCGCCGCCCGACGTCCTTCAGCTCCAGGATGGTCTTGCCCATGCGCCCGCCCGTCGGCAGGCGCAACGCCATCGACCCGGTGCGCTTCTCCTCCGCCGTCGGCGCCGCCGACACCGCGGCGTCGAAACGGTCGATGCGCGCCTTCTGCTTGGTGCCGCGCGCCTGCGGACCGCGCCGGATCCAGTCGAGCTCGCGCCGCACGAACGAGCGCCGCGCCTGCTCGCGCGCCGTCTCCTGCGAGAGGCGCTCCGCCTGCTGCTCGAGGAACGCCGTGTAGCCGCCGTCGTAGGCGTAGAGCTGCCCGCGATCGATCTCGAGGATGCGCGTGGCCACGCGGTCGAGAAAATAGCGATCGTGGGTGACCAGCAGCAGCGCGCCCGCCCACTCGCGCGCCAGCCGCTCCTCGAGCCAGGCGACGGTGTCGGCGTCGAGGTGGTTGGTCGGCTCGTCGAGCGCGAGCAGCGACGGCCGTGCCAGGAGCGCCCGCGCCAGCGCCACGCGCCGCCGTTCGCCGCCCGACAGCGTCGCGACGCGCGCGTCCAAGGACGGCAGTTGCAGCGCCGCGCCCAGCGAGCGCACCTCGTGCTCGCGATCCCAGCCGCCCGCCGCCTCGATGGCCGCGTGCAGCCGCGCCTGCTCGTCGAGCGCCGCGTGCAGCTTGTCCCCCGAAAATTCCGGAATTCGCGATTCCAGCGCCGCCAGCT
The DNA here is from genome assembly GCA_035607415.1 of Polyangia bacterium. Taxonomy (GTDB): domain Bacteria; phylum Myxococcota_A; class Polyangia; order Palsa-1104; family Palsa-1104; genus JAQBQH01. Next base: position 21,676 of record DATNAQ010000084.1, read on the forward strand.
CCGCCAGCGCCGCCGCGTGCGCGCGCAGCCCCTCGCGCACGATCTCGCCGACCGCCCGCGCCCCGTCGAGCTGCGGCTCCTGCGGCACGTACTCGAGCGTCAGCGACCGCTGCCGCGTCACCAGGCCACCGTCGGGCTCGTCGCCACCGGCGACGATGCGCAAGAGGGTCGACTTGCCCGCGCCGTTGAGCCCGACGATGCCGACGCGATCGCGCTCGTCGACGGCGAACGACACGCCCGCCAACACCACGCGCGTGCCGAACGCCTTGTCGACGTTCTGGACCGTCAGGATCGCCGTCAAGCGAGGAGCTGTCCCTTACGACAGATCGAGCGGCCGCAGCCCCTCGAGGAAGCGCACGAGCAGCGATCCGCGCAGCACGTTTTCGATCTTGCCGCGCCCATGCTCGGGGTGAACGATGATCTCGCCCGCCTTGTAGCGCGCCTTGGGATCGAACGTCCGCGGCTCGGGCGCCTCGGCCAGCTCCTTCTGCAGCTGCCGCTTCGCCTCCTGCCGCTTCTGCAGCTCGCGATCCTCGTTGCGCCGGGTCGTCGCTTCGACGCTCGTGCCCGTCGTCGGCACGGCGCCCGACGCCTTGCGATGGCGCGCGGGCGGCTCGGTGCGATAGTCGTGGCGCGAGTTGCACACCTGGCAGATGACCTGTTTCGCCTGGTCGCCGACCATCGCCACGATGTTGTGCGTGGTCATCTCTTTGCACTTGCCGCACCACGAGTCGACCTCGCCGCCGACGGACAGCTTCGACGTCGGCGCCGCGCGCTGCGGCACGATCGACTTGGGCGGGGCGCGCCGCTCGATGAAGGGCACGAAGCCGGCGTCGTCGGAGCGCTGCACCCTGACGCCCGAGTCGCGGCGGCTGAGCGCGGCGGCCGAGCGGCGCAGATCGGTCAGGCGGCGTCCGGCGCCGCGCTCGGCGGCGTCGAGATCGGCGCCGCTGAGGCCGCCGGTAAACTCACGCCAGCGGGCGGCCAGGGCCTCGACCATGTGGCCGGCGGCCACCTGACGGGGCTCTTCGCCCGACTCGAGGGCGGCGTCGACCTCATTGATGGCCGACGCAATTTCGTCGTTCAGCTGTTGGAGGCGATTGGTCTGCGATTCGTCCATGGCGCGCGGAGCATACTCGATGTGCTAGCTTGTCGCGATGGCCGAGGAGCTGAAAGTAGGCGGAGAGCTCGATGCGTGGTGCACGACCTGCCGCCTCATGAAGTGGCACACCATCGTCGCGCTCGTGGATGGCAAGCCGGCGAAGGTCGAATGCCAGGGTTGCGGCAAGCAGCACCAATACCGCGCCCAGCCTCCCGGCAGCGCCGCCGAAAAGGGCGAGCGCCCGTCGCGCGCGCGGGCGAGCAAGGCGGCGACGCCTGCGGCTCCAGCGGTCGATTTCGACACGCTCTTGGCCGGCCGCGATCGCGACGCCAAGCCCTATTCGCCGAACACCACGTTCGTGCTCAACGACGTCGTGCGCCACCCGACGTTCGAGCTCGGCGTGGTGACGGCGACGCCGGCGCCGCAGAAGATCGAGGTCACCTTCCGCGGCGGCGACAAGAAGATCCTGCTGCACGACCGCGGGGCGACGCAGGCGTCACGCCTGGAACCGCCGCCGCGACGTGACGACGGGACCAAGCGGTCCGGCACCTCCGACTCGCCGCGCGGCCAGAAATAGCTACTTCGCGAGCGGCGCGAACGGATCGTCCGGCTCGATGTCGTGCAGGGTCGCGCCCGCCGCGACGTCGACGAGGTGCACCGCGTCGAGGCCGAGCGCCTTGTGCGAGGTCGCGATCCACGCGCCTGTCGGCAGGCGCGTCCAGCCCTCCCACGAGAACTGCACGCCCTTGACCGGCAGGATCTTGACCCACACGCGCCAGGCGACCGGCCGCGCGTCGTCGCCGAGGATCCAGAGGTACTTGTCGCCCGGCGTCAGCCCGCCCGACGCGTAGGAGACGCTGAGGGCGCGCTCGCCGCCGACGCTGCCGCGCGAGCGCGAGGTGCCGTCGTCGAAGGCTTTGACGACGGGGTTGAGCCAGAAGCTGTCGTTGATCCAGAGGGCGTAGGCCTTGTCGACGAGCCTCTGCTTGTCGGCGCCGTCGTCGAGCTCGGCGCCCTCGCGCCAGGCGCGGCCCTTGTGCGTGCTGGTGTCGAGGAGCACGCGGTTGTCGCGCCACTCGACGCGCGCCAGCCCGCGCTGGCGGTCCCACAGGTGCTTGCGGCCCTGCACGGTCCAGCGGATGGCGCCGGTGCGCGCCCAGGCGTCGCCGTTGACAGCGGCGACCATCTGGTGCGCGAGCGCTTCGGCGTCGGGGCCCGGCGTGGTCGGCGTCGGCGGATGGCGCAGGATCGCCCACAAGACGCCGACGGCGACGACGAGCAGGACGACGAGGACGGCCAGGACGCGGGCGGCGCGGCGCATGCCCCATCGTACGTGATAAAAGAGGTCCGTGGCCGGATCGGGGAAGAAGAAAGCGTTGCCCAAGCGGAAAGCGTCCGCACCCAAGGCGCCGTCGCCCGTCGCGGCGCTGGCGGGGCGCTTCGCGCTCGATGCGCTCGAGTGGCGAGTCGTCGAGATTGCCTACGAGCTCGAGCGCTCGCTCGCCGCGGCCGAGGCGATGCGCAAGCGCGGCGGGCTCACCGTCGAGCGGCTGCGCGCGCTCGCCGGAGCCGGGGTCGACGCCGTGCTGTCGCCGAAGCGGGCGCTGCGTCGCCACGCGCTCGTCACCGTCGGCAGCGGCGGCATGGCGGCGGCGAGCGATCCGGTGCGCCTCGCGCCCGGCCTGGCGGCGCGGCTCGACGGCAACGCCGAGCCCGACGGGCTCTGGCTCGGCTGCGCGCGCGTGGCCCCGGGCGGGCGCGGCGACGTTCCCGCGCGCATCGCGCCGCTCGTCGCGGGGCTCGAGCATGCGGGGCCGATGCTGCTGACGCTCGACGGCTGCCCGCGCGTCGCCGCCCACGATTTCGCGGCCGCGGTGTCGCGCCACACCGGGCGCGGCGTGCTCGTCGTCGACGGCGAGCTGCTGATGGACGCCGCCGATCCGGCGCTGCTGCTCGCCTGCGCGCGCCGCGAGGCCGACTGCGACGGCGACGTCGTCGTGGTCTGCGAGGCGAGCCGGCTCGGCGAGCGCTGGCGTGCGCTGCTCGCGCCGCCCGTCGGAGACGTGGCGCCGCTGCTCGTCCTCGCCGACGCCGATCGCACGCGCGAGCCGTCGGTGACGGCGCCGTTCGCGGTGCGCCGGCTGTCGCTGCATCCGCCCGCGGCACCAACGGCGATGGCGACGGCGACGGCGCCCACCGCGGCGGCGAGCGAGCCACGCGCCGACGACAAGGCGCCGCCCGTCGACGACGGCCTCGGCCACATCCGACAGCAGGCGATCCGCGACGCCGAGCGCGCGCTCGGGATCTATCGCGCGCCGCCGCCGCCGCCGCGCGCGCCGGTCACGCCGATCCCGCCGCCGCTGCGCCCGCCGGCGCCCGCGCCGGTCGAAGCGACGCCGCCGAAGGCGGAGCCGCCGAAGCCGGAGCCGCCGAAGCCCGACGCGGCCGCAAAGGCCGAAGCGGCGCCAAAGCCCGAGTCGCCGGCGGCCGCTGCCGCGTCGTCGCCCCCGCCCGCGCACAAGCCGCAAAAGCGCTCGGCCAAGGGCGCCCTCTTCTTCGGCGGCGAGTACACCGCCCCTCCGTCGCCCGAGCCGCAACCGCCGCCGCCCGCGGCGCCGCCGCCGCCCGCGCCCGATCCCGCGTCGCTCGCCAACGACGGCGCGCCGCTGCCGCTCTCCGACAGCCCCGGCCTCGACGAGCTCGCCCGCGTCGCCGTCACCAGCCCGTCGGCCGCGCAGCGCATCGAGCTCATCAACCGCCTGCGCACCACGCGCGCCGCGCCCGTCGTCGCCGCGCTGCGCGCCAACGCCGCCAGCGCGCACCCCGCCGTGCGCGCCGCCGCCGAATCCGCCATGGCCGCGCTCTTCGGCCCCAACTGGAACACCACGCGCGCCATCCCCAAGCCCGTCCAGACGCCCCCGAGCGACGACAAAGATCGCGGCCCACCCGGCGGCTGGTAGTACGCTCCGCGCATGCACGCGCCCGCGCTCCCCGACTGGCTCGCCCGCCAGCTTCCGTTCCGTCGTGCGCTCGTCCCCGTCGGCGACGGCCTGCACATGCACGTGATGGAGCAGGGCGCCGGCCTCCCTGTCGTCATGCTCCACGGCAACCCGACGTGGGGCTACCTCTGGCGCAAGGTCGCGCTCGCGCTCGCCGGCGAGCCGCTGCGCATCATCCTGCCCGACCTCATCGGGCTCGGCCTCAGCGACAAGCCGCGCGATCCCGCCGCGCACACGCTCGAGAACCACGGTCGCTGGCTCGGCGCGCTCCTCGACGCCGTCGTCCCCGACGGGCGACTGGTCTTCGTCGGCCAGGATTGGGGCGGCCCCATCGGCCTGCGCGCGCTCGCCGAGCATCCCCGGGCCTCGCGCGTCGCCGGCCTCGTGCTCGCCAACACCGTGATCGGCCCCCCGCGCCCCGGCTTCAAGTCGACCACGTTCCACCGCTTCGCGCGCCTGCCCGTCGTCGCCGACGTCGCCTTCCGCGTCGCCGGCTTCCCGCAGAACGCGCTCTGGTTCGCGCAGGGCGACAAGCGCAGCATTCGCGGCGAGGTCGCGCGCGCCTATCGCTGGCCGCTGCGCCACTTCGCCGATCGCGTGGCGCCGCTCGCGCTCGCGCGCATGGTGCCGGACAACGACGCGCACCCGTCGATCGCGTCGTTGCGCCGCTGCCAGGAGCTCGTCGACAACTTCAAAGGGCCCACCGCCATCGTCTGGGGCGATCGCGATCCGGTCCTCGGCGGTGTGCGCACGCACATCGAGCGCCACCTGCCCGACGCGCCGGTCACGCGCACCCAGGCCGGACATTTCCTGCAGGAAGAGGTGCCCGACGCGATCGCCGCCGCCGTGCGCGACGTCACGCGCCGCGCCCGCTCTTGACGAAGCTTCCCCGCGAAGCGTCCAGCCTTTGACATCCCACATGTAGAGCCCGGCGCGGAAGCCCGCGAATCGCCGATTGGCCGCGTTCTTGCGATGGCCGCCGTCGTGAAGATCGCGCTGGTGTGTGATTGGTATGCGCCGCGTCTCGGCGGCATCGAGACGCAGCTTTCGGATCTCGCGACGACGCTGCGCGCCCGTGGCCACGAGGTGCACGTGGTCACGGCCACGCCGGGGCCGATCGCGCGCGGCGTCCATCGCCTCGCGGTTCCGCTGGTGCCCGGCTGGCGCGTCGCCGGCAGCCGCCGCGCGCTCGACGCCCTGCATGCGCTCTTCGCGCGTGAGTCGTACGACGTCATCCACGCCCACAGCCTGTACTCGCCGCTGGCGCACGCGGCGACGTACCTCGGGCGGCTCATCGGCGTGCCGTCGATCCTGACGAGCCACTCGCTCGTCGACCGCGCCTCGGCGCTTTTGCTGCGCGCGTTCGTGCCCGATTGGGCGGCCTGGCCCACGCGTCTCTCCGCCGTCGGCAGCCTCGCCGCCGCCGAGCTCGAGCGCATGAGCGGCCGCGGCGACGTCGCGCTGCTGCCGAACGGCATCGACGCCGCGCGCTTCGCCGCGCCGCCGCGCTTGGCGAGCGCAACCATCACGATCGCGTCGGTCTTGCGCCTGCACGCGCGCAAGCGTCCGCTCGCGCTCGTGCGCGCCCTGCCCGACGTGCTCCGCCGCGCGCAGGCGCACTGCCTCGATCGCCGCGTGCGCCTCGTCCTCTGCGGCGACGGCCCGCTCGCCGGCGCGGTGCGCGCCGAAGCCGCGCGCCTCGGCGTCGCCGATCACGTCGAGCTGCGCGGCGCCGTCGCGCGCGACGCCATCCCCGCCATCCTCGCCGCCGCCGATTTGTTCGCGCTGCCGTCGGTGAACGAGGCCTTCGGCATCGTCGCGCTCGAGGCGCGCGCCGCCGGCCTGCCGGTGGTGGCCATGCGCGCGGGTGGCGCCGCGGAGCTCGTCGAGCACGGGCGCGACGGCCTGCTCGCCGAGGACGACGACGAGCTCGCCGCGCAGCTCGGCACCCTCGTCGTCGACCACGCGCTGCGCCGCCGCATGCACGAGGCCGCGCCGCGCCGTCTCGAGCGCTACGCCTGGAGCGCCGTCGCCGCGCGCCACGAAGCGCTCTACCAGAGCCTCGCCGCCACGCCGCCCGCGCTCGCGATTCCCGCCGGCACGTACGCGCGGAGGGCCGCGTGATCGTCGCCGCCCTCGACGACGACGAGGCGCTCGATCGCCTCGCCGGCGAATGGCGCGCGCTGCACGACGTCGCGCCGTCGGCCACGCCGTTCCAATCGTGGGAGTGGGCGCGCGCCTGGTGGTCGCATCGCCGCCGCGGGCGCTTGTGCGTGCTCACCGCGCGCGACGACGACGGCGTGCTGGTCGGCCTCTTGCCGCTCGTCGCCGCCGCCTACGGCCCGACGCGCCGCCTGACCTTCCTCGGCGCCCCCGAGGCCGATTACCAGGACCTCCTCGCCCATCCCGCGCACGCCGAGTCGGTGTGCGCCGCCTTCGCGCGCTGGCTCGCCGACGCCGCGCGCGCCTGGGACGTCATCGATCTTCCCGACGTCCGCGAGGACTCGGCGCTGGCGACGCTGGCGCCGCCGTCGCCGAGCCTCGCGGCACGCCGCTATGTGCATCGCCTCTGCCCCTATCTGCCGCTCGACGCCGACTGGCGCGCCGCCGCCGGCAAGCAGCTGCGCACACGCATCGGCAGGAAGACCCGCAAATTAGCGCGCGACTTCGACGTCAGCTTCGACGTCGCCGCCGCCGCCGATCTGCCGCACGCCCTCGACGATCTCTTCTGGCTGCACGACCGCCGCTGGCGCCGCCGCGGCCTGCGCGGCGCCTTCGCGCGCCCGTCGGTGCGCCGCTTCCACCGCGAGCTCGCCGCGCGCTTCCTCGATCGCGGTTGGCTGCGCCTGCATCGCCTGCGCGTCGACGGCAAGACGCGCGCCGCCTTCTACTGCTTCGCCGACGGCGCGCGCGTCTACTACTACCTGTCGGGCTTCGATCTCGACCTCGGCCGCTACAGCCCGGGCGCCGTGCTCATGGCCCGCGCCGTCGAGGACGCGCAAGCTGCGGGCGCCCGCGTGTTCGACCTCCTCCGCGGCGACGAGAACTACAAGCGCGAGTGGGGCGCGCGCGATCGTCGCACCGTGCGCGTCGTCGTCACCAAGCGGCGCAGCCTGCGCTCGTGGCTCGCCGCCTCCGCCATCGCCGTCGAGCGCGCCGCCGCCGTCGCCGGCAGCCGCCTGCGCAATCGCCTCTGGGGTCACCGTGCTATAAAGCGCGCGTGAGCTCCGTAATCCATCTGATCGGAGGCGGCCCCGGCGGCCTGTTGGCCACGCGCAACCACATCAAGCGCGCCGTCTCCGCCGTCGGCAAGAAGAAGCCGCTCGTCGCCTACGTCGGCGTCGCGTCCAACGACAACCTCGGCTTCCAGAAGATGCTCTCCGCCGCCTTCCTCGGCACCGGCGCGCGCGTCGAGATGGCCAAGCTCGCGCGCAAGACCGCCAAGGTGTCGAACGCGCGCGCGCTCCTCGCCGACTGCGATCTGGTCTTCATGTCCGGCGGCGACGTCGAGCACGGCATGAAGCTCCTCAACGAGCGCGGCGTCGCCGACGAGCTGCGCGCGCTCGCCAAAGCCGGCAAGCCGTTTCTCGGCATCAGCGCCGGCTCGATCATGACGTGCAAGAGCTGGGTCCGCTTCCCCGACGACGACGACGACAGCAAGGCCGAGACCTTCGACTGCCTCGGCATCGCGCCCGTCCACATGGACGCGCACTCCGAAGCCGACAACTGGCCCGAGCTGCGCACGCTCGTCAAGCTGCTCGCCAAGAAGGACGCCGAGACCGTGGCCTACGGCGTGCCGTCGAAGGGCTGCCTGCGCGTCGAGCTCGCGACCGACGGCAAGCCCAAGCTCAAGGCGCTCGGCGCCGAGGTCACGCGCATCGCTGTCAACAAGGCTGGCGCTCCGGTCGACAAGACGCCGCTGAAGCCGCGCGAGTAGTAGGTACGGGCCGGCTGGGGTCGCGGAGGTAGTAAGGGTCGCTGCCGGCGTCGGAAAACGGCGCAGTCCGCCCGCCTTCGCGGGCGGTGCGCCTCCATCGGGCGCTATACAGTCGCGCTTGCGCGCGACCGCGCCCTCTACGCCGCCGTCAGCGACCCTTACTACCTCCGCTCAGCGCCTGGTACCACGAACACTCGCAACGGTCGGTTCGACGGTGGTACCAGGCGCATGAGCGGAGGTAGTGAGGCATCATCCCGGCGGCGTAGAGGGCCGCGGTCGCGCGCAGCGCGAGTTGAGCGGCCCGATGGAGGCGCACCGGCGCGAAGGCGCCGGACTGCGCCGTTTCCCGACGCCGGGATGATGCCTCACTACCTCCGCGACCCTGCCGGCCCGTACCCTAGCGTCCGAGCTTCAGCTTCAGGATCGTCGTGGCCACGCGCAGCTGCGCGTCGGCGGCCAGGCGCTTCTCGCCGTCCTTCATGACGTTGGCCTGCGCCACCATCGCCGGATCGGCCTCGACCTCGACATCGGGCTCGAGCCCCTTGCCGTCGAGCATCGCCCCCGACGCCGCGCGGAACACCATGATCGTGTACTTGATGCCCCAGCCGTTCCCCAGCTCGTACAGCTCCTGCGCGTTCCACTTGCCCATGGTCCGCTTGCCGACGACCTTCGCGCCCGCCTGCTTGAGCGCGCCCGCCAGCACCTCGGCCCCCGACGCCGTCATGTTGTCGACGAGCACCACGATCGGCACCGTCACCCGCGGCTCCGCCGACGTGTGCTTCTCGACGACGGCCCCGCCGCGCCGGATCTCGCTGACCACGAGCGCGCCCTTGGGCAGCATCAGCCCGGCGACGTCGAACATTGTGTCGTAGCGCCCGCCCTGGTTGTCGCGCAGGTCGACCACCAGCCCCTTCATGCCGCGCAGCTTGTCGAGCGCCGCCGACACCAGCGCCGGCGTCTTCGACGTGATCATCTTGATCTGCACCAGCCCGACGCCGCCCGGCAGCATCGCGGTCACCACCGGATCGACCACGAACGCCGAGCGCTTGATCGTCTTGGTCACCATCTCGGCGTCGCGCAGGATGGTCAGCGTCGCCGACGTCCCCGCCTTGCCGCGCATGGTGCGCGCCACCTCGTCCTTCGACATGCCCTTGAAGGTCTTGCCGTCGAGGCGGAGGATCTTGTCGCCGACCATCAGCCCCGCGCGCTCGGCGCCCGAGTTGGGCACCACACCGCGCACGTCGACGATGCCGGCGTCGGAGTCGACCTCGATCTGCACGCCGAGCCCGACCACCTCGCCGACGAGGTCCGCCTTCATCGCCGCCAGCTTCGACGGCGAGAGCAGCTCGTCCCACTTGCCATTGCCGACGCCGTGCAAGAGCCCGTCGGTGGCCGCGCGCCACATCTTGTCGTCGCTCAGCTTGTCGTCGACGTAGCCCTTCTGCAAGAGCTCGCGCGCCTTCAGGAACGCCTTCTCGCCGTCGCGAAACGAATCGTCCGCGCGCGCTTGCAGCGTCACGGCCACGAGCGTGAGCAGGATGAACGCGAGTGTTCGCATGCCTACAGGAACGCCAGATTCTCCGGCGTCGACCGCGCGGTATCGATGGTCTCGTCGTGCTTGACCGGCAGCACGTCGGGCATGGGCGTCTCGATCCCCGCGCTCGTGCCTCCGTGATGCGCCCGCCCGCCGCCGAGCGCCTGGTACAGGATCGGCGCCAGCACCGCCGCCGCCGACGCCAAGGCCACCGCCAGCCACGGCGCCCGCTCGCGCTTCTTCGGCGCGGTCACGCCGAGCTGCTTCATGGCCGCCGCGCGCACCCGCGCCCGCACCATCTCCGACGGAGCCTTCGCATCCTCGCCGGCATCGATCGCCCGCTTGAGCGCGAGATACGAGCTCACGCAGCGCGCGCAACCCGCCAGGTGCGCCTCGACCGCCGCGCGCGTCGCTCCATCGAGCGCCGCCAGCTCGAACCCGATCAGCTCTTCCTCTACCCGTGCGCAGTCCACTGTTTCATCTCCTTTCGCAGCTCTGCCACCATCTGGTGCATCCGCGATTTCACCGTGCCGAGCGGTACCGCCAGCACCTCGGCCATCTCTTCGTACGATAACCCCGACGCCCGCAATCGATACACTTCCGCGAGCGATTTGGGCAAGCGCTCCACCGCCGCCGCCAGCGCCGCCGCCGTCTCCCGTGCCTCGAGCGCCGCCGGGGCCGCGGCCATGGCCGTCCCCGGCTGCTCCATGCTGTGCCGCTCCTTGGCCGCCTCGCCGCGCCGCCGCGACCGCAGCCGGTTGAGCGCCGCATTTCGTGCCACCTGATGCACCCACGCCTTGAACGATCCGCGCGAAAAATCGGCCGGCGCCCGCAACACGGTCATGAAGGTCTCGTGAAACACGTCCTCGGCTTCGGCGGCGTCGTCGAGGTAGGCGCGGATGAAGCCGTACAGCCGCCGTTCCCAGCGCCCATAGAGCGCGTCGAAGGCGTCCATCTGCCCGCGGCGCATGCGCTCGAACAGCGACTCGTCCGACTCCATCCACCCCATGAAACACCAAATCCGAACGAAAGTTCGGCTATTGGCGTGCGATTTCGGCGGGGATCGTCCCCATCCGTCCGGCGCGGAAGTCGGCGATCGCCTCCAGGATCTCCTCGCGCGTGGTCATGACGAACGGCCCATAGCGCGCCACCGGCTCGCCGAGCGGCTTGCCGTCCAGGAGCAGGAGCTCCGCCCCCTGGCTCGCCCCGAGCTCGACCGAGTCGCCTCCGCCGAGCACCGCGAGCTGCCCGTCCTTCACCGGCCGCCCGCCGACCGTGGCCGCGCCGGACAGCACGTACACCATCGCGTTGTGCTCGCGCGCCACCGGCTGCACGTGGTGCGCGCCTGCGCCGAGCGAGAAGTGCAGATAGGAGATCGGTGTGCGCGTGTCGATCACCGAGCGCACGCCGAGCGCCTCGCCGGCGATCACGCGCACGCGCACCTTCTTGTCCGCGCTCTCGGCGACGGGGATGCGCTCCGCCGGCACGTCCTGGTAGCGCGGCCGCATGCGCTTGTCGGCGCGCGGCAGGTTCACCCAGATCTGAAAGCCATGCACGCGCCCGCCCTCGCGACGGATCTGCTCCGCCGGCATCTCCGAGTGCAGCACGCCGTCGCCCGCCGTCATCCACTGCACGTCGCCCGGCTTGAGCCGCCCCGAGTTGCCTTGCGAGTCGGCGTGCACGAACTCTCCGTCGAGGAGGTAGGTGACCGTCTGAAAGCCGCGGTGCGGATGATCGGGCGCGCCCTCGGCCTCTCCCGGCCCGAGCTCCATCGGACCCATCTCGTCGAGCAGCAGAAACGGATCGAGGTGGTCGAGCCGCTCCGTCGGAAACGGGCGCCGCACCACGAAGCCGGCGCCCTCCCGCGTCGAGATCGCGTCGATGATCTGAGTGACCTGTCTTGCCTCGGCCATGCCGCGAACGTAAGGCTTGCATCGCCCCGCCGCAATCGCTACACCGGTTGGACCATGCGGGAAAACCTGATTGAACGCGAGGAAGATCTGGCGCGCATCGTGCGCGACGCGCGCACCATCGCCGTCGTCGGCATGAAGGACGGCAGCGATCCCGACGTCCCGGCGTTCGTCATCCCGAAGGCGCTCAAGGCGCGCGGCCTGCGCGTCATCCCGGTCAACCCGATGATCCAGGCGTCGCTCGGCATGACGGCGTACAAGGATCTGGCGTCGGTGCCCGAGGCCTTCGACCTCGTCGACGTCTTCCGCCGCAGCGAGAAGGTCGGCGAGCTCGTCGACGAGATCCTGGCGTTGCCGCCGGCGCGTCGCCCGCGCGTGGTCTGGATGCAGACCGGCATCCGCAACGACGTCGCCGCCGCGCGGCTCGCCGAAGCCGGCATCCAGGTGGTGCAGGACCACTGCCTCAAGGTCTACAGCGAGCGCTACCGGGAGCTGCGCGTCCCGACGCTGCCGGTGTAGTCGTGGATGATGTCGAGATTCGTGCCCGCCTCGACGAGGTCGCGCAGGCGCTGCGCCCGCTGCACAAGGCGCTCGTCGACCTGGTGAAGGCGGACTACGAGAAGCAGAAGGGCCAGCCGATCGCCGGACCGGTGCAGCTCTTCCAGCTATTGACGCAGGATCCGTTCTTCCTGTGGCTGCATCCGATGTCGGCGCTCATGGCCGAGGTCGACGAGCTGCACGATCAAAAGAAGCCGGTCGAGCCCGACGAGGTCAAAGCCGTGCGCGCGACGCTCGAGGCCCTCGTCGGCCATCGCGGCCAGGAGCCGTCGCCGGACAGCTTCGTCTCGCGTTATCTCGAGATCCTGCAGAACGAGCCGGACGTGGTCATGCTGCACGCGCGCGTGCGCCGCGCGCTCGACAAGCTCTGACTAGAGGCAGCCGCCGAGCGCGTCGTAGATCGATTCCGTCTTGCCCGGCAGCGTTCGCTGCAGCGGCGGCGTCGAGCCGCCCGCCGTCAGCGTCGTCAGGAAATCCGACAGCGCGATGCCGGTGACCGAGATGTGACACGAGAAGGTCTTGGCGTTGGTCTTGATCGTCCCCGTCGTCGGGTTCACCGTCTCGTAGCTGCCCGCGAACACGTAGGTGCAGTTCTTCAGCACCTTCGTCGACGTGTTGATCGAGCAGCGCAGGCGCAGCGGCTCGAGGTTCGAGTAGTCCCCCCCGCAGTAGGTGTCGCCGCAGATGTCGTCGAAGTCCTGCTTGAGCGAGCCGATGACGCCCATCCAGCTCTCCCAGGTGCCGTCGCCCTGGTCGTTGGCCCACTCCTCGACGTCGTCGTAGCTGGCCGGCGTCGTCGCCGCGGTCGCGTCTTCTTTGCCGCCCTCGAGCGACGAGGTGGTCGCGTTGCCATCGCTGGCGCCGGTCGCCAGCCCGCCGCACGCCGCCGCCGCGAGAACCATCATCATCATTGTCTTGCGCATGGGGCGGCTCCTTCAGCAAGCCGCGTGCCCCGCATAAGCGCGCGATTCCTCACGCGCGCGATTGACCAAACTTCGGACGTGGCGTCGCGAATCGCCCCGAATCGGCTAATTGACGCTTCTGAACGAGGGCGCGGCTTCGTTGGGATTCGGCGTCGGCGCCACGCTCGTCTTGGCGGTCTCGAGCAGCACCGCCTGCGAGCGGATCGCCGGCCCGGGCCGCACCACGCGCTCGTAGCGCCCGTCGGGCTGCAGCGCGCGCGCCTTGACGTTGTCGCGCAGCGCCGTCCCCAGCACCTCGTGGAGCAGCCGCGTCTTGAGGGTCGGATGCTCGATCGGGCACATCACCTCGATGCGGCGCACGAAGTTGCGCGGCATCCAGTCGGCGGACGCGATGTACACATCGCACGACTCGGGCGGCCCGAACGCGAACACGCGGCTGTGCTCGAGGAAGCGATCGACGACGCTGACCACGCGGATGCGCTCGCTCAATCCCTTCACGCCCGCGCGCAAGCAGCAGATGCCGCGCACCAACAGATCGATGTCGACGCCGGCCTGGCTCGCCGCGTAGAGCGCCCGGATCGTCGACGGGTCGACGAGCGAGTTCATCTTGGCGATGATGCGCGCCGGCTCGCCCTTGCGCGCCCGTTCCGTCTGCTTGGTGATGAGGCTGATGATCTGCGCCTGCAGATCGAACGGCGCCACCGCCATCTTCTTCCAGTGCGGCGGCTCGCAATAGCCGGTCAGCATGTTGAACAGCGCCGAGGCGTCCTCGGCGATCTCGGGCCGCGTCGTGAGGAACGACAGGTCCGTATACTGCCGCGCCGTCTGCGGATGGTAGTTGCCGGTGCCGATGTGCACGTAGCGGCGGATCGACTCGCCCTCGCGCCGCACCACCAGCGACACCTTGCAGTGCGTCTTGTAACCGATGAGGCCGTAGACGACGTGGACGCCGTTCTCCTCGAGCCGCCGCGCCCAGGCGATGTTGTTGGCCTCGTCGAAGCGCGCCTTGATCTCGACGAGCACCGTCGCCTGCTTGCCGTTCTGCGCCGCGCGCGACAAGGCGCGCACGAACGGCGAGTCGCCGCCCGAGGTGCGGTAAAGCGTCATCTTGAGCGCCAGCACGTTGGGATCGTCGGCCGCCTCTTCGATGAAGCGCACCACCGGGTCGTACGACTCGTACGGATGGTGCAACAGCACGTCCGACTTCTTGATGACGTCGAAGATCGGCACGTCGGGATCGCGCAGCGCCGTCGGCACCGCCGGCACCAGCGGCTCCACGCGCAGCTCGGGCCGCCCGTCGAGCTTCTCGAGCGCCACCAGATCCTGCAGCTGCAGCGGCGACTGCACGCGATAGATGTCGGCCGGCTCGACCTCGAGCGCCGCGGCGAGCAGCTTCTCCACGTCCGCCGACGCCGACGCCGACAGCTCGAGCCGCACCGTCGCGCCGAGCTCGCGGCGGCGCAGCTCCTCCTGGATCGACAAGAGCAGGTCCTCCGACTCTTCTTCGTCGACGAGGAGGTCCGAGTTGCGCGTGACGCGGAAGCGCGCCGTCTGCCGCACCTCGTAGCCGGGGAACAGATCGCCGACGTACGCCGAGATGACGTCGCCGAGCAGCGCCACCGACTGCTTGCCCGGCTCCGACGGCAGCCGCACCAGGCGCCCGAGCACCATCGGCACCTGCACCACCGCGAGCAGCTGCTCCTTGGGCACGCGTGCGCGCCGGCGCCCGTGCGATTTGGCGAGGATGACCGCGATGTTCAGCGAGCGGTTGCGCAGGTTCGGGAAGGGATGGCCGGGGTCGACCGCGAGCGGGGTCAGCGCCGGAAAGACGTTGACCGTAAAATGGTTGCGCGCGAACTGGCGCTGCTCGGCGGTGAACGCGTCCGGCGTCACGACCGAGATGTTGGCCGCCGCCAGCTGCGGGCAGAGCTCCTCGCGCCAGATGCGGTCCTGCTCGGCCACCAGCGCGTGGACCTTGTCACCGATGGCGGCGAGCTGGTCGACCGCGGTCATGCCGTCGGGGGCGGTCTCGGACAGCTTTTCGAGGATCTGCTGCTTCAGGCCGGCCACCCGGATCATGAAGAATTCATCGAAGTTCGACGAGACGATGCCGATGAACTTGAGGCGCTCGTAGAGCGGCAGCGACGAGTCGCGCGCTTCCTCGAGGACGCGCTCGTTGAAGGCCAGCCAGCTGAGCTCGCGGTTCAGAAACAGGCGCGGCTCGGACTCGACGTGAGCGGCGTCGGCCGGTTTTACGATCTTCAGATGGTCGGTCCGCCGGGAAAGCAGATCGTCCGGGTTTGGCGAATCCATGACGAACTCTGAAGTCTAGCATGTAGGCACCACGAGGCTCTGTGACGTTTGAGTGACGCGCAAAGCCGAGGATTTCGCGGTATTATCGCGATCATGGTGTTCGCGCGGGAGGCGAGCCGCTGATGCGCGTCACCTTCTATGGCGTGCGTGGGTCGATCGCCACCCCCGGCCCTTCGACCGTCCGCTACGGCGGCAACACCGTCTGCGTGGGCGTGCGTACGCTGGACGACACGCTCGTGGTGTTCGACATGGGCACGGGAATCCGCGTGCTCGGCGATCAGCTGATCGCCAGCGGCGCGCCGCTGCCCGAGCCGATCCACGTGTTCGTGACCCACGCGCACTGGGACCACATCATCGGCGCGCCGTTCTTTGCGCCGATCTATCGCAAGGAAGCGCACGTCATCTTGCACGCGATGTCGGCGCGCGCCGAGGCGTCGATCCGCAAGGGCGTGCTCTTCGACGGCGAGCACTTTCCGGTGCGCATCGCCGATCTCCCCGCGCACCTCGAGCGGCCGTCGTTCGTCGAAGGGCCGATCCGCGTCGGCTCGGCGATGGTGCGCTCGGTGCAGCTCAACCACCCGGGCGGCTGCGAGGGCTTTCGCATCGACGACGCCGACGGCTCGAGTGTCTGCTATTTGACCGACAACGAGCTCGGCGGACCTGCGCACGGCGGCGGCGGCGGCGTGGCGCCACCGTCGGAGCTGGCGAGGTTCGCGCACGGGGTGGGCCTCCTCATCCACGACGCGCAGTACATGCCGGCGGACCTGCCGGCCAAGCGCGGCTGGGGCCACTCCGTCGTCGACGACGTGCTGGCGCTCGGCAAGGAGGCCGAGGCGCGCACGATCGCGCTGCACCACCACGATCCGTGGCGCGACGACCACGCGCTCGACATGATCGGCAACCACGCCAGGGCCTGGTGCCGCGCGCACGCGCCGGCGATGTCGACGATCGTTGCCTCCGAGGGCCTGGTCGTCGACGTCAAGCCGTAGCATTCGTCACAGACGAGCGCGGTCAGACATGTGACGGTTCGGGCATGCGAACCGGAATCGTCGCGCTCGCGCTCGTGGTCGTCGGCGGCGGCTGCCAGCGGTCCAATCCGGCGGCGAGCGACGATCTCGCCGTCGCCGGGCCCGATCTGGGTAGCGGCGAATCGGTGGATCTCGGCGGCGTCGAATCGGATCTGGCGATGGCCGCTGCACCGGACCTGGCGACGGCGCCCGGCCCGGACATGGCGACGCCGGCGCCCGGCGAGCTCAGCGTCTACGGCGGCACGACCAGCGACGGCTGGGCGATCGTCGCCGACACCGCGGGCTACGCCTGGGCGATCAAGCTCAGCGACGGCACGCAGCGGCTGATCGCCGACCAGCAGCAGTCGATGGCGGTCGCGGGCGACGTCGCGTTCGTCCGTCACGGCGGGCAAAATTGGGGGCCGCTCGAGCTGTGGCGCAATGGCGGGCCGGCGGTGCATCTCTCGGACACGGGCCTCGACACCGTGTGGGTGGTGCCGCCCATGTCCGACGGCGCCGGCCACATCACCTACGTCACCGGTGCGGGCGGCCCAGGCGAATTCTGGCTCGACACCGTCGACCACTCGGCGCCGCGCGCCGTCGCCGCGGTCTACGATTGGGATCTGCCGAGCACCTGCACGCCCCAGCTGCACTTCCTGGCCGGCCGCCTGCTCATGCTGCATTGCGCGAATCCCGGCTCGACTGCGCCGACCAAGAACCTTTTGTCGTCGTACGACCTCGCGGGCACGAACGACGTCGATCTCGCGACCGACGCCCTCTCCTACGACGCCGCCGACGGCGTCGGCGTGCTGCTGGTGTCGAAGTCGGGCGCGCTCAACATCGTCGCCGCCGACGGCAGCGGCACCCTCACGCAGACACCGCTCGTCAGCAATGCATTTCGCGCTCGCTTCACCCCCGACGGCGAGGCGGCGCTCGTCGACATCAAGATCACTGGCGCGCTCGACCGCGTCGACCTGGCGAGCAAAGCGGTGACCGAGCTGCAGCCGAGCGGCGTCGTCCATCTGTACAAAGTCTCCGACGACGGGCACTGGGCCACGTACGAGAAGACCTTCGACGACGCCACCGGCCGCCAGGACCTGTGGCTGGCCGACGCCCTCCACGCCGGGACGACGCCGATCCAGCTCTCCGACCTGACGATGTACCCGGGCAGCGGCTTCACCAGCGACTCCGCGTTCGTCTTCTACGTCATTGGCGCTACCGACAACACCGACACCGCTTCGCTGCGCGCGCGCCCCGTCGCGGGCGGCGCCGAGCGCGTGGTTTCCGCGACCGCGTGGGATGTGCTCCTGGCGGGTGGCAGCCGGCTCGTCTACAGCGACAACGTCACCGGCACCTACCCCGACATTCGCGTCGACCTCTCGTTCGTCGACCTCTCCAAGCCCGACGCGCCGACGAAGCTGGCGACGCAGGTCTACAGCGGCTTCGACGTGGTGGCCGACCACACGGTGGTCTATCTGCAGCCTGGCGCCGGCCTGAAGACCGCGACGCTTCCGTAGCTGCCTACGCGCGCCGCTCGTACACGCGCAGCTTGCGGTGCAGGGTGGCGATGCCGATGCGCAGCTGGTGTGCCGTCTTCGTGCGGTTGCCGGCGTTGGCCTGCAGCGCGGCGAGGATGTAGTCGCGCTCGACGTCCTCGAGCGTGCGCACCTTGCCCGGCGTGTAGACCGCCGGCAGCGCGATGCGCACCTCCTCCGGCAGATCGTCGGGCGCGATCTGCGTGCCGACCGACAGCGCCACCGCGCGCTCGATCGCGTTCTCCAGCTCGCGCACGTTGCCCGGCCAGTCGTAGCGCACCAGCTGATCCGCCGCCTGTGGCGCGATGCCGCACATTTTGCGCCGGGCGCGCTCGATCGCCGTCGCCAGGAACTGCCGCGCCAGCGGCAGGATGTCGGCGCGCCGCTCGCGCAACGGCGGAATTCGGAGCTCGACCACGCGCAGCCGGTAGTACAGATCCTTGCGAAAGCGCCCGGCCTCCACCTCCGCCGTCAGATCGCGGTTGGTCGCCGCCAGCACGCGCACGTCGACGGCGCGGCTCTTGTTCTCGCCGACGCGCCGCACCTCGCGCTCCTGCAACACGCGCAACAGCTTGGCCTGCATCGCCGCCGGCACTTCGCCCACCTCGTCGAGGAGCAGCGTTCCGCCGTGCGCCGCCTCGAACAGGCCCGCGCGATCCGTGGTCGCGCCGGTGAACGCGCCCTTGGCATGTCCGAACAGCTCCGACTCGAGCAGCGTCTCGGTCACCGCCGCGCAGTTGATGGCCACGAACGGCCGCTCCGCCCGCGACGACTGATCGTGGATGAAGCGCGCCACCCGCTCCTTGCCGACGCCGCTCTCGCCGGTCACCAGCACCGTCGAATCGACGTGCGCCACGCGCCGCGCCAGCTCCAGCACCTTCTGCATCTCCGGCGAGCGCGCCACCATGCCCGCCGGCTCGTCGACGCGATCGTCGTGCTCGGCGAGCTCCTTCTTCTTCGCGCGCAGCCGCGACTCGGCCTGCTTGAGCTGCGCCGTCACCTTGGCGAGCCCCGCGTCGAGGCACTGCTTCTGGTAGTAGCCGACCTCGTCGGCGATGGCGTCGCCCCATTCCTCGCGCGACTTTCCGACCATGTGGCAGGCGGCGTCGCCCTTGCCGACGCAACGATCCTCGACGCAGATGATCTCCTTGCCGTTGCAGAACGACAGATAGCCGCTGGCGAAGCCCGCCAGCGTCCAGCACACCGCCTCCTCGGCGCGCCCGAACTGCAGGAGGTGCTGCTCGGCCTCGTACGACTCGTGCCACACCGCCTCGGCGAACGGCGCCGGCTCGCCCGGCGCGCGCACCACCGGCTCCACTCGCACCATCCCCTGCAGCGTGTGCAGCCGCCCGCCGGCGATTTTCCACTCGCGATCCGAGTCCCACGGAAACTGCGCGCGCATCGCCTGCGCCGTGCGCCAGCCGTGCGCGTAGCCGAAGCGCGTGAGCACGCCGCGCGCGACCGTCACGCCGACGGTCTCGATCAGCTCCCGGCGCAGGATGCCGAGCGCGACCGTGTCCATCAGGATCACGCGCTCGCCGGCCAGGCGCAGCACGCCGCCGTGCGATGGGAAGTCGGCGAGCTCGCGGAGATCCAGATCCTCGATTTTCATATTGAGACTGTAGTGTCTCATTTTGATTCGCGCTATGTTTTGTTATTCAGTAATTGCATGTAGTTACAATTTGGCGCGGCCGATGCTCTAGCAGCGGGCAGGAGGCAACGCCATGGCAACCTGGACCTTCGACAACAGCCACTCGAACATCGGTTTCTCGGTCCGTCACCTCATGATCAGCAAGGTGCGCGGCCACTTCAACAAGTGGAGCGGCACGTTCGACTACGATCCGGCCAACCCGCGCGCGGCCAAGATCGAGGTGCACATCGACGCTGCTTCGATCGACACGCGCGAAGAGAAGCGCGACGCGCACCTGCGCTCGCCCGACTTCTTCGACGTCGAGCATCATCCCGAGCTCGTGTTCAAGAGCACGTCGGTCGAAGGCGACGGCGAGGAGCTGCTGCTCGCCGGCGATCTGACGATCCACGGCGTCACCAAGCCCGTACAGCTCAAGGTCGAGAGCCTGGGCACGACCAAGGATCCGTGGGGCGGCGAGCGCGCCGGCTTCAGCGCGTCGCTGTCGATCAGCCGCAAGGACTTCGGCCTACACTGGAACGTCGCGCTCGAGACTGGCGGCGTCGTCGTTGGCGACAAGATCGAGATCGCGATCGAGATCGAAGCGGTGCGCGCGGTCGCGACACAGGCGGCCTGAAAGGGGAGGATCATGATCACCGTTCGTCGAGGGAAGGAGCGCGGGCACGCCAACTTCGGTTGGCTCGACTCGTGGCACACGTTCAGCTTCGGCAACTACTACGATCCGCAGCACATGGGCTTTTCCGATCTGCGCGTGATCAACGAAGATCGCGTGCTCGGCGGCGAGGGCTTTCCGTCGCACTCGCATCGCGACATGGAGATCGTGAGCTACGTGCTCGAGGGCGCGCTCGCGCACAAGGACTCGACCGGCTCGGGCGGTGTCATCCGCTACGGCGACGTGCAGCGCATGAGCGCGGGGCGCGGCGTCACGCACTCGGAGATGAACGGATCGCGCGACGAGAAGGTGCACTTCCTTCAGATCTGGCTCTTGCCCGAGCGCGCGGGGATGCCGGCCTCGTACGAAGAGAAGCGCTTCGAGCCCGAGGACAAGCGCGGTCGGCTCAGGCTGATCGCGTCGCCCGGAGGATCGGAGGGCTCGCTCACGATTCATCAGGACGCGCGGCTGTACGCCAGCATCCTCGAGCCGGGGCAGGAGGTGAAGCACACGTTCGCGAGCGGCCGGCAGGGGTGGGTGCAGGTCGCTCGCGGGCGGGTGCGCGTCAACGGCGAGGAGCTGGCCGCGGGGGACGGCGCAGCGCTCAGCGGCGAAGCGAGCGTGACCCTCGCCGGCGTCGATCCGAGCGAGATTCTGCTGTTCGACCTCAAGTAACACCCTGCCTCTTGCGCGCATCGAACCAGTGGTTAGGTTGCGCGGTCCGTCGGAATGTCAGCAGGGTTCGCGCTCGTTCGTATCTAAAGGAGGAGAAACCACGACGTTCGGCATCCAACTGGAATCCAGGAAGGGGTGAAGCAGATGCGTATTGTCACGGCGTACTTGATGGATGGTCGCGGGCAGTCGGCGGATGGCCGGCGCTCGACGAAGCCGCCGGAGCCGGTCGTCCTCGACGATCGGCACGACGCCGTCGAGACCGACGCCGAAGCCGAGCCCGTCTTGGACGCGGAGTGGACGGAAGTCGTCGAGGAGCCGAAGCCGGCTGCGTCGAGCGACCCCTACGCCGCCTACATGGCGTCGCTCAGGCACGTGGAGCGGCTCGATCGCGACGAGGAGCACACGCTCGCGGTCGAGTACCTGCGCACGCATGACCCGAAGATCGCCAAGCGGCTCATCACGTCGAACCTGAAGCTGGTGGTCAAGCTGGCGCACGAGTACACGCGCGCCGGCAAGAACCTGCTCGACCTGATTCAGGAGGGCAACGTCGGCCTGGTGCAGGCGGTCGAGAAGTACGATCCGCACCGCAACGTGAAGCTGTCGAGCTACGCGGCGTGGTGGATTCGCGCGTACATCCTGCGTTACATCCTGCAGAACGCGCGCATCGTGCGGCTCGGTACCACGGCGACGCAGCGCAAGCTCTTCTTCAATCTCCGCAAGGAGAAGGCCAAGCTCGAGAAGATGGGCTTCGTGCCGACGACGGCGCGCGTGGCCAAGGCCATGCAGGTTCCCGAGCACGAAGTGATCGACATGGAGCAGCGGCTGGGCGCGCCCGACGCCTCGCTCGATGCGCCGGTCTCTTCGTATGGGCGCGAGGACAACGACCGCTCGCGGATGGATCTGATCGAGTCGGTCGGCGTGCGACCGGACACGATCCGCGAGGAGACCGAGTTCCGCGAGCGGCTGCACGAAGTGCTGATGGCGTTCGGCCTGCGTCTGAAGGGGCGCGACCGCGAGCTGTTCGATCAGCGCCTGATGACCGACGAGCCGAAGACCTTGCAGGAGCTCGGCGACGCCTTCGGCATCAGCCGCGAGCGCACGCGGCAGCTCGAGATGCGCCTGATGGCCCGGCTCAAGACCTACCTGCGCGCGGCGCTCGGCGACGCGGTCGATCTCGAGGCGCAGGACAGCGCCGCGTAGTCAGCGCCGAACGTTCAGCAGCCGACCGAACACCTGCGCGGCACGAGCCGCCAGCAAGCCCAGCCACTCGACGAGCGCGCGCCGCCACCAGGTCGACGAACAGTCGGCCAGCGTGATGGCGCGCGCGCCGGCGAGGTGCGACTCGATCCACGCGTCGGCGCGCGGCACCACCTCCGGGTCCTCGACCTCCACGAGCGTCTCCAGGTTCGACAGGCTCAAGGGATCGAGGTTGAAGCTGCCGACCAAGAAGCGGCGGTGATCGATCGTGGCCGCCTTGGCGTGCAAGACCGACGAGGTCCACTCGAAGATCTGCACACCGCCGCCGATCAGGCGGCGATAGAGGCTCATGGTCGCCGCGTGGACGAGGGGCACGTCGGTGCGCCCGGCCAGGAGCAGCTTGACGGTCACTCCGCGCCTGGCGGCGCGACGGAGCGCGCGGATGAGGCCGGCGTCGGGCAGAAAGTAGGCGTGCGCGACGAGGATCAGCCGCTGCGCCGCGGCGAACGCCTTCAGGTAGCGCTTACGCAGCTTGCGTCCGCCCGACTCGCTCGACAGGTAGATGTGCACGCCGCCGGCGAAGTCGCCGACCTTCTCGCGGCGCAGGCGCTTGCCCAGGCGCACCGCCGCCGGTCCGCGGATCTGCAGCGCCAGGTCGGCCCAGCCCGGCCGCCGCTCGTCGTCGGCGTACTCGTCGGCGATGTTGATGCCGCCGAGGAACGCGACCTCGTCGTCGACGAGCAGGATCTTGCGATGATCGCGCCGCAGCCGCAGCACCAGGATCGACAGCACGCGGTTGTAGATCTTGCATTCGCAGCCGGCGGCGTTGAGGCGCGCCTTGACGCTGCGCCCGCCGAGCAGCGAGCCCCAGCCGTCGATGATGACGCGCACCTTCACGCCGCGCGCCGCCGCGTCGACGAGCGCGTCGATGAACTTCCGTCCCCACCCGTTGGGCGAGAACGCGTAGACCTCGAGGTAGACGGTCGCGCGCGCGGCGACGATGGCCTCGATCATCCGCGGGAACGCCTCGCGCCCGCCGTCGAGCAGGTCGACGCGATCGGCCGACTCGCCGTGTAGCGGCGTGGCGTCGGAGACGGCGACCGGTGCGGCGGGAAGCGCGACTGCCACGAGCGAAGCTTACGCTACGAGCGGCGCGCCGGCGCTATTCGTTGTTTTCGTCGATTTCCTTCGGTGGGTTGAGCTCGTCCTCGACGGTCTCGTCGCCTTCGACGTAGGCCTTGGCCATCGCGTAGAGCACACGCAGCCGCCCGCCCTCGGGCTCCCAGTACTCGGCGCGCTCGATGCGCAGCTTGATGAGCACGATGCCGCCGTCGTCGGGCTCCTCGTCGCCGAACCACAGCTTCCACGACGGCTGCCACAGCCGGCGCACCTCGTGCGGGCTGCGATCGATGTACGCCTTGGCGCTCAGCGAGACGTAGGCACGGTCGCGCGTGCGCAGGCAGCAGACGTTGACGTGCTGGTGGCGATCGATCTCGGCCGTCTTGTGCGTGTCGTCGGCGGTGACGAACCACAAGTCGCAGTCGCCGAGCCGCTCGTGCTGCAGACCCATCGGACGCGCGCGCAGCTGGCCGTCGCGCTCGAGCCCGACGAGCATCGCGGTGTCGAACTCGTCGAGCAGCGCGAGCAGCTCCTCCTTCGAACCTTCGGCTTTCTTCGTGGCTTCCATGGCGGCGAAGATAGGCCGCGGCGACTGTCCTGCCGACGGACGATGGCGGCTGGAGTAGTCAGGTCCGACCAATGGACCAGTGGATCGAACTACGTAAAATCAGCATCTTGAATCAATGTAGGCAATGGTACGACCATTGCTTTGGCGCCCGCCCACTCTTGGGGGGAAGACCATGCGCCGTTCGCTCGCTTCGATCCTGTTGCTCGCGGCCGCAGCCGGCTGCGCGCCGACCACGAACACCGCCGAGTACGACGAGCCGTTCACCAGCGCGGCGGCGACGCTGATGAATTTCGACTTCGACGGGCAGCTCACCGCGGCGTCGTCGTCGAACGCGACCGGCCACGTGCGCGCGCAGCTGCTCTACACGGTCGGCGTGCTCAACGGCAACAACGGCGTGGCGCAGCTGCAGAAGCTCGCGCTCACCAACGTCACGACGACGTACATCGGCGGCGGCCTCTACCGCACGAAGTATCACGCGCACCTTCCGGTCGCGTGGGGCGGCAAGGTGAATCTGCCGACGTCGTTCGGCCTCACGCTGCCGATGCGCTCCGACGCGCCGTCGACCTTCAAGGCGAAGTACGGCGCCACCTGCAACGACGGCGAGCCGGCCGACGTCACCGTCGACAACTTCTGGTACCACTACCGGCCGCGCGCGTCGGGCTGCAGCCTCGCCGCCGCCGACGTGGCGACGATGACCGCGACGGTGACCGTGTCGAACGACAACAGCGTCGCGAAGTATCCCGAGTACCACAAGGTCTGGGAGGACGGCCGCCTCCAGATCTTCGCCATCTTCGGCAAGTACGACGTGAGCGGCAAGGACCACTCGGACCCCGGCGTGGCCGCGTTCGACGAGCTCATCGCCGCGGTGCGCGCCGAGTTTCCGACGGCGACGACGTTCCCGGCCAACCTGCCGGTCGATCCCGGCACCGGCGACAAGGCCGACGACGTGACGTTCGAGCTCGTGCGCAGCGACGGCACGGCGATCGCCATCACCGCGATCCTGGTGCCGTCGGTGCCGTCGGCGGGCGCGGCGTTCAACAAGCGCTACGCCGAGCTGGCGACCAACGCCGACCTCGTCATGTACAACGGCCACGCCGGCCTCGGCGCCAACGTCCGGTACCTGTCGACGCTCGGCCACTGGTTCCCGGGCAAGTACCAGATCCTGTTCATGGACGGCTGCGACACCTTCGCCTACGTCGACGACACCATCCCGAAGCAGCGGGCGCTCCTCAACCCGAGCGATCCGACGGGCACGAAGTACATGGACATGGTCACCAACGCGATGCCGGCGTACTTCGTGTCGCTCGCCGGCTCGACGATGGCGCTCATCCGCGCGCTCAGCGCGCCGACGGCGCCGTCGAGCTGGGGCACCATCTTCCGCGACGTCGACGCCGCGCAGGTCGCGGTGGTGACCGGCGAGGAGGACAACGTGTTCACGCCCGGCTACGACCCGGGCGCGTCGTGGAACGGCTTCAACGCCAAGGGCGTCGTCGGCTACAAGCAGACGATGTCGTGGACGACCGAGACGCTGGCGCCGGGGACCTACGTCTTCGCGACCGCGCCGGAGCCGTCGAATTCGTCGGGCGACGCCGATCTGCGCGTGCGCGTCGGCGCGCCGCCGACCATCACGTCGACCTACAAGTGCAAGTCGTACCTGTACAACTCGAACGAGCGCTGCCAGCTGACGCTGACCGCGCCGGCCAAGGTCTACCTCTCGGTCACCGGCGACTCGACCGCGCTGGCGCGCTTCGACGTCGACGGCTTCGAGATCCAGTAGCGCGGCGGAAGGTCGCCGTAGCGGCGCCGTAATACGACAGCACCGAGAGGCGAACATGTGGAGCTGCGACACGTGCGGTAGGCCGAACCGTCACAACCCGCTCATCTGCGAGACCTGCGGCGCCGCGGCGCCGGGCGCCGACGCCAATCAAGTCAACCTGGCGCTGCAGCGCGATCTGGCGATGGAGTCGCACCTGCGCGGCCTCGCCTTCTGGTACCGCATCGGCGCGGTCGTGTTCGGCGCCGGCTTCCTGGTGCTGTTCGGGCTCGTCGGCGGCGCGCTCGTCTCGTCGCCGCTGCACGGCTCGAGCGCGCTCATGGCGAGCGCGTTCGGCTACGTGGCGATGTTCGTGGTCGCGGCGGCGGCGGGCTCGTATGTGCTCGGCCACTACCTCGGGCGCTTCGCCAACGGCGCGCGCATCGCGGCGGCGATCCTGTCGATCGTCGGGCTCGCGTTCACGCTGTTGCGCTTCGTCCTCACCTGCGTCGCCTACTCGCGGCTGAGCGCCTTGTACGGCGACTCGTCGCTGTTCGCCGACGCGCAGCCGTCGCTGATGGGGCCGATCGTGATGTTCGTGCTGTCGGCGCTGTGGAGCGGCGCCATCATCCTGACGCTGTTCTCGGGGCGCGCGGCGCAGGTCTGCTCGCCGGCCTATCGCACGATCGTGGCGCGCACGGCGGCGATGAAGGCGTCGATGGTCAAGACGCCGTTCTTCGTCGTGCCGCTCGTCGTCACCATCCTCGCGGCGATGGTGGTGCTGCGGCTCTTGATGGCGATGCGCGGCTTGTACTGACGATCAGCGCGAGGCGACGCGCTTGTGATGATGGCTGCGGTTGGAGTGGGCCGAGGCCTTCAGGATGCGCGGGTTCGACGAGCGCGTGTTGACGGCGACGGTGGTGCGCGCCGCCGTCGCGTGCGCGGCTGACGCGTGCGCGGCTGACGCGTGCGCGGGCTCGATGGCCGGTGCCGCTTCGGCTGCAGGCTGCGGAGCCGCCGCCGGCGTTACCGACGATGCGCCGCCGAAGGTGAGCACGCCGAGGAGGCCGAGGACGAGCGCGGCCAGGCCCATGAGCGTGCCCGCGATCAGCCACAGCCGCCGATCCGCCGCCGTGAAGTTGGGCTCCTCGACCGGCATCTCGACCGAGGCGACGCGCGGCGCGCCGTGCTCCTGCCAGGTGTTGAAGTCCGCGGGCAGCGGACGGTTGCGCACGACCGGCTCCATCGCCTCGCGCGGCGGTGGCGGCGGCGCCGACGAAACGACGAGATCCTTCCACCCGTCGTCGATCGAGGTGCCCCAGGGATTGGTCGAGCTTGCGGTTGTCGAGCGCATCGCCCACGTGATGAGCAACTTTTGCGCCAGTCGCCGAAAATTCCGCGCAGCGACGGGAAAGCTGGCTTACACCCACATCTGAACACCGGGCGCGCGCCCCCCGATCGGGGAGCGTCGTCCCAGTGAGAAGATGTGGGATTCAATCGACGCTGACGAGGCCCTTCTTGACGGCGAAGCGCACCAGGTCGGCTTGCGTCTTCACGCCGAGCTTGCGCTGCAGGTTGGCGCGATGGGTCTCGACGGTGCGCTTGCCGATGGCGAGCCGCTCTCCGATCGCCGCCGACGTCAGCCCCTCGGCGGCAAGCTGCAAGA
>DATNAQ010000097.1:0-16693 GCA_035607415.1 Polyangia bacterium
GTAGCGGTCGTTCTGACCACGGCGTCGGTGGTGTTCGCCGCGCCGATTGAAATCAAAGTGCGGACGATGTTGCGCGAGAAGCCGACGTCGTCGGCGCGCATCCTCGACAGGTTGGCGGCGGGCAAGAAGGTGCCGATGCTCGGGCAGACCGACGACGGCAACTGGGTGCACGTGCGCGCCGACGGCCACGAAGGCTGGATCCAGGCGGCGGCGGTCAAGGGGCTGCGCAGCAAGGACGACGAGGCGAGCGAAGACTCGAGCGACGACGAGGACGCGCGGCCGCTGGCCAAGCCGCGCGGCGTGCGCCCCGAGGCGTGGGTCTCGAAGTCGCGCTACCACGAGGGCGAGGAGACCAAGCTCATCGTCAGCGTCAACGAGGCCAACCTCTACGGACGGCCGTCGGCGACCGGCGCGGTGCTCGGCATCCTCCGGCGCGGCGAGCAGGTGCAACTGGTCAAGAAGTCGGCCGACAAGAAGTGGATCAACATCGACATCGGCGGTGGCGAGACGGCGTGGATCCAGGCCAAGGCGGTCAAGCCGGGCCACGTCCAGACGTCGACGCCGCCGCCCGACGAGTCGGCGCAGGAGGAGGCGGCGCCGCCGCCGACGATCACGCCCGAGGGCGCGAAGAAGAAGTCGAAGTTCGCCAAAGCCGAGGAGGCCCCTTCCCCGCCGCCGAGGCAGGAACAGAAGGCCGAGGAAGAGCCGCCGCCGCCGCCCAAGAAGGGGCGCAAGCAGGCCAAGGTCGAGACGCCGCCGGAGGAAGAGGCGCCGCCGCCGAAGAAGCGGCGTGACACCGAGGACGAGACGCCGCCGGGGCTGGCGTCGTCCAACGGCTCGAATGATGACGGCGGCGAGAAGAGCGCCGAGGAGACGAAGCCGAAGAAGAAGCGCAAGCTCAAGAAGCTCTCCTCGCGCAGCGACGACGAATCAGCGAGCGATTCGGCGTCGGCGACGGTGGTCAAGGACAACTGGACCTCGCGCGGCAAGGTGTACATCGCGCCGGGCGTGCGCGCGGGCATCGGCATCCTCAGCCAGCGCTTCACGTCGAACGGCATGGGCGCGCTGTCGAACTACGAGGGCTCGTCCAATGGGTTCGGCGCGCAGGTCGGGATCGGGGTCTATGGCACCGTCGGCAAGTACCTCTTGTTCGGCGGCGACGCGAGCTACACGTTCATCGGCGCCTCGGCGCTGCGCTACATCCTGCCGACGACGGGCACGGCCAAGACGCTGGCGGTGCAGGCGCACACCATCGACGGCGGTGTGTCGGCGGGCGTGCACTTCGGCGTGCTCGGCGGGCTCAGCCTGCGCCTCAGGCTCGGCGGGCAGATGGTCTTGAACCTCGTGCAACCCGACATCGACGTGAAGCTGCCGTCGGACCGCATTGTCGGCATGACGATTGGGCTCGGGCTGGCGGTGCCGGCGCTGTTCACGCTCGGCGGCCATCCGTTCGGCGTGTCGCTGTACGGCGGTGGGCTGGTGCCGGCGCAGCGCGCGCAGACCGTGGGCCTCGAAGACGGCGCGGCGTCGACGACGTTCGGCGGCTTCTTCGGCGGCGGGCTGTCTTTCGTGCTGATGCAGCCGAACCAGGACAAGTACAAGGGACAGCTCGCGCTCGAGGCGGCGTACTCGTATGAGTTCGTCGCCACGCACTACAGCGGGCTGTCGCGGCGCAACAACACGATCACCGTCGCCGATCGCGGCTCGGCGCAGCACCTCATCGCGCTCGGCATCGGCTTCTACTACTAGTGGCGGTCGGACAGCCCTAGCGCTGCTACTTGGCGCCGGGCTCGGGGCCGTCGATCAACAGCTCGGCGCGGCGCTCGCGCCACATGCGGACGACGGCGTCGTTGATGGTGTCGCCGCGCTCGAGGATGCCGCGGTAGGTCTTGTCGAGCGTCGAGAACTCGGAGTAGCGCGTGGCGAACTCGTCGGACGAGAGCTTGCGCACCAGCTTGCCGTGGAACTTGCCGTAGGCGCCGACGGCGAGCGCGCCCACCTGCGTTTCGAACTTCGCGAGATAGTCGAGATACGGATCGGGCGGAGGCGGCGGGCCGGCCATGAGCGAAGCCTAGGGTGTTAGCCGCGGACTAGCAAGACGTAGATGTCGTAGAGCGCGTGCGTATAGACGGCGACGGCGAAGCCGCGCGTCTGGAAGATCGTGGCGAACACCAGGCCGCACAAGATGCGGTAGGTGAAGGCGCCGACATGGAACGGCTCACCGCCGATGACGTGGTGCGCGGCCGAGAACAGCACCGACGAGATGGCGAACGCCAGCGCGATGGCGAGCCAGCGGCGCAGCCCGAGGACGCGCTCGAAGAGCCAGACGCCGCCGCCGACCATGATGAGACGGAAGACGAGCTCCTCGTGGACGCCGGCGCCGAGCGAGAGGATGAGCTTGGCCGCCGGGCCGGCGCGCTCGGGGGTGGTCGAGCAGCCGATTCCGATGAAGAGCTTCGGATCGATGTGCAGAAAATCGATCATCACGAAGCAGATGAGCGAGCCCATCGTGAGCGCGTAGATGGCGCTCTCGAAGAGGACCGGCACGAACAGGCGCGGATCGAACGTGTTCTTGCGCCGCAAGACCAGCACGAGCACGAGGAACGCGATGGCAAGGATGACGTTGATGAGAAGGTAGGTGCCCGCGTTGCCATGGAGCAGCCGCAGCATCTGCGAGGTGACCAGGTCGGCGCCGTTGTACGTCGACGGCATCGACAGGACGCCGATCTGATAGACGACGAAGAGCGGGAACACGAGCAGGAGGCTCGTCAGCGGATCGGAGCGGCGCAGCATCTGGCCCGGCATCGCCTTCTTCTTCTTGTACGTCGGCGAGGCCATTACTTGTCCCCTCCGTCGAGCTTGCGGATGCCGGCGTCGAGGTCGCGGCGCATGCAGCCGTTGATCTGCTCGAGCCCGAGGAAGCCGCCGCGGCGATCGCGCGCCGCGCGCAAGCTGTCGAGGTAGCGGCGGTCACCGGTGCCGATGAGCTCGAGCGCGGCGGCCTTGCGCTCGCGACAGCTCTTGCCGCTGCGCAGCCGCTCGAGCACCTCCTCGGCGGCATCGTCGTCGTCGGGGATGGGCTTGCCCTCGGCGGCGATGAGCGCGGGGCCGCCGATCTTGATGGCGGCCTCGGCGGCCTTCTTGCGCGTGCGATCGTCGCGGCAGGTCTTGGCGCAGTTGACGAGATCGGGCAGCGCCGGCTTGCCGATGTCGTCGGCGAGCAGCGCCACCGCCGCGGGTCCTTCGTTCTTGCGATCGAGCGACGCGCGCACGTTGGCGCGCAGCACCGGATCCTTGGCGTAGCCGCCGTCGAGGCGCAGGGCGTCGTGGTAGTCGGCGAGCGCATGCTCGCGCTCGCCCTGCGCGTAATCGAGGTTTCCGAACAAGTAACGCACGCGCGCCGTCTCCGGATGCTGTGCCTGCAATTGCTGTAACGCGGCGCGGGCCGGTTCCAATTCCCCACGCGCGAGCATCGTCTCGACGCGGCCGATCGACTCGGCGAGCGCCGCCGGCGTGGGGCGCGGCCCGTCGGCGCGGCGGAGGAAGAAGACGATGGCGACGAGCGCCACCGTGAGCGCGAGCGCAGCGCCGACGAAGGCGCGCGGCATGGGCACGCCCGCCTGGCGGGCGCGATGCACGAGGAACGAGACGCCGGCCTCGACGCGCGCCCACAAGTCGCGGAAGAACGGCGCGCGGCCCGGCTCGGCGACGGCGGGCATGCCGCGCGAAGGCGCCGACCAGTCGAGCGCGGCGAGCAGCTCCGACGACGAGGCGTAACGCTCGTCGCGCTTCTTGGCCATGGCGCGCTCGACGACGCGCTCGAGCCACTTGGGCACCGCGGCCTCGGGCGCGGCCTGGGTCACCGGCATCGCCTTCTGCGTCAGGTGCATCGACACGATCGCCACCTTCGACGGCGCGTCGAACGGGCGCTTGCCGGTGAGCATCTCGTAGAGCACGATGCCCACCGAGTAGAGGTCGGCGCGCGGATCGGCCTCTTCGCCCATCGCCTGTTCGGGCGACAGGTACTCGGGCGTCCCGAAGACGACGCCGGCCTGCGTGAGCGCCTGCCCCTGCTGCGCGGGATCGCCGTCTTGCGGCGCGGTGATCTTGGCTATGCCGAAGTCGAGCAGCTTGACGATGTCGCGCTCGCCGTCGCGCTCGATGAGCATGATGTTGTCGGGCTTGAGATCGCGGTGGATGATGCCGGAGCCGTGCGCGTGCTCGAGCGCGCGCAGGATCTGGCGCACGATGCCGAGCGCGCGCTCGACGGGGAGCGGCCGGCCGACGCCGCTCGGGCGGATCACGTTCGTGAGCGACAGGCCGTTGAGGAGCTCCATCACGAGGAACAGCATGCCGTCCTCGGTGCGGCCGAAGTCGGTGACGGCGATGATGTTCGGGTGATCGAGGCGCGCCGCGGCCTCGGCCTCGCGCTCGAAGCGGCGCGCGACCTCGTCGAGGCGGCCGAGCTCGGGATGAAGGAACTTGAGCGCCAGCTCCTTCTTGAGCATCACGTGCTCGACGCGATAGACGGCGCCCATGCCGCCCCGCCCCAGCGGCGAGAGCACGCGGTAACGCTCGGCGATGAGGCGGCCGACGAGGGGGTCCTCCGGCTGGGTCGCGTCGACGGGCACGGACCTCGATTATGACATCATTGTTTGCGCGCGGCTTTGCCGGCGGCGCGCTGGCCTTTTTGTTTGGCGAGGACCGGCGTCACTTCTTCCGGCTTCACGGTGGCGATGATCGCGCGCGGGCGCACGAGGTACTTGCGGGCCACGCGCTGCACGTCGGCGGCGCTGACGGCGAGGATGCCGGGCGCGTAGCGGCGATACTCGTCCCAGCCGACGCCGTAGGCCTCGTGAAACGCCAGCGTCGAGGCGAGCGCGGCGCGGCGCTGCAGCGAGATCTCGTGCGCGCCGACGAGGTAGCGCTTGGCGCGCTCGAGCTCGGCCTTGGGCACGGGCACGGCCGCTATCTTGCCGAGCTCGTCCTCGATGCCGCTCTTGGCGACCGCCAGGTTCTCGGGCGACGTGGCGATGTAGACCGCGAAGTAGCCGGGATCGACGCCCTCGACCGAGAAGGCGCTCACGCGATAGGCGAGGCCGCGCTTGTCGCGCAGCTCGACGAAGAGGCGGCCGCCCTGCCCCGACAGGATCGTGGCCAGCACCTCGAGCGCGAAGCGATCGTCGTCGGTGATGGTGGTGCCGGGGAAGCCGTAGACGACGTGCGCCTGCTGCTTGTTCTGGAACTTGAAGACCTCGCGCCCGACGATGGGATGGGCCGCGTCCCATGGCCGCGCCGGCGACTCCGGCGGCGGCGCGCCCTTGCCGGCCGAGCCGAAGAGCGCGCGCGCCTTGGCGACGACCGCCTGCGGATCGACGTCGCCGACGATGGCGAGCGTCATCTGCGACGGCGCCATGTGGCGCTTGTAGTAGTCGACGAGGCGGCGGCGCGTCAGCCCCGCGACCGAGTCGGCGGTGCCGATGACGTCGAGCCGGTAGGGGTGCTTGGTGTAGAGCGTCTGCTGGAAGAGGCGGAAGGCTTCGGAGGAGATGTTGTCCGCCTGGGTGCGGATCTCCTCGAGCGCCTGGCGCCGCTCCTTCTCGAGCTCGTCGTCGCTGAAGGCAGGCTGCAGGATGCAGTCGGCGACGAGCTCGAAGCCGCGCTCCCAGTGACGCGCCAACATCTCGGCGCGCACGCCGAAGCTGTTGCGGCCGGAGAAGCCGCCGATCGAGCCGGCCATGGCCTCGACCTCGTGCGCCAGCTCGTCGCCGGTCTTGGTGCGCGTGCCGCGCGTGACGAGCGCGGCGATCAGGTTGTTGACGCCGTTGGTGCGCGCGTCCTCGTAGCGCAGCCCGCCCATCCAGACGGCGCGCATCGCCACCAGGCCCACCGACGGATCGCGCTTGACCAGGAGGCGCGCGCCCGACGGCAGCTTGAGGCGCAGGACCTCCTCGTCGCGCGCCGTCGAAGGTGGCGGGGCCGGCGGGGCCCAGCGCGCCTCGGCGGCCTCGGAGGCCGACGTCAGCGCGCCGACCAGGTTGCCCTCGAGCTTGCGCACGTCGCCGCCTGCCTTGTCCTTCTTCGGGTCGGGCACGAGCGCCGCGATGGTCGCGTTCTCGACGGTGAGGTACTTGCGCGCCGCGGCCATCAGCGTCGCCGGCGTCACCGCGCGCACCTGGCGGTTGTACTCGTCCTCCCAGTCGAGGCCGCCGCCGACGGTCTCGAAGAAGCCGAGCTTGCGGGCCAGGCCCTGCACCGTCTCCTTCTGATAGGTGGCGTCGGACTCGATGATCGCCTTGGCCTTGCGCAGCTCGGTCTCGCTCACCTCTTCGTGCCGCATGCGGAACGTCTCGGCCATGAGGCCGGCGAAGGCGGCGTCGAGCTCGCCGGGCGGCAGCGTCGCGCCGGCCACGAGCAGGCCGGGATCGCGCGGCGTGTACGCGTAGGCGAAGGCGTCGGTGACCAGCTGATCGCGGCGCTTGAGCCCGAGCGTCAGCCGCGACGAGTCGCCCTGGCCGAGGATGATGGCGAGAAGATCGAGCGCCGCCGTGTCGTCGTGGTGGATGCCGGGGATGTGGAAGGCGACGCCGACCTGGGTCTCGCGCACGTCCTGCGTGACCACCTTGGCGCGCGGCGCCTTCTGCTGTGGCTCTTTGCGGTCGGGTCGGGCCAGCGGACGCGACGCCATCTTGCCCCACGCCTCGGCGATCGCCGCCTGTGCGCGCTTGGTGTCGAAGTCGCCGACGACCACGAGCGTGACGTTGTTGGCGACGTACCAGCGATGGAAGAAGTCGAGCAGCCGCTCGCGCGTGAACGCCTTGACCGTCTTGGTGTAGCCGATGACCGGGCGGCGATACGGATGGCGCGCGTAGGCCGCGCCGAAGAGCGCCTGCGTGGCGACGCGCGAGGGGTTGTCCTCGCCCTGCTTCACTTCTTCAAGCACTACTTTCAGCTCTCGCTCGAGCTCATGCGGATCGAAAGAAGAATTCTGCAGAGCGTCGGCGAGGATATCGAGGCCGGTGTCGAAGTAGCGCGAGGCCAGCACGAGGTGATAGACGGTCTGGTCGAACGAGGTCCAGGCGTTGATCTCGCCGCCGGCGGCTTCGACCTCGTGCGCGATCTGACCCACTCCGCGGCGCGCGGTGCCCTTGAACAACATGTGCTCGAAGACGTGCGCGATGCCGGCGATCTCGGGCGGCTCGTCCGCGGAGCCGACCGCGACCCACGCTTGGAACGCGACGACCTTGGCCGCGTGGTTCTCTTGCAAGACCACACGGAGGCCATTGGGCAGCTGATAGCGGACGGCAGTCATCGGCGCAGGCGTGCTCCTCATCGGCTGTGCATTCTCTCGGAACGGTGTGGCGCGGGCCGAGGCCAGCCCGACGGTCATGGCGAGGACCTGGGCCCCGACCAGGGAGAATACGTCCGGACTCGGGCTCGCGCCAAGCGGCAATCCGTCTTCATAGGTGTCGCTTGTTGCCGGTGTCAAGGATCGTTATGCTGCCGCGGATGAGGGGGGCGATCGTCGTCGCAGCGGCACTCGTGTGCGCGCTGTCATCTTCGGCCAGGGCCGACAACAAAGAGGCCGCGAAGCAGGCGTACACCGAGGGGAAACGGCAATACGACCTCGGCGAGTACGGCGCGGCGCTCGACGCCTTCAAGCGCGCGTACCTCAACTACGAGGAGCC
Organism: Polyangia bacterium; assembly: GCA_035607415.1. Taxonomy (GTDB): domain Bacteria; phylum Myxococcota_A; class Polyangia; order Palsa-1104; family Palsa-1104; genus JAQBQH01. The sequence goes on from DATNAQ010000097.1 coordinate 7,689, forward strand.
GGTCTTTCTGTTCAACATCGCGCAGTGCTATCGCGCGATCGGCGATCGGCCGGCGGCGGTGCGCAGCTACCGCACGTTCCTGCGGAACTGGGCGAAGGCGCCGAACCGCGACCAGGTCGAGCGCATCATCAGCGAGCTCGAGGCGGCGATGGCGCAGGACCAGGTGGCGAAGCAGGCAGCGACGGCGACGGCGACCCGTGAGACGCCCGCGCCGGTGACCGCGTCGCCGCCTCCGCCGCTGCCTCCGACGACGAAGCCGAGCGAGAAACCGGCCGCGGCGATGGCCACGCCGCCCACCGCCCCACCGCCGGCGACGGCACCGACGGAGACGAAGCCGACCGCGACGGCGCACACGCCGCCGCCGAAGGCCGCGCCGGAGGGCGTGGTCGAGCCCAAGGGCATGGTCGAGATCGAGCCCAACTTCGAGCGCCCGTCGGGCAGCGCCAGGCCGCTCAAGTGGTGGGCGTGGACGCTGATCACGGTGGGCGTGGCCGGCGTGGCCGGGGCGGCGATCGCGATCGGCTTGACCGAGTCGGGCTCGAAGTCGAATTTTTCGTCGAGCCTGCCCGACTTCACGTCGCACGGGCTGCGCGTGCTCTCGGTGGGCTTCTGATGCACCGGCTCGCGTGGGTCGCGCTCGCCGTCGCCGCGGCGGGCGGCTGCAGCAAGGGCCTCGGGCCGAAGGACGTCGAGCTCACCATCGATACGCTCGCCGCCGCCATCAGCGACGCCGACGTCGCCACGGTCACGGCGCTCGAGCTGACGCTGTCGGGCAATCAGAACGATCACACGCGCTACGATCTGACGCGCGCCCTGCAGCGCAAGGAGACGCTCGTCCTCCATCTGACCACGTCGACGGGCGACCTCACCGTCGGCGTGCTGGCGCGCGACGCGCAAGGCCTCGTGGTCGCCGTCGGCAACACCACGTCGACGCTCGCGGGTTCGGACGCGCACCTCGTCGCCGTCGACATGGAGCTGCCGCCCGACGGGCCGCACGCGATGAGCGCCGTCGGGCTGTCGCTCGATCATGCGCAGGTCTTCGCCGGGCAGACGGTGCCGCTGGCCTCGCCGTCGCCGGTGAGCTGGGCGGTGGCGCCGGGCGGTGCCGGCGGCACGGTCGACGACAAGGGCCTCTACAGCGCGCCGAATGCCTCCGGCAGCGACGTGATCACGGCGACGAGCAGCCTCTACTTCGGTGAGACCCGCTCCACGACCATCGACGTGCTCACCTCCGGGGTGCTGCGCTGGGCCGGGCTGCCCGCCGGCGCCGGTACCCTCGACGGCGTCGGCGCGGCGGCGCGCGTGGCCTACGTTCAGGGCATCGCGCCCGACGGCCAGGGCCACGTCTACTTCAGCGACTCGAGCAACGTGATCCGCAAGGTCGACGCCGCTTCGGGCGCGGTCACGACCCTCGCCGGCACCGTCGAGAACAACGTCTTCGCCGACGGCACCGGCAAGAGCGCCGGCTTCGTCCGGCCGTGGGGCGTCGCCTACGACGCCGTGCGCGGCGCGCTCTACGTCGCCGACGGGCAGACGATCCGCAAGGTCATGGTGGCCGACGGCGCCACCTCGACGCTCGTCGGTCAGCCGTTCCGGTTCGGCAACATGGACGGCACCGGCAGCGCGGCCAGCTTTCAGGAGATCTGGGAGCTCGCCTACGACGGACAGAATCACCTGTACGTCGCCGACGCGCCCGGCAGTCAGATCCGCGTCGTCGACGTCGAGTCGGCCGCGGTCACCACGCTCGCCGGCGTGGCCAACGGCGTGGGCTACGCCGACGGCCCCGGCGCCACCGCCAGGTTCAACTTCCCGACCGGGATGGCGCTCGACGGCGCGGGCCACCTGTTCGTCAGCGACAACAACCAGCTCATCCGCGCCATCGACCTCGCCAGCGGGATGGTCTCGACGCTGGCGGGCAAGGTCGGCGTCGCCGGCTTCACCGACGGGCCGCCCGGCGTCGGCACGCTCAACTTCCCGAACCAGGTCTCCTACCTGAACGGAACGCTCTATCTGAGCGGCCGCGTCATCGACGTCGCCACCGGCACGATCACGACGCGCGCGATGGACAACTGGGCGCCGATCGACTCGCTGGCCTTCGCGCCCGACGGCACGCTCTGGGCAGGCGGCCTGTCGTTCATCGAGACGGTGAACCTGTCGACCTTCGATCTGACGCCGGTGGCGGGCGTGCCGATCACGTACAACGATCTCAACGATCGGCAGAACGGCTCGCGCTTCGTGGCGCGCTTCAACGACCCGCTCGGCGTGACCACCGCCGCCGACGGCACCGTCTACGTGCGCGACGGATCGACGGTGCGAAAGATCGATCCAGACGCCGGCACCGTCGGCGGAGTCTACGCCGGAGATTATCAGGGCGGCGGCAACCTCTCCGTCGACGGCAACGGCGACATCTACTATGCGGCCAACAACGCCATCTATCGGCTGATCGCGAGCGACGGTTTCGCGGCGCCCCACTTGTGGGCCGGCTCGAACGACTTCGGCTACGCCGAGGGATCGTTGACCGACGCGCGCTTCGCCGGGCTGACCGACGTCGTCATCGTCGGGCGCACGATGTACGTCGCCGACACCGGCAACAACATCGTGCGCGCCATCGACATGAACGCGGGGATGGTCTCGACGCTGGCGGGCACCGCGCACATGGGCGGGCTCGTCGACATGCCGGGGGCGATGGCGCGCTTCAACGGGCCGCACGGCATCGCCAGCGACGGCGCGGGGGCGCTCTACGTCGCCAGCAACAACGCGCTCCGCAAGATCGTGATCGCCGGCGCCGCCGTCTCCACGGTGGCCGGCGGCGATCTGCCCGGCTTCGCCGACGGCACCGGCGCGAGCGCGAAGCTCAACACGCCGACGTGCGTGGCGTGGGACCAGACGCGGTCGGTGGTCTTCGTCGGCGACCTGAAGAACACGGCGATCCGCCAGGTCACGCCCGCCGGCGTCGTCACCACCGTCGCGGGCGCGCCGGGCAGGCCCTACCTGAGCCCGGGCGCGCTGCCGGCGACGATCAACGAGCCGACCGCGATCACCGTCGCGCCGTCGGGGGACCTGTTCGTCGTCGTCCTCCACGAGGAGTCGCTCCTACAGATCCGTTTGCCGTAGCGGACACTTCCATCGACATGGTAAGCTGTGGCGCGCACAAGGGAATTGTGCCAACACCCAATGGCTGCCGCGGCGATCGACGAGCTTCTGAAGAAGGCGCAGGCTTCTCGCGGCGGCCCCGCGGCCGACGCCTACCGTAAAGCTGCGCAGCTCACGCGCGAGCGTGGCGACCTGCTCGGCGCGGTCGAGCTCTACGAGCGTGCCGCCGACGAGGCCGAGAAGGGGCCGGCCGAGGCGCGGCTGCGCGCGGCGATCGACCTCGAGCTCGGCGCGCTCTTCGAGGGTGACCTCGGGCGCATCGATCGCGCGATGGCCTCGTACGAGCGCGCCTACAAGACCGATCCCGACAACGCCCTCGCCATCGACGCCGGACGGCGCGTCTATCGCGCGCTCGGCGACTGGCCGATGGTGGCCCGGCTCTACGAGGTCGAGCTGGAGACGGCGGCGTCGAACCGCGACAAGCGCGGCGAGATCCTGGTGGCGCTCGGACGCATGCTCGCCGACAAGCTGCGCGACTGGGGGCAGGCGGCGGTGCGGCTCGAGGAGGCCGTGCGGTTGCGTCCGCACGACGCCGCGGCCAAGGAGGCGCTGGCGGCGCTCTACATCGCGCCCGAGTTTCCCACGGCGGGCGACGACGAGGCGCAGCTCGGGCGCGCGGCCAACCTGTTCGTCGAGCTCGCCGACGAGCGGGCGGCGCACGGCGACGTCGAGGCGCAGATCGCGTTCTTGCGGCGCGCGCTCGGTGCCGATCCCTATCACCTCGACGCGGCGACGCGGCTCGAGCGGGCCTACCTCGACGGGCGGCGCAGCGAGGATCTACGGCGCTTCTATCGCCAGGGCGCGCCGGTGCCGCGGCGCGCGCTCAAGCTCGCCGAGCTGGCCATCGACGCCGGCGACGCCGACGAAGCGTCCGCGGCGCTGGTCGAGGCCTACGACGAGGGCGACGACACCGGCATCGTCGTCGAGCGGCTCGAGGAGCTGCTGACGACGCAGAAGAAGTGGTCGCAGATCGCCGAGCTGCGCGAGCGGCTCGTCGGCGATCTGCAGGGGCGCGATCGCGCCGACCTGCTCGTCGACGTGGCCACGCACTGGCAGCGCGCGGCCAACGCCGAGCGCTTCGAGTCGTCGCTGCTCGAGGCGCTGGCCGCCGATCCGGTGCATCCGGATGCGTATCAGCTGCTCGCCGATCATCTGACGCAGAAGCGCGACTACGCGACGCTCGTCGGCATCGCCGAGCAGGCGGTGGAGTCGGCGCCGCTGTCGGATCAGCCGCGGCGGCTCGCGGAGCTGGCCGATCTGTACGAGAAGAAGCTCGGCGACATCGCCATGGCGGCGGACGCGTGGCGGCGTGCCGAGGCGCTGGCCCCGTCGCCCAAGGGCGGCTCGGAGCTCAAGCGCCTCATGCAGAAGCAGGAGCGCTGGGCGTCGATGACCGCGTCGCTCGAGCGCGAGCTCGAGGCGGCCCGCGATCGCGACACGCGCGCCGAGGTGCTCAAGCGCCTCGGGCAGGTGCATCGCGAGCGGCACGATCTCGAGCGGGCGCGGCAGCTGTGGCACGACGCGCTCGAGTTGAAGCCGCAGGACGCGTCGATCTATCGCTCGCTCGCCGAGCTGTCGGAGCGCGAAGGCAACCAGGTCGAGGTGGCCGAGACGCTGCGCAAGCAGCTCAAGGCGGCCAAGGAGAAGGTCGAGAAGCTCAACCTCCTGCGCAAGCTGGCGTCGCTGTACGACGAGCGGCTGCACGACGTCGAAGGCGTCGAGTGGGCGTGCGAGGAGATCCTCGAGCAGCTGCCCGGCGATCGCGATGCCTTGCGGCGGCTCGAGGTGGCGTTCGACAAGGGCGGCGAAGCGTCGGAGGAGAAGCTGCTCGCGATCCTCGAGCAGCACGCGGGCGCGGCGGCGACGCCGGCGGAGAAGCTGCCCCTGCTTCACCGTCTGGCGGCGCTGTACGAGAAGCGCGGCGACGCGGCGGCGGCGGCCGAGCGGCTCGAGCGCGCGGTCAAGCTCGACAAGAATGATCTGAAGGCGTACGAGGCGCTCGGGCGGCTCGAAGCGGCGCTCGAGAAGTGGCCCGCGGCGGCGACGGCGCTCGAGCGCACGCTGCCCAAGGTGCCGGCCGGGCCCGAAGGCGTGGAGCCGTGGAAGCGCTACGCCCGCATCGTCGACGGCAAGCTCGGCGACACCATGCGCGCGGCGCGGGCGTGGAAAGAGGTCATCGAGCGACGTCCGACGGACAAAGAGGCGCTCGAAGGGCTCACGCGGCTGGCGCGCGCGCGCGGCGACTGGGCGCTGCTCGACGACGTGCTGGCGCGGCGCCAGGCGCACGCCGACGGCGACGACGCGGTAGCGGTGGCGCTCGAGCGGGCCCAGCTGGCCGACGAGCGGCTGAAGAATCCGGAGCGCGCGATCGAGATCCTGCGCCACGTGCTCGACGATCTGGCGCCGCGCAACCTCGAGGCGCACGCCCGGCTGCAGAAGCTGCTGGCCGCGAGCGGCAACCTCGACGGCAGCCTGCGCATCGCCGAGCGCGAGCTGTTCCTGACGGAGGATCCGGCGTCGAAGCTGTCGATCGCCATCGACATCGCGCGGCGCACGTCGCAGCTGCTGGGCCCCCGCCCAACGGCCGGGGCAGCGAGCGGAGCGAGCTTCGATGGGCCGCGGCGCGCGGTGGCGGCGTGGCAGCGCGTGGCCGAGCTGCAGCCCGAGGGCACCGAGCCGCTGGTGGCGCTGGCGGCGCTCTACCGGCAGCTCGAGGACTGGGAGGCGCTCTGCGCCGTCGACGAGAAGCGGCTCGAGCTGTCGGAGGCGGCGGGAACGCGCGCCGATTCGGTCCAGCTGCTGCGCACGCTGGCGGCGGTGGCCGAGGAGAAGATCAACGATCCCAAGCGCGGGTTCGAGTACCTGCGCCTGGCGCACGAGCTCGGCGCGGCCGACGACGGCAGCCTGCTCGGCGATCTCAAGCGCATGGCCGAGCGCCACGCGCTGTGGGAGGAGATGTGCGCGGTCTACGCGACGCTGCCCGGGCTCGAGTCGCGGCTCGAGGTGGCCAAGGTAGCCGACGAGAAGCTGCACGATCCCAAGCGCGCGTTCGCGGTGGTGCGCTCGGCGCTGGAGCTCGACGTGCACGGCGAGCGCCTGTTGCCCGAGCTCGAGCGGCTGAGCGAGCGCACGCACGACGCCGGCGCGCTGCTCGACGTGTACGAGCAGCTGATCGCGCGCGGGACGGCGGCGCAGAAGCTGGCGCTTCTGCGCAAGCGGGCGGTCGCGCGCGAGACGCGGCAGAAAGACGCCTCGGGCGCGCTCGACGAGCTCATGCGCGCCTTCCCCTACGCGCCGGGCGACAAGGAGCTCCTCGGCGAGGTGCGCCGGCTGGCGGAGGCGACCAAGCGCTGGGACGACGCGCTCGCGGTCGAGGGCTATCGCTTCCACACCGCGGACGAGAGCGAGCAGCTGGCGATCGCGTGCGAGGCGGCGGCGATCGTCGAGGAGAAGGTCAAGGATCCGCTGCGCGCGTTCCGCGCCTATCTGCGCGCGTTCCAGCTGGCGCCGGCGGACGAGACCATCCGCGGCCACTTGTGGCGGCTGGCGCGCATCGTCGGTGACATCAAGGAGGAGCCGAAGCCGCCGCCGGTCTTGCACGCGCCGGTGATGTCCTCGGCGCCGCCGCCGCCGCCGACGCGCGCGTCGTCGGGCGCAGGGGCCGGCGCCGGCGGAGGATTCGTCATCGAGTCGTCGGCGAAGTCGGCGCGCGAGCCGACCCTCGAGGTCGCGCTCGACGACGTGATGTTCGAGGATTCGCGGCCGCACAAGCTGCTTTCGTCGGGGCCCGATCCAGACGCGATCACGACGGCGCGGCCGATGCGCGATCCGACGGTCGAGCTGTCGATCAACGACCTCATGACCATCGCGATGCCCGGCAAGGCGCAGAAGTCGCCGAAGCAGCCACCGACGATGGAGCTGTCGATCTCCGACGTCGCGGTGGTCGCGGGCGTGGGGCCCAAGGGCAAGAACGGCAAAGCGGCGAAGAAGAAGGCCCCTCCCCCGCCGATGCCGCTGCCGCGGGCGGCGCAGCCGCAGACGATCCAGGGGCCGCACTCGGCGTGGGACGAGCTGGCGCTGGTGCAGCTCAACCTGCCGGCCGACGACGAGCACGAGCGCTTCCAGCACCTCCTGGCCGTCAGCGAGATGTGGGAAAAGGGCGCGGGCGATCTCGACAAGGCGTTCGAGTCGCTGGCCGGCGCCTTCAAGCTCGATCCGGACAACGAAGAGGCGCGGCGCGCGCTCGAGCGGCTGGCCGAGTCGAACGGCGCGTGGAACCAGCTCGTGGCGGTGCTCGACGCGACCATCGACGACACCGGCAACGCCGAGCGGGCGGTGTCGCTGCTCATCGATTCGGCGCGCGTGCGCGAGCGCCAGGGCGACGCCACCGACGCCGAGTCGCGCTACCACCGCGCGCTCGGCATGCGGCCCGACGACGAGGCGGCGATGTCGCGCCTCGAGGACGTCTATCGTCAGTCGCAGCGCTGGGGCGAATTGGCGACGCTGCTCGAGCGGCGGCTGCACGGGCTCATCGAGCGCATCCCGGCCTCCGAGTCGCGCAAGGAGCGTGCGCTCGAGCTCGCCGAAGTCTACGAGCGCATGGGCAACACCTACGAGGCGATCGACGCCTGGACGCACGTGGCGCGCGAGTATCCCGATCACGCGGCGGCGTTCGCCAACCTGGCCCGCCTCTACGAGGCGGTCGGTCAGTGGTCGAAGGTGATCGAGTCGCTGACGCGCGAGCTCGACGTGCACGACTCGCAGGGGCCGGGCAATCGACAAGGGCAGGTCGAGGCGCGCACAATCCGGCGGCGCATCGGCGCCATCTTCGAGAAGGAGCTGGAGCTGCCCGAGCGCGCCATCGAGGCGTACGGCGCGGTCTACGACGCCGACCCGTCGGACGGCGAGGCGGCGGCGGCGCTCGATCGGCTCTACGAGAAGCTCGGGCGCTGGAAGGATCTGGAGGCGCTCTACGAGCGGCGCTCGGAGCGCGCCGATCGCGAAGCCAAGGTCGCGCTCTACGAGAAGCGCGCGGCGCTCTTGACCGATCGCATCGGCGATCACGCGGGCGCGGCGGCCGTGTTGCGGCAGCTGCGCAAGATGCATCCCGAGGACGACCGCATCGCGGCGCGGCTCGAGCGCGCGCTCGGCAAGGCCGGGCGCGTCGACGAGCAGGCCGAGGTCTTGCGCACGCGCATCCGTGCGGCCAAGCGCGCGGGCGCGGCCAAGCCGGAATTGGCGCGCATGCACGTCGAGCTCGGCGTGCTCGAGGCGCAGCTCGAGGACGCGGCGGCGGCGGAGAAGACGTTCGAGCACGCGCTCGAGCTACAGCCCGAGGATCCGCGCGCGCTCGCCGAGCTGGCCAAGCTGCGCCAGGGCGGCGCCGACTGGGACGGCTACGCGGCGGCGCGCGAGCGCGAGGCCGAAGTGGCGGCGTCGACGGCGCAGGCGGTGGCGGCGCTGGTGGATGCGGCGCGCGTGCACATGGAGCGGCGCAAGGACGACGTCGCGGCCAAGCGCGCGCTCGAGCGGGCGCTGCACAAGGATCCCGACGCGGCCGACGCGGTGGCGCTCTATGGATCGCTGGCGCGCCGGCTCCTCGACGACAAGACGGCGGACGCGCTGGCGCTCAAGGAGCTCGGAGCGACGCCGGCGCCGGAGCGGCAGGCGGAGCTGCACGCGGGATTGGGCGCCTCCGCGCTCAGGCGCGGCGAGCCCGACGAGGCGGCGCGGCGCTTCCGGGAGGCGGTGTCGGCGCGGGCGGGCTATCCGCCGGCGATCCAGGGGCTCGCGGATCTGGCGGCGCAGTCGGGCGCGTGGGACGAGGTCGAGGCGCTCTTGCGCGACGCGGC
>DATNAQ010000101.1:0-147240 GCA_035607415.1 Polyangia bacterium
CAGATCCGCTGCGAGCTGCGCGGGCTGTTTCCCGGCGGGCATACGTTCGAGCTGCGCACCGCGGGCACGGTGTTGCGCCGCTCGGTGCTGATCGGCGCGCCGTGGCGCGACAAGATGGCGCTGGTGCGCGTGCGCGACGAAGACGAAGCGGAGGCCGCGGCCAAGGCCGGCGCCGACGGCGTCATCATCGTCGGTGGCGACTGGAAGCCGATCATCGACGTCGCGCACAAGGCGGGCGTGCGCGCGCTCGTGGTCGGCGACGCGGGAGCGATCGAATGGGCCGGCGCCGACGGCGTGGTCGGCGGCGAGATCCCAAAGGCGCTGCACGATCGTTTCCCCGAGACGCGCGCGCTGCCGTGGCCGCCCGAGGCCAAGACCGGCGACGAGGCGCGCTCGCTCCTGGCGCAGGGCAACGCGATCGTCGCCGCCGACGCCTTCGATGCCCTGCGTGAGCGCAGACACCGACGCGTCTTCTACTGACAAAAGCTCACAGGGAGATCAGGAGCTCAAGAGATCAGGAAAGTGGATCCTCGGATCCGAGTGCCAAATTCTCGTGATCTCCTGATCTCGTGATCTCCCTGTGAATCATTTCTTCTTCAGGCCGAATTCGGCCAACCTGAGCTCGAGGACGCGGCGGCTGGTGCCGAGGCGGCGCGCGATCTCTTCGTTGGGCCGCGCGCCCCACGCCGCCAGCGCGCGCACGAGGAGCTGCCGCTCGAGCTCCTTGGTCACCGCGCCGAGCCGCGTCCAACCGTGCTGCACGTCGGGGCCAATGAGCGCCTCCAGGCTCGGCGCCGCGAGCGGACGCGACGTCGACGGCAGCGGCAGATCGATGGGCAAGATCTCGTCGCTCTCGGCGAAGACGGTGGCGCGCTCGATCAGGTTCTCGAGCTCGCGCACGTTGCCGGGAAACGCGTAGGCGGCGAGCGCGTCGAACGCCGCCTCCGAGAGCCGCTTCTGGGGCACGCCCATCTCCGCCGCCTTCTCGGCGAGGAACAGCTCGCACAAAAGCGGCAGATCGCCGGTGCGATCGCGCAAGGGCGGCGGCGTGACCTCGACGACGTTGAGGCGGTAGTACAGATCCTCGCGAAAGCGCCCTTCGGCGATGGCGCGCGGCAGATCCTGATTGGTCGCCGCGATCACGCGCAGGTCGACGTGGATGGTCGCCAGGCCGCCGACGCGCTCGAAGCTGCGCTCCTCGAGCGCGCGCAACAGCTTGGTCTGCAGCGCCGGCGACATGTCGCCGATCTCGTCGAGGAAGATGGTTCCGCCGTCGGCCTGCTCGAGCCGCCCGATCTTGGTCTTGTGCGCGCCGGTGAAGGCGCCGCGCTCGTGGCCGAACAGCTCCGACTCGAGGAGCTCGGCGGTGAGCGCCGCGCAGTTGACCGCCACGAAGGCGCGCTCGCGCCGCCGCCCGAGCGCGTGGATGGCGCGCGCCACCAGCTCCTTGCCGGTGCCCGACTCGCCGGTGACGAGCACGGTGGCGTCGGTCTCGGCGGCGCGCTCGACGACGCGAAAGAGGCGCCGCATCGGCTCCGAGCACCCCACCATCTCGCCCAGGCGGACACTGACGGGGGCGCCGGCGCGCAGCTGCCGCGCCGCGCGGCTCGGGCGCACCTGCAGCGCCGAGTCGACCGCCGCGCACACCTCCTCGTTGGTGAACGGCTTGATCAGGTACTCGTGCGCGCCGAGGCGCATCGCCTCGACGGCCGATTGCACCGTCGAGTATGCGGTCATCATGATCACCTGCACGTCGAGCCGCGCCGCGCGCACCCGGCGCAACAGCTCCATCCCGTCGATGCCCGGCATCGACAAGTCGCACAAGATGACGTCGGTGTCATTATTTTCGCTGCGCTCTGCGGCCCCGGCTCCGCCGGATGGGCCCATGCCGAGCTTGGCGAGCGCCTCTTCACCCGAGCGCGCCGTGTCCACTTCACGCCGCCCCTCGTCGGCCACGAGGATGGCCAGCGAGCGGCACATGTTCGGCTCGTCGTCGACGACGAGGACGCGCGGGCGCGCGGGCGAAGCTTGGCCTTGCGACATCATAACGCCGACAGCGGGATGCCCCAGTTGAAGTGGATGCGCCCCGGAAAGTGCGTATACCACGGCGCCGTCTTCCAGCGCTCCTCGGCGAGCGTCTGCACGAGCGGATAGGCGTACTCGATCGAGAGCGCGCCGACCGGCGTCATCAGGCGCAACAGGCTCACGCCGATCGACTGCTTGACGTCGCTCGTCTTCACGAGGTCCCAGCGGTTGAGGATCATGCCCAGGTCCCAGAAGACCGAGCCGCCCCATTGAATCGGCAGCCCGAGGAACGACTTGGCGATGGGGAACCACAGCTCGACGGTGTTGACGAGGCGGATGTTGCCGCCCTCGGGCACGACGCGAAAACCGGGCACGCCCGGCAGCGGTGAGACCTGCGAGCGGATGATCTCGCTCTTGAGCGAGTCGGTGTCGTAGCCGCGCACCTGCGTGTCGCCGCCGGCGTAGAAGCGCTCGACCAGCGGCAGCGCGGGCGAGTCGGTGGGCAGGCCGTGGTCGTAGCGCAGGTTGGCCATGAGCGTGAGCTCGTGGCCGCGGATGTGGAAGGGCGCGATGCCCTGCGCTTCACCGCGGAAGACCAGGAACGGATTCGAGTTGAAGCTCGGCGGCGCGTAGCCGACCGATCCCTGGAGCAGCCAGCCGCGCACCGGCGCCAGCGGGTTGAGCGCGCCCGAGGCGTCGGTGCGGCGATCCCAGGTCAGGCCGACGATCGCCTTGAAGGTGACGGTCTCGTCGGGCACCGACGAGACGTCGTTGTTCCCCTCGAGGCGCAGATAGGCCACGTTGATCTGCGAGCGGTAGACGTCGGCGCGCACGAACGCGCGCAGCGCCGCCGTGATGTTGCGGATGACGCCGGTCGAGCCGCCGAACGTCGAGATCAGGCCGAAGCGCGCGGTCACTTCCTGGCGCACCGAGCCCTGCAGATCGAAGCGCCAGCCCGGGCCGAACGCGCGCATGTCGGTATAGCGGATCGAGGCGCCCATCGTGATCGGATTGCCGATGAGCGCTGCGAGAAACGCGAAGTCGCCGCGCAGCTCGAGCTGCGAGCCGTAGCCGAGGAAGTTCGACCACAGGTACGTCGCCTGGATGTACGCGTAGTCGGGCAGGCGATCGGACGCGGCGCCGATGGAGAACGTCAGATCGCCGTAGGCGCCGTAGGGCCGCTCCTGCACGACGACCAGCACCGGCGCCACGCCGTTGCCCGGCTGCACCGGCGCCACCACGCGCGCGGAGTTGAAGATGAGGTGCGTCTGCAGGTTGCGCTCGGCGACCTCGATCTTGGTGATGTCGTAGAGGTCGCCGGGCTTGAACGGCAGGTCCTTCCGGATCGTCGAGCCGTGGGTCTTGAAGTTGCCGCGGATGAGGATCTCGCCGAAGCGCACCTCCGGCCCTTCGGTGATGACGTAGCGCAAGGCGACGCGATCGTGCCCCGGGTACCAGGTCGAGCCCGAGGGATCGACGTTGACCAGCGGGCGGCCCGACGCCTTGTACAGCGCCAGGATGCGCTGCACGTCCTCCTCGACGGCGGCCTGCGTGTACTCGTGGCCGTAGCCGAGCTGGATCGCCTGGTAGACGTCGAGCTCGCTCTTGACGTGCGGGCCGACGAACACGAGCTCGACGTGGTCGACGATCTCGCGCCGCCCTTCGTCGATGAAGAAGCGCACGTAGAGGCTGTGGCCGCCGCCGGCGCCGGTGGCCTCGGCGCCGAACGCGCCGAGGGCGTCGAAGGCGGCCGGATCGCGCGCCACCTCGTAACGCACCTTCACGTTGGGGAAGCCGCGCTGCTTGTAGAGCGTGACGAGGCGATCGGCGTCCTGCTGCAGCTGCACCTGCGTGACGTAGCCGCCTTCGCCGAGGCCGATGGCGCCGAGCGCGGGAAACGGCTTGGTCTCGAGGCCGGCCTTGTCGCGCAGATCGGTGGCCGAAAAGGTCAGCGGCCGCCCGTCTTCGGAGACGAGCTCGACGCGCTGGACCTTGAGCTCCGGCCCTTCGTCGACGGTGAAGGTGACCTCCTCGACGTCGTCGCCGTGCGGCTTGCCAGTGGCGGCGTCGACGGGTGCGCGGCGCAGCGCGCGGTGGAAGGTCACGCGCGCCTCGAAGAAGCCGTGCTTCTGGTACTCCTTGACCAGCGCCCGCGCGCTCTCGGCGAGCTCGACGTCGTCGAAGGCGCCGGCGGAGAAGATGGTGAGCGCGTCGCGCAGCTCGCGCGCGGCGATGGCGCGGTTGCCGATGAACTTGACGTCGACGCGGCGCTTGAGCGTCACGCGCACCGGCAGGACGATGCGATGGGTCTTGCGATCGGCGTCGCGCGCGAAGTCGAAGTCGGGCACCACGCGCGCCGCCGGGAAGCCGGCGTCGTGCAGGATCTTCTCCGCCTTGTGCGCGTCGTCGCGCATCTGCGAGACCTTGAAGCGCAGCCAGTGGTGGAAGATGTCGTAGAGCTGCGTCCTCGAGAGATGCTTTTCGCCGTCCTCGTGATCGTAGGTCGGCACCACGCGATCGAGGTGGTACGACGGGCCGAGGTCGACCTTGACGACGAGATCGATCCACTGCGGGCGCGGCTCGGCGGGGATGCCGACCATCGCGATGTGCGGCTCGACGCTGGCGCCGGCCTCGAAGTAGCCCTCGTTGAAGAGGAACTTGCGCACCGCCTCGGCCTCTTCGGCCAGCCGCATGGTGAGCTCCGAGTCGGCGGGCAGCGGCGTGCCGGTGCGCAGGGACAGGTGGCGGATGATCTCGTCGTCGAAGAGCGGCCAGTTGTGCTTGACGATCACGTTGCGCACGATGCGCACCGGCTCGATCGTCAGGTGCAGGCGCACCAGGCCCCCGCCGAGCGGCTCGATCTCGGTGGCGAGCTGGCGGTAGCCGAGCGCCTTGAGCTCGGCGTCGAGGCGCGTCTGATCGTCCTGGCCGAACGGCGCGCCGGCGGTGAGGCCGAGGAACTTGAGCAGGCGCTCGCGGTTCTCGTGGATGTCGCCGCGCAGATCGATCGCGGCCAGCCGCTGCGTCGGCGTGGGCGGCGCCGGCGGCTGCGCGGGAGCCGGCGCGGGTGTCGGCGCGGGCGGCGGCGCGACCTCACCGGGGCCGAGCACCGACGAGGGCGGCGGCGCGGGCGGCGGCGTGTCGTTGTTCGCCGGCGCGTCGCTCGGCGGCGCCAGGTTGCCGGGCGGCGCCTCGTCGTTGCCCGCCGGCGCCGGCTGCGCGCGCACGATGACCGCCGGGAGCAGGACGGCAACGACGATGGCGGCGGCACGAATCAAATCGTCGCGAGAATATCTCAATATCCGAGCGGGACGCGAAGACTCAGCTCGCCGCGGCCCGACGTCAGCGAGTCCTGGAGCGTGTCGACGCCGTGGGTGAGGTATTCGATGCGGCCGACGCCGCGCAGCTCGGCGGGGCGATCGGTCATGCGCAGCTCGATCGATCCGCCGAAGCGCGACGTGCCGGTGAAGCCGATCTCGCCCTGGCCGCACGCCTTGAAGGCGCGGCTGATGCGCTTGCAGGCGTCGAGCTGCACCGAGCTGCCGCCGAACTGCAGGTTGACCACGTCGAGGCCGAACTGGCGGCGCAACGGGTCGGAGATGAACTGCCCGAGCGTGGCGCCGGTGATGTTCTTGGCCATGGTGTCGGTGGCGCTGCCGCCGGTGGTCGGCACGCCGGTCGGTCCGCCCGAGACGATCTTGCGCACCTCGTCGGGGTTCTGGCCGAAAAGGAGGATCGACAGGATCTGCTGCCGTCCCCAGCCCTCGAGCGACTGCAGATCGATGCGCGGCGAGAGCGCGGTGCCGCTCAGGATGAGGCGCAGCTCGTGCTGCTGCTCGTAGTTGTCGATGTAGGTCGCCTTCGCCGTCAGGTCGATGGTCGGCGTCTCGTCGGGGATCTTCTTCTCCGGATCGAAGTTGACCTGCCCGCGATCGGTGTCGAAGGCGTAGCGGAACGGCGGCGTCAGGCGCCCGCCGTCCTCGATGGTGATGCTGCCGGCCAGGCGCGGCTCCGAGAGCGTGCCCATCACGTCGAGCGTGGCCGAGAGCGCGAGGTCGGCGATGTTGTTCTTCACGTACAAGCTGCCGAGCGAGCGCGCGTGCACGTTGAGCCGCATCGTCTCGAGCAGCGGAATGCCCTGCCAGAACGGCTCCTGCACCTCCGTGGTGCGGTGGGGCGTGAACATCATGCCGGCGAGATCGAACGGCTGGTAGTAGCGGCCGTCGACGATGTCGAGCGAGCCCTTGAGCGTGAGCTGGTTGCCGTTGCCGACGAGCTCGACCTGCGGCGAGATCTTGATCTCCCAGCCCGGCTGCGCGTACTCGATCTCGCTGCCGTCGAGCCAGATGTGCAGATCGCGCAGCGACATCTCGTCGCCGAAGCTGACGCGCCCGTCGATGCGATCGAGCCGCTGCTCGTCGTTGATGGTGCCGGTGAGCGACTTGCAGCCGCCGGGCGCTTGCCCCTGCCGCGGGCAGCCGATCTTGAGGTCGTAGTTCTCGAGCGCGATGGTGCCGCCCGAGAAGGTGATGTCGCGCCCGCCGAGCTTGCGCGCGCGGAACGCGACGTCCTTGACCGTCGCCATGCCGTGCCAGGTCGGGTGCGACCAGACGCCGCCGATGTGCACGTCGAGCGCGATCGAGCCCGACGCGTCGCCCACCTGCTCGGGCAGGCCCCACTGGAACAGGCGCGGCGAGATGTCGCCCTGGATGGTCGCTTCGATGGCGCCCGGCGTCCAATGATCGAGCATCACCTTGCCGGTGGCGTGCGCCGTCTTGTCCTTCTCCGTCGAGACGGCGACGCCGGTCAGCGCGATCGACTTCGGGGTCACGTCGATGCGGCCCGAGGGCACCACCAGCGTCAGCTTGCCGTCGAGCCCGCGCGGCACCAGCTCGGCGGGGCCGGAGCTGCCGCCGATGTTGACGTAGCCGGTGACGTCGGGCCGCGCCAGATCGCCGGCGATGCGCAGCTCGAGCGTGGCCGGGCCGTGGGTGTGCTCGAACAGGCCGCGGAAGAAGTACTCGAGGAGCTCGAGGCCGATCTGCCCCTTCATGTAGACGTTGTTCACCTTGCCGACGGTGCCCTGCATGGTGAACTCGCCGATGCGCGAGTAGAGGTTGGCGTGCTTGATGTCGACGGTCTGGCCGTCGAAGGTGGCGAGCACCGGATCCTGGTTCTTGACCACCAGGCGCGTCGGGCGGCCGTTCTCGTCGGTCGAGGTGAGCGTGAGCGTCAGCTGCTGCAGGTCGAGCTTGGCGAAGGTGAAGCCGGCCTCGGAGTCGATGGTGAACGACACCTCGCCCGTCGCCAGGCCGTGGATCTCGGCGAGCGACTGCATCTCCGGGATCAGCTTCTCGAGCGGCAGGTTCTTGACCTTGATCGTCGCCGCCACCGAGACCTTGGGCACGAGCGTCAGCCAGCCGTCGACGGTGACGAGGTTGTCGAAGAACTTGCCCGAGAGGTGGATGGCGTCGGCGCCGGGATCCATCTTCAGGTCGCCCTTGCCGAGGAGCACCTCGCGCACCTTGAAGGCGACGAGCGAGAGGATGCCGCCCGGCATCGGGTGGTCGACGGTGCCACCGACGTGCATGTCGCCCGAGAGCGTGCCGGCGAGCGCGACCGGCACCTCCTTGACCCACGGGATGGCGACGAGCGGGAAGTTGCGCGGCCCGAGGTGCAGGTCCATGTCGCCGTTCCAGCCGATCTTGCCCGAGCCGCCGACGGAGCCGCCGCGCGCGCGGTGCAGCGAGAGCTCCTGCACGGTGGCGCCCTCGTCGTCGAAGCTCAGCCTGAGCGCGCCGCCGGTGTAGACGTCGCCCTGGATATCGAGCCGCGGCAGCGTCAGCGACGCCTGGCCATGCGGATGGGCGAGCGCGCCTTCGAGGTCGACGTCGACGTCGGCGTGGCCGGTGACCGTGACCCAGCCGGTGAGCGCCGAGACCGACAGGCCGTGCGCGGTCAGCTGCGCGCGCACCGTCGGCGTCGTCTTGGGATGATCGAGCGGCCCGTCGAAGAGGCCGAGCTCGGCCTGGCCGGCGATGGTGGCGCCGAGGCCGGTGCCGTGCAGGTCGGAGAGGATGAGCGCGCCGCCGCGCAGCGACAGATCGGCCTCGAGCTTGTCGAGCGTGCGCCGCGCGTAGGAGACGTTGCTCGCCGCCGCGTGCAGGCTCAGGGTCGGACGCAAGAGCGCGCCCGAGATGTGGCCGCTGGCGTGCAGCGCATCGGCGCGCAGGCCGGCGGGCGCGCCCCAGCGCGAGAACATCGACGAGGCGCCGGCGGCGTCGACGCGCACCGCGGCGTCGACGCGGCCCGAGCGCGGATCGACGGTGCCGTCGGCGCCGACGGTCATGCCCTCGCCCGACGCGGTCACGCCGCGCAGCGTGATGACGGCCGGCGTGTACTCGCCGTCGCCGGCGAGCCTGAGCGTGCGCGGCAGGCGCCCGCCTGCGCGGTTGCGCACCAGCTCGGCCGAGAGGTGCGAGAGCGCGATGTGCTCCCGCTTCTTGGCGATGTTGCCGGCGAGGTGCACCTTGCCGTCGAGGCGGCCGCCGAGCTCGGCGGCGGCGCTGCGCGGCAGGCGCGGGATCTCGGCGGGATCGACGCCCTTCAACGTCACGAGCGCGCCCCAGCCGCCCTGGCGCAGATCGAAATCCATGTCGGCCGACGCGGTGCCGCGCGCGACCTTGCCGTTGGCCGGGTGGATCGCGAGCTTGCCGTCGTCGAAGTGCAGCTTGGCGTCGCCGTCGGTGAGCTTGATGCCCTCCAGGTTGGCGTCGATCTCGTGCACCTCGCCGTCGATGATCGGATGCGAGAACGGCCCGTTGATGGCGATGCGCGCGCGCGGATTGCCCGACAGCCACGTCGACAGCGGCGCCGGCAGCTGCGCCAGCGGGCCGCGCCCGTGATCGACGTCGAGCGTCAGGCTGACGCCCGGATGCTCGCCGTAGGCGTCGGTGAGCGTGCCGTTGGCGCGCACGTTGGCGCTGAGCGTGCGGCCCGCGGCGCTGAAGTGCAGCTCCTGGCGCACGTTGCCGTGCACGCCGAACTCCGACGCCGTCAGGTTCTCGACGGGAAACGCATACTCGCCGAGCTGCAGATCGCCCTTGGGCGACTTCACGTCGTAGAGGCGGAAGAAGAAGTACGGCCCCTCGGCGTTGGCCAGCTCGTGGTCGGACGAGTACTTGAGGCCGGCCTTGGCGCGCACGCCCTCGAGCTTGGCCCACCAGCTCGGCTTGCCGTCGGTGCCCGAGCCGGCCATGGCGAAGCCGACGTCGCCGAGCTCGACGTCGTCGACGCGGATGACGACGGCGCCGCCGGTCGACTCCGGCTTCTTGCGCGGCGACATGGCGGCGACGATGTTGGTCTCGGTGTGCTCGTCGCCCCACGTCGAGCGCGTCGGCGCGATCACCGCCCAGCCCGACGGGATGTACGCGCGCGGGAAGTGCAGCGTCAGGAAGAAGTGGTGCCCGCCGGTGAGGGCGGTCTTGACCAGCGAGACGAGCATCTCCTGGATGTGCACGTCGGCGTAGGCGGCGGGGACGCGGACGACCGGGTTGCCGTCGGGATCGAGGAGCGTGAAGTCCTCGCCGATGACGTGCGCCGGCGTCGACGGCAGGACGATCGACGCCAGGCCTCCCCAGTAGGGGAAGTGCGCGCGCTTGAGGATGAACTGACCGCGATCGACGGCGTCGACCTTCTTGGTGATGAAGCTACCGAGGACGTCGTCGTTGAACTTGTAGTAGGCGGCGGTATAGGCCAGCCACAGGGCGACAAAGCCCCAGATGGCGATGCGAAAGACGAGTCGGCCCAGCCGGCGCACAGCACTCTGACGATAGCACCGTTGGCCTATTCATCCATTATTAGGATCGTGCGCGTGTGAGCGTAAGACGCCTACACCTATAAGGGAAGCGTCAGGGTGAAGCGGCTGCCCCGGCCCGGGCGCGACTCGACGCGGATGGCGCCCTTGTGATCTTCGATCACGCGCTTGACGATCGCCAGCCCGAGGCCGGTGCCGCCGTGGCGCGTGGTGAAGAACGGGCGGAACAGCTGGCGGCGCGTGGCCTCGTCCATGCCGACGCCCGAGTCTTCGACCTCGATCTCGACGAGCTCGCGCTCGGCGGCGGGACGCATGCGCACCGAGAGCGCGCCGCCCGACGGCATCGCTTCGCGCGCGTTCAAAAAGAGGTTCAACAGCGCGTTGCGGATCCACTCGGCGTCGGCGTTGACCTTGGGCGTCTCGCCGAGCTCGCAGCGCACGTCGATGCGCGCCGCGGCCAGCTCGGGCGCGAGCCGGTCGAGCGTCTGCCGGATGAGGGCGCCGACGTCGGTGGGCTTGAGCGCCGGCGCGGGCGGGCGCGCCAGCTCGAGGAGGCGGCGTACGGTCGCGTCCATGCGGTCGACCTCGTCCTCGATGCAGGCGCAGAGCGTCGACGAGGCGTCGTCGCGCGCCCGCTGGCGCAGGGCGCCGGCCGAGACCTTGATGATGCCGAGCGGGTTCTTCACTTCGTGCACGATCACGGCGGCGAGCTGGCCGAGCGCGGCGAGCCGCTCGCGCAGCGCCCCCTCGGCGACGAGCGCGGCGTTCTCGAGGGCGAGCGCGAGCTGCGGCGCGGCCACGGTGAGCGCGTGCAGGACGCCCGAGCCGTGCACGCCGCCGCGCGGGGCGGTGAAGGCGACCAGGCCGACGAGCGTCGTGTTCGGGCGGCCGCGGCCGACGAGCGGCATCACCAGCTCCAGCGACAGGCTGTCGAGATAGGCGCGCTCGGCGGCGAGCTCCTCGCCGAGATCGCGCACCGCCTGCGGCCGCGGATCGCCGACCAGCGCGGCCTCGAACGCGCCGCCGACCGAGAGCGTGCCCTGCCCTTCGGCCTCGACCTCGCCGGCGCGCCCGGCGACGTCGAGATGGCCGAGCCGCGACGGCACGAACAACAGGACGCCGCGCGCGCGCGTCAGGCGCTGGAGCGGCCCGAGCGCAACCTCGGCCAGAGAAGGCACGTCCTCCACCGACGGCAGCGCGCGCAGCAGCTCGAGCAGCGCCGGCATGCGCGAGTCGCGATAGAGCAGCTTGTCGACGATGTGCTGCACGCCCTTTCGCAGCGGATGGAAGGCGACCGCGACGGTGATGGTCAGCGCCACCGCGAACGATTGGCCGATGAAGATGGTGGCGAAGTGGCTGGCGACGGCGACGGCGGCGAAGTAGACGCCGAGCACCAGCGCCGTCGCCACGGCGTAGACCAGCGACGCGCGCAGGACGGCGTCGAAGTCGAAGAGGTTGCGCTTCAAGATCGCGTAGGCGATGAGCGCGGGGAAGAGCGCGGAGAGCACCATCGCCACGTCGGCGGTCAAGAGCTCCGACGCCGAGGCGATGCGCGAGGCGAACTGCCAGGCCACCGCCGTCGTGCAGGTCAGCGCCAGCCCCACGAAGATCGACTTGGCGCGGTTGCGCACCGCCGGCGACGCGCCGCGCGTCATGGTGTATGCCAAAAGGCCGAGGTCGGCCGCGAACTCGAGCGACAACAGCGCCGCCGACGTCAGCGACGCGGTGTCCGACATGCGCGGATCGGCGATCGCCACCTGCCGCCACGCCACCACCGCGCAGCCGACGGCGTACAGCGGCACGAGCACGCGGCGGCGCGCCCAGCGCGGGCGCACTTCGGGAAAGACGGCGAACAGGTGCACCGAGAGCGGGCCGAGCAGCGGATAGCTGAGCCACACGCGCGTGAAGCGATAGGTCGTGTGGGCGTCGAACATCGACAGATAGAAGGCCGCGGCGACCAGGCACAGCGCGCAGGCGAGCGCGCCCGCCCGGGTGCGCTTGTAACGATAGATGGTGGCGCCGAGGAGCAGGTAGAGGAGGCCGATCGAAAACGGCAGCAGGAAGGTGTAGCCGAGGTCCCACTTGGTCAGGCGCGTCAGCGGCACCTGCACGCGGGCGGTGCGGCCGTCGGGGTGGCGCACGTCGAGGGTGATGGCGGCGGCGGCGCGGCGGTGGTCGAGCGCGGCGGTGAGCGCCGGGCCGTCGGCCACCGGCTCGCCGTCGACGGCGGTGATGACGTCGCGGACGTGCAGCCCGGCGCGGCGCCCGGCCCAGTCGGCCCGCCAGAGCGAGGTCACCGCGCCCGAGCGATAGACGAAGAAGCCGCCGAACGGGGTGTCCCAGGACAGCGCCTGCGAGGCGACCACGACGCCGAGC
The DNA here is from genome assembly GCA_035607415.1 of Polyangia bacterium. Lineage (GTDB taxonomy): Bacteria > Myxococcota_A > Polyangia > Palsa-1104 > Palsa-1104 > JAQBQH01. The sequence goes on from DATNAQ010000101.1 coordinate 12,218, forward strand.
GCCATGAGCGCGGCCACGGCCAGGCCGAGGGCCCCGATCTGCACCCTCGGGCGACTCATCTATTGAACCCGTTATGCAATCGCTTATGATGCGTTCAAGTTTTGCCGAGGAATATCATATGAAGCGCGCCGGCGTCCTTTCGAGCGCCTGCCTTTTCTTCTCGCTCCTCCTCGTCGGCTGCGGGCCGCAACAGGGAGCGACGCACCCGAGCGGCGGCAACGGCGTTCCAGACGGTGGCTACGGCGACGACTGCCAGTCGCCGCCCAAAGACTCCGACGGCGACGGCATCAGCGATCACGACGAAGGCGGCGACGTCTCGCCCGCGCGTGACACCGACGGCGACGGCACGCCCGATTACCTCGACAGCGACTCCGACGGCGACGGCATCCCCGACTCGGTCGAGGGCGGCAACGCCACGCCGTGCATGGCGCCCGTCGACACCGACGGCGACGGCAAGCCCGACTTCGTCGACCTCGACTCCGACGATGCCAACGACGCCACCGTCGCCGATCGCGAGGAGGCCGGGCCCGATCCGACGCATCCGCTCGACACCGACGGCGACGGCATTCCCGACTATCGCGACGACGACAACGACGGCGACGGCATCGTCGACAAGCTCGAGCTGACGGCGCAGGGCGCGTCGGTGGCGGCGATGAAGCTGGCCGACGCCCCAGACACCGACGGCGACGGCATCCCCGACTTCCTCGACACCGACTCCGACGGCGACGGCATCCCCGATCTCACCGACGGCGCCGTCGACACCGACGGCGACCTCATCCCCAACTATCGCGACCTCGACTCCGACGGCGACTGCGTGCCCGACGCGCTCGAAGGCGCCGTCGACTCCGACATGGACGGCGCGCCCGACTTCGCCGACGTCGACAGCGACAACGACGGGCTCACCGACGGCATCGAGGACAAGAACTGCAACGGCATGCTCGACACCTGCGAGACCGATCGCATGAAGGCCGACACCGACGGCGACGGCGTGTCCGATCTCGTCGAGGTCGCCGACTGCGCGGCCAAGCCGGCGGCGCAGCAGGCGGTGTGCATGTGCCAGGCGTCGAACCCGGCGCAATCGCCCTTGCAGAGCGGCGACTTCGTCTTCGTGGTCGACTACAACCTGCCGCCGTCGCCGACCTCGGAGACGCTGAGCATGTCGACCGACGTGGCGCAGGCCGACGTCATCTTCTCGATCGACACCACCGGCTCGATGGGCAACGCGCTCGCCAACCTGCAGGCGGGGCTGTCCAACGTGGCGGCCTCGGTGCAGATGAAGGTCAAGAGCGTCGCGATGGGCATCATGGACTTCCGCGACTTCACCACGGACGATCCGTACATCGTCGCGTACGACTATCGCATCACCACCGTCTCGACGGCGGCCGGGCTCACCGCGCTGCAGAATTCGCTCAACGGCCTCATGATCGGCGACGGCGGCGACGGCCCCGAGGCCGGCTGGGAGGCGCTCTACAACATCGCGGGCGGTCCGGCGCTGTCGGCGACCGCGCTCGGGCACACCTGGACGAGCGCGATCACGGCGCCGCAGCCGAACCCGGTGCCGGCGGGCGAGACGCAGGGCACGCTCGGCGGCGCGCTGTTCCGCGCCGGGTCGGTGCCGATCATCGTCACCGTCTCGGACGCCGAGTGGCATGACGCGCCGGGCACGGCGGCCAACGGCGAAGACGGGCTCAACGACTACGGCAGCGCCGAAAACGGCGTGCCCACGCGTGCCGCCGCGATCGCGCGCGCGAACCTGCTCACCGCGCACGTCATGGGCATCGCCGGCCACTCGGGCTCGGCGACGGGCAACGCCAAGGCGCGCGCGATCGCCACCGCCAACGCCACCGGCGCGGTGGTCAAGCCGGCCGACTTCGGCCCCGTCGGCACGCGCCCGTCGACGTGCGCGATCACGCAGTGCTGCACCTCCGACGGCGGCGCCGGCGAAGCGCCCGACGCCAGCGGCAACTGCCCGCTCGCCTACGGCTACAACGACACCAACGGCAACGGCGTCGGCTCGGCGGTGACGTCAGGCATCGTGGCGCTGGCCAACGGCCTCAAGTTCGACATCCACGTCGAGGCCAGCGACGTCGATCCGATGACCATCGACCGCTTCATGTTGAAGCTCGTGCCCAACCTCTCGGGCATGGGCCCGGCGGCGATGTGCGTGACCATGACGCCGACGCCGCTGCAGGACAACTTCACCGGGCCGAAGGCGGCGCCGGGCGGCGACGGCGTACTCGACACGTTCCCCGGCATCGGCGGCGGGCAGCAGATCTGCTTCGACGTCATCCCGAAGATGAACACGACGGTGATGAACACCGACAAGCCGCAGATGTTCCACGCGGTGCTCAACGTCAAGGGCGTGTCGAACGGCAACACCGTGAACCTCGGCGTCCCGCGCGACGTGTTCTTCCTGGTGCCGCCGAAGATCATGAACGGCCCGATTCCGTAGCCCCCCGCGTGCTAGGCTCTCCGCCGCCATGGCGGAATCCGACGCTCTGTACATCGTCGACGGCTCGAACTTCCTCTTTCGCGCCTATCACGCGCTGCCGCCGCTCACGACCAAGGCGGGGCAGCCGACCGGCGCGGCCTACGGCTTCACGCAGATGCTCATCAAGCTGGAGACCGACCATCGGCCGACGCACCTCGCGGTCGTGTTCGACGCCGGCTCGCGCTCGTTTCGCGACGACCTGTACAAGGAGTACAAGGCCAACCGCTCGGAGGCGCCCGACGATCTGAAGCCGCAGTTCGGTCTCATGCGGCGCGTGCTCGAGACCTTCAACATCCCGGTGCTCGAGGCGGTCGGTTGCGAGGCGGACGATCTCATCGCCACGCTCGCGCGGCAGGCCAAAGAGCGCGGGCAGCGCGTGGTCGTCGTGACGTCCGACAAGGACCTCATGCAGCTCGTCTCCGACGGCAAGGTGGTGCTCTACGACACCATGAAGAACGTGCCGCAGGGCTTCACCTACGGCGAGAAGGAGGTCGAGGAAAAGTTCGGCGTGCCGCCGTCGAAGCTGGGCGACGTGCTCGCGCTCATGGGCGACTCGATCGACAACGTGCCGGGCATTCCGGGCGTGGGGCCCAAGACGGCGGCGGCGCTGATCCAGGCCTACGGGTCGGTCGAGAACCTGATCGCGCACGCCGACGAGATCGCGGCGCTGCCGGGGTTGCGCGGCGCCAAGAGCGTGGCCGAGAAGGTGAAGTCGCACGTCGAGGCGGTGCGGCTGTCGCGGCAGCTGGTGTCGCTCGACGAGCACGTGGCCAACACGGTGGAGCTCGAGGCGCTCCGGCGGCGCGAGCCGGACATGGCGAAGGTCGAGACGCTGCTGCGCGAGCTGGAGTTCGTGCGCCTCCTCGAGCGGCTCAAGCCGATCGCGCACAAGCCGCCGACGTTCGAGGTCGACGCGCACGGCAACGCGACGGTGCCGGTGTCGGGCGGCGCGCCCGCGGGCGGCGCGCTCGCGAGTGGCGAGCTCGCGTTCGCGTCGCCAACGGCGACGCCAGCGACAATAGAACCGCCGCTGAAGATCGAGATCGGCAAGGCCCCGCCGACCGTCATCACCGACGAGGCGGAGCTGCGCGCGCTGGCGTCGGAGCTGTTGCGCACCGACGAGCTCGGGCTGGCGTTCGAGTCGACCGCGTCGCCGCCGTCGTCGCAGCTGGGCGCGGCGCTCCTCGGCGTGGCGCTGGCGTCGCCCGGGCGCCCGACGGTGTACGTGCCGCTCGGCCATCGCTATCTCGGCGCGCCGGTCCAGCTCGACGCCATGAAGGCGCTCGACATCTTGAAGCTCGTCCTCGCCGCCGGACAGCCGCGCAAGCACGTGCATGGGCTCAAGGACGCGATCGTGCTGCTCACCCGCTACGGCGCGCGCATCGGCGGCGTCGCGTCCGATCCGCAGATCGCGTCGTACCTCGTCGATCCGACGGCCGAGCACGACGTGTCGTCGCTCTGTGGGCGCCGCTTCGGCACGACGGTCGAGTCGCGCGCGGCGCTGCTCGGATCGGGCAAGAAGGCGCTCGCCTACGACACGCTCGACGTGCCGCGCGCCGCCGCCTACGCCGGCTGCCAGGCGGAGGGCACGCTCGCCGTCGGGGCGCTGCTGCGCGCGGAGCTCGAGGCACACAAGATGCTGCGCCTGCTCGACGAGATCGAGCTGCCGCTGGCGCGCGTCCTGGCGGTGATGGAGATGCACGGCGTGCGTCTCGACACCGAATGGCTGCGCACGCTCGGGCGCGACGTCGATCAGAAGCTGCAGGCGATCGAGGCCGAGGTGCAGGCGCTCGCGGGCAGCGAGATCAACCTCGGCTCACCGAAGCAGCTGCAGGAGCTCCTGTTCGACAAGCTCGGGCTGCCCGGCATCAAGCGCACCAAGACCGGCTGGTCCACCGACGCCGACGTGCTCGAGGAGCTGGCGCCGCTGCATCCGGTGGCGGCCAAGATCCTCGAGCATCGCGTGCTCGCCAAGCTCAAGGGCACGTACATCGACGCGCTGCCGGCGGTGGTCGATCCCAAGGACGGGCGGCTGCATACCTCCTACCGCCAGACGGTGGCGGCCACCGGGCGCTTGTCGTCGACGGAGCCGAACCTGCAGAACGTGCCCATCCGCACCGAGCTCGGGCGCGAGATCCGGCGCGCCTTCGTCGCCGCCGAGGGCTGCATGCTCATCGCCGCCGACTACTCGCAGATCGAGCTGCGCGTCCTGGCGCACCTGTCGAAGGATCCGGTGCTCCTCGACGCGTTCGGCAAAGACGAGGACATCCATCGCCGCACCGTGATCGAAATGTTCGGCGCGGCGCAGGCCGACGATCCGAAGCTGCGCTCGGTGGCCAAGATGATCAACTACGGCATCGTCTACGGCCTGTCGGACTTCGGGCTCGCGCAGCGGCTCGGCATCGAGCGCGCCGACGCCAAGCGCTACATCGAGGGCTACCTCAAGACCTACGCGCGGCTCGACAAGTACATGCACGAGATCATCGAGGAGGCATACCGCGACGGCGGCACGCGCACGCTGTTCGGGCGCTTCCGGCCGATTCCCGAGCTGCAGGCGCGCAACCGCATGCTGCGCTCGGCGGGCGAGCGCATGGCGCGCAACACGCCGATTCAGGGGACGGCGGCGGACCTGCTGAAGGTGGCGATGATCGCCGTGCAGCGCGAGCTCGACCAGAACCTGCGCGGCGTGAAGATGCTCTTGACGGTGCACGACGAGCTCGTGCTCGAGGCCCCGGCGGAGCAGGCAGAGGCGGTGGGCAAGCGGCTCGTCGACAAGATGGAAGGCGTGGCCAAGCTCGACGTCCCGCTCAAGGTCGACCTCGGCATCGGTAGGAGCTGGGCCGAAGCCAAGTAGCCCCGAAAAAAGCTTTACAGGGAGATCAAGAGATCAGGAGATCAAGAAACTTTGACGCTCGGATCCGAGGATCAATTTTCCTGATCTCCTGATCTCGTGATCTCCCTGTTGGTTTTTTTCGGGTAAGTTGCCGTGATGAACATCGCGGTCACGGGCGCCACCGGACACGTCGGCGCCAATCTCGTACGTACTCTCGTCGCCAGCGGCCACTCGGTCCGCGCGCTCGTGCATGGCGGCAATCGCCGCGGGCTCGACGGCGTCGCCTGCGAGTTCGTCGACGGCGACATCCTCGAGCGCGCCACCCTCGACCGCGCCTTCGCCGGCTGCGAGCGCGTCTTCCACCTCGCCGCGCGCATCTCCATCGCCCCCGGCGACGAGGACGTCGTCCACGCCGTCAACGTCGACGGCACGCGCAACGTCGTCGCCGCGTGCCAGACGGCGCGCGTCTCCCGCCTCATCCACTTCTCGTCGATCCACGCGCTCTCGCCGACGCCGCACGATCAGGCGATCGACGAGACCCGCGCGCTGACCTCCTCGCCGCACATGCCGCCCTATGATCGCTCGAAGGCGCAGGCCGAGCGCGAGGTCCAGGCCGCCATCGCCCGCGGCCTCGACGCCGTCATCGTCAACCCGACGGCGATCCTCGGCCCGCACGACTACGGCCCGTCGGCCATGGGGCGCGTGCTGCTCGATCTCTACCACCGCCGCCTGCCCGCGCTCGTCGACGGCGGCTTCGATTGGGTCGACGTGCGCGACGTCATCGCCGGCGCGCTGGCCGCCGCCGATCGCGCGCCCACCGGCGCTCGGTATCTGCTCTCCGGCGCGCGCCGCACCGTCGCCGAGCTGGCCTCGATCGTCAAAGACGTCACCGGCGTGCGCCCGCCGCGCATCACCTCGCCGATGTGGCTGGCGCGCATCGGCGCGCCGTTCGCCACCGCCTACGCGCGCGTCGCCGGCAAGGAGCCGCTCTACACCAAGCACTCGCTGCACGCGCTCCGCAACCACCAGCTCGTCAGCCACGACAAGGCCGCGCGCGAGCTCGGCTACACGTCGCGCCCGCTCATCGAGACCATCACCGCCGCCTACGACTGGTTCCGCGACGCAGGTGCCCTCGCCTAACCCGGCATGAGCGCACGGCGGAAGGGTCTTGGCGCCCGGGAGGCGAGTGCAGCGAGCCGACTTGGCGCGCTTCCGCCGCGCGCGCATGCGGAACGACGATGACCGAGGCTGTCTTCTTTCGCGATCTGTTGATCGGAATGCTGGTGCTGTCGGCCGTGGTCTTCACGGTGCTGTTTCTCATCACCGCGCCCTACGGCCGCCACACCCGCGCCGGCTGGGGCCCGACGGTGTCGTCGACCGCCGGCTGGATCCTCATGGAGGCGCCCGCGTCGCTCGGCTTCCTCCTGTTCTACTGGCGCGGCGAGCATCGCGCCGAGCTGGCGCCGCTCGCCCTGCTCTGCCTGTGGCAGCTGCACTACGCCAACCGCGCGTTCCTCTATCCCTTCCGCCGTCGCGGCGGCGACAAGCCGATGCCGCTCACCGTCGCCCTGCTCGGCGTCGCCTTCAACCTCGCCAACACCTACCTGAACGCGCGCTGGGTCTCGCACTTCGGGCACTACCCCGACGGCTGGCTCCTCGGCCCGCGCTTTGTCGGCGGCGCCGCGATCTTCCTCGTCGGCTTCGCCATCAACCAGCACGCCGACGAGGTCCTGCGCAACCTGCGCGCCCCCGGCGAGCGCGGCTACAAGATCCCGCACGGCGGCCTCTACCGCTTCGTCTCCGCGCCCAACTACTTCGGCGAGCTCGTCGAATGGTCGGGCTTCGCCCTCGCCGCCTGGTCGCCGGCCGCGCTCGTCTTCGTGGTCTGGACCGCGGCCAACCTGGCGCCGCGCGCCTGGGCCAACCACCAGTGGTACCGTCGCACCTTCGCCGACTATCCGACGGGACGCCGAGCCCTCGTGCCCTTCCTCTTCTAGGTGGTATAATCGGAAGGTCCATGCGTCGCGCCGCGTTCGTCCTAGCCGCCTTCGTCCTGTTGGCGCCCGGCTGCAAGCGCACCACGACGCGTCCGTCGACGCCGGCGGAGTCGCCCGAGCGCTCGGCCATGCGCGCGACCCAGAAGCCGGGCGAGTCGACCGCGCCGGCGCGCCCGCTCAAGCGCTGCTTCGACGAGGACGCCTCGGGCGATCCGCCGCGGCCGCTCGAGGCGCTGCTCGACCGCGCCGCCGATCGTTACGACCACGGCGACTTCCAGACCTCGCTCGTCTGTGCCGAAGAGGCCGCGCGTGTCGAGCCCCGTTCGGTGGAAGCGCACCACGATCGCGCCGCCGCGCTGCAGGAGATCGGCCGGCTCGACGAGGCCGAGTCGGCCTTCACGCGCGCCCTCGCGCTCGATCCCGACGATCCGGAGACGCTCGCCGGCGCCGCCGATCTCTACATCAACCGTCTGCCGCCGACGAACGATCACACCGAGACGGGGCTGGAGTTCGCGCGGCGCGGCTCGCGCAGGTTGAAGCGCCTACATCCGCACGGCGCGCGGCCCGATCGCGCGCTGGTCGCGCGGTTGGCGCTGCTCGAGGGGCAGGCGCTCAACGATCTCGGCCGCTCGCGCGAGGCGCTCATGCGCCTCGACGCCGCGCTCGCCGCGGTGCCCGACGATCCGCACGCCCGCTACGAGCGCGCTGTGGCGCTCTTCGATCTCTGCCGCTTCAGCGAGGCCAAGCGCGCCTTCACCGACGTGCTCGCCAAGAACCCGCACGACGCCTGGGCGCACCATCACCTCGGGCTCACGCTCGAGCGCCTCGGCGACGTCGCCGGCGCCGATCGCGAGCTCGCGCGCGCGCGCACCGAGGCGCCCACCGAGTTCCACTCGCCCGTCGAAGTGTCGCAAGCCGAGTTCCGCGCGCTCGTCGACGGCGAGGCCAAGAAGCTCTCGCCCGAGCTGCGCGCCGATCTCAGCCGCGTCAGCCTGGAGACGTCGGATCTGCCCGATCTGAGCGATCTGACCGCCGAGGAGCCGCCGCTGGCGCCGACCATCCTCGGCCTGTTCCGCGGCGCGCCCATCGGCGAGGCGCCCGAGTCGGAGGCGCGCGCCATCGTCATCTACCGCAAGAACCTGGCGCGCGCGGTGGCGTCGCGCGACGAGCTGATCCAGCAGATCCGCACCACGCTGCTCCACGAGCTCGGCCACCTGCGCGGCGAAGACGACGACGCCTTGCGCGCCCGCGGCCTCGAATGAGCGGTCAGTCGTCCGCCGCGGGAACTGCGCCGTCGGTGGATCTCGAGCAGCAATTACGAATCGAGAAGAAGAAAATCGCGGCCGTCCGCGAGCTCGGCAAAGTGCTGGGCGCGACGCTCGACCTCGATCGTCTGCTCGTCGTGCTGCTCGAAAAAGTGACCGATCTCCTCGACGCCGAGCGCGCCACGATCTACCTCGTCACCGACGACGGCACGCACCTCGAGTCCAAGATCGCGCAAGGCGGCGCCATCGCCACCATCCGTCTCAAGACCGGCGAGGGCATCGCCGGCTGGGTCTCGCGGTCGGGCGAGACGGTCAACATCCCCGACGCCTACGCCGACGCGCGCTTCAACCAGTCGGTGGACAAGTCGTCGGGCTTCCGCACGCGCTCGATCCTGTGCATGCCGATGCCCGATCACAAGGGCCACACCATCGGCGTCGTGCAGGTGCTCAACAAGCGCCTCGGCCCCTTCGACGTCGACGACGAGGCGCTCCTCGCCACCGTCGCCGCGCACGCCGGCATCGCCATCGAGAACTCCAAGCTCTACCTGAACGTGCTCGGCAAGAACATGGCGCTGCTCTCGACACAGGATCAGCTGCGCCAGCGCATCGCCGAGCTCGACCTGCTCTTCGAGATCGAGCGCGAGGCCTCGGCGGCGCTCGACCTCGACGGCCTGCTGGCGCGCCTCCTGTCGCGCGCGATCCACCTGGTCAGCGTCGAGGCGGGATCGATCCTCCTTCGCGAGCGCAGCTCGGGCGAGCTCTTCTTCCGCACCGCGCAGGGCCACGGCGCCGAGGGGCTGCAGCGGCTCAAGCTGCCCGCCGGCGAGGGCATCGTCGGCTGGGTCGCCCTGCACAAGCAGCCGCTGTTGGTGAACGATCCCGTCCACGACGCGCGCCACGATCTCTTCATCGCCGAGAAGATCGGCGTGCCCGCGCGCAGCATCCTCGCCGTGCCGCTGGTCGCGCCCCGCGCCAGCGACGACGACGAGCCGCAGTCGCTCGGCGCCATCGAGCTGGTCAACAAGCGCACCTCGTCGGGCGCCGGCTTCGACGACGGCGACCTGCGCCTCTTGACGCTCATCGCCGGGCAGGTGTCGCGCGCCATCATCATCGCGCGCAACCGCGAGGAGCGGCTGCACTCCGAGCGGCTGGCGTCGATCGGCCAGATGATGTCGGGCGTGCTCCACGATCTGAAGACGCCGATGACCATCGTGTCGGGCTACGCGCAGCTCATGGCCTCGTGCGACGACGTCGAGCAGCGCAACACCTACGCCGAGATGATCTTGAAACAGTTCGATCTCATGTCCTCGATGACGCGCGAGCTCCTGCAGTTCGCGCGCGGCGAATCGCAGCTCCTCGTGCGCAAGGTCTACCTGCAAAAGTGGCTGCCCGAGGTGCGCACCCAGCTCGAGCGCGAGTTCGCCGGCAAGAAGGTCGAGCTCGTCGTCGACGAGCGCTACAAGGGCGCCGCCTGGTTCGACGAGAGCAAGATGTTCCGCGTCATCCACAACCTCGCGCGCAACGCGGCGCAGGCCATGGAGGGCGGTGGCACCTTCACCATCACCATCGACACCGACGGGCCGGAGCTGACGCTGTCGTTCGCCGACACCGGCGCCGGCATCCCCGAGGCGATGGCCGGGCGCGTCTTCGAGGCCTTCGCCACCGCCGGCAAGCGCGACGGCACCGGCCTCGGCCTCGCCATCGTCAAGAAGATCGTCGACGAGCACGGCGGCCGCGTCACCTACGAAACCAAGCGCGGCGCCGGCACCACCTTCCGCGTGGCGCTGCCGCTGGCGCGCCCGGTCCCATGAAGCGCGCCGCCATCGCGATCGCCGCGCTCGTCGCCGCCGGCGCCGGCTGCAAGCAGAAGCCGTCGTCGCTGGCGCCGTCGGTGCCGTCGCGCGCGCCCAGCGCCGCCGATGCGCGCGTGCTCTACGATCAGGGCAAGAACGATCTGGAGAACAAGCGCATCTCCGAGGCCGTCACGTCGTTCACCAAGGCGACCGAAGCCGCGACCGATCCCGATCTGCGCGCCAACGCCTGGCTCGGCCTCGGCGCCGCCTACGGCGAGCTCGGCGATCACACCCACGCCGTCGCCGCCTACGAGCAGGTCACGGTGCTGCGCCCCGACGACCCCGACGCCTGGCGCGTGCTCGCCGAAGGCCTCGCCGCCGCCGGCAAGCGCGATCGCCAGGCGGCCGCGCTCGAGCACGTCATCGCCATCGATCCCGACGATCTGTCGGCCTACCTCGATCTCGCCGGCCTCGATGTGGCCATCGGCAAGGCCGACGCGTCGAAGGACGTCTACCTGCGCTACGAGGCGCGCCGCCGCGACGCCGTCGTGCAGCTCGGCAAGGCCAAGGATCCCGAAGCGCGCGCGGCCGCGGCCTCGGCGCTCGGCGGCGCGCGCGATGCGGGCACGGCGCGCGCGCTGGTGCTGGCGCTGACCGACAAGGATGCGGGCGTCCGCATCGCCTGCGCCGAGGCGCTCGGGCGCATCGGCGTCGACATCGATCCCGACGTGCGCCCCGCGCTGCAGGCGCTGCTCAAAAAAGAGCCCGACGAGAAGGTGCGCAACGCCGTCGGCGACGCGCTCTCGTCGAGCGGCGGCCACTAGGGCGCGCCCAGCCGACGTTGCAAACGCGCCGGCGCCACATCGCAAACTGCACGCCCGTGCGCCGCATGCCCGCGGCGCGGCGCGGGGCTCCGAGCGGCACGCGGTCTGCAAAACCGCGTGCGCAATGCGCGTCGTCGTCGTGGCCCCGCTGCTCGTCGTTCTGTGGATCGCGGCCGTCGCGCGGCTGGAGCACCAGCTGAACGACGCCGTCGCCGCGCTCCCCGACGCCATGCAAGCGCAGATGTACCGTCGCACCTACGACGAGCTGGCGACGGTCTGCTCCACGCAACCGGGTCTCGACGGCCATTGCGCCGACGAAGCGGCGCTCCTGCTCCGCTTCCCGCAGTGCGACGGCGGCTGCAAGGCCCTCGCGCGCCGCTTCTTCCCCGTCGGGACGCGCTAGCCCTACGGCTTGTTCAGCGCGAGCGCGTAGAAGTAGCCGCCGTTCGACAGCACGTAGACCTGCCGCCCGTCGGTGGTCGCCTCGGAGGTCACGCCGTGCCCCGGCGCGAAGTACTGATAGAGCCGCCCGTTGCGCGCGTCGGCGACGTAGGTGCCGCCGTGCGCCGACGACACCAGCAGGTACGACCCGAGCACCGTCGGCGGCGACAGCTCGCCGCCCGCCGCCAGCGCCTGCCGCCACAAGAGGTGCCCCTGCAGGTCGAGCGCGTGCAGCCCCGACTTGGTGGCCGTGAAGTAGAGCCGCGACCCGCGCGCCCGGACCGTCGTCGCGCCCTCGACGTCGAAGCGCCACTTCGTCGAGCCGTCCTTGGGATCGAGCGCGTACACGCCGGTCGCGTACGCCGAGACGTAGAGCGTGTCGCGGTAGTAGAGCGGCGTCGAGTCGACGTCCATGAAGCGCGTGGCGTCGCCCGCGAGCGAGCGCGCCCACGCCACGTCGCCGGTCGTCGCCGACAAGCACGCCAGGTACCCGTCGGAGAAGCCGACGTAGACGCGGTTGGCGACCACCAGCGGCGACGGATAACCGCGGATGGTGAAGCTGTCGGGCGACTCGCGATCGTACTGCCAGCGCCACTTGCCGGTGCGCGCTTCGATCGCATAGACGCGGTTCTCGCCGCTGGTCACGTAGAGCGAGTCGCCCGCGAACACCGGCTGCGACGCGATCGGCCCGTGCGCCAGGTAGACCCAACGCTCGGCGCCCGTGGCCGCGTCGAAGGCGTAGAGCTTGCCGTCGTCGCAGCCGACGTAGACCATCCCGGTCTCCTCGACGACGAGCGGACGTCCGCTCACCGCCCCGCCGAGCTCCTTGTCCCACAGGATCGCGCCGTCACGCGCGGACAGCGCCCACAGCACCTTCTGCGACGAGCCGACATACACGCGCGCCCCGTCGGAGACGGCGGAAGCGAACTCTTGCGGCTTGTACTCGAGCAGCGGCTCCTCGACGAGGTGGCGCCGCCACTTCACCTGCAAGACGTCGACGGGCGCGACGAACGAGTCCTTCGACACGTTCACCATCCCGCCCGCACCACCGCCGCAGCCGGCGAGAAGCAACAGCGAGAGCAGCAGGCTTCGCGTCACGTCCCCTCGAGCTGCGCGATCTGCGTCTGGGCCTCGTCCTTGAGCGGCGACGACGGCGTCTTGGCCACGAGCTCCTTGAGCCGCTCGGCCGCCTTCTTCTTGTCGCCCTTCTTGGTCCACACGCGCGCCTGGTCCCACAGCGCGCGGTCGCGATAGAAGTCGCCGGTCTTCGGCTCGAGCTGCTGATAGAGCGCCAGCGCCTCGTCGAGCTTGTTCTGCTGCTCGCGCACGAGGCCAAGGCCCTCTTTGGCCGTCAGCATCAGCGGGGAGGCGTGCGCCGTCTTGATGAACTTCTCGTACGACGTCGCCGCGTCGTCGAGGCGCCCGAGGTCGTAGTAGACGCCGGCGCGGAACAGCGTCGCCTCTTCCGCCGTCGCCGAGCGGCCGTACTTCTTGTCGAACTCGTCGAGCTCCTTCAAGGTCGCGTCGGCGCGCTCCTTCTCGGTCTTGAAGCGCGGCACCGGGTTCTCTTCGTCCGTCTTGGGCGCCTCGTCGCTGGTCTGCAGCTCCGCCTCGTAGACGCGCACCGCATGGCCGAAGGCCTCGGTCGCCGTCTGCGACTTGTGCTCCATCCAGCTCATCACGCCCCATACGACGGCAATGAGCACGCCGGCGGTCACCGTCATGATGCCGATGGCGCGCGCGTACGGCTCGAGGCGCTTGAACAGCTTGTCCCAGAATCCGACGAACTCGTCCTGCGGCTCCTGCCGCTTCTTTCGCGTGTACTTCGACATGGGGTGATGCCCTATAACATGGACACGCGCGCGTTGCATCCGGTTGCACGCACGTGGTACCGATGGCCCACGTGCGTGCGCTCGCGATCTTCGTGGTAGCGACCCTCGTCCCATCGGCCGCGCACGCCGAGTTCAAGCAGTGGTCGGTCTCCCTGTGGCCGGGCTATGCGGTCACCTACGTCGACTCGCGCGCCCCGTCGGGCGCAGGCGGCGGCGGCGAGATCGGCTTCGGCGTCTCGGAGGCGCTGACGGTCACCGCGTCCGGCTTCATGAGCTGGCACCCGGTCGACGCCACGAAATCGACGGCGGCCGGCACCATCGGCGAGTTCGCGGCGATGGTCGGCCTCAACTACTCCCTCGACGTCATCCGGCTCGTCCCGTCGTTCGACATCAACGTCGGCGTCCTCGGACTGCGCGGCGACGCCGCCTTCACCACCACGCCGAAGAGCAACCTCGTGGTGCCCTCGTCGACGGCGTTCGGCGTCGGCGTCGGCTTCAACCTCGATTATCTGCTGACCCGCCATTGGTCCGTCGGGGTGATCGTCCGGTACCACGCGTTCCTCACCGACATCACGCGCATCCCCGTCTATTTGTTCGTCGGGCCGCGAGTTACGTTTCGGTTCGGCGGGTAGCCGGCGGGTTGGCGCGGGGGGCGTCGGCCGCGCACGCAGGTGCCTCGCCGCGCTCAAACAGTCCTCGCCCGCCGGGGCCCGCGTGCTCGATTCCAACGCCGTGCTGGCGGGCTGCGGAACTCGCGCGGCGAGGCACCTGCGTGCGCGACCTCCTACCTAAAGCGCCGCTGATGCGCCCTCGCTCCAAATCTGGCTTCTTCTGTTCGTTGGCGGCGAGTAAAGAGCGAAGGGCGCAAGCACGTCTGCGCGGCGAGTTCCGCAGCCCGCCAGCATGGAGGTGGAATCGAGTAAGGCGTCGCGGCGGGCGAGGACTGTCTGAGCCGCGCAGACGTGCTTGCGCCCTTCGCGGCGTTACGAGCTACGCGTTGCCGATTCGTTCGGCACCGACGACGAACTGGGCGCCGACGTGGCGCACGTTGCGAACTTCGGCTTCGACGAAGACGTCGTCGTCGTGGCGCAGGCCGAGCATGATGTGGTCGCCGACGTGAAGCTCCACGTCGCTGGCGAACGAGAAGCCGCTCTCGCTGATGTCGTGCGCGCGCACGAGGAGCTTGCCGTGTGGCGCCGGCGCGCGCACCTCGAGGTGCCGTTCGAACGGATATCGCGCGTGTCGTCGACGCTCCATGTCACACCGTAGTAGCAGGACGCGTACCGACCGCAATTGACTGGAATTACTAGCGTGCGCAGACCATGCGGTGGGGTTTCCGCACCGCAACGACCGAAAATCGGAGGGCTGCAGCCCCCTGACGTCGACGGGGGAAGTCGATCAGGCTGGCGTAATCAGGGTTGCGTGGTCGCGCGCTTCTTCGTCGGCTTGTCTTCGTCGTCGAGCTGCTGCACCGGGGCGCGCTTGGAGCCGATGCCCGCCGCCGCGTCGTACGCGATCGTGCTGATGCGCGCGCGCGGGATCGAGAGCTGCCCGAGCGAGCAGTCGATCACGAGCGTCGCGATCTCCTCGGCGTGCACGGTGCCGACCACGCTCGATCCGTCGAGCAGCCGCACGCGCACCGGCCGCGCGCCGGGCAGCGGGCCATCGCCGGCCGCCTCCGGCGGGACGCCGGCGTCGGGCGGATGCTGCTGCGGCGCCACCGTCGCCACCTTCTCCTTCTTGGCGCGCTTGGGCGGCGGAGGCGCCGCCGACGACGTCGTCGGCTCGACCGGCTTCTCGTCGCCGTGCGCGACGCCACCGCCGAAGAACAGCCACAAGAGCGCGCCGACCACGAGCAGCGTCAGCCCCGCGCCCGTCGCCACCCACTTGCGGACCTGACGTCGCGCGCGCGCCGCGGTCTCGGCGCGATGGCGCGCCGCCGACGAGAGATCGCCGCCGCAGCGCGGGCACATGGCCGTGCCTTCGGGGAACGGCTCGTCGCAGCGCACGCACCAGCGGCCGCGATCCGTCGCACGAAACTCGACGTCGATGACCTTGCCCAACCCCCACAGGATAGCGCAACAAATGCGCGCCGTCCCTCTTGATTGTAAGGGCCCGCTGCGCAGATCCTATTGGTCATGGGCAGTACGTCCGTTGCGGACGAAATCCTCGTCGTCGACGATGACGCCGACAACCGCCTCGGCTACGTCGCCCTCTTGCGCGAAGCCGGCTATCGCGTGCGCGAAGCCTCCGACGGCGCCAGCTGCCTGCAGTCGGTCGAGACGTGCGCCCCGGGGCTCATCCTCCTCGACGTGTCGATGCCCGGCATCGACGGCTTCGAGACGCTGCGGCGCCTGCGCGCCGGCGCCGCCACCCACGCCATCCCCGTCATCCTCGTGACCGGCCAGCGCGTCGACGCCGAGTCGGTCGGCGCCGGCCTCGAGCTCGGCGCCGAGGAGTATCTGCAGAAGCCGGTGCGCCCCGCCGAGCTGCGCGCCCGCATCCGCGCGCTCGTCAAGCTCGCCGCCGCGCGCCGCGAGCTCGAGGCGCTCAAGCGCGATCAGACGGCGATGCTCGTGCACGATCTCAAGCAGCCACTGGCGATCATCGCGCTGCGCGCCGAGTTCATCGAAGACGAAGAGACCGACGGCGAGATGAAGCAGTCGGCGCACGCCATCCGCTCCGCCTGCCGCCAGATGGAGGCGCTCATCAATTCCGTGCTCGAGCTCTCGCGCGTCGAGGCCGGCCAGATGACGCTGGTGCGCGCGCCGGTCGCGCTCGACGACGTGGTCGCCACCACCGTCGGCGAGATGCGCGATCTCGCGGTCCGCCGCGGCGTGGCGCTCGACGTGCGCACCGAGCCGCTCGGGGGCGCCGAGATCGATCGCGCCAAGATCGTGCAGGTGATGCAGAACCTCGTCGGCAACGCGCTCAAGTTCACGCCCGCCGGCGGACGCATCGACGTGAGCGTGCGCCGCGCCGCCGGCGAAGCCGTGGTCACCGTCGAGGATTCGGGCCCCGGCTTCGGCGACGCCAACACCGCCGCGCTCTTCGATCGCTGGCATCAGACCAAGGCCGGCCGCGCCGTCGGCGGCAGCGGCCTCGGCCTGGCCATCGCCCGCGCCATCGTCGAGGCGCACGGCGGACGCATCGGCGCCGGCGCGCGCACGGACGGCGCGCGCGGCGCCCGCTTCTGGTTCACCCTGCCCCTGCCCGCCGCCGCCGCCGCCCTCGGCTAATTGCTCACTCGCGAAGCCGCAGACGGAGCAACGTATGTCTGCGCGGCTCAAACAGTCCTCGCCCGCCGGGGGCCCGCGTGCTCGCTTCCAGCGCCGTGCTGGCGGGCTGCGGAACTCGCCGCGCAGACATACGTTGCTCCGTCTGCTCTTTACTCGCCGCCGACGAAACGCCAGACCGGTCCTCGTTTCAATAGGAGGTCGCGTACGCAGGTGCCTCGCCGCGCGAGTTCCGCAGCCCGCCAGCATGGAGGTGGAATCGAGTAAGGCGTCGCGGCGGGCGAGGACTGTCTGAGCGCGGCGAGGCACCTGCGTACGCGACCGACGCCAACCACTAGCTACTTGACGTTTACGCATTGGAAACGGTAGCGTGCGCCAAATGCGCCGCGCCCTGCTCGTCGCTTCCCTCGCGTTCGCCGCCTGCTCGAACCCGCTCGACGAACGCGCCAACCAGCAGGCGCAGAAGAACGCGGTCGCCGCCGGCGGCGAGACGGCATCTCCCAAAGACTCACCGATGCCCTACAAGGTGCTCGCCGACAACGTCGACAAGGCGACCAACACCGCCGAGTACCACGTCCTGCTCTCGGCGCCGCCCAAGCACGACGAGGCCGACGCGCTCCTCAAGTATCTCTATCGCCACCTCATGACGCGCGCCGAGCCGCAGCCGGCCGGCGTCTCCGCCTACGTCTACAGCGACGAGGCGCAGTACAAGACGCCGCCGCGCTCGCCCATCGCCAGCGTGGTGCAGAAGCCGGGCGACGTCGGCCCCGCCTTCGACAACAAGGTGCCGCTCGAGTTCTGGCAGCAGGTCGATCAAGCGCTGCCCCACACCGACAAGGGCTGGAAGCTCGAGAAGAAGATCGATCGCCAGGACGATCAGAAGACCCTGACGATCACCATGCCGTTCACCGAGCCCGGCGAGGATCGCTGGGCCGACAAGCTCTCGTTCAACCAGGCGATGGTCATCTTCACCGACACCGCCAAGGAGCTCTTCGAGAAGGTGCCCGAGCTGCGCGCCTTCAACTTCATCGGACGCTGGAAGGATCAGGACGTCGTCAAGATCGGGATGGACCGCGCGGCCTACCAGGCGGTCAACATCGGCGACATCGAGGAGCAGATCGGCCAGCTCCACGGCCGCGCCTTCCTCGAGCTGGCGACGAACCACGGCAGCGAGAAGAGCGTCGAGAAGGGCAACACGCAGCGCATGGCCGCCATCTACAAGAAGATGCTCGGGCAGCTCAAAGGGCATGCCTGGGTCTCGCCGACGCTGAAGTAGATGAGCCAGCGACGGCAAATAGTGGTCTTGCTTTGCCTGGGGCTGGCGTCACTCAGCTCTGAGTTGCGAGCCCAGGAAGCGCTCTCCCAGCCCGCGCCCAAACCCGCACCGACGGCGGACGACACCGCCATCCCGAAGGGCGAGCGCGGCCTCGCCGCCGAAGGCACGTCGCGCCAACCGGGATCGCCGCCGCCGCCGTCGGAGACCGCGACCGGCTTCGACTTCGGCAGCTACGGCCGCATCGGCGTCGGCTCCGACGGCCGCGGCCACGAAGGCTACTCGACCAACATCGTCTCGCACGGCTCGCGCCTGGAAGAGGCGCCCTACCTCGAGCTCAGCTTCTACTACTCGCGATCGATCGGCGGCGACGAGCACCGTCGCTGGCGCGTGGTCGTGGTGCCCGCGTTCGCCGGCGGCGACCTCTTCCACTACTCGGGCGACTTCACCTCGCACATCGCGTTGCGCAACGCCTACGCCGAGACGGTCAACCTCGGCCTCGACGGCCTGCAGCTGTGGGCCGGCTCGCGCATGTACCGCGGCGACGACATCTACCTCTTCGACTACTGGCCGCTCGACAACCTGAACACCATCGGCGCCGGCGCGCGCTACGAGCGCCACAAGTTCTCCGTGGCGCTCCAGGCCGGGCTCAACCGCCTCGACGACCTCTATCAGTACGAGACGCTGGCCGAGCCGCCGCGCGGGCTCGGCCCCGCTACGAATTCGGTCGTGCTCGACCGGCCGCGCTTCGTCAGCTCCTTGAAGCTGGAGCAGCGCTTCGGCGACTTCCCCGGCTTCAAGGTCGCGCTGTACGGCGAGCTGCACCTTCTGCCCGCGGGCACCGAGACCGATCCGACGACGATGCTGAAGACCGCGCTGCCGTCGGACACCGGCTGGGTCGTCGGCACGCAGCTCGGCGGCTGGCTGCGCCCGTACGTCTTCGCCAACCTGTGGTTCCGCGCCGCCGGCGGCCTGGCTGCCTACGGCGAGCTCACCGTGCCGACGGGGCTCGACCCGACGCGGTCGGTCGAGCGCGCGCGCGAGCTCGTCGGCGCGCTCTCGCTCAATTGGGAGTCGCGCTGGCTCGGCGTGATGGGCGGCGCCTACCTGCGCCGCTTCACCGACGCCTCGACGTCGGCGTTCAATCCGAACAGCTACACCGAGGGGATCCTGGCCGTCCGGCCGCACATCTACTGGAACGAGTATTTCCACACGGCGGTGGAGCTGTCGTACCAGGCGCGCAAGGCCGACGGCGTCGACTTCGTCGCCAACCGCGTGCTGCGGCCGTCGGTGTTCCGCTTCTCGATCATGCCGCTGGTGGCGCCGATGGGACGCGGCACCTACTCGCGGCCGCAGATCTATCTGATCTACACGGTCTCGGCGATGAACGACGACGCGCGCATCGCGCTCTATGACCCGTCCGACTACCGCTACGGGCAGAACATCGTCCACTACATCGGTACAGGTGTCGAATGGTGGTTCAACTCAAGCTATCGCTAATCGCCGCGCTCGCGGCCGCGTCGGTGCTCGGTTGCACCGACGCGTCGCCCGTCGACGGCAATTGGAAGACCACCGCCGGCGAGCAGACCGACTGGCGCGACGAGGTCATCTATCAGCTGCTCGTCGATCGCTTCGACGACGGCGATCTCAACAACGACGAGCGCGTCGTGCCGGGCGCGCTCGGGCTCTACCAGGGTGGCGACTGGCAGGGCGTCATCGACCACCTCGACTATCTGAAGTCGCTCGGCGTGACCGCGATCTGGATCTCCCCGGTGGTGCGCAACCTCGAGACCGACGCCAACTTCGACGCCTACCACGGCTACTGGCAGCAGGACTTCACGCACGTCAATCCGCACTTCGGCGATCTGGCCAAGCTGCGCGAGATGGTGATGAAGATGCACCAGGCCGGCTTCAAGGTGATCCTCGACATCGTCACCAACCACGTGGCGCAGCTCTTTTATTACGACATCAACGGCAACGGGTCGCCCGACGAGAACGTCTACGGCGCCGGCTGCGGCGAGCAGGCGCCGGCGAACACGCAACCGTGCCCGGGCGGCGCGATCATCACGCACCTGACCGAGTACGACCCCGATTACGACCCCGAGGGCGTGCGCGGCTACACGTCGCTCGGCTTCTCGGGGCTGGCGCAGATCCGCTGGCTCTACATCCCGCAGATCGATCGCGCGCCGACGATGCCGGGCGCCAACGCCGGGCTCGACCCGTCGCTGCAGTTCGGCTTTCAGCGTGACGATTGGTATCACCGCCGCGGGCGCATCACCGACTACGGCGACCGCGAACAGGTGCTGATGGGCGACTTCCCGGGCGGCCTGAAGGATCTGGCCACCGAGCGCGACGACGTGCGCGCGGCGCTGACGGCGGTGTTCGCGCGCTGGATCCAGGCGGCGGACTTCGACGGCTTCCGCATCGACACGCTCAAGCACGTCGACCACGAGTTCTGGCAGTACTTCGCGCCCAAGATCCGCCAGTACGCGGCCGGCAAGATCACGCTGCCCGATCCGACCGATCCCGAGGATCCGGGCAAGACGGTGCCGCCGCTGACGGTGCCGAAGAACAAGTTCTTCATGTTCGGCGAGTCGTTCGACGGCGACGACGTGCTCAACGGCTCGTACACGATGAACCAGGAGGTCGACTCGACCTTCTACTTCTCGCAGAAGTTCAACGTCATCGACGGCGTGTTCAAGAACGGCGGGGCGACGCAGGCGATCGCCGATCAGTTCAATCGGAAGGAAATGGACTACGGCGACACGCCGAACGACAACGGCATCGGCGTGGCGCCGCGGGATGCGCTCGTCAACTTCATGGACAACCACGACGTCACGCGCTTCCTGTTCGACAAGCCGTCGACGGCGGCGCTGCAGAACGCGCTCGCCTATATCCTCACCGAGGATGGGATCCCCTGCATCTATTACGGCACCGAGCAGGAGTTCAACGGCGGCAACGACCCGACCAACCGCGAGCGGCTGTGGGACACCGGCTTCCGCACCGACGGCGCGACGTTCCAGTGGATCCAGAAGATGATCAAGATTCGCATGGCGTACGCGCCGCTCCGGCACGGCGTCATGGCGATCAAGTGGGCGACGACGCACGTGGCGGGCGAGGAGGATGCGGGGATGGTGGCCTACGAGCGCAACGACAACGGCAAGAAGGTGCTGGTGGTGCTCAACACCAGCGACGACAAGCAGTCGGAGACGTCGCAGGCGCAGATGGGCGGCTCCGACATGCTGACGAGCTTCGCCCCCGGCGACAAGCTCGTCGACATCCTGGCCGCGCCGTCCGATCCGACGGCCACGTTCACCGTCGGGCTGCAGGGTGCGCTCAATGTGCCGGTGGCGGCGCGCGGCGCGCGCATCCTCGTGCCCCAGGCGGACGTGGTGCCGCTACAATAGCGGCAGGCGGACGGCGGTAGGCGGATGGCCCAGCTAACGATCGATCACGTCGGCAAGGATCACGGCCCGACGCGCGTGCTCGGCGACGTGTCGCTCACGGTCGCCGACGGCGAGCTGCTCGTGCTCGTCGGGCCGTCGGGCTGCGGAAAATCGACGCTGCTGCGCTGCATCGCCGGGCTCGAGGAGCTGACGCGCGGATCGATCGCCATGGACGGCGTCGACATCACGCGCGCCGAGCCGCGCGATCGCGACATCGCGATGGTGTTCCAGAGCTACGCGCTCTATCCGCACCTGACGGTGCGCGACAACCTCGCCTTCGGCTTGAAGATGCGCAAGACGCCGAAGGACGAGATCGCGCGGCGCATCGGCGAGGCGGCGGAGATGCTCGGCCTGGTGCCGCTCCTCGATCGGCGGCCCGGGCAGCTCTCGGGCGGGCAGCGGCAGCGCGTGGCGATGGGGCGCGCGGTGGTGCGGCGGCCCAAAGTCTTCCTGTTCGACGAGCCGCTCTCGAACCTCGACGCGGCGCTGCGCGGGCAGATGCGCGTGGAGCTGATGCGGCTGCATCAGCGGCTCGGCGCGACGATGGTCTACGTGACGCACGATCAGGTCGAGGCGATGACGCTGGCCGATCGCATCGCGGTGTTGAACGGCGGCGCGGTCATGCAGGTGGGCGCGCCCTCGGAGCTGTACAACCGGCCGGCCAACCTGTTCGTCGGTAGGTTCATCGGCACGCCGGAGATGAACGTGATCGACGCGCGCGCCGCCGAGGCTTGTCGGCTCACGGGCGCGCTGCCGCGCGAGGTCGCGTCGGTGGGCGTGCGCGCCGAGGATCTGCGCATCGCGCCGAACGGCCCGAGCGCGCAGGTCGACGTGGTCGAGCACCTCGGCGCCGAGGCGCTGGTGCACCTGCGCGTCGAGATGATCGAGCTCATCGCGCGCGTCGAGGCGCACGCGGTCCCGCGCACCGGCGAGCGCGTGCAGGTGGCGATCGAGCCGGCGCGGCTGCACTGCTTCGGTGCCGACGGGCAGCGCATCGACGGCCGGCAGGCGGCGATCGACAGTCCGAAGCTCGGCGCAGTCAAGCCGTGATCGCGGCGTCGCTCGCGCTCGCCACGCAGCTGGTCTTGTGGCACTCCTACCGCGCCGACGAAGAGAAGGCGCTGGAAGCGTGCGTGGCCGCGTGGAACCGCGCGCACGCTGACGTGCAGGTCGAGGCACTGGCGCAGCCGTACGACGGGTTCGCGTCGAAGCTGGAGGCGGCGATCCCGCGCGGCAATGGGCCTGACCTCGTCATCTTCGGGCACAGCGCCATCGGCGACTGGGCGCGCGCCGGCCTGATCGCGCCGTTCGACGACACGCTGCCCGCCGACGCGTTCCTCGACGGCACGGTCGCGCCGCTGCGCGCCGGCGGCAAGCTGTGGGGCGTACCGCTGGCCTTCAAGAGCCTGGCACTGTTCTACCGGAAGGACCTCGTCGCCACGCCGCCGGCGACCACCGACGAGCTCGTGGCCTTCGCGCGCAAGACCAGGGCGACCGAGCCGCCGGGCCACTACGCGCTCGCCTACGAGGCGGGCGCGTCGTTCTATCACGCGCCGTGGCTGCACGGCTTCGGCGGGCGCCTGCTCGACGACGCGGGGCGGCCGGCGCTCGACTCGCCCGGCGCGGTGGCGTCGGTGGCGTTCGTCGAGGCGCTCGCCGCCGAGGAGCTCTTGCCGCCGGAGTCGACCGGCGTGGTGGCGACCCAGCTGTTCAACGACGGGCGCGCGGCCATGACCATCAACGGCCCGTGGTTCGTCGGCGAGATCGCGCCCGGCGTGCCCTTCGGCGTGGCGCCGCTGCCGCGGGTGAGCGCGACCGGACGGCCGGCGGCGCCGCTCGTCGAGATCGAGGCGATCCTCATGCCCGCGCACGGCCATGATCCGCGCGCGGCGGATCTGTTCGCGCGCTGGCTCGCGGGTCCCGAGGCAGCGAAGCTGCGCGCGCGCATCGGGCGCCAGACGGTGGCGGCGCGCGCGGCGTGGGACGATCCCCAGATCGCGCGCGATCCGATCTTGTCGGCGTTTCGCGCGCAGCTCGCCGCGACGGTGCCGATGCCGTCGTCGCCGGCGATCCGCCAGATCTGGGAGCCGCTGAACCAGGCGCTGCGCAAGGTGCTGCGCGGCGCCACCGACGCCAAGAGCGCGCTCGCCGACGCGCAGAAGCGGGTGAACGAAGCGCTGCGCCCTCCCCCACCGCCGGTGCCGGGCGCGCCCTACGCGGTCGGCTTCGGGCTCGTCGCCATCGCGCTCGCGGCGTGGACGATGTCGCGCGCGCGCAAGGGCGGCGGCGTGGCGGCGATGCGCGCGCAGTCGGCGGCCTACGCGTATCTGGCGCCGGCGGCGGTCGCCATGGTCGTGCTCGTGTTCGTGCCCTTCGCCGTCGGTGCCGGCATGTCGCTCTACTGGCACGACGCGGGGCGCTGGACCTTCATCGGCCTGCACAACTTCGCCGACATCCTCGCCTCGCACGACGCGCCCATCACCGATCCGCTGAGCTTCTGGTTCACGCTCGCGGTCACGGCGCTGTGGACCGTCACCAACGTCGCGCTGCACGTGATCATCGGCGTGACGCTGGCGCTGCTCCTGCGCGATCCGTTCCTCAAGCTGCGCGGCGTCTATCGCGTGCTGCTCATCGTGCCGTGGGCGGTGCCCAACTACATCACGGCGCTCATCTGGCGCGGCATGTTCCAGCGCCAGTTCGGCGCCATCAACGGCCTGCTCGCGCTCGTCGGGCTGCATCCGATCTCGTGGTTCTCGCGCTTCTGGACCGCGTTCTCGGCCAACGTCGCGACCAACGTCTGGCTCGGCTTTCCCTTCATGATGGTCGTGACCCTCGGCGCGCTCTCGCAGATCCCGAAGGAGCTCGAAGAGGCCGCCGCGCTCGACGGCGCCACGCGGCTGCAGCGCCTGCGCCACGTCGTCCTGCCGCTGCTCAAGCCGGCGCTGTTGCCGTCGGTGCTCCTGGGCGCGGTCTGGACGTTCAACATGTTCAACGTGGTGTTCCTCGTCTCGGGCGGCGAGCCCGACGGCGCCACCGACATCCTCGTGTCGCAGGCCTATCGCTGGGCCTTCACGCGCGGGCATCGCTACGGCTACGCGGCGGCGTACGCGGTGCTCATCTTCGCGATCCTCGCCGCGCAGACCATGTTCGCGAAGAAGGAGGAGACCGCGTGAAGGCGCTGCGCACCGCCGGCGTGCACGCCGCGCTCGTCGTCGCGTGCGTGGTGACGCTCTACCCCGTCCTGTGGGTGATCAAGATGGCGCTCTCGCCCACGCAGGGCGCGACGCTGTCGCCGTCACCGCTGCCGACGGCGGTGACGCTGCAGAACTTCGCCGACGTGCTCGGCACGCACGACTCCGCCGGCCGCTGGCTCTTCGGCCGTCAGCTCGCCAACTCGATCCTGGTCGCGGGCGCGGTCACCGCCGTCGGCGTCGCGCTCGCCTGCTCGGCGGCCTACGCGCTGTCGCGCTTCCGCTTCGTCGGGCGGCAGACGAGCCTGCGCGCCTTTTTCGTGTCGCAGATGTTCCCCGGCGTGGTCACGTCGATCCCGCTCTACGTGCTGCTCGAGCGGCTGCACCTTCTGAACCACCTGGCCGGGCTCGTGCTCGTCTACGCCACCACGGCGATCCCGTTCTGCGTGTTCATGCTCAAGGGCTACTTCGACTCGCTGCCGCGCGAGCTCGAGGAGGCCGTGCTCCTCGACGGCGGCACGCGCTTCGACGCCTTCTGGCGCGTGGCGCTGCCGCTGGCGCGTCCGGCGCTGGCGGTCACGGCGCTGTTCTGCTTTCTGACGGCGTGGAACGAGTTCATCCTGGCCTACACCTTCATGAACGATCCGCGCGCGTGGACGCTGCCGGTGGCGCTGCAGCGCTACGTCGGCGACTACTCGACCGAGTGGGGGCACTTCGCCGCCGGCGCCATCCTGGTGTCCCTGCCGGTGATGGCGCTCTTCTTCGCGCTCGAGCGCCATCTCGTCGGTGGGCTCACCCAAGGCGGCGTCAAAGGATGAAGCCGCTCGCCGCCGCCGTCGTCTTGGCCGGTTGCGTCCTGGTCGCCGCGCCGGCGCGCGCCGATACCAGCGCACCCTCGCCCGGCGGTCTGCGCTGGCGCACCGACGTCGCCGCCGCCGAGCGCGAAGCGGCGAAGACGAACCGGCCGCTGCTCGTCTTCTTCAGCGCCGAATGGTGCATCCCGTGCAAGGAGATGCTGCGCAGCCTGGCCGACCGCGAGGTGGCCGCGCTCGTGACCCGGCGCTTCGTCCCGCTCTTCGTCGACGTCACCGAGGACACGCCGGCGGCGGCGGCGCTGCGCGATCGCTACCGGGTCAACGCGCTGCCGGACCTGTTGCGCCTCGAGCAGCTCGTCGACGCTGCCGCGCTGCGCGCCGCGCTCGAGCGATCGCTGCGCTAGCTTCGCGCCCCGATCGCCCTATCGTCACGACCATGGCGACTTCGACCTGGCCCCCCCTGCCGCGCGCCGCCTGGCAGGACACCTACGCGACGCTGCACATGTACACCCAGGTGATCGGCAAGCTGCGCCTCGCCCTGTGCGCGCCCGAGAACCAGTTCTGGCACGTGCCGTTCTACGTCACCGTGCGCGGGCTGACCACCTCGCCCATGCCCTACGGCGATCGCACCCTCGAGATCGACTTCGATTTCATCGATCACGCGGTCGTCGCCCGCTCCAGCGACGGACGCACCGGCACGCTCGCGCTCGCGCCGCGCTCGGTCGCCGACTTCTACGAGGCGGTGCGCGCCATGCTCGCCGGGCTCGACGTCGACGTGCACATCTGGGATCACCCCGTCGAGATCCCCGATCCCATCCCCTTTCACGCCGACACGCGCCACTCGGCCTACGACGCCGAGGCGGTGCACCGCTTCTTCGAGGTCCTGCGCCGCGCCGACATCGTGCTCAAGGAGTACCGCGGGCGCTTCTCCGGCAAGTCGAGCCCGGTGCACTTCTTCTGGGGCAGCTTCGACCTCGCGGTCACGCGCTTCTCGGGACGGCCGGCGCCGGCGCGGCCCGACGCCGATCGCATCACCCAGCTCTCGTACAACGAGGAGGTCATGAGCGTCGGCTTCTGGCCCGGCGCTGGCGATGTCGACGCCGCGTTCTACGCCTATGCCGCGCCCGAGCCGCCCGGCTTCGCCGACGCGAAGGTCCTGCCGGCGGCGGCGTTCTACCACCGCGGCATGAAGGAGCTGATCCTGCCCTACGAGGCGATCCGCGCGGCGGAGCGGCCCGGCGACGAGATCCTGGCGTTCGCCGAGTCGGCCTACGAAGCGGCGGCGCGCTTGGGCGGTTGGGATCGTCCGGCGCTCGAGCGCGCCGTCATCATGGACGGCGAGCACGGCGCGAGCGCCTAGCCTACAGCGCGGCGACGATGGTCTCGAGCTGCGCCAGGCCCGTCTGGAGCAGGAACGCGCGCGAACGGCCGTAGCTCTTGTGGCCGACGAGCGCGAAGCCGGGCTCGCCCGAGGCCAGATCGGCCGCGCTCACCGACGGGACCGACAGGCAGTCGGTGACGTCGCCGATGGCGCGCCCGAGGCGCGCGGCGCCTTCGGTCGACGGCGACAGCTCGACGGCGAGCTCGCCCGCGATCGACGGGTCGGGCCGATAGCCGGTGAGCGCCACGATCTCGTCGACGACGACACGCCGCTCGCCGGTCAGCGTCACCGCCAGCGCGCCGCCCTCCTCGACGATGGCCTCGACGTGCGCGCGCCGCTCGATCTTCACGCCGGACGGCGGCGCCGCCGCGATCGCGTTGGCGCGCGCCACCATCGCCGCGCGCTCCGGCAGCGGATCGCACGCCACGTCGGCGACGGGCCGTGCGTTCGCCGCGCGCAGCGCCCACACCAGCGCCGCCACGTGCCCGCCGAGGAGCGCCGCGGCGTGCGCCGCCGAATGGCCGTGACCGACGAGGAGCACACGCTTGTCCGTCCAGTCGGGCAGGCGCGCGTGCAGCTCGCCGAGCCGGCGCACGATGCGGGTGCCGAGCGCGCGCTCGCCGACGGCCGGCACGCCGCCGGCGCCGAGCCACAGCGGCTGGCCATAGACGCCCGACGCGTCGAGCACGGCATCGGCCTCGAAGAGGCGCTCGCCCTCGGGCGTGTCGGCGAGCACGCGGAAGGCACGCTCCGCCCGCAGCGGATGGCCCGCCAGCTCGTCGCGCCGCATGCGCGTCCGCCCGACGGAGATGACGCGATGGCGCGCGCGCACGCGTCCGGCGAGCGGCGCCGATCGCGCGAGCGGCGCCAGCACGCGCTCGACCAGCTCGGGCCCCGTCCAGAGCGCCGACTCGTCGAGCCCCCCGACGAGCGCGCGCGCCCGCGCCGAGACGTTCATGCCGAGCGGCGAGAACGCGCGCGTCGGCCCCCACGCGCGCAGCGACGCGCCCACCTCGTCGCGCTCGAGCACCGTCACGTCGAACCCGCGCCCGGCGCACAGCAGCGCCGCCTCGAGCCCCATCGGCCCCGCGCCAACGACGATGACCCGCTTCACGCGACGAGTATACTGCGCGCATGCCGAGCTACTACCTGTCCGAAGACCTCGCTCGCTTCGGCGAGATCGCCAAGACCAACCCGCAGCTCTTCGACCTCTTCTTGAAGTGGTACAGCGCCACCATGGAGCCTGGCGCCCTCGACGGCAAGACCAAGAAGCTGATCGCGCTCGCCGTCGCCTTCGCCATCCAGGAGCCGTACTGCATCGACAGCTACTCGTCGGCCTGCGGCGACGCCGGCTGCACGCCCGAGGAGATGGCCGAAGCGGTCAACGTCGCCGCCGTCATCCGCGGCGGCGGCACCGTCGCCCACTGGGTGCAGGCCGCCAACACCATGACGCGCAAAGGCTGATCTGCCGTCGCAATCGGCTTCCCCGAAACGTCTCCGCAACAAGCGCTTGACACGGCACTCACTGCTGAGTTACTACGACGCTAGAACTGCGGTAGGTGCCGGATGAAGTTCCGTTTTCTCGCGCTCCTCGTCGCGGTCGCCGCTGGATGCGGCACCTACCACCTCGCCCCCGACGGGGGCGGTGACGACATGGCCGGCGCCGACGGCTCGGGCGGCGATGACGGCGGCATCGTCACCACCGGCGACGGCGGCGTCATCCCGCAGCGCTCGTGCGGCGCCGTCTTCACCTTCCACGGCGCCTCGCCGACGTCGGTCGCGGTGGCCGGCGAGTTCAACAACTGGGACACGAGCGCCAACAAGCTCACCGGCCCCGACAGCAACGGCGACTGGAAGGCGACGGTGATGCTCGATCCCGGCGCCTACGCCTACAAGGTCGTCACCGGCGACGCCGGCGGCACGCTCACCTGGCAGCTCGATCCGGCGACGCCGTACACCAAGTGGCTCGGCGGCGTCGAGAACTCGGTGGTCGAGGTCGACGACTGCAAGACGCCGACGCTGACGTTCAAGGCGTTCACCAAGACCACCGACGGCAGCATCCACGCCGAGGTGCAATACAGCGACGGCTCGGACGGCGCCGGGCTCGACGTCTCGTCGGTGTCGGTGATGCTCGACGGCGCGGCCGCGGGCGGCGCCACCCTCGACGGCAACGGCCTCATCACCGTCGACACGACGGGCCTGGCGAAGACCAAGCATCGGCTCATCTTCCACGCCGCCGACAAGGCCGCGCACGCCGCGGTCGACCTGCACATCCCGTTCTGGATCGAGGACACGCCGTTCGACTTCCGCGATGGCCTGCTCTACTTCGCCTTCACCGATCGCTTCAAGAACGGCGATCCGTCGAACGACAAGGCCGACGGCACCGTCGACGCGCGCGCCAACTACCAGGGCGGCGACTACGCCGGCATCGACAGCGAGATCACCGCCGGCTACTTCGACTCGCTCGGCGTGCGCACCATCTGGCTCTCGCCGCCGAACACCAACCCCGACGGCGGCTACAGCGGCACCGGCAACCACCTGTACACCGGCTATCACGGCTACTGGCCGTCGGCGGGGCGCACCGTGCAGCCGCGCTTCGGCGATCTGAACGCGTTGAAGACGTTGGTCGCGCACGCGCACGCGCACGGCATCCGCATCATCGTCGACGCGGTGCTCAACCACGTGCACGAGGAGCATCCGTACTGGCAGATGCACCAGAACGACGGCTGGTTCAATCCGCTGTCGGTCAACGGCCAACAGTGCGTGTGCGGCACCGGCCCCGCCGACGGCTGCGGCGACTGGAACTCCTCGCAGCCGAACGGCAACCACGGCCTTCTGCCGCGGCAGACCTGCTGGTTCGAGCCCTACATGCCCGACCTCGACTACGAGAACTGGGACGCGCTCACCACCATGGTCGACGACGCGCTCTTCTGGGCCCAGGAGGCCGACGTCGACGGCTTCCGCGTCGACGCGGTCAAGCACTTCCTGACGGCGGCGACGGTCCGGTTGCGCTCGAAGCTGCATGACAAGTTCGAGTGGACCGGCCCGCTCTTCTATCTCGTCGGCGAGACCTTCGACGGCGATCGCGGGCTCATCGACAGCTTCATCGGGCCGCACGCGCTCAACGCGCAGTTCGATTTTCCGATCTACTTCAACGTCATCAACACGCTGGCGACCTATTCGAACTCGCTGCGCGATCTCGAGAGCGCGACGGCGGCGTCGGACGCGGCGTTCGGCGACGCGCCGATGTCGCCCTTCCTCGGCAACCACGACGTCGCGCGCTTCTTGTCGACGGCGGCGGGCATGCTGACGTCCGATCCGCAGGGCGAAGCGTGGAGCGCGCCGCCGGCGGCGCCGTCGACGGAGGACGCCTACTTCAAGCTGCGCCTGGCGCTGACCTTCGTGGCCGGCTCGCCGGGCGTGCCGCTCGTCTACTACGGCGACGAATACGGCCAGCCCGGCGCCGGCGATCCCGACAACCGGCGTTTCATGAAGTGGAGCGGCTACACGCCGTTCGAGCAGGCGACGCTCGACGTGACCAAGAAGCTCGGCGCCGCGCGCCAGGAGCTGGTGGCGCTGCGCCGCGGCGATCGCAAGACCTTGTGGATCGACGACGACCACTATGTCTTCGCGCGCACGACGCCGGACAAGAACGTCGCGCTCGTGGTGCTCAACCGCAGCTTCTCGGCGACCTGGACGCAGGCGGTGCCGGTGCCGTCGTACGTGCCGCTCCCCGACGGGACGGTGCTGCACGATCGCCTCGGCGGGCCCGACGTCACCGTGACCGGCGGGACCATCCCGATCTCGCAGGGCGTCCACTCGAGCGCAATCCTCGCGCCATGAAAAAGCTCGCGGCGATCCTCCTGTTGCTCTGCGCGAGCTCTGCGCCGTCGCTGGCGCAGCAGAATACGTGGAACTTCCTCACCACCGGCAACGGCTACGGCTTTCAGGTCTTCGATACCAACGCCAACAAGATCACCCAGTTTCTCGAGCACCCGTATCGCTACCTGCGCCCGAGCGCGACGGACCCGCACGCCGAAGGCGTCGTGCGGCGCAACCTCGCCTACGACTTCTACTTCGGCGTGCGCGGCGGCGGCGCCAGCGGGTGGCTCGACGAATCACCGACGACGCCGGGCAATCCCGAGTACCTCGATCAGTCGCACATCATCCACGCGCCGGCGATGCTCGGGTCGATCGCCGCCGACTCGTATTTCTTCGCGCCGTTCGATTTTCCCGGCAACGCCATGATCGCCGTCTTGAAGGCGCCCGGCGCCACCGACGGCTTCGCCAGCTTCAACTTCCACATGGGCACGGCGTCCACGCCCGACTCGCCCGGCTCCGACGGCGAGAGCATCCGCGTGGTGAGCGGCAACAACGCCGTCGTCGAGACCGGGCCCGGCGGCGGCTTCATGGTCTACGTGCCGCTGTCGGGTGTCGACGTCGCCGACTGCGCGAACGTGCACGGCAAGGTCCAGATGGGCATGGACCTGTCGCAGAACACCTCGTGCAGCGGCAACGACGTGGTCCCCGGCTTCCAGAAGCACCTCGATGCCAGCGGGCTCCTCGCCGTCGGCATCGTCTTCGTCGACAGCACCAACCCCGCCGATGCCGACGCCGCCGCGGCCGCGCTCGTCACCTGGGCCAACAGCCGCACGCCCGATAAGCTGCTCTCCGACGCGCAGGCCGAGTTCGAGAGCTGGCGCAAGCCGCCGCCGTCGACGGTGCCGCTGTGTGGCGACGCCGAGACCAAGCTCTGGCGCCAGTCCGAAGCGGTCTTGCGCATGGGGCAGATTCGCGAGCCCAACACGGCGACGCGCAAGAACAACGGCATGATCCTGGCGTCGCTGCCGCCGGGCTCGTGGCACACCGGCTGGGTGCGCGACGCGACCTACGCGACGGTCGCGCTCGCGCGCAGCGGACATTGGGACGAAGCCAAGGCGTCGCTCGACTTCTTCCTGAACGCCGGGCCCGTCGGCGCCTACGCGAGCTACGAGAACAACGTCAGCTACCGCGTCTCGCTCACGCGCTACTTCGGCAACGGGCAGGAGGAGTGCGACTGGAACACCTCGGGGCCGAACACCGAGACCGACGGCTGGGGCCTCGTGTTGTGGGCGGCGCGCGCCTACGTCGAGGCGTCGGGGGACACGGCGTGGCTGTCGTCGTCGACGGCGTCGGGCACGGTCTACGACGTCCTGCAGGGGCAAGTGGCGGGCGCGCTCGAGTCGAACCTGGAGACCTCGAGCATCGTGCGCGCCGACTCGTCGATCTGGGAAGTGCACCAACCGGGCAAGCACTACGCGTTCACCACGCTCGCCGCGGCGCGCGGGTTTTGCGACATGGCCGCGATGGCCGCAAAGGCGGGCAAGGCGAGCGACGTCACGCACTACGCGATGCTCTCCGGTAAGGTAAACACGGCGCTGCAGTCGGCGTTCATCGATCAGCAGATGGCGCTCGGCGGCTCGATCGAGGGCCTGTCGGCGCAGAAGTATTACGACGGCTCCGTCGCCGAGGCGTTCGACTGGAACCTCATCGACATCTCGAGCCCGATCGCGACGGCGACGCTGGCGCTCTTCAATCACCTGCGCGTCGATTCGGGCGGGTTCAAGCGCAACGACGACGGGCTGTCGTCGTACGACAACAACGAGTGGATCCTCGTCGACCTGCTCATCTCGAACGCGCTGCGGCGCGCCGGGAAGACCACGGACGCCGACGGGTATCTCGGCCAGATCGTCGCCAAGGCGGCGGTGAACTTCTATCTTCTGCCCGAGCTCTACAACGACACTGCCGCCGACGGGCAGATCGGAAAATACTTCGGCTCGATCCCGATGGTCGGCTACGGCGCGGGCGCGTATCTCATGACCATCCTCGACCGCTCGGGGCAGTGGGAGCCGAACGACTGCGGCGACGGGAGCTCCAAAGAGGGCGCCGCGTTCAGCTGCTCGGGCCAGGCCGGCGGCGGCGACGGCGGCGTCGGGGGTGGCGGCTCGGGCGGCACCGGCGGCGGCAACGGCGACGGCGGCATCGCAGCGAACGTTCCCTATCGCGCGGCCTGCCTGTGCGATCTCGGCGCGCGCGGTGGCGCCTCGGCGGGCACGCTCCTCCTGTTCGCGCTGCCCTGGCTGCTCTTGGCGCTCCGGCTCGTCCTGCGTCAGGCAAGACGATGAGCGCGCGCTCGGCTCCGTCGACCGCGCGGCTCGCGATGCGCGGCATCGTCAAGCGCTTCGGCGGCGTGGTCGCGCTCGACGGCGCGACGCTCGAGGCGCGCGCGGGCGAGATCCTCGGGCTGTGCGGCGAAAACGGTGCCGGCAAGTCGACGCTGCTCAAGATCCTCGCCGGCGTGCACGTGCACGGCAGCTACGACGGCGACCTCGTGCTCGACGGCGCGCCGCTGACGCTCGGCTCGACGGCGGCGGCGCGCGCGGCCGGCATCGCCATCGTGCATCAGGAGCTGCTGCTGGTGCCGGAGATGACCGTCGCCGAGAACCTGATGCTCGGGCGCGAGCCGCGGCGCTTCGGCTTCGTCGACAACGCGGCCCTCGAGGCGGCGGCGCGGGCGCTCCTTCGGCGCTTCGGCGAGGAGGCCATCGACGTGCGCGCGCCGGTGGGCACGCTCGGCATCGGCCTGCAGCAGGTCGTGGAGATCGTGCGCGCGCTCGGCGACGACGCGCGCGTCCTGGTGCTCGACGAGCCGACCGCGGCGCTCACCGGCGACGAGGCGGCGCGCCTGTTCGCGACGCTCAAGCGGCTGGCCGCGGGCGGCACGACCTGCATCTACGTCTCGCATCGCATGGACGAAGTGTTCGCGCTGTGCGACCGCATCACCGTCCTGCGCGACGGCAAGACCGTCGGCACCGTGGTCGCGCGCGCGTCGAGCGGCGCCGAGGTGGTGCGCATGATGATCGGACGCGAGCACACCGCCGGCGCGCACCAGGCGGCGGCCGGCAAGGACGCGCGCACGGTGCTCGAGGTGCGCAACCTGTCGGTGCAGGGCGCGCTCGGCGACGTGTCGTTCGCCGTCAAGGCGGGCGAGATCCTCGGCGTCGCGGGCGCCATGGGCTCGGGCCGGACGGCGCTCCTGTCGACGCTGTTCGGCTGCGCCGAGACGGCCACGAGCGGCGAGATCCGCGTGAACGGCGAGCGCGTGACGCTCGATTCGCCGCGCGCCGCCATCGCCGCCGGCTTCGCGCTCGTGCCCGAGGATCGCAAGGGCCGCGGGCTGGTCCTCGGGCTCACCGTCGCCGAGAACCTGGCGCTCCCCATCGCCCTCGCCGACGGCGATCGCGCCGATCTGGTGGCCCGCGCGCGCATCGATGAGCTGCGCATCCGCGGACGCGCCGACTCGCCGGTGGCGACGCTGTCGGGCGGCAACCAGCAGAAGGTGGTGATCGGCAAGTGGCTGCACGCCCCGCCGCGCGTGCTCCTGCTCGACGAGCCCACGCGCGGCGTCGACGTCGGCGCGCGCGAGGAGATCTACGCGCTCGTCGCCGCGCTCACCGCGCGCGGGGTGGCCGTGGTCGTGGCGTCGTCGGATCTGCCCGAGCTGCAGCGCCTCGCCGATCGCATCCTCGTCCTGCGCGCCGGGCGCGTCGTCACCGAGCTGCCCGGCGGCACTTCGCAAGACCACATCGTGGCCCACTCGACGGGCCTCATCCCCGCGGCGGAGTCATGTCCCTCTTGAACATCCTGCGCGCGCGCAACCTGCGCATGGTCGGCGTGCTGCTCCTCTTGTGGATCGGCCTGTCGCTGCATCCGGAGACGCGCGACGCCTTTCTGACGGCGACGAACTTCTCGAACCTCACGGCGCAGATCGCCGAGATCGTCATCATCGGCGTCGGCATGACGCTGGTCATCCTGATCGGCGGGATCGATCTCTCCGTCGGCGCCGGCATCGCGCTCACCGGCGTCGTCGCCGCCAAGCTGCAGCTCGAGCATCACGCACCGGCGTGGGTCGCGTGCATGGGCGCGCTCGGCGTCGCCGGCATCGTCGGGCTGTGGCACGGCATCCTGGTCACGCGCGGCGCCATCCCGTCGTTCGTCGCCACGCTCGGCGGCTTCCTCGCCTACCGCGGGCTGGCGCTCGTGCTCTCCGACGCGCGCGGCCTGTCGCCGATGAACGCCGACTTCGAGCGCCTCGGCGGCCGCCTGCCCGCCACGCTCTCGACGGGGATCTGCATCGCCGCCGGCGTCCTCGGCGTCGCCTACGTGCTCTTCGGCCAGCGCCGCCGGCGCTCGCTCGGGCTTGGGACCGATCCGCTCCTGCGCACCGCGCTCGCGCTCTTCGCCATCACCGCGGTGACCGCGTTCGCCGCGGTCATCTACCAGGACGGCATGCCGGTGCCGGTGCTGCTCGCCGCGGGCACCGTCGCCGTCGGCGCGATCCTGTTGCGCCGCACGCTGCTCGGCCGCTGGGCCTTCGCCATCGGCGGCAACGCCGAGGCCGCGCGCCTGTCGGGCGTGCCCGTGGTCGCGACGACCATCCTCATCTACGTGTTCACCGGCCTGTGCGTCGCCGGCGCCGGCATCGTCGCCGCGGCGCGCACCAACGGCGTCACGCCGGGCAACGCCGGCCTCATGCGCGAGCTGCACGTCATCACCGCCGTCGTCATCGGCGGCACGTCGCTGTCGGGCGGGCGCGCCACCATGATCGGCACCGTCGTCGGCGCGCTCGTCTTCGGCACGCTGTCGAACGGCATGAACCTCATGAACGTGAACTCGAACTGGCAGCTCATCTTCACCGGCGCGATCCTCGTCGGCGCCTCGCTGCTCGATTCTTTCAGCAACAAGAAGAGGCACGCGTGAGGCGCCTCTTCCTCCTCGCGATCGTCGCCGTTGGTGCGCCGCTCGGCCTCGGCTGCGCCAAATCGCCCGACGCCGGCAAGCCACGCGTCGGCTTCCTGCTCTCGACGCTGCAGGAAGAGCGCTACCAGAAGGACAAGCAGTACTTCGAGACGGCCGCGCGCAAGCTCGGCCTGGCGCCGTTCACGCTCTCCGCCGACAACGACAACGCGCGACAGCTCAACGAGGTCGAGGACGCGCTCGCGCGCGGCGCCAAGGTGCTCGTGATCCAGCCGACCGACTCCGCCGCCGCCGGCGCCTACGTCTCCAAGGCGCACGAGCACGGCGTCCCCGTCATCGCCTACGACCGCGACATCAAGTCCGGCGCCGTCGACTATTACGTCGCGCACGACAGCTTCCGCGTCGGCGTCCTGCAGGCCGAGGCGGCGGTGAAGGCCACCGGCGGGCAGGGCAACTACGTGCTCCTCGACGGGCAGTCGGGCCACTCCGTCGCCATGGAGATCGCGCGCGGCTACTACAGCGTGCTCCAGCCCTACATCGACGCCGGCAAGATCCACGTCGTCGTCGAGAAGAGCCACGACGCCTGGTCGCCCGAGCAGGCGCTCAAGACCGTCGAGGACGCCATCACCAAGACGCAGCGTCACATCGACGCGATCCTGGCCAACAACAGCGGCATGGCGCGCGGCGCGGTGCAGGCGGTGCAGGCGGCCAAGCTCGCGCACGTGTTCATCGCCGGCGCCGACGCCGACGCCGCCAACGTCGAGTACGTCTGCGAAGGCAAGCAGTCGGTCGAGGTCTTGAAGGCCATCAAGCCGCTCGCCGAGCGCGCCGCCGAGGTCGCCTCGCAGCTGGTGCGCACCGGGATGGCCGAGGGCGCCGCCGCCGGCAAGACGCCGGTCGCTGCCGTCGCGGTCAGCCTCGTCGATCCGACGAACGCGCGCGCCCTGGTCATCGACAGCGGCTTTCAGAGCGCCACTGCCCTGCCCGCCTGCAAATGAAGCGCGCCCTCGCCGTCACCCTCTTGCTCCTGGCGTCGTCGACGGCGCGCGCGCAGTTTCCCGAGCGCCGCGCCGAGCTGGAGGCGACGAGCGCGCCCGATCCCGACGCCACGACCACACCGGCCACACCCGCCGACGTGGCGCCCAAGGCCGCCGAGTCGGTCGAAGAGATCATCCGCCGCCTGATGCACATGCTGATGCCGTCGGACTTCCGCATCGGCCTGCACGGCTACTTCCGCGCGCCGCTGCGCCTCTCGATCGATCGCCGCACGCCCTCGATGCCGGGCGAGTCGGCGTTCAACATCCGCACCCCCTGGCTCGTCGACGACGACTACTTCCACTCCGGCTTCGCCTACACGCGCTTGCAAGAGCAGGACTGGTCCGAGCTCTACCTCTCCGTCGGCAACCGCTACCTCACCGGCGTGGTCGCGCTCATGGGCTCGCTCTACTCCGACTGGGCGCAGCCGCTCATCGATCATCAATGGGGCATCGCGCAGGGCTTCCTCGCCTTCCACTGGGACGCCAGCGGCCCGCGCGCGCGCTTCGCCATCGACGCCAAGGCCGGCGCCTTCTGGGATCGCCTCGGCTGGCTGCAGCGCTACGACACCTATCTCTTCGGCCGCACGCACCAGATGGGCGCCCAGATCCGCCTCGAAGGCGGCTACCGCAACTGGAATTTCTGGCTCATGCAGGGCTTCGGCGCGCACCTCGAGGCGCTCGACCAGAACGAAGGGCTCACGCTCCTCAACTACGTGCACGCCGGCGCGCGCTGGCGGCAGAACATCGAGGCCGGCTTCTACTTCCTCGACTCCTTGTCGCAGGATCAGCGCCAGCTCAAAGAGATCAACGACGCCGACATGCGCGTCTGGGGCCTCGACACGCGCCTGACCTCGATGCGCCTCGGCTCGCAGCTCTACATCGGCGGCAGCAAGATCGAGGCGAAGCAGGCGACCTACCTCGCGCCCGCGATCGAGCTCGTGCACGCCTACGGTGGCCGCGGCCTGACCGAGAACTACCTCGGCACGCAGAAGTCGAACAACGGCACCGGCACCCTGTGGAACGCCGCGCTCGACTACACGTTCTCGACGAGAAGCCTGTTGCGCGCCTGGTCGCCGCGCGGCGCCGCCTTCCTCGGGCGCAGCGACATCACGCTCGGCCTCTTCGGCATGCTGACGTACGTGCGCTCGGATCAGGCCGATCCCGACCCGCAGATCAACCGCGACAAGCGCGAGATGCTCAAGTGGGGCGTCGAAGGCGCCTATACGCCGCTGTCGTGGCTGGCCATCTCGCTGCGCTACGACCGCGTCATCCTCGACGTCAAGGACGACGCCAACAGCTTCCGCATCATCTCGCCGCGCATCTCCTTGCGCACGCACTGGATCGTCGACGGCGAGATCTTCCTGCAGTGGTCGTTCTACTCCTACGGCGCGCGCGTCCAGCTGCGCCCGGGGCAGGTGGCGCTCGAAACCGAGCCCGACTCCAACGCATTCAAGATCCAGGCGCAGCTCGTGTTTTGATCTACAGTTTCTGATCTACACTTCTGGCCTCGGATGTCGACCGCCGTCCCACGCCGCGATCTCATCGGCAAGCTGATCGCCAACCGCTACCTCGTAGGCGAGGTACTGGGCGCCGGTGGTCTATGCACCGTCTATCGCGGCGAGGATCTGCGCAAGCAGATCGACATCGCCATCAAAGTGCTTCCCGCCGACAAGGCCGCGGTCAAGGAGTTCGCCGCCCGCTTCCAGCGCGAGGTGACGACCGCCAAGCGCATCGATCACCCGAACGTCGCCGCCGTCAGCGACTCGGGCGAGCTGCCCGGCGGCGGGCTCTTCCTCATCATGGAGCTGCTCAAGGGCACGCTCTTGTCGAACGTGTTGCACGAGGGGCGCCTGCCGATGCCGCGGGCGCTGGTGATCGCGCGCCAGATGCTCGTCGGCCTCGGCCGCGCACACGAGCTCGGCGTCGTGCACCGCGACGTCAAGCCGCACAACGTCATGCTCGTCAACGTCGGCGGCCTCGAGATCGTCAAGCTGTTCGACTTCGGCATCGCGTCGAACGAGCGCGCCGCCATCAAGCTCACCGTGCCGGGCACGGCGTTCGGCACGCCCGAGTACATCGCGCCCGAGCAGGCGATGGGCCAGGACGTCGACGCGCGCGCCGACCTCTACGGCGTCGGCGTCGTGCTCTTCGAGATGCTCGCCGGTCGGCTGCCGTTCGTGTGCAAGGACGACGTCGCCTTCTTGCGCGCGCACATCAAGGAAGCGCCGCCCAAGCCGTCGAGCGTGGCGCCCGACGCCAAGATCCCGGGCAACGTCGACGCGCTGGTGATGCGCGCGCTCGACAAGGATCCCGACAAGCGCTGGAAGGACGCCAACGCCATGATCGCGGCCATCGACACCGCCGCCGGCCACAAGCCGCTCGAGGCGGGCGGGCGCCGGCTGTGGCTGGTGGCGGTGATCCTCGTCGTCGTCGCGGTCGGGCTGGTGCTGGCGGCGCGCTTCGGCGGCGGTGCCGACTGGTTCAAGCGCTAGCATAGGGGCAATCCCGGCTCTTGACGTCCCGACGAGAACCGATAGGTTGAGCTTCGACGTGCGTACCCCGTCCATGACCACGATGTCGACGAGCGCCGCCAGCGCCACTGCGGCCGTCGACGCGTTGCCGCGCGGCTACGGCGCGCTCGGGCGCTACGCGCTGCTCGAGACCATCGGCCACGGCGGCATGGGCGTGGTGTGGAAGGCGTACGATCCGCTGCTCGACCGCAAGATCGCGCTCAAGCTCCTGGCCTCACCGACGGTGGCGCAGGGCAGCATCGTCGCCGAGGCGCAGGCGATGGCGCGCGTCCAGCATCCCAACGTCATCACCGTCTACGACGCGGGCGTGCAGCAGGCGGGGCCGCAGACGCTCGCCTACGTCGCCATGGAGCTGGTCGAGGGGCGCACGCTCAAGCAGTGGCTCGACGCCGAACCGCGCCCGGTCGCCGCGAGCCTCGACCTCTTCATCCTCGCCGGGCGCGGCCTGGCCGCCGCGCACGACGCCGGCCTGGTGCATCGCGACTTCAAGCCGTCCAACGTGCTCCTCGGCGACGACGGCCGCGTGCGCGTCTCCGACTTCGGGCTGGCGCTCCTCGGCACCGCCGACGGCGCCGCGCCGCCCGGCACGCCCGACGGGTCGTCGACGACGATGCTGAGCCCGTTCGCCGGCACGCCGCGCTACATGTCGCCCGAGCAGCTGCACAGCCTGCCCGCCGACGCGCGCGCCGATCAGTTCGCCTTCTGCGTCGCGCTCTACGAGGCCGTCTACGGCGCGCACCCCTTCGCCGGCAGCGCCGACGCGTCGGTCGCCGAGCTGCGCGACCGCGTGCTCACGCCGCCGACGCCGCCGGCGCGCTCGCGGCTGGCGGCGCGGATCGCCCCGGCGCTCGTGCGCGGCCTCGCCGCCGATCCGGCGCGCCGCTGGGGCTCGATGCGCGAGCTCCTCGCCGCGCTCGAGTCGGCGCGCGGACAGCGCAGCCGCCGCATCGTCCTCGGCGCCGCCGTCAGCGTGCTCGTGCTCATCGCCGCGGTGCTCGGCATGCGCGAGGCGACCTCGCCGTCGCGCGCCTGCGCCCACGCCGCCGACGCGCTCGACGGCGCCTTCGGCCCGCAGAAGCGCCGCTCCCTCGCCGATGCCTTCGCCGCGCTCACCGACGTGCACGGCGCCGAAGCCTGGGCGCGCGTGGCCGCCGCCCTCGACGACTGGGGCGGCCGCTGGCGCACGCTGCGCATCGATTCCTGCCAGGCCGACCACAACGGCCGCGCGCCGTCGCCGACGCACACCGCGCGCAAGGAGTGCCTCGACCGCCGCCTCGGCGAGCTCGACGGGCTGGTCCAGGCGCTCGACAAGCCCAACCGCGCCGTCGTCCTCTACGCCATCCGCGCCGCGCACAGCCTGACGCCGCCCGAGAGCTGCCTGGCCGCCACGCCGCCGGCCGACGCGCACGAGGCGCAGACGTCGCTGCGCGAAGGGCGCGATCGCATCGCCGCGGTGCGCGCGCGCATCGATCACGCCGCCGCCCTGCGCGCGCTCGATCAGCAGCGCCCCGCGCTCGCCGAGGCCAAGGAGGCCGCCACCGCCGCCGGCAAGATCGGCTGGGCCCCGCTCGTCGCCGAGGCGCAGCTCGAGCTCGGGCGCGCCGAGCTGGCGGTCAACGCGACCGATCCCGCCACCGACGGCTTCTACGAAGCCTTGTGGCACGCCGAAGCGGCGCGCGACGACGCCCTCCGCCTCGAGGCCTCGATGGGCTTGTTCAAGGCCAGCCTCGACGCCTCGAATTACCCGCTCGCGGCGCGCTGGAACGAGACCGACAAGGCCATCGCCGGCCACCTGCCCGCCGACGGCACCCGCCAGGCGCGCCTCGCCTTCGACGACATGCGCCTCGCCCTCTATCGCGACGAGTGGAAGCGCTGCCTCGCCTCGGGCCAGGAGGCGCTCGCCGTCGCCGAGAAGGCGGCGCCGACCTCGCCGCTCGTGGTCAGCATCATGATCAACCTCGCGCGCTGCTACAGCTCGGCCGAGCAGGATCCCGAGTCGGTGACCATCCTCGAGCGCGCGCTGCCGATGGCCGAGAAGATCAACGGCCACGAGAGCCAGCAGGTGGCGAGCATCCTCACCGAGCTCGGCATCCGCGAGCGTCACGCCAAGCACTACGACGCCGCCGTCGCCGACTACCGCCAGGCCCTCGCCATCCGCGAGCGCATGGTCGGCCCCGACAACCCCGACTGCGCCGCCGTGCACAACAACATCGGCAACGTCCTGCGCGACGAGAAGCACTACGACGAATCCAAGGTCGAGCTCGAGCGCGCCATCGCCATCTGGACCAAGGCGTGGAGCCCGGAGAGCCCCGCCGTCGCCCTCGGCCTCAGCGGCCTCGGCAAGATCGCGATGGCCGAAGGGCACCTCGGCGAGGCCGAGTCCTACTTCCGGCGCGCGCTCGCCATCACGCGCGCGAAGCGTCCGCCCGGCCACCCCGACATCTCGATGTTCCTGGCCGAGCTCGGCGGTGTGCTCCTCGCCGAGAAGAAGCCCGAAGCGGTCGCCCTCTTCGAGGAGGTGCTCGCCGCCGCCGAGAAGAACGGCGACGCCAGCGCCGGCGATCGCGCCGATGCCCGCTTCGACGCCGCCCGCGCGCGCTACGAGCTCGGCGTGCGCAAGGCGGGCGCGCTCGAGGTCGCTCAGGCCGCCTGCAAAGAGCTCGACAAACCCCAATGGCATGAATCGCAGCAAGAGTGCCGCGCGTGGCTCGCGGCGCACGGAGGAGGAGCGGCTCGATGACCGCGACACGCTCGGCCAGCACCCGCTCGGTTACCGCCGGCGGCGACGACGTCGAAGGCGGCGGCATCCTGCTCGTCGCCGGCGAGGGTATGCTGACCACCTTCCCGCTCCTGTCGAGCGAGGTCGTGATCGGCCGCGATCCCGGCTGCGACGTGGTCGTCCCGCACGCCTCATTGTCGCGCCGTCACGCGCGCCTCAAGCTCGGCACGCCGCTCACCGTCGAGGATCTCGGCTCCAAGAACGGCACCCTCGTGGCGCGCACCCGGCTCTCGGAGGGCGTGGCCGCGCCGCTGGCGGTCGGCGAGAGCTTCCACATCGGCCGCTTCTCGTTCGTCGTCGTGCGCGCCCCGCGCTCGCGCGCGCTCTCGACGCAGCACGGCGCCGAGGCGCTGCGCATCGTCGACCCGACCGGCGCGCGCCCCGGCTCGCTCCTGAGCGACATCGCGCTCAGCGGCATCAACGCGCTCATCCTCGGCGAGACCGGCGTCGGCAAGGAGATGCTCGCCGAGACGCTGCACCGCCTGTCGCGGCGCGAGGGCCGCTTCGTCTGCATCAACTGCGCGGCGATCGCCCCGGCGCTCATCGAGAGCGAGCTCTTCGGCCACGAGAAGGGCGCCTTCACCGGCGCCGCGCAGGGGCGCGAGGGCCTGCTCGAGGCCGCCGCCGGCGGCACCGTGTTCCTCGACGAGGTCGGCGAGCTGCCGCTCGAAGCGCAGGCCAAGCTGCTGCGCGCCATCGAGCGGCGCGAGATCATCCGCGTCGGCGCCACGCGCCCGCTCGCGCTCGACGTGCGCTTCGTGGCCGCCACCAACCGCGATCTATCGAGCGAGATGGCCGCTGGACAGTTCCGCAGCGACCTCTACTTCCGCCTCGACGGCGTGACCCTGGTGATTCCGCCGCTGCGCGAGCGGCGCGATCAGATCGCGCCCCTGGCCATGCAGTTCCTCAAGGCGGCGCACGAGAAGCGCCCGTCGGCCCGCACGCCGCAGCTCGCGGCCGACGTGCTCGATCACCTGCGCGGCTACGACTGGCCGGGCAACGTGCGCGAGCTCAAGGCGGTGCTCGAGCGCGCCATCCTCCTGGCGCGCGGCGGCGAGATCAGCATCAGGCACCTGGCGCTCTCCCCCGCCGCCGCTCCGCCGCGCGCGGCGACCACCGAAGCGCGCTCCCCCGTCGCCGACGAACCACCGATCCCCCTCTCGGCCGACGAGAACGAAGAGCGCCGACGGATCGTCGCGGCGCTCGAGCACTGCCACGGTAACCAGACGCGCGCGGCGAAGCATCTCGGAATCTCGCGGGCGACGCTCGTCAACCGGCTGTCGCTCTATCGGATCCCGCGTCCCCGCAAGTAGCTCAGAACGGCGTGCCGCCGGTGGCGACCTCCAGGCGCCCGTCGTTGATCGCCGGCACCAGCTCGCCGAGCAGCTCGGCGCGCCCATCGCCGTCGACCTGCGCCATCAGCGCGCGGAAGCTGGCGCGATCGTCGCTGCTCCAGCGCCGGCGCGCGAGCGCGTCGTCGAGCAGCCGATGGCCGTCGCCGAGCGCGCGCGTCGCTTCGGGCCGCGGCGGCGGCGCCGCCGTCGGTGCGGGGACCGGCCCGGACGCCGCCGTCGCCGTCGCGGCTGCGAGCACGCCCCGCGGCAGGTTGGCCAACTCCGCCCGCACCGCCGCGCGCAGCGCCACCTCGTCGAGCGCCGACGGCCGCGGCGCACAGGTCGCCGGCGGCCGCTCGACGGAGCGCTCGCCGCGCGGAACGGCGTACCCGAGCGCGCCCGCCAGCGCGAGCCCCGACGCGTAGGCGATCCATCCCGGCCGCGTCACGGCTGCTTCGGTGCGAAGGTCGATCCGTTGGTCGCCTGGATCATCGTGCAGTGACCGCTCGCGTCCCAATTGAACTGGATCTCCGAATCGCCGTTGATGGCCGCCGCGGCCTGTCGCAGCTCCGGCTCGAAGGTGAAGCACGAAACCGCCGTCCGCTTGGCGTCCTGCGCCCAGCACACCGCCACCGACGAGGCCCCCGTCGCGGCGCCGTATCCCTGAACCGCGCAACTGATGTACTGCAACGTGTCGGGCGTGTTGCGCGTATCGGCCGAGCTTCCACTCGCCGAGCGGACCGACGTGTTGATCCAAACCGGCTCGACGTACTTGGTGCCCGCGAGCGCGCTGCTGCCGAAACCAACGAGCGCCGCGACCCCCCACAACAATGAACGCATCTTCATGAGATCCTCCCCTCGCGCGGCGACCTCAGCACGCAGCATGCCGATCGCCCACACCCGCGCCGGACACGCACTTGCCGCGCGCCCTGCGCCAATCGCCTAGGCAATCGGCGCGCCCCGCCCGACAGATTGCCTAGGCAATTTGTCTCGCCGACGGTGCCGCCCCCGGCGTTGCACGCAGTTGCGGCGCGGTACGCCGCTTGCTCACGCGACCCCGCCATGTGGAGGAGGGATCACATGAGGAAGCTCTTTGGTACTGCGCTCGCGCTCGCGCTGCTCGGCAGCGCCGTCGGCCTGTCGGCCTGCGGGGGTGACAACAACGGCGGCGGCGGCGGCACCGGCGGCACCGGCGGCGGCGGCACCGGCGGAACGGGCGGCGGCGGCGGCTCGGGCGGTACCGGCGGAACGGGCGGCGGCGGGGGCGGCGGCGGCATGGCCAACCTCAAGTGCTCGTCCGGCACGCTCTTCGCCGGCAACCCGACCTATGACGGTCAGCCGAGCGA
Organism: Polyangia bacterium; assembly: GCA_035607415.1. Taxonomy (GTDB): domain Bacteria; phylum Myxococcota_A; class Polyangia; order Palsa-1104; family Palsa-1104; genus JAQBQH01. Next base: position 56,859 of record DATNAQ010000101.1, read on the forward strand.
TCGGCCCACCAGCGGCACCGGCATCCACGCCGACCCGCCGTTCCAGTGGACCAACATGATCTTCAACGGCAACACGCTCTACTCGCGCGACGAGGGCGAGGTGTGGATGGTCGATCTCTCGGCCGCCAGCCCCGTCGAGACGCGCATCGCCGGCCAGAACGACGCGGCCGCGTTCGCCTTCACCGACGGCCCCTGCGCGACGGCGCGCTTCGCCCAGATCCGCGGCATGGACGTCCTGCCCGACGGCAGCCTCGTCGTCGCCGATCAGTCGGCCAACGCCATCCTGCACATCACCAACCCGACGACGGCAGGCACGTGCGCCGTCGAGTACTGGGCCGGCAACAACACGCCCAACACCGACATCGATCCGGAGAATCCGCCCGACAACGGTGACATGGACGGCGACGGCGCCGCCGCCAAGCTCTCCAACCCGCGCGCGCTCATCGTCGACGCCAACGGCGACGTCGTCTTCTTCGACGCCGGCAACCACAAGATCAAGAAGGTCGGCGCCGCCGCGCCGCACACCGTGACGACGCTGGCCACGCTCGGCGCCAACGACCCCGACAAGATCCTCAACTGGACGCGCATCGGCAACACCATCTACGGCGCCGGCATGACGCCGACGTCGGCGGGCGTCATCAGCGTCTCGTCGACGGGGACCATCGCCCACGTCCTGTTCGGCGACGGCAGCCTGTTCCCGCCGCTCGACTCGCACTCGTCGTTCGACCTCGGCGGCATCACCACCGACGGAACCGGTCTCTACGTCGCGGGCAGCGGCTATCTCTGGTACCTGACCACCTCGGGCCAGCTCTCGCTCGCCGCCGGAATCGGCTTCATGATCGACTTCCCGCCGGACGCGAGCTACGACCCGGCGGCGCCGCATTCGGCCGACACGCTCGACCTCTACGACTCGCTCGGCAGCGACGAGGCGACCACGGGCTCGTTCTACTACCTCACCTACAAGGACGGCTCGGTCTACTTCCGCGGCCACGGCGACGGCACCGCCGCCTTCATCGAGAAGATCGCCTGCCCGTAGTCAGCGCGTAGTCACACCGTCGCCGGCGGCCGATCGCCGTCGCGCTTCTGGGCGGCCAGCTTCGCCTCGGTCGCCGGCGTACGGTAGTTCCGCTCGTAGATGCGGAGCAGCGCCACGAACATCGCCACGAACATCGGCCCGACGAGGATGCCGATGGCGCCGAACGCCTCGATCCCACCGAACACCGCGATGAGCACGAGGAGCTCGTGCAGCCGCATGTGCCCCTTCATCAGGCGCGGCCGCAGCCAGTAGTCCGGGATCGACGTGATGATGACGGCCCAATAGACGAGCAGGCCCACACCGCCGAAGACGTGCCCGGTCAGCGCGAAGATGATGCCCGCCGGCACGCACACGATGCCGGTCCCGATCGCCGGCACCAGCGACGCCACCGCGCACAGCGCGCCCCACACCAGGGGCTTGCCGAGCCCGAACATCCAGAAGCCCAACCCGGCGAGCGTGCCTTGCACCAGCGCGATCACGCCGATGCCGAGCAACGTCCCGATCGCCACCTCGTGAAACTCGCGCATGAGCGCGCGCGTCTCCTCGCGCGGCAGCGGCACCATGCGCACGAGGAAGCGCGCCAGCGCCGGTCCTTCGAGCAGCAGGTAGTACGACGTGATGGTCGTGAAGATGACGATGAGCGCGAAGTGCGACGTCGCCGCGAGCAGCCCGCCGACGATGTCGGTCAGGTGCGTCACCACCGCGTGGCCGTAACCGCCGATCTGCTTGAGCACCGAGTCGGGCGACTGGCCGAAGCGATGCAGCATCCGCGCGACGCGCGGCGCGTGCAGCCACTGCTCCGCCGCCTTCTGGTGCGCCGGCGCCTGCACCGTGAGGTAGTGCAGGAGCTCCCTGACCACGAAGTAGCCCATGAACACCACTAGCCCGAGGCCGAGCGCGACGGTGACGAAGCTGATCGCCGCGGCGAGCACGCGCGGATGCTTGTGATGGCGCCGCTCGAGCCGTCGCTGCAGCGGGGAGGCGACCACGGCGAGCAGGACGCCGAGGAACACGGGCACCCAGATCGGTGACACCGTCCACAAAAAGAAGATGCCGGCGACCGCGAGCAGCACACCGAAGGTGCGCCGCTCGAAACGCGTCGGCTCGTGGGAGTGTCCGACGTCGATCGTATCGCTCGCCGCCATCAGGCGACGCTAGTGCAAGGCGTGCGCCCGTGCCGCCGCCGTCACTCGGAGCGGTCGGTCTCGACGAGCGGAGAGAAAAAATTGTCCTTTTTCGTGTACTCGTCGACGTTGAAACGGAATTTGAGGCTCGGCGCTGCCCGCTGATTGCAGTCGGTGCGCTCGCAGAAGCGGCAGCTCACGCCGACGGGGATGGCCATCTTGGCGTCGGTGTAGGGCATGTCCTGCGCGTAGGCGAGGTGGCGCGCGGCATCGGCGTGGGTGCCGAGGCCGATCGAGTAGGTCGTGCCGCGCACGAGCGAGCCCTGCTGCGGCTGCGTGGTGACGCGCGCGAAGCAGAAGTAGGTCGCGCCGTCGGGCATCATCGAGTACTGCCGCGTGAGGATCGACGGGTTCAGAAACGCGTTGTGCACGGCCCACTTCGCGCACGAGCCGGACGCCTCGGGGAAGCGCAGGCCCGTCGCCGAGTAGCGCTTGGAGATGTTGCCGGCCACGTCGCAGCGCACGAAGTGCATCGGAATGCCCGGCCGCTTCGGATCGCCGAGGTTGCACACGCGGTGCGCGACGGCCTCGTACGACATCTCGAACTGGTTGGAGAGCAGCTCGATGTCGTAGCGCGTGCGCTCGACCTCGCCGATGAAGTCTTCGTAGGGCAGCAGCAGCGCGCCCGCGAAATAGTTCGCGAGATGGATCTTCATGAGGCGCTGCGTCTCGGCGTGCTTGGGACCGAACGTCTTGGCCAGCCGCTCGTCGAGCGACGACTCGTCGAGCACGCGCAGCCCGATGGTCGCCGCGAGCTGGAACTTGGTCGGCTGCTCGAGCAGCGCCGTCGACATCACCAGGTGGCGCTTCTTCGGATCGTAGCGGCGCACCACCGAGCCCTTGCCCGGCGGCACGAAGTCGACGCGCACCTTGCGCATCTTCAGGATCTTCACCAGCTCGTCGGAGAGGATGCGCCGCCCGAGCTTCTGATCGAAGCGGACGCGGCGCGCCTCGTCCTCGAGCTCGGCGAAGTAGTTGCGCTGGCTCTGCAGGAAGTCGGTGATCTCGTCCATCGGCGAGTACGACAGGCGCGCTTTTTCGAAGGGGCTGCTGCCCGAGTCCTGCTGCTCCTCGGCCAGACGCGTCGCCACCTGCTCGAGCTGCGTGCGCGTGTTCTTGTAGAGGTTGAAGAGCGCGACCAGCATCGCCGTGCGCTTGGGCTCGCCGGAAAAATCGAGGATGTCCTCGTTGGTGATGCCGAGCGATCGCAGGAGCGGCTCGTCGAGCAGCTTGGCGAGCGCGTCGGGCGCGCGCCGCTCGCCGAGCGACGCCATGAACGCCTCCATCTCGATCCCGAAGAACGAGAGCGCCTTCCACAGAAGCGGCAGCTGAACGGTGCGCTTGCCCTTCTCGAGGAGATTGAGATACGCGCCCGAGACGCCGAGCGTGCGCGCGACGTCGGCCTGTTGCTGCCCGCGCTCGAGCCGGAGCTCGCGCAATCGACGTCCGATGTTCGCGTTGTCGCGCAAGCTGGCCATGCCTAAAACCTCCTCAACAACCGACAACAGATTTACAAAAGTCTTAACAACTGTAAATCACCAATCGTTTCAACGCAGCGCGTAATCCCTCGAAAATCAGGTGCTTTCGACGTTGACAGCTTAACGGCCGCTGCCTAAGAATGCAAGGAGGCTGTTAATCAGAAAACGAGCAGCAAGCCCCGGGCGCCATCGCCCGCGTGAGGTGCGAGCGTGTTGAAGGAAGAGCACCTGCAGATTCGCGAGTCGGTCCGCGAGTTCGTCGAGCGCGAGGTGGCGCCGGTCGCCGACGAGCTCGACAACGCCGAAAAAGAGATCCCGATGCCGATCATCGGCAAGATGGCCGAGCTCGGGTACTTCGGTCTCATCTTCCCCGCCGAGTACGGCGGCATGGGCCTCGACTCCTTGTCGATGGCGATCGTGACCGAAGAGCTGTCGCGCGGCTGGCTGTCGGTGGGCTCGGTGATGACGCGCATGATCATCACCGGCACGCTCATCATGGCCAACGGCACTCCCGAGCAGAAGAAGAAGTTCCTGCCCAAGATCGCGTCGGGCGAGATGCTGACGGCCGCCGCGTTCACCGAGCCCGACGTCGGCTCCGACACCGCGTCGATGAAGCTGCGCGCCGTCAAGGACGGCGACCATTACAAGCTCTACGGCGAGAAGACGTGGTGCACGTTCGCCAACCGCGCGCACGTGCTGACGGTGCTGGCGCGGACCAATCCCGACGTGCAGCCGCCGCACAAGGGCCTCTCGCTGCTGCTCGTCGAGAAACAGCCGGGCGACGGCTTTCACCCGCCGGAGCTGGCGGGCGGGCCGATCCCGACGATCGGCTACAAGGGCATGAAGTCGTACTCGCTCGGCTTCGACGGCTTCTCGTGCCCGCGCGAGAACCTCCTCGGCGGCGAAGAGGGGCGCGGCTTCTATCAGCTGATGGCCACGTACGAGTACGCGCGCATCCAGACGGCGGCGCGCGCCGTCGGCACCGCGCAGGCGGCGTACGAGGCGGCGCTCAAGTACGCGCAGGAGCGCGTGCAGTTCGGCCACCCGATCGCCGACTTCCAGGTCATCCGGCACAAGCTCGCGCACGCCGCCGTCGAGATCGAGGCGGCGCGCCAGCTGACGTACTACGCGTGCGAGAAGAAGGACTCGGGCGCGCGCTCGGATCTCGAGGCCGGCATGGCCAAGGTGTTCGCGGCCGAGATGGCCGAGCGCGTGACGTCGGAGATGATGCAGATCTTCGGCGGCTACGGCTATTCGCGTGAGTATCCGGCGCAGCGCTTCTGGCGCGACGCGCGCGTCTTCCGCATCTTCGAAGGCACGAGCGAGATCCAGTACGAAGTCATCGCGAAGCGGTTGCTCGGCGGAAAATAGGCCATGACTCCGAGCGAGTATCGATACGGGCGGCTCCTGTCGGACTTCGAGGTCGGCGCGACCTACCAGCATCCGTGGGAGGTCACCATCGACGGCGGCACGGTCGCGCTGTTCCAGGCGTCGTTCCTCGATGCCACGCCGATCTACGCCTCCGCCGTCGCGGCCAAGGCGTGCGGGCTGAAGGATCGGCCGCTCCATCCCCTGCTCTGCCTGAACCTCGGGCTCTCCTTTTCGGTCCACGACGTCAGCGAGCAGGCGATCGCGCACCTCGCCTACCTGGACGTGCGCTTCCCCGAGGCCGGCTACGTCGGCGACACCGTGCGCGCGCGCTCCACCGTCCTCGGCGCCAAGCCGGCGTCGTCGGGCGACAAGGGCGTCGTGCACGTGCGCACGATCCTCGAGAACGAGCGCGGCGCGGTGCTGTGCGCGTTCGAGCGCAAGGCGCTCATCCGCGCCGGCGCGCTCGGCGATCGCCCGACGCAGGCGAACCTCCTCGGCGAGGAGACGCCGGCCGTCACCACGTTCCCGTTGGTGCCGAAGGCGCTCAGCGCCGGCACCGCCTTCGGCTTCGGCCCGTGGGCGGGCGACTTTTCCGTCGGGCAGGTGTTCACGCACGCCATCGGCAAGACCGTCGGCGAGTCGGAGCACATGCAGCTCACCGCGCTGGTACGCAACTCGCACCCCCTGCACTTCGACGAGGTCTACTGCAAGGACAACTCGTTCACCAAGCAGCGCGTCGTCTACGGTGGTCTCGTGCTGACGTGGGTGGCGACGCTCGCCTCACGCGATCTCGCCGGCCGCGCGCTCTGGGAGGCGGGCCTCGACGCCGGCGCGCATCCGAGCGGCGTCGTCGGCGGTGACACGCTGTACGCGGCGTCGAAGGTCCTCGCCGTCGAGAACGTCGACGCCGACTTCGCGCGCGTGACGTTCCGCCTCGTCGGCGTGAAGAACCGGACGTCGGCGTCGGCCTTCGCCGAGCACGGCGACGCGCTGTTCGCCGACGAGCTGTCGAAGAAGGAACGCAAAATCAAAGAGAAGGTCGTCGAGATCACCCGCACGCTTCAGGTCAGGAGATAGGCATGTCGAACTACGATCAGTTGGTCATCGCTCGCGACTTCCGCATCCGCCGCACCGAGCTCACCTGCCCGGCGCACTCGCTCAAGATGATGACCAAGGCCGCCGGCTCCGAGGCCGACGAGGTGATCCTCGATCTCGAGGACTCGTGCGCCGTCTCGCAGAAGGTCGAGGCGCGCAAGACGCTCGTCGAGGCGCTCAACACGCTCGACTTCAAGGGCCCAGACGGGCAACAGAAGATCCGCGCGTTCCGCCCCAACAACATCCGCACCAAGTTCTTCTACAAGGATGTCATCGAGGTCGTCGAAGCGGCGGGCAAGAACATCGACATCATGGTGCTCCCGAAGAGCTATGGGCCCGACGACGTGCGCTTCGCCGATCGCCTGCTGACGCAGATCGAGCAGAACATGGGCTTCGAGATCGGGCGCATCAAGCTCGAGGTGCTCATCGAGTCGGCCGAAGCGTGCCTGAAGGCCTACGAGATCGCCACGTCGACGCCGCGCATGGCCGGGCTCATCTTCGGCATCGCCGACTTCGCCGGCGACATCGGCGCCAAGGAGCTGACCAAAGAGCAGTTCCAGGTCTACCACTACCCGAAGATGCAAACGATCGTCGCGGCGCGCGCCGCCGGCATCGACTGCATCGACAACGTGACCTTGCAGTTCCGCGATCTCGATCAGTGCCGCAAGGACGCCGAGTACGCCTCGAAGATGGGCTTCGACGGCAAGTGGGCGATCCACCCCGACCAGGTGAAGATCATCAACGAGGTGTTCACGCCGTCGAAGGACGAGCTGACGCGCGCCACCGAGATCCTCGAGCTCTACAAGAAGGCCGACATGGATCAGGGGCTCGGCGCCATCGTCTACAAGGACGAGATGGTCGACGCGGCCACGTTGCGCGTCGAGTGGAAGAAGGTCGCCGTCGCCAAGAAGGCGGGGCTGCTCTAGGCAACGAATTGGTTGACTGAGTCAAACATTGGCCGCAGCACACGAGGAGGAAGCATGACGCTACGCTCGATCGGCATCGTGGGTACCGGCGCCATGGGTCGCGGCATCGCCGAAGTGGCGGCGCAGAGCGGCATCGCCACCATCCTCGTCAAGGCGACGCCCGGGCCGCTCGACGGCGCGCGGCGCTACATCGCCGAGTCGCTCGGCCGCGCGGTCAAGAAGGGCAAGCTCACCGCCGAGGCGCTCGACGACACGCTCTCGCGCCTGACGCTCACGTCCGATCTCGATGCGCTGTCGTCATGCGACGTGGTGGTCGAGTCGGTCGTCGAGGATCTCGGGAGCAAGCGCGCGCTCTTCGCCGAGATCGAGCCGCGGCTCTCGACGGCGGCGGTGCTGGCGTCGAACACCTCGTCGCTGCCGCTCGGCGCGCTCGCCGGGAGCCTGCGCGCGCCGCAGCGCTTCGTCGGGCTGCACTTCTTCTCGCCGGTGCCGGCCATGAAGCTCGTCGAGGTGGCCTCGACGCCGCGCACCTACCCCGCCGCCGTCGAGCGCGTGCAGGAGCTGGCGCGCGCGATGGGCAAGACGCCGGTGATGGTGTCGGACACCTCGGGCTACATCGTCAATCGCCTGCTCGTGCCGTATCTCCTCGACGGCATCAGCGCGCTCGAGGCGCGCGTGGCGCCGGCCGAGGCGATCGACACGGCCATGAAGCTCGGCTGCGGCCATCCGATGGGCCCGCTCGCGCTCGCCGACGCCATCGGGCTCGACATCGTGTACGCCATGGCGAAGACGATGCACCGCGAGCTGCGCGACGGCCGCTACTCGCCGCCGCCGCTGCTCCGCCGCCTCGTCCTCAACAATCATCTTGGCAAGAAGACGAAGCTGGGCATTTATGATTACACGACCGATCCTCCGCGCGAGAACGCGGAGCTGTGGCCGGCCGAGACACGCCTAGGAGCCTGACTTGCGGATCACGCGGATCGATCACGTCGCCGTTTGTGTCGCCAACCTCGACGAGCAGCTGCCCAAGTGGCTCGAGCTCCTCGGCCTTTCGCCCGGCGCGCGCGAGTACGTCGACGCGCAGAAGACCGAGGCGGCGTTCATCCTCACGCCCGAGACGGCCGGCTGCACCGTCGAGCTCATCGCACCGAAGGGCGGCAACCCGGGGCTCGACAAGTTCCTCGAGAGCCACAAAGGGCGCTCGGGCCTGCACCACATCGCCTTCGGCGTCGACGATCTCGCCGGCGCGTTGCGCGAGCTCGACGCGCGCGGCGTGCCGCTCATCGACAAGGTGCCGCGGCCGGGCGCGCGCGGGCACCAGGTCGGCTTCCTGCACCCCAAGGCGGCCGACGGAATCTTGATCGAGCTCGTGAGCGATCACGGGCACGCGCACACGCAAGGGCGTCACTAGGAGACACGAGAAATGAGCACGCTGCCGTTGCACACGGTTCCGAAGACGCTCGGCGAGACGCCGGAGACGATGCAGGCGATCGTCATTCGCAAAGAGCGCGAAGGCGATCCGATGCAGTCGATGAAGGTCGAAGAGGTGCCGGTGCCCGAGCTCGGGCCCAACGACGTGCTCGTGCTCGTCATGGCCGCCGGCGTCAACTTCAACGGCGTGTGGGCCGCCGCCGGCAAGCCGGTCTCGGTCTTCAAGATGCACAAAGATCCGTTCCACATCGCCGGCTCCGACGCGTCGGGCATCGTGTGGAAGGTGGGCAAGGAGGTCCGTCGCTGGAAGGTGGGCGACGAGGTCGTCATCCACTGCAACCAGTCGTGCGGCCAGTGCCCCGAGTGCAACGGCCTCGATCCGATGGCCTGCTCCGAGCAGAAGATCTGGGGCTACGAGACGTCGTGGGGCTCGTTCGCGCAGTTCACCAAGGTCCAGGCGCAGCAGCTCGTGCACAAGCCGAAGCAGCTGTCGTGGGAGGACGCGGCGTCGTACGGCCTCACCTACTTCACCGCGTACCGCATGCTCGTCGGGCGCGCGCAGGTCAAGCCGGGCGACAACGTGCTGGTGTGGGGCGCGGCCGGCGGTCTCGGCATCTTCGCGCTGCAGATCTGCAAGATCCTCGGCGCCAACCCGATCGCGGTCGTGTCGTCGCCGGACAAGTACGACATGGTGCGATCGCTCGGCGCGACCGGCGTCATCAACCGCAAGGACTTCGGCTTCGCGTGGCACCCGAACGAGACGCCCGAGCAGACCAAGAAGCGCATGGACGAGACCAAGCGCCTCGGCGCCGAGCTGCGCAAGCTGACGGGCGGCAAGGATCCCGACGTCATCTTCGAGCACGTCGGTCAGGAGACGTTTCCCACGTCGGTGTTCTTGTGCAAGCGCTTCGGCAAGATCGTCATCTGCGGCGCGACCAGCGGGTTCAACCTCGAGTTCGACGTGCGCTATCTGTGGATGCGGCAGAAGGAGATCCTCGGCTCGCACTTCGCCAACGCCTATCAGGCCGAGCGCGCCAACGAGCTGGTGATGACCGGCAAGATCAAGCCGGTGCTCGATCAGGTGTTCGACTTCGTCGACACGCCGCTGGCGCACCAGCTCATGAAAGAGAACAAGCACAAGGGCAAGCTCGGCATCCGCATCCAGGCGCCGAACCAGTAATCGCGCCACGGTCCTTCCTGCGCGCGCCACGCGTGTAGCTCGACGACAACAGGTGTGGTGGTCCGACCTCGCGGGTTGCGCGCGAGGGTGTGCGATGTCGCGTAGTTGATCGCGGGTGACGACTGGCATCGCAGTCGCAAGGCCCGACGTCATGACCCGGGCCCTGTTGATCTCGCTCCTCACCATCGTTGGTTGTGGCGGTTCGAATCCAGCGGCACCGGGCGGCGGCGGCGCGCCCGGCGGCGCCGATGATCCTGGCTCGGGCGGCGACGGCAGCGGTGGCGATCTCGCCGTCCCTGGCTCGTCCGACAGCGATCTCGGCACCGCGCCCTCTTCCGCCGATCTCGCCACCAGCGCGCCGGGTACGCCCGGCAGCGGGCTCTTCCCGTCGACGGCGCCGTGGTACAGCGACATCACCAACGCGCCCAAAGATTCGCAGTCCGACGCCGCCATCGCCGCGCTTTCGTCCAAGGGCGGCTGGGGCAACGGCAAGATGCAGATCGACTTCAGCATCACCGTGCAGCACGCCACCGCGTCGACGCCGATGATGTCGTTCACCAAGACCGGCGACTGGTACTCGCCCGACTGCGACTTCCAGCCGGTGCCGGTGCCGGCCGGCGGCAGCCTCGAAGGCGAAGACGGCTACGCCTGCACCGGCGACGGCGACTGCCACCTCATCGTCATCGTCGACGCGCAGAAGAAGCTGTACGAGATGTGGCGCGCCGACATCGAGGGCACCACCTTCAACGGCGGCTGCCTCGCCGTCTGGGATCTGACCAAGGACTACGTGCCGCACGGCCGCGGCGAAGGCTGCACCTCCGCCGACGCGGGCGGCTTCCCGATGGCGGCGCTGCTCTTCGACGCCGACGAGGTCGCCGCTGGCAGCATCGACCACGCCATCCGCTTCATCCTGCCCAACGATCGCATCGGCAAGGGCAGCTACGTCCATCCGGCCACGCACTCGACGAACGCGTCGGCGTCGACGACGGCGCCGAACTCGCCGCCCTACGGCGCGCGCCTGCGCCTGCGCGCGGACTATCCGATCGCGAGCCTGCCGTCGTCGGGCGCCAAGGTCGTGGCCAAGGCGCTACAGAAGTACGGCATGATCCTCTCCGACGGCGGCAACGTCGCGCTCACCGCGACGAGCGACAAGTACACCACGCACAAGTGGGCCGGCGTGCTGTCGGGCAACGATCTCTCGGCGCTCAAGGTGACCGACTTCGTGATGGTCGACGGCGGCACGCGCGTCCCGTTCACGGGCGACTGCACGCGGCAGTAGCTCGGTTCGTTGGCGCGGCTCAGTAGGTCGCTGCCTCCACGATCGCCACGCGCGTGGCCTCCGGCAGCGGATCGAGGATGAGCTCGACCTGCCACGAGCCACCGCCCGCGGTGCACGAGCGCACGCGCGCGCCGAGCGTGACCCGCTCGCTGCCGACGGCGAGCACCAGCTCCACGCGCTCGTCGCGCGGAATGTAGAGCGGCCACTGTAGCGAGAAGACGCCCTTGCCGATCTGCACCAGCCACATCAAGCGAAGCGTGGCCATCGACAGCGGCACGTAGAGCTGCATGGCGCAGAACATCGGCTTATATAACGCCGTCGTCCTGAAGGTTCTTTCGTGAGGCGCCGCTGTTACTTCGACAGGCGTCCGCGGGCGATCAGCATGCCGTGATCGCGGTACTCGTACTCCGCCGCCCTGAGCAGGTGCGCCATCGCGAGCGATTCCGAGCCGTCGCTGGCGGCGAGGTACGCGGCGCGCAAGACGATGTTGCGGATGTGGCCGCCGGCGAGCTCGAAGCGCGTGGCCAGCGCCGGAAAGTCGATGTCGCCGGCGACGGGCAGCTCGGCGGGGAGCATGCGGCGCCAGATCTCGGCGCGCTGCTCCTCGTCGGGAAAGGGAAAGCGCAGCTCGAACGAGAGGCGTCGCGAGAGCGCGGGATCGATCGACGACTCGAGGTTCGACGTCAGGATGGCGACGCCGTGGAAGGCCTCGAGCCGCTGCAGGATGTAGTTGGTCTCGATGTTCGAGTAGCGATCGTTGGCGTTCTTGACGTCGGTGGTGCGCTTGCCGATGAGCGCGTCGGCCTCGTCGAAGAGCAAGACGACGTGGCCGGTCTCGGCGGCGTCGAAGACCTTGGCCAGGTTCTTCTCGGTCTCGCCGATCCACTTCGAGAGCACGCGCGAGAGATCGATCTGGTAGAGCTCGAGGCCGAGCTCGCGCGCGATCAGGCCGGCGACCATCGACTTGCCGGTGCCGGGCTCGCCGGAGAAGAGCGCGGTGGTGCCGAGGCCCTTGCCGAGCTTGCGCTGAAAGCCCCAGCGCCCGAGCACCGTCGAGCGGTGGCGCAATTGATCGACGAGCTCGGCGATGGTGCGGCCGGTCTCGTCGGGGACGACGAGATCCTCCCAGGTCTGGCTGACGTCGACCTTGGTGGCGACGGTGCCGAGATCGGTCTCGAACTCGGCGCGCACCGCGCCGGCGACGTCGGCGTGCGTGACCCGCGCCGACGCATCGGCCGACGCGCGCACGCCGCGACGCAGCCGCGCGCCGTCGGCGCAGCGCAGGATGGCGCCGACGCCGACGCGATAGAGCGACGCGATCTCGCCGGCGGCGACGTCGGGCAACAGCGTCCGCCAGATCTCTTCGCGCTGATGCGTGGCGGCGATGCGCACCTCGCGCGTCACCAGGTGGCGCCCCGTCGCCAGCCGCGGCTGATCGACGCCGCTCGAGGTCATGACGAGCGGGCGCGACGAGGCGGCCAGCGCGATGCGCAGCCGCGCTGACGCTTCGTCGCCGCCGGTGAGCGCCTCGGCGTCCTCGAGCAGCACCTGCGCGTCGATGAGCAGCGCCTCGCGCAGGAGCGCGCCGGCGGCCTCGGCCGGGCTCGTCTGCCCGAAGAGCGCGCCGGCGTGCGCCGAGATCAGCGGCAGCCCGAGGCGACGGCACGCCTCGCGCGCGATCTCGGCGCGCCCGGCGCCGCGCGGCCCGCGCAGCACCAGATCGGTCCGCCCGCGGCCGACGGCGCGCTGATTGGCCAAAAACGCGCGCACCTCCTCGACCGCTTCCTCGACGGTGGCGAGCGCCGGCGGCGGCAGCTCCGACGCCTCCTCGGGCACATACAGCGACGCGAAGTCGGCGACCTCGTCGTCGACCTCGCTCGGATCGACGAGCCAGCGCAACAGGCGCGGCGCCACGCGCACCGTCGCCGCCGCCACCAGCTCGTTCTTGTCGCTGACCTCGACCATGCGATGGCGTCGCAGCGGCGCGCCCGCGCCGAGCGCGAGCAACAGCTCGGGCACCGCATCCTCGCCGAGCGCCAGCGTCAGCGTGCCCATGCTCAACGCCGCGCTCGTGGTCCCGCCGCGCAGGTACCCCGCCAGCGAGCGCGCCGTGGCGTCGAGCTCGACGGAGAGCGCCGCCGCGACGACGTCATTGGCGACCGGGCTGGCGCCGATCGACTCGAGCAGCTGTGACAACCGCGGCGCCTGCAGCGGCGCGCGCGCCATCCGCTGCTCCGCAGCGACGGGCGTCTCGAGCGTCGCCAGAAGCTCGTCGACGTCACGCGCCCCGAGCACGCCCGCGAACAGGCCATCCGGATCGCGGCTGAGGAGGCGCGCCTGCCAGGCGGCGCGCACCGCTCGTCCGAGCAGCACGCGCCCGTGCGCCACGATTCCGCGCACATCCGGTGCCGCCGCCTGCCCCTTGAGCCGCATCGGGCAATCTTAGCTCATACGTGATAGATCTCCACGGCATGAAGGCGGTGCGATCGTGAAGGCGCTGCAGTTTCTCGTCGGTAAGGAAGTCGACATCTTCAATCCCCACGACACCGAAGAGGTCGATGGCCTCATGGCGTCGGGGCGCATCCTCGGCATCAACGAGGGCTGGCTCATCCTCGCCAACCCGAAGAGCGGCGAGCCGGACTTCGCGGTCAACCTCTCGCACGTCGGCATGATCGCGGTGCGCGAGCTGGCGCCGCTGATGGAAGCGCTCCCCGGCGGCAAGCTGCACCGGCTGCACCGGCCGCCCAATCCGGAGGACGAGAAGTAGCTCCCTCCGGCCCGACCCCATAGCTCAACTGGATAGAGCAACGGTTTCCTAAACCGTAGGTTGCGTGTTCGAGTCTCGCTGGGGTCACCACGCATGGCAGCGCTGACCGTCTTCGGCGACAAGCCGCCCCGTGGTCGCAGCTTCGCAATCCAGCCATCGGAAGCGGCACACCGCTTCCGGAATTCCGGAGAATTCAGGAAATCAGTAGTGGAGGAGCGCGTGCACGCTGCGCCCGCCGAGGCGCCCGCGGCCCTTCAGGAAGTCGAGCTCGATGACGAAGACGAAGCCCTCGACGAGCCCGCCCTGCCGCTCGACGAGCCGCGCCGTCGCCGCCGCCGTCCCGCCCGTCGCCAACAGGTCGTCGACGATGAGGCAGCGCCGCTTTTCGACGGCGTCCTCGTGCATCTCGAGCGCGTCGGTGCCGTACTCGAGCGAGTAGGTCTCGCGCGTCGTCTTGTACGGCAGCTTGCCCGGCTTGCGCACCGGCACGAAGCCGACGCCGAGCCGCTCCGCCAGCGCCGCGCCGAAGATGAAGCCGCGCGACTCGATGCCGACGATGAGCTCGGGCTTTCGCGCCGCCACGTGCTCGGCGAGCAGATCGGTCACCAGCCGGAACGCCGGCCCGTCGCCGAGCAGCGGTGTGATGTCCTTGAACAGGATCCCCGGCTTCGGAAAATCGGGCACGTCGCGGATGCGCGCCGTGATGCGCGCGAGACGATCGTCAGGGCTCATGGGCGCGAAAGATAGCCGAGCGGGTCGCGCGCGATCGAGTCCTTTCGTACCTCGAAGTGCACGTGCGGCCCGGTCGCGTCGCCGGTCTGGCCCGAGCGCGCGATGACCTGGCCGCGCGTGACCAGGTCGCCGACGCGCACGTCGAGCGCGCGGTTGTGCGCGTAGACGGTGGCCAGGGCGCCCGCGTGCTGCAGGATGACGACGTTGCCGTAGCCGCGCAGGCCGTTGCCGGCGTAGGCGACGATGCCGTCGCAAGCGGCGCGCACCGGCGTGTCCTCGGCGACGGCGAGATCGATCCCGTCGTGCGCCCTGCCCTCGCGCCGCCCGAACGGCGACGATAGCGTGCCCTCGACGGGCCACAGCATCGACGCGCAGCCCGCGCTCTCGTCCGACGCCGTGACGGTCAGCTCGCGGATCGTCGACGTCGCCGGCTGATCGGCGGACGTGGTCGCGCAGCCGCCGCCCGCGAGCGCGAGCGCCAGCGACGAGGCGACCGCTAGGCGCGCGCCGGTCCCGGCCCGCCCCATCCGTACTTGCCCACGAGATCGACGAACGAGCACGGCGTGGCCCACTCGGTCCCGTATTCGCGGCCGCGCCGCGTGACGATCGCCAGCCGCTGCCCCTGCCGCGGCCCGACGGGAATCACCAGCCGCCCGCCGTCGGCGAGCTGGTCGACGAGCAGCGGCGGAATCTCCGGCGCCCCCGCCGCAACGAGGATGGCGTCGAAGGGCGCGCGCTCGCGCCAGCCGTGCGTGCCGTCGAAGACGCCGATCTCGACGTTGGCGTAGCCCATCGTCTCCAGGCGCTGCGCCGAGCGCTCGCCGAGCTCGGGCTTGAGCTCGACGGCGTAGACCTGGCGCGCGAGCTGGCTCAACACCGCCGCCTGGTAGCCCGAGCCGGCGCCGATCTCGAGCACCGCCTCGTCGCCATGCAATTCGGCGAGCTCGCACATGCGCGCGACCATGTAGGGCTGCGAGATCGTCTGCCCGTAGCCGATCGGCAGCGGCGAATCCTCGTAGGCGCGATCGCGCATGCTCTCGTCGACGAAGCGCTCGCGCGGGACCTTGCGCATGGCGGCGAGCACGCGCTTGTCGCGGATGCCGCGCGCCGCCAGCTGCTCGGCGACCATCTTCTCGCGCCGCTGCCCTGCTTCGGCCGGCGTCATGCGCTCTTTACTTCCTCTTCGACGACGCGCTCGAAGCCCTCGACGTTCCACGACGGCAAGCGCTCGAGCAGGCCCGCGTGCGTGAGGTCGAGATCGAGCGGCGTCACCGACACGACGCCGTCGCGCACCGCGTGGCAGTCCGAGCCGGGCACGTCGCCGTAGCCGCTGGCGGGGCCGCCGATCCAGTAGTAGCGGCGCCCGCGCAGGTCGGCGCGCTCGTCGACTTGATCGCGATAGAGCCGCCGGCCGAGCTTGGTCCAGCGATATCCGCGCGGCGCCGTGTCACCCGGCTCGCTCGCTTCGCTCGACGGCACGTTGACGTTGAGCAGCGTCCCCGGCGGCAGCCCCTCGGCGAGCACGGCGCGCGCAAGCGCGTGCGCGAAGCCGGCGGCGCGCTCGAACGGCTCCTCGGTCTTGTGCATGCCGCGCTTCCACTCGAGCGACATGGCGATGGCGGGCACGTCCCGCAGCGCGGCCTCGACGGCGCCGGCGACGGTGCCGGAGTAGAAGACATCGCTGCCGAGGTTGAAGCCGTGGTTGATGCCCGAGACGACGAGGTCGGGCTTGCGCGGACAGATCTTGAGGATGCCGAGGTAGACGCAGTCGGCGGGCGTGCCGTCGACCATGAACCAACCGGGATCGACCTCCTCGCAGCGCAGCGGGCGATCGAGGGTGAAGGCGTGGCTGGTGGCGGAGCGCTCGCGATCGGGCGCGACGACGACGAGGTCGCCGAGATCGCCGAGGCGCCGCGCCAGGGCGCGGATGCCCGTGGAGCGGATGCCGTCGTCGTTGGCGAGCATGACAAGCGGGCGGTTCACGCCGAGATCCTAATCCGCGCGCCGCGTACGCGCAAAAGTCGTAGGATCCGCAGATGCATCGCAGCCGCCTGTCCACCTTCGTGCTCGACTGCAAGGTCCCGGATCTCACCGCCGCGTCGCAGTTCTGGAGCCGCGCGCTCGGACGGCGCACGTGGCCCGACACCGACGGCGATCCGAACTACCACTTCCTCGCGTCGAGCGACGACGAGCCGATCCTGCTCACGCAAAAGGTGGATCACGACAGCCGCATCCACCTCGACATCGAAGCCGACGATCTCGAAGCCGAGGCGCGCCGACTCGAGGCGCTCGGCGCCAGGCGCATCGCCTTCATCAAGCGCTGGATCGTGATGGAGGCGCCGACGGGGCAGCGCTTCTGCATCGTCAACCCGCAGCGCGGCCCCCTCGCCGGCAAGCGCGGCGCCAACGAGTGGCCGTGACCAGCCGCTGCGCCGCGCGTGTCGCGCTCGTGCTCGCGCTCGCGCTTCTGCCCGCGGCGCCGCTGCGGGCCGGCGCCGAGCCGTCGACGACGCAACGCAAAGCGATGGTGCACGCCGCGCCGATCATCGTCGTCGCCCGGCGCCTCGGCGCGACGCCTGGCGGCCATCGCGTCGCAATCGAGCAAATCCTCAAGAACGCCACGCCCTCGACACTCGCAGCCGGCCCGCGCGACATCCGCGACGCCGCCTCCGGCACGCCCTACCGCCCCGAGCCGCTCGCCGCTGCAAGGCCCGCGCGCGTCATCCTCTATCTCGACGGCAGCGCGCTCGCCGCGCCCAACGCCTGGGACGACGCGGCCCGGCAGGCCGAAGTCGCCCGCCTCCTGACCGCACAACACTGATGCTGACAAGAAAAAAGGCCCGACAAAGTCGGGCCTTCCGCTTGGTCGGGGCGAGAGGATTTGAACCTCCGACACCCAGTCCCCCAGACTGGTGCGCTAACCAGGCTGCGCCACGCCCCGAGTGAAACCCTGCTCTCCTATCACGTCTTCTCGTCTTCGTCGACGATCTTCTCGAGCTCGCCGAGCGCCTCGCGCAGCTTGGCCGCCAGCTTCGTCGCCGCCACCGGCGGCTCCTCGTGCGCCAGCTCGCGCAGCCGCCGCTTGGCGCCGTCGATGCGGAAGCCCTCGTCGTACAACAGGTGCTTGATGGTCAGCACCGTCTCGACGTCACGGCGGCGATACAGACGCTGATTCGACCGCGTCTTCTCGGGACGGATCGACTTGAACTCCGTCTCCCAGTATCGCAGCACGTACGGCTCGACACCGGCGATCTCCGCCACTTCGCCGATCTTGAAGTACTGCTTGTCCGGGATGTCCGTCGCCACTGGCTCGCGACGTCAGGTGTTGAGGGCGTTCTTGAGCACCTGGCTGGGCTTGAACGTGAGCACGCGGCGGGCGCTGATCGTAATCTCTTCGCCGGTCTGCGGGTTGCGACCGACGCGCGCGTTCTTGTCGCGCACCACGAAGTTGCCGAAGCCCGAGATCTTGATCTTCTCGCCGCGCTCCAGCGTTTCCTTGATGGTGTCGAACACGGTCTCGACGATCTCGGCCGCTTCCTTCTTCGAGAAGCCGCCTACCTTTTCGTAGACGTTCTCGATGATGTCGGCCTTCGTCATGGTACGACGCTCCTGCATGTTCCCCTCACCCATTGCGTCCCCAAAGTAAGCGGAAGGCCGCGCCAAGTCAATAGATTTCGCGGCTATCGACGATCGAACGAAAGCGCGGCGCCCAGCTTGCCGACGAGCTCGTCGTGCAGCTTCTGCACTTCGGCGTCGGTGAGCGTGCGATCCGGGGCGCGATAGACGAACGACCAGAGCATCCCCTTTTTGCCCGAAGGACGCTTGTCACCGCGGTAGTCCTCGAGCACGCGAACGTCCACGCACAAGGGCGCGCGCAGCTCCTCGACGAGCGCGCGGATGCGCGCCGCCGACACGCCCTCGTCGACGAAGAAGGACAGATCGCGCGTCACCGACGGGAAGCGCGGCGGCTCGACGATCTTCTGCGCCGCCACCGCGGGCAGCGCCTGCAGGTCGAGCTCGAACACCAGCGGACGCCCTTCGACGCCGAGCGCGCGCGCGGCGTCGGGATGGAGCTCGCCGACCACGCCGATGCGCGTGTCGCCGACGTGAACGCCGGCGGCGATGTTGGGATGCAGCCCCGGCGCCTTGACGCCTGGCTCGCAGCGCGCGCGGTGGCCGAGCGCCGCGCACAGCTCCTCGACGACGCCCTTGACGTCGAAGAAGTCGAGCGGCGCGCCGCGCTTGAGCCAGCCCTCGGCATGCCCGTGCAGCAGGCCCGCCGCGTACCAGCGCTCGTCGGGCAGCTCCTTGCCGCTCGGCAAGAAGACGGCGCCGACCTCGAAGATGCGCACCTCGCTCGAGCCGCGCGCGAGGTTGCGCTGCAGCGCCAGGCACAGCCCCGGCAGAAGCGAGCGGCGCATGACCGACATCTCTTCGCGCAGTGGGTTGGCGATGCGTACGTGCGGCAGCTCGCCGTCCAGAAACGGGCGGCCGTGATGCGGGCCGACGAAGCCGTAGGTCACGATCTCGTCGAGCCCGAGCCCGCGCAGGGCGTCGCGCGCGGCGTCGTTGCGCGCGTCGTCGAGATCGCGCATCGCGCCGGGCGGATGATCGAGCCGTGGCAGCGTCGGCGCCACCTGATCGTAACCGTGCAGGCGCGCGATCTCCTCGATGAGATCGATCTCGCGCGACAGGTCGGGCCGGAAGGTCGGCACCGTCACGCGGATGTGTCCCGCGCCTTCGTCGACGGTGTCGAGCCCGATCGCCGACAAGAGCGCGGCCTGGCGATCGCGCCGCACCCCGGCGCCGAGGATCGCCTCGGTGCGCGCCGGGCGCAGCTCGATCGTCTTTTTCGCCACCGCCTTCGGATAGGCGTCGGTGAGCGCGCTCGCGATCTGACCGCCGGCGAGCGCCAGCACCGTCGCCGCGAGATGGCGCGCCACGTCGCCGCAGCCGTTGGGATCGGTGCCGCGCTCGAAGCGATGCGACGCCTCGGTGTGCAGCCCGAGCCGCTTGGCGGTGCGGCGCACGCGCGCGGGCGCGAAGTGCGCGCACTCGAGCAGCAGCTTCTTCGTCGTCGCCGAGACTTCGCTGGTGGCGCCGCCCATGACGCCGCCGAGGCCGACCGCGCGCTCGCCGTCGGCGATGACCACGTCGTCGGCCACGAGCGCGCGCTCGACGTCGTCGAGCGTCTTCAGCGTCTCGTTCGGCTTGGCGCGCCGCACGACCAGCCCGCCGCCGGCGAGCTTGTCGCGATCATAGGCGTGCACCGGCTGGCTGAAGAGCAGCATCACGAGGTTGGTCGCGTCGACGACGTTGGAGATGGCGCGCACGCCGAGCGCCTGCAGGCGCACGCGCACGCCGAGCGGGCTCGGGCGCACCGTCACGCCGTCGACGGCGAGCGCGGTGAAGCGCGGGCAGCCCTCGGCGTCGACGAGCTCGACCTTGGCCGGCGCCCCGCCCGTCGGCAGCGACGCGAGCGCCGGCAGCGTCAGCCGCCCGCCCACGAGCGCCGCGACTTCGCGCGCCACGCCCACGTGCCCGAGCGCGTCGGGCCGGTTCGGCGTCACGTTCAGCTCCCAGACGTCGTCGGGGAGCCCGAGCTTGTGGGCCACATCGTCGCCGGGCTGAAGGCCGTCGTCGGGCGAGAGCACGAGGATGCCTGCGTGCGACGTGCCGAGCCCGAGCTCGTCCTCGGCGCAGAGCATGCCGGGCGAGACGATGCCGCGCACCGGCTTCTCACCCATGACGACGCCGTTCGGCAGCTTCGCGCCGGGCCGCGCCCACAGGACGAGCCCGCCCGCCGCCGGCACGTTGGGCGCGCCGCACACCACCTGCGTGACCTTGCCCGAGCCGTCGTCGACGTCGACGAGCGTGAGCTTGGCCGCGTCGGGATGCGGCCGCTTGTCGACCACGCGCGCCACGATCACGCCCTCGAAGGCGCCGAACTTCTCGCGCCCTTCGACCTCGAGCCCGGCCAGCGTCAGCCGGCGCGCGACGTCGTCGGCGTCGATCTTGCCGTCGACGAGCTCGCGCAGCCACGCCACCGACACCTTCACGGCGTCGCTCCGCGCCGCCGGAAGGCAGCCGTCGATCCGCGGGCCTTACAGGCCACGCTCATGTTCGCTCGCTGTCGCTCGCTCACTTGAACTGCCGTGCGAAGCGCACGTCTCCCTCGAAGAACGCCGTGATGTTGTCGACGCCGTACTTGAGCATCGCCATGCGATCGATGCCCCAGCCGAACGCGAAGCCCGAGTAGCGCTCGGAGTCGTAGCCGACGTAGCGGAACACTTCGGGATCGACCATCCCCGAGCCGCCGATCTCGATCCAACCGGTGCCCTTGCACGTGCGGCAGCCGCTGCCGCCGCAGAACACGCACGTGAAGTCGACCTCGGCCGACGGCTCCGTGAACGGGAAGAACGACGGGCGCAGGCGCACGCCGATCTTCTCGCCGAAGAAGCGCCGCGCGAAGTGCAGGAGCACGCCCTTCAGATCGGCGAAGGTGATGCCTTCGTCGACGCACAGCCCCTCGACCTGGTTGAACATCGGCGAGTGCGTCGCGTCGTCGTCGCGGCGATAGACGGTGCCCGGCACGATGATGCGCACCGGCGGCTTTTGCGCCAGCATCGTCCGGATCTGCACCGGCGACGTGTGCGTCCGCAGCACCACGTCGGGCGAGCCGTCGACGTAGAAGGTGTCCTGCATGTCGCGCGCGGGATGATCCTTGGGCATCGCCAGCGCTTCGAAGTTGTGGAAGTCGGTCTCGACCTGCGGGCCGACGGCGACGGTGAACCCGAGCTGCGAGAAGATCGCCTCGATCTCGCGCCGCGCCAGCGTGATCGGATGCAGGTGGCCGAGCCGATGCGCGCGCCCGGGCAGGGTCACGTCGACGGTGCGCTCGAGGTCCTTGGCCGCCGCGGCGTCGCCGAGGCGCTTGAGCGCCGCCGCGAAGGCGGCGTCGACCTTCTGCAGGACCTCGTTGGTCGCCTGGCCGATCGCCTTCTTCTCGGCGTTCGGCGCGGCCTTCAGCAGCTCCTTCTGGCGAGCGCGGATCGCGCCGTTGGCCCCGCCGTAATCGGCGTAGGCCTTGCGCACGGATTGCTCCGTCTCGGCGCCGTCGAGCTTTTGCGTGAAGTCGCGGAGAAGCTGCTGCAGATCGTCAGTCAGCGAGGCCATGGAAGAAATGAACCTCCATGGCTACGCTGCGGCCTTGGCCTGCTCCACGACCTTGGCGAAGGCCGCCGGATCACTGATGGCGAGATCGGCGAGGATCTTGCGGTCGAGCTCGATGTTGGCGCGCTTCAGCCCGCCCACGAGCTTCGAGTAGCTGATGCCGTGCATGCGCGCAGCGGCGTTGATGCGGACGATCCAGAGGGCCCGGAAGTCGCGCTTGCGCTTACGACGGTGCCACGTGGCGTAGCGCCAGGCGTGGTGGACCGTGTCGACCATCGCCTTCCAGAGCTTGCTGCGCCCTCCGCGGTAGCCCTTGGCCGCCTGGCGGATGCGATTGCGGCGGCGCCGCGCCTTGAATCCTCGTTTTGCTCGAGCCATCTGTCACTCACTCTCTTCGGCCGGCGTTCGGGACTGCAGAATCGCAGTTTTAAGACCCTTGTCCAGACCTTCGGAAACGGGGCTTATTACCAGACTAGTACTTGTAAGGCAAGAGCTTCTTGACCTGCTTCTCCTGCGCCTCGTTGACCAGCTTGGTGCCGCGCAGGCGGCGCTTGCGCTTGGTGGCCTCGTGGCTGAGGAGGTGGCTCTTGTGGGCCTGCTTGTGCTTGAGGTGGCCCTTGGCGGTCACCTTGAAGCGCTTTTTGGCGCCCGAGTGCGTCTTCATCTTCGGCATGTTCGCTGGTCCTTTGTGGCTTTTACTTTGCGGGAGGCTTGATCGACACCGTCGGTGCCGGCTTTGGTTGCGGGGCGCTCGCGGGCTTCGGCGCCGACGACGGCGCGGCGCCCTGCGGACGCGGCGCCTGCGGGGCGGCGGCCTGGGGGCGCGGCGCCGGCGGAGCAGCGCCAGCAGGCGCGGGCGAGGCCTGCGGCGAGGGCGAGGGCGAGGGCGACGGCGCGCCCGGCACTGCCGGACGGTGGATGACGCCCCCCTTGGGCGAGATGATCATCAGCATGCGCCGACCTTCCATCATCGGCGGCTGCTCCACCATCGCGATGTCCGACGTCAGCTCGACCACCTTCTTGAGCATCGCCTGCCCCGTTTCCGGGTGGACGATCTCGCGGCCGCGGAAGATGACGACGAGGCGCGCCTTGTTGCCCTCCGACAAGAAGCGACGGATGTGCTTCACCTTGAACTCGAGATCGTGAGCGTCCGTCTTGGGACGGAACTTGATCTCTTTGTAGGTGACCGTCGACTGATGCTTCTTGGCGTCCTTGCGCTTCTTCGAGTCTTCGTACTTGAACTTGCCGTAGTCCATGATCTTGCAGACGGGCGGCATCGCCTTGGGAGAGACCTCGACGAGATCGAGCCCTCCCTCTTCGGCAATGCGCAGCGCCTCGGACGTGTCGAGCACGCCGAGCTGGCCGCCATCGGCTCCGATGACGCGCACCTGCGGGACGCGGATACGGCGGTTTACGCGGTAGAGGTCCTGCTGGACGGGGCGACTTTCGAATGGCTTGCTAATGACGCTCTCCTGTAATTACGTTTGGGCGGCAGATTATAGGGGAAGCTTTGCTTCCCCGCTCAAGCGATCTGCCAGCGCTTCGACGCTCATCGGTTCGAGTTGCTTCCCGTCGCGGAGGCGCGGCGCCACGGTCCCCGCCGCCACTTCCTTGTCTCCGACGACGAGCATATAGGGAATCTTCTCCAACTGCGCGCGCCGAATCTTTGCGCCCAGCTTGTCGTTCGACAAGTCGAGGTCCGCACGTATTCCGCGCGCCTTGAGCTTGGCCGCGACGTCGCGAGCGAACGCTTCCTGCTTCTCCGAGACCACGACCGCGCGCGCCTGCACCGGCGACAGCCACACCGGGAAGGCGCCGGCGTAGTGCTCGACGAGGATGCCGATGAAGCGCTCGAACGTCCCGAAGATGGCGCGATGGATGACGATCGGCCGATGGCGCTGATTGTCCTCGCCGACGTAGGTGAGGTCGAAGCGCTCGGGCGCGTTCCAGTCGAGCTGGATGGTCGCGCACTGCCACTTGCGGCCGAGCGCGTCGGTGACGTTGATGTCGATCTTGGGGCCGTAGAAGGCCGCCTCGCGCTCGACGGTGTCGAACGCGATCCCGTTCTTGGTGAGCGCCTGGGCGAGCGCCTCCTCGGCTTTGTCCCAGTCCTCGGGCGCGCCCATCATCTTGTCCGGGTTGCGCGTCGAGAGCTGGAACGTCGGCTCCATGCCGAAGACGGCGTAGACGCGGCGTACGAGCGCGAGCAGCGACGTCACCTCGGCTTCGACCTGGTCCAGACGCAGGAAGATGTGCGCGTCGTCCTGCTGGAACTGGCGCACGCGCGTGATGCCCGAGAGCGTGCCCGACGCCTCGTTGCGATGGAGCACGTCCTGGGAGTGGAAGCGCAGCGGCAGGTCGCGGTAGCTGTGCAGCTCCATGTTGTAGAGAAGGTAGTGCGAGGGGCAGTTCATCGGCTTCAAGCCGAACGCCTGCTCCTCGGACTCCATCTTGAACATGGCGTCCGCGTAGTGCTGCCAGTGGCCCGACTGCTCCCAGAGCTTCTGCTCGTAGAGCAGCGGCGTCTTCACTTCGACGTAGCCCGCCTCGTCGAGGAGCAGGCGGCGCATGAACTCTTGCAGCGTCGTGTAGAGGATCGTGCCCTTGGGGAACCAGAAGGCCGAGCCCGGCGCCCACGGATGGAAGGCGAACAGGCCGAGCTCCTTGCCGAGCTTGCGGTGATCGCGCTTCTCCGCCTCTTCGCGCTGCTTGACGAACCCGGCGAGCGCCTTCTTGTCGGGGAAGGCGGTGCCGTAGATGCGCTGGAGCATCTTGTTCTTCGAATCGCCGCGCCAGTAGGCGCCGGCGACCGAGAGCAGCTTGAAGGCCTTGATGGCGCCGGTCGACTTGACGTGACCGCCGCGGCAGAGGTCGACGAAATCGCCGTGCGAGTGGAGCGTGATGCGCTCGCCCTCGGGGATCGCCTGCGCCAGCTCGACCTTGTAGGGCTCGTTGCGCTTGGCGAAGTACTCGATCGCCTGCTCGCGCGTGATCTCCTGCTCCTTGAAGGGCAGGTCGGCGTCGACGATCTCGGCCATCAGCTTCTCGAGCTTCCCCAGATCTTCGTCGCTGAAGTGATGCTCGACGTCGAAGTCGTAGTAGAAGCCGGTGTCGATGGGCGGACCGATGGTCAGCTTGGCGTCGGGCCAAAGCCTCTTCACCGCGTCCGCCATCACGTGGGCGGCCGAGTGCCGGAGTTTCTCGAGGTCGTTCACGACGAGGGGGTGCTGAGGAACGACAGCGTTGTAGGCACGGCCGGGATTGAACCGGCGACCCCTACCGTGTCAAGGTAGTGCTCTACCACTGAGCTACGTGCCTGATTCACGAACAAAGTCCATGTGTCGTAGATCTTGCGACGGGCCGTGTCAAGCGCTTTCCCATCTATATAGAAGCCTCGCTCCGCTCCGCTCGGCTACTGGGCGCGTTTGGCGAGCTCGGGACGCGCGCGATCAGTGCGCAAATGCAGCCGCACCTTCTGTAGGAACTCGTCGAGACCGAACGGTTTGACGAGGTAGCCGTCGGCGCCGGCGGCGATCGAGTTGCGCTCCACCGATTCGCCGGTCATGGCGGTGACCATGAGGACCGGGACGCGCGCCGAGGACTCGCGCGTCTTGAGCTCGCGGCAGATCTCGATGCCGTCGGCATCGGCGAGCACGATGTCGAGGATGACGAGATCGACGTCGTCGTCGACGGTGTCGAGGGCATCGGCGCCGCTCGTCACCGACACGACGTCGTAGCCTTCGCGCTCGAGCACGAAGCGCGTGAAGTCGAGGATCTCGAGCTCGTCCTCGACGACGACGACGCGGGCGCGCCCTTCGGGCTTGCGCGCGGCGCGGCCGAGGAGCTTACCGAGCCCTTCGGTGAGGCGCGCGCCGTCGGACGGCGAGACCACGAGGTCGGCGCGTCCGATCGGTCCGCGCACGTCGGCGACCACGACGACGGGCAGCTGCGCCGTGTCGTCGTCCCTGCGCAGCTCCTCGAGCGTGGAGACGATGGTCGTCGTCGCCGGCGACGAATCGCCGTCGGGCAGCGCGAGCACCACGATGTCGGGCCGGTGGCGCCGCGCGCGGCGCAAAAGCTCCTCGGCGCTCGCCGCCCACAAGACGTCGAGCGGCTGCAGCGAGGAGGCGGCCAGCAGCGGCTCGATCGTGGCGCGGCTGCCGGCCTCGGCGCCGACGAGGATGAGCGCGCGCCCGGCCGGGATCGTGCTCGTCGCCTCGCCGACGTCGGCGGCGGGCAGGCGCACGGTGAAGGTCGAGCCGCGACCTTCGGCGGAGTCGAGGGTGATGTCGCCGCCGTGGAGCGTGACCAGCTCCTTGGCGAGCGCCAGGCCGAGGCCGGCACCGCCGAAGCGCCGCGTCGAGGAGGCGTCGACCTGGTAGAAGCGCTCGAAGATGCGCGCGCGCGCGTCGATGGGGATGCCGATGCCGCGATCGGCGACCGAGACTTCGACGAAGGAGCCGCGGCGATCGGCGTGCACGTCGATCGATCCGCCCGGCTGCTCGGTGAACTTCTCGGCGTTGCCGACGAGCGCGCGGAACACCTGCTCGAGACGCGCGCGATCGCCGGTGACCGGCAGTGCCTCGTTGCCGAGATCGAGGCGCAGCGGCAGATTGCGCGACGCCAGCCGCTCCCCGACGGCGGCGGCCGCCGAGGCCACCGCCTCGCGCAGATCGAAGCGGGTCATCGACAGCTCGAGCCTGCCCTCCTCGCGCCGCGCCAGATCGAGCAGCGTCTCGATGAGCTCGACGAGCCGCTGCGTGTTGGCGGCGGCGATCTCGAGGCCGCGCCGCTGGCGCGCGTTGATCGGCCCGAGCGTGCCGCGCAGGAGCAGATCGTTGTAGCCCTTGATGCTCACGAGGGGCGTGCGCAGCTCGTGCGACACGTTGGCCAAAAGCTGCGTCTTCAGCCGATCGAGCGAGGCACGCTCGAGGTTGCGCTGCCGGATCTCCTCGAGCTGCTTGAGCGACGTGTTGTCGCGCGCCACGCCCTCGAGGACGTTGATGCGCCCGGCCGCGTCGCGCACGGGATAGAGCGACAGCTCGAGGAGCACGCGCTCGCCGCTCTTGGCGGTGAGCATGAGATCGAAGGTGCGCGCCGACATTTCCTGCAGCCGCGAGAAGCACGCCTCCCACGCCGGGCGCTGCTCGGGCAGGATCAAGCTCGCGAACAGGTTGGGGTCGCGATAGAGCTCCTCGGGCGAGTAGCCGGTCAGCCGCTCGATGGCGCGGTTGATGAACAGAATGCGCCCGGTCATCGCGTCGACGCGCAGGACCACGTCGGGGGCGTCGTCGACGAGCGCCTCGACGCTGCGCTCGCCGCCGCCGACCGGCATGGACTGGCCGCTCGAGTCGACGGCGATGGCCATGAGGCCGCGGCCGCCGTCGGGCAGCGTGATCGCCGTGGTGGTCAGATCGAGCACGCGCCGCCGCCCGTCGCCGCAGGCGGCCTCGATCCGATGGCGCAAGACGCCGCCCGAGTCGTAGAGCGGCAGCACCTCGCGCAGCGCCGCCTCGCGCTCGTGCGGCTCGGGGAACAGCACCTCGAGCCAGCTCCGCTCGGTCAGCTGCTCCGGGCTCCAGCGCACGAGATCGAGGAACGCGCGGCTGGCAAACACGAGCCGGCCGGCCGTCGACGCCGCCGATGCCAGCGGCGCGACGGCGAGCGCCTGCCATTGTGGCAGGCCCGCCAGCGCCGGATCGATGAACCCCCTGTCCGCCATACCCCGCCCCCCTCTCCTCTCAGCTCAGTTTGTGTAGAAGGCGTCGATGATGTCGTTGTACTTCTCGCTGGTGAACTTGCGCTTGACCTTCAAGGTCGGCGTCAGCTCACCCGTGTCCTGCGAGAAATCATGCGGCAGGATCGCGAACTTCTTGATCGAAGAATAGCTCGGCTCGCGCGCGTTCAGCTCGTCGATGTACTTTTGTACGAGCGTACGCACCTTGTCCGACTGCGCCAGATCGCCGACGTTGCTGAAGGGGACGCTGTTGTCACGCGCCCACTTGCCGACGTTCTCCTCGTTGAGCGTGACGAGCGCGACCAGATAGGGCCGCTTGTCGCCGTGCACCATCACTTGCGAAATGTACGGCGTCGCCTTGAGCGCGTTCTCGAGGTTCTGCGGCGCGATGTTCTTGCCGCCGGCGTTGACGATGATGTCCTTCTTGCGATCGGTGATGCGCACGATGCCATCTTCGATGACGCCGATGTCGCCGGTATGGAACCACCCCTCGGCGTCGATGACCTCGCGCGTGGCTTCGGGCTTGCCGTAGTACTCCTTCATCACCGAGCCGCCGCGGATGAGGATCTCGCCGTCCTCGGCGATCTTCACCTCGAGGCCGGGAACAGGCACACCGACCGAGCCGAAGGCGTACTTCTCGGGACGGTTGACGCAGCTGCCGGCGGTGGTCTCGGTGAGGCCGTAGCCCTCGAGGATGAGGATCCCGGCGGCGTGGAAGAACTCGGCGATCTCGCGCGAGAGCGGCGCGCCGCCCGACACCAGGAAGCGGATTCTGCCGCCCAAAACCGATTGGATTTTGTGAAAAACCAATCGGGTTGCGATGCGATTCTTGAGCGTCAGCCCGAGGGGAACCGGTTGGTGGCGCTGCTTGTATTTGGATACCTGCTTGCCGACCGAGAATGCCCAATCGAAGATGCGCTGCTTGCCGGGCGGGGCGGCGTTGCGGTTGCCGAGGATGCCGAGATAGACCTTCTCGAGCACGCGCGGCACCGCGCACATGAAGCTCGGCCGCACCTCGCCGAGGTTGTCCTTGATCTTGGCGATCGACTCGGCGAACGCGATGCGCGAGCCTTTGCAGATCGTCGTCCACTCGAGGATCTTGGCGAAGATGTGCGCCATCGGCAGGAACAAGAGCTGCTCGTCCGCCTCGTCGACGGGCAGCACCTCGCGCATCGAGTCGCACTCCCAGACGATGTTCTTGTGCGTGAGCACGACGCCCTTGGGCGGGCCGGTGGTGCCCGAGGTGTAGACGAAGGTGAAGCTGTCGTCGGCCTTGATCTCGGCCCAGCGCTTCTCGAGC
The DNA here is from genome assembly GCA_035607415.1 of Polyangia bacterium. Classification (GTDB taxonomy): domain Bacteria; phylum Myxococcota_A; class Polyangia; order Palsa-1104; family Palsa-1104; genus JAQBQH01. Next base: position 85,548 of record DATNAQ010000101.1, read on the forward strand.
TCGCCGGCGTGCGCGCCGAGCCACTTGTCACCCTCGATGCGCAGCTCGCCGAGCGAGATCAGCCACGCCTTGTCGCCGGGCTGGGTGACGTCCTCGAGCTTGAGCTCGGTGCGGCCCTGCGCGTCGGGCTTCTCGAGCTTGCAGCTGGCGTCGAAGTAAACGACCTTGACGACGTCCTTCATCTTGTCGCGCTCGGCCATGACCTTCTGCAGCTGCGCCGGATTCTCGACGAAGACTACCTTGGCGCCCGAGTCGTTGATGATGTACTCGCACTCGTGCGGCAGGTTCGACTGATAGATCGGTACCGTCACGCCGCCGGCCATGAGGATGCCGATGTCGCAGTAGAGCCACTCGGGCCGCGTGTTGGCGAGGATGCACGAGCGCTCGCCCTTGCCGACGCCGAGCGCCAAGAGGCCCGCCGCGATCTGGCGCGAGGCCTTGTCCCAGTCGGCCCAGGTGGCAGTGCGCCAGCTGCCGCTCTCCTTCCATTTCAAGACGGCCACCTGCGCCGATGCCTTGACGCGATCGTTGAACATCACCACGCCGTTCTGCACGCTGAGCGGCCGCTCGGTCGTCTTGGGTGCAGAAGGCTTCGCCGTCGCCGCCACGTTCGCTGTCTCCATGATGATCGTTTTTACCGCGAAGAGGGCCGCACCAGCAACCGTATGGTACTCTGAGGATCCGACTGATGAGCACCGTGCGGTTCGGGTTACGCGCCTTGGCGATTTTTTCGCTGGTGCTGTTCGCACTGGCGCGTTTCTACGTCGGCTGGGTGCTCTTGCTTATCGCGTTCCAACCAAAGGCGCGACGTCAGGAGTGGTTCGCCAGCACCGTCGTGGGCTTGTTCCGCGCGCTGGGAGCGACGTTCGTCAAGGTCGGGCAGATCATGTCGACGCGGCCCGACCTGTTTCCGCCGCACGTGATCCGCGCGCTCGAGACGCTGCAGGACAACGTGGGACCGTTCGCGTGGGAGAACGTGCAGCAGACGTTCGTCGAGGATCTCGGCAAGTTGCCCGAGGAGCTGTTCACCGAGATCTCGCCGGTGCCGATCGCGTCGGCGTCGGTGGCGCAGGTGCACAAGGCGCGCTTGAAGGACGGGCGCGTGGTGGCCGTCAAGGTGCGGCGGCCGAAGCTCGACGAGCTGGTCGCATTCGACCTGAAGGTGATGCGTGGCTTTGCGCGCGCGATGTCGTTGGTGCCGTCGATTGGCCTGTTGGCGCCGGTCGAGAGCGTCGAGGAGTTCGGCCGCGGCATCTCGATGCAGCTCGACTTCACCATCGAGGCGCGCAACAATCGCAAGTTCACCGAGAACTTCAAGGACGATCGCGACGTCATCTTTCCGGCGCTGATCGAGGGGCTGTGCTCGCGGCGCGTCCTGACGATGGAGTACATCGACGGGACGAAGATCCTGAACTTCCGGCAAACGCCGTCGGATCCGAAGCGGCTGGCGCAGATCGGGTTCCGCGTGATGCTCAAGATGGTGTTCGCCGACGGGTTCGTGCACGCGGACCTGCATCCGGGGAACATCTTCATCACGCGCGATGATCGCGTGGCGATCCTCGACCTCGGCCTCGTCGGTGAGCTCGACGGGCGGCATCGCGAAGGCTTCGCGCGCTACTTCGCGGCGTGGGCGCAGGGCGACGGCAAGACGATGGCGGCGCTCATGGCCGAGCTGTCGCCGGGACGCAAGATCCCCGACTACGCCGGGTTCGAGGCGGCGGTGGTGGCGTTCGTGCAGAAGTACTACGGCAAGCGGCTCGGCGAGGTGCAGGTGTCGCTGGTGTTCATGGACATGATGAACATCCTGCGCAAGTACCGCGTGCGCGCCAATCCGACGTTCACGCTGGTGAACATCGCGATCGCGGTGACCGAGGGCATCGGCAAGCAGCTCGATCCCGACGTCGATCTGATGGCGACGGCGCTGCCGTTCTTCGCGCGCTTCAACTTCTTCGCGCCGGGGGCGGTCGGCTGAAGACGCGGGCGGCGGCGGCATACGTCGTCGTCGCCGTGGCGATCGTGGTGGCGTACCACGGCGCGCTCAGCGCCGGGTTCGTGCTCGACGACTACCATTTGATCCTCGAGCATCGCGAGCTCGGCGTGGGCGCGATCCCGCGCCTCTTCTGGCGGGCGTACGAGTCGGGGAACGGCGCGTTCTATCGGCCGTTGTCGACGGCGAGCTTCGCCGTCGATCGCTCGCTGTTCGGGCTGTGGGCGCCGGCGTATCACGCGCACAACCTGCTGTGGCACGCGGCGGCGTCGCTGGCGCTGTTGTGGCTGCTCGGCAAGATGGTGTCGTCGCGGGCGGCGTTCGCGGCGGCGCTCGTGTTCGCGCTGCACCCGGTGCACACCGAGGCGGTGACCGGCGTGTTCGGACGGTCGGAGCTGATGGCGGCGACGTTCGTGATCGTGGGCATCGGGCTGTGGCTCGACGGGCGGCGCGCCCTCGCCGCGCTCGCCTACTTCGCGGCGCTGGCGTCCAAAGAGAGCGGCGTAACGCTGCCGCTGGTGGCGCTCCTCGTCGAGCGGATGACGCGGCCCGAGCTGCGTTGGCGCGCGGCGCTCGAGCGCATGTGGCCGCTCGCGGTGGCGTTCGTCGTCTACGCCGCGCTGCGCGCGCATGCGCTCGCGGGTACGGGCGAGACGCTGCCGCCGCCGGCCGAGTACTTCGCGGGGCTGTCGTGGGGGCGCGCGACGGTGACGGCGCTCGACGTGCTCGGGCGCGACCTCGGCCTGCTGGTGTGGCCGCATCCGCTGTGCGCCGACTACTCGTATCCGGCGCTGCCGGTCGGGTCGCTCGGTGGGGCGGCGCGCACGCTGGCGATCCTCGTCGCCGCGGTCGTCGTCGCGCGGCGCTCGCACGTCGTCGCGCTCGCGCTCGGCTGGTTCGCGATCACGATTTTGCCGGTCTCGAATCTGGTGGTGCACATCGGCGTGCTCTTGGCCGAGCGCCTGTTGTATCTGCCGTCGGTGTCGGTGTGCCTGGTCGCCGGCGCGGCGCTGGCGGCGGTGGCCGAGCGCGCGCGCCCGGCGGTGGCCGCGACGGCGACGACGGCGGTGGCGCTCACGCTCGCGACGCTGACGATGGCGCGCAACGTCGACTGGCAGACCCCGTTGGCGCTGTGGCGCGACACGGTGGCAAAGCAGCCGAGGAGCGCGCTCGCGCACGGCAACCTGGGGCTGTCGTGCGTCGTCGTCGGCGATCGCGAGTGCGCGCGAAGGGAGCTGGAGGCGGCGGTGGCGTTGGAGCCGCAGCGTGGGGATTTTCGGCAGGCGCTGGAGCAGCTGTCGTCGCGGTAGGTTTATCGCGGGCGCTCTTCCAGATTTGCGTGGCGCCTGTGCCGTGATTCTGTTCGCCCGCGCCGGCGGCCAACCTAATCGCACATCCTCGACGACAGCGTGTCCACCTCTACCACCGGGCCAAACGCGAACAACCCACGCGCATCGGGCCCCCACACCTACTGCCCACTCGCCTCCACCCCGACGTGCCAATAGGTCCACGACTCCGACTCGCCGCACCGCTGCGGCTCGTGCCCGGCGTGGCGATACCGGACCACCGGTAGCAGCGCCAGCCGAACGCCGGCGCCGCCGCCGGGGGCGCCGGTCGGCAGGACCACGCGGCCGGCGAGCGTGGCGCCGAGGCGGAAGCCGAAGTGCGGCGATTCGCCGAGGGCGTCGAGCCCGACGCCGAGGCCTACGTGACCGGCATCGCCGCGCGCACGCGCCCGCTCGTCGGCGGCGCCGGAGACGTCGGCCGAGACGAGGATGGCGGCGGCGCCGTGGCGATAGGTGTCACCGAGGGCCACGCCGACGGTGAGCATGGCTCCCCACCGGCCGTTGCTGTCGACGGTCGGCGCGATCCCGAGCCGGCCCGAAGCCGCACAGCCCGCGCTCAACGCGACGAGAAAAGCGAAGCGCACTCTTTTGCTACGTCGTGCGCCGCATCACTTGACCACCGTGACGAAGAGATCAGACCGTCACGGTTGTCGTACCACCCCGATCGGCGCTAAAATCGGGAGGTTCGGCGAGGGGTCTGACACCGTTGCCATGGATATGATCGGCCGCCAGCTGTCGCGCTATCGCTTGCTCCAGGAAGTGGGGCAAGGCGGCATGGCGGTGGTCTACAAGGCGACCGACACGACGCTCAACCGCGAGGTCGCCGTCAAGGTCTTGCATCCGCATCTCGCCGGCCAGCAGGAGTCGCGCGCGCGCCTGCAGCGCGAAGCGCACGCCGTGGCCAAGCTGCGCCACGAGAACATCCTCGAAATCTTCGACTACTCGGGGCCCGACTCGGCCGAGAGCTACATCGTCACCGAGTTCATCCACGGCCGCACGCTCAAGAACTTCCTCGTCGACAGCCCGCTGCCCTGTCCCGAGGTCGCGGAGATGATCGCGTCCGAGGTCGCGCGCGCGCTCGAGCACGCGCACCAGTTCGGCGTCATCCATCGCGACGTGAAGCCCGAGAACGTCATGATCCGCGACGACGGGCTCATCAAGCTCACCGACTTCGGGATCGCGCAGATCGTCGACAAGGAGCGCATGACGGTGACGGGCCAGCTGCTCGGCTCGCCGGCGTACATGGCGCCCGAGCACGTCGAAGGGCGGCCGCTCGATTTTCGCACCGACGTGTTCGCCGTCGGCATCCTCACCTATCAGCTGGCGACGGGGCAGCTGCCCTTCCGCGGCAAGAACCCGCACGAGGTCTTGAAGCGCATCGCCGAGTGCCGGTTCCAGCCGGCCGACGCGGTCAACCCGCTCGTCGGAAAAAGGCTCAACCGCGTCATCGACAAGGCGTTGCAGCGCGAGCCCGACGCGCGCTACTCCGACGTCGGCGAGCTCCGCCGCGAGCTCATGGAAGATCTCGCCGACGCCGGCGTCGAGGACGCGCGCGCCGAGCTCGGGCGCTTCTTCAAGGATCCCAAGGGCTGGGCGCGCGCGTTCGAGCCGCGCCTGGTGGCGGCGCTGACTGCGTCGGGCAAGACACGCGCGGCCGCGGGACGGACGGCGGCGGCGCTCGAGCTGTGGGGCCGCGCGCTGTCGCATCAGCCCCATGGCGAAGCGGCCGGCGAGCTGCGCGGTCTCGTCGACGGTGTCTCCGCGCACGAGCGGCGCGCGCGCACGATCAAGCGCGGGCTCGCCGTCGCCGGCGCGCTCGTGGTCGTCAGCGCCGCCGGCCTCGGCGCGCGCCATTGGCTGAAGACGCATCCGACGGTGCAGCCGGCCGCGCACGTGGCGCCGCCCTCGGGCGCCAAGCTCACGACGCTGCACGAGCCGCACAGCACCTTCAAGACCGGGGTCGCCGTCGAGCCCACGCACGACAAGCCGACCGCGCCGGTCGCGAAGAAGCACGTCGCGCCGCCGCACGAGAGGCCGCCGGTGGTCACAGCGCCGACGGTGCCGCCGCGCAACTTCGAGCTCGCGCCGACGCCGAAGGCGGTGACCGTGTTCCTCGACGGCAAGCGCCTCGGCGACTACGGCCCGCAGCTGCAAGAGCTCTCGATCCCCGCGGGCCATCACATCGTGCGCTTCGAGTCGCCCTACTGCTTCCCGAAGGACGTCGAGATCGGGGACGCCGAGCCGTCCGGCCGGCTCGCCGCGCGCCTGCGCTGGAAGCCGGCGCGCCTGACGGTGAAGACCGATCCCGACACCGCCGACGTGCTCGTCGACGGCAGCATCCTGCGCTCGGGCCAGCCGCTCGACGTCAACATCCCCGACTTCTCCGACGGCAAGAAGAGCGTGAACGTCAAGGTATCGGCGCCCGGCTACACGACCAAGACGGTGCCGGTCGAGCTGCGCGCCAACGATCAACACCTCGAGAGCGTGACGCTCGTAGAGAAGGCCGCCGGCGAATGAAGGGAGCGGTGCTCGCCCTCGTCGTCCTCGTCGCCAGCGTCGCCGCCGCCGATCCGTCACGCAACCCGCGCGACTCGCTCGACGTGGGGCGCACTGCCTACGATCGCGGCGACTACAAGCGCGCCATCGACACCATCAATCCCCTGCTCTACCCGTCGATCGAGCTCGGCACCGAGGAGGACGTGGTCGCCGCGCACAAGCTTTTGGCGCTCTCCTACTTCTTCGTCAACAAGCAGAAGGAAGCGGAAGACGAGGTCACCTCGCTGCTCGCGCTCAGGCCCACGTATCAGCTCGATCCGATCGTCGATCCGCCCGTCGCCGTGCGCTTCTTCGAGGACGTGCGGCACCGCCAGTCCGATCGCATCAACGCGCTCAAGAAACGCGAGCTCGAGGATTCGGAGCGCGCCCACAAAGAAGAAGAGCGCCGCCTCGCCGAGGCGCGCGCCAAGGCCGAGCGCGTCTATGTCGACCGCGTCGTCGAGAAGCACAGCCGCCTGATCGCGCTCTTGCCCTTCGGCGCCGGCCAGGCGCAGAACGGCCAGACCAAGAAGGCGATCGCCTTCGGCGTGTCCGAGGGCGTGCTCGCGGCAGCGTCGATCGTCTCGTACTTCACGCTGCAGTATCGCTATCCGGTCAATCCGTCGACGGGACACCAGCAGTTTCCCGCCGCCGAGCAGAACACGGCGACCGCGCTCATCACCCTGCAGCTCGCCGCCGGCGCCGCCTTCTGGGCGACGGTGGCGTGGGGCATCCTCGACGCGCAGCTCCTGTTCAAGCGCGAGGTGGTCGTCGACACGCGCGAGCGCTCGACGGCGCTGCCGGCACCACCGCCGCCGAAGCACAAACCGAAACATTCGTCGATCTCGATCATCCCGACGCTTGGCGGCGTCGGAGTCGTGGGGACATTCTGATGCCGAGCCTACGCGTCAACCTGCCCGGCAAGGGCCCGAAGGTCTATCACCTCTACAAGAAGATCACCTCGATCGGCTCGGGCGAGGAGAACGACATCGTCCTGCCCGATCCGCTGCTCGCCGACTCGCACGCGCACGTGCACTTCGACGGGCGCGACTTCAACGTCACGTCGATCGACAAGCACGGCGATCTGCACGTCAACGGCAAGAAGCGCAAGAAGCACCGGCTCATCCACCAGGACGTCATGAAGATCGGCACCACCGAGATGACCTTCTCGCTCTACGACGAGCCGGTCACCGACGAGGAAGCGGCCAAGACGCTGGAGGCGCTCAACTCCTATCGCAAGCTCTTCGAGTTCTCCGAGAAGCTGCTCGCCAAGTACGATTTGTCCGAGCTCCTCGACGCGCTGATGGACTCGGTCGTCGCCATCACCAACGCCGACAAGGGCTTCCTCATCCTGCTCGAGGGCCACGAGCTGCGCGTCAAGGTCGCGCGCAACCTGAAGCGCGAGAACCTGGCCGACGCCATCCAGCAGCTCTCCGACTCGATCGTCGAGAAGGTGATCAAGACCAAAAAGGCGGTCATCGTCTCCGACGCGCTCCACGACCAAGAGTTCTCCAACGCGATGAGCGTCATGTCGCTCAAGCTCTCGTCGGTGATGTGCGTGCCGCTGCTCGAGCGCGGCAACCTCCTCGGCGTGCTCTACGTCGGCAACGACTCGGTGGCGCAGCTCTTCGACGAGTCGCACCTCGAGGTGCTGACGATCTTCGCCGCGCAGGCGTCGCTCATCATCCGCAACGCGCTGCTCGTCAACGAGCTCAAGCTCGACAACAAGCTCCTCTCCGAGCAGATCGAGCAGATGCGCTTCGGCGACATCATCGGGTCGTGCGCGGCGATGCAGGAGGTGTTCAAGAAGGTCCAGAAGGTCGCGACCACCGACATCTCGGTGCTCATCACCGGCGAGACCGGCACCGGCAAGGAGCTCATCGCGCGCGAGATTCACCGACGGAGCGGGCGCGCCAAGGGACCGTTCATCACCATCAACTGCGGCGCGATCCCCGAGAACCTCCTCGAGTCGGAGCTGTTCGGCCACGTCAAGGGCGCGTTCACCGGCGCCGTCGCCAACAAGCCGGGCAAGTTCCACGCGGCCGATCGCGGCACCATCTTCCTCGACGAGATCGGCGAGATGCCGCTCAACCTGCAAGTCAAGCTCTTGCGCGTGCTGCAGGAGAAGGTCGTGGTGCGCGTCGGCGAGAATCGCCCCGAGCCGCTCGACATTCGCGTCCTGACCGCGACCAACCGCAACCTCGAGGAAGAGATCAAGCACAGCCGCTTCCGCGAGGACCTCTACTATCGGCTCAACGTCGTCAACATCCACCTGCCGCCCCTACGCGATCGCGGCGAGGACGTGATGGTGATCGGGAAATACCTCCTCCATCGCTACTCGCAGGAGTTCGGCGGCATGGTGAAGGGGCTGTCGCCGAACGCCGTCATCGCCATCCGCAAGTTCGGCTGGCCGGGCAACATCCGGCAGCTCGAGAACCACATCAAGAAGGCGTGCGTGCTCGCCGACAAGGCGCTGCTCGGGCCCGAAGATCTCGGCCTCACCGCCGACGTCCTGCCCGCGATCTTGCCGCTGTCGGACGCCAAGGAAAAGTTCCAGCGCGAGTACATCAACCAGGTGCTCGAGCTGAACAACGGCAACCGCACCAAGACCGCGCGCGACCTCGGCGTCGATCCGCGCACCATCTTCCGCCACCTCGAGAAGGAAGACGGCGAAGGCGGGGATGTCCCCGACGACGGAGGCGCGCCGCTTGCGTAGCTCCCTGACATCGGTGTCACAGCGACGGGGGTTGGACAACCCGTAACATGCTGGAACCCAAGCGCATAGTTACCCGCCAGCGGGTGGCACGGCGGGTGCTCCGTCTGGCCGTCGGAATCGTGTCCAACGCGGCGCTCTACGGCATCGTCATCTGGTCGATCGGGTGCATCATCCCGACGCCGCTCGATCGCGCGCCGCAGCCGACCAACTACAGCCCGGTGTTCGTGACCTCGTCGATCAATCCACCGTTCGGCCCGGTGACGCTGCCCATCCGCAGCCTGTCGACGCTGGCGCTGGCGGCGACCGATCCCAACCCGGACGACACGCTGGTCGTGCACCTCTTCGAGCCCGACCTGACGACGCCGGGAAGCTTCACCCTCGTCGACGCCACCGGCGCGACGCTGGCGCGGCCGACGACGCCCGACAACGAAGATCCCAACCTGCGCATCGGTGCCATCGATTCGGGCGTGTGCCTGAACGCCGCCGATCAGACCAAGTTCGATCTCTACGCCATCGTCGCCGATCGGTCGTTCAACGCCCCCAGCAACAATCCCACGCACGCCGACGGCGGGCTCACCGACGCCAACCACTGGGAGGTCACGTGCTCGAGCATGTGACCAGAGCGCTGGTGGCGCTGGCGCTCGTCGCCGGCGGATGCGGCGGCAGCTCGCCGGGCGCGCACGTGGCGTGCGCACCGCCGGAGTGCGCCGCGGACTCGACGCTGCTCCTCGTGGCCGAGGTCGATCCGCCGTCGGACTCGTCGCTGGTGCGCCAGGAGTTCGGCTCGGTCACGATCGATCCCGCGACCGGCCTCTTCGCGCTCGCGCTCGATCAGCAGGTGACGCTCAAGGGCACCGTGCTCATCGGCACCGGTGCGCAGGCGCAGATGGTGGGCGCGACCGTCGTGGCGACGCGGCCGTCGCGCATCACCGGGCGCCCCGACGTCGTCTACCAGGCGGCGGTCAGCCCCGTCGACGGCCACTACGTGCTCGTGGTGTCGCGCAACCTGCCTCAAGAGAAGTACACGCTGCGCGTGACCACGACCGACACGTCCTTGGCGCCACCGAAGACGCTGAGCGTGGTCGCCCAAGAGGATCAGGAGGTCGACGTCACCCTCGAGCCGCCGCTGACGCTGCCCGAGCTGCACGGCACCGTCGTCGATTCGCTGCAGCAGCCGGTGGCGGGCATGCAGGTGCAGGCGACGACGGTGGCCACCGACAGCACGGCGGCGTCGGTGGTGTCGACGACGACGGTGACCGACATCAGCGGCGCGTTCTCCATCCGGCTCGTCGCCGCCCCGCCGGACAAGGTGATGCTGACGGCCACGCCGACGACGCTGGCGACCGGCCCGCTGCCGTCGCTGTCGCGCGTCGTCGATACGACCAAGCTGGGGCCGACCAACGCCATGACGGCGGGTCTGACCATGCCGCCGCTGCCGGCGGCGGTCGAGGTGCACTACAACATCGTCGGCGTGAGCACGTCGGGCGCCAGGGTGGCGGTGACCCCGGCGACCTGCACCTTCACGGCGGACGTGAGCGATCCCCACGCCACCGACGGGACGACGGCGGTACATCAGACGGCGTCGATGTCCGATCCCAAGACCGGCGAGGTCACCGTCGATCTCATCCCGTCGGCGACGGGCAACCGCACGTACAGCGTGACCCTCACGCCCGATCCGTCGCAGCTGTTCGCGACCATGACCACCACCGTCGACGTGGCGACGGCGGGCGGTTACGGCGCCGACATCGTCCTGCCGCTGCGCTCGCAGCTGTCGGGGCTGGTGCTCGGGCCCGACGGCAAGCCGCTGCCGAGCCTGATGGTGATGCCGGCGGCGTCGACGGTGGCAGCGGCGCTGGCGGCCACCCCGGCGACGGTCGCGGCCACGCCCTCGACGGCGACCGCCGGTGCCGACGGGCGCTTCTCGCTGCGCCTCGATCCCGGCTTCTGGGACATCGGCCTCATCCCGCCGGCGGACGCGATGCTGCCGCGCCTGTGGCTGTCGCAGATCGATCTGAACCAGGATCTCGACGAGGGCACCATCATCGTCCCCTCGGGCGCGATCGTCCACGGCGTGGTCCACGACCCGTCGGGCGCCCCGCTGCCCCACGCCAACGTCCGCATCTACACGGTGTCGAGCGGCAACGCCGGATGCGCGGCGGACAATCAGCAGTGCCTGTCGCCGCCGCGCCTGCGCGCCGAGTCGCCGAGCGGCTCCGATGGGGTGGTATCGGTGATCCTGCCGTCACAACCGCAGTAATCGCGGTTTGACACGGCAGACATCGTCAGCTACCTTTCCAGCAGGTTCCGTAGGCTTATCCTTATTGTCACGCCAAGAAGCAAAACCACCAGAATTTCGCCGATACCGTCAAGGTCTTCAGATTGCGACGTTCGGCACGACTGCGATCATCATCGCCTGGTTGATCGCATCCGTCGCGCACAGCTTGTTCGTTCACCCCGCGGTGCGACCAAGCGCGACGTTCTCCGGGCGCGCCGACGACCTCGACGCGCTCCTCGACTGCCAGGCGGACGTCGAATCGCTCTTCGACGATCTCAACCGGAAGCTCTTCGACCTCCAGACGCTCGGCGCGCGCTACGACATTCAGCAAGCCGTGCAATGGGAGGCTTTTTCCAAGAGCTGGCTGCGCCACCGACGAGAAATCGGCGCGCGCTGCCGCTTCGACGAGTTGAAGGGACACGGGCTTGGAGCGGCGTACGATCACCTGGCGGTGGTCTACGACGAGCTCGAGGAGGCGCAGCGCGCCTATGCGGTGCTCCTCTACAATTACATCGATCACCACGCGTCGCGCGTCGAAGACATCCGACACGCGCTCGAATCGTCGCGCAAGACGTTCGAGCAGGAGCGTGCGGCGCGGGGAAAAACCGCGCGACCGGGGTGATCACAGTGAAGTTGGAGATTCGGAATGAACACGGAATTCGAGTCGGGCACCGTCGAGCCGACGGTCCCGGCGCAGGGCGCGCCCGAGGCGCAGCCCGAGCACGACAGCAACGGCAGCGGTAACGGCAACGGCGACGGCAACGGGGGCGAGACGACAACCGCTCCGGAGAGCTGGGAAGCTCTCGGCGTCAAGGAGGAGCTGAAAAAGACGCTGCTGGAGCTCGGCTTTCTGCAGCCGATGCCGGTGCAGCGCGCGGTCTTCCCGCGCATGATGGCGGGCAAGGACGTGATGGTGCAGTCGCGCACCGGATCGGGCAAGACCGCGGCGTTCGGCATTCCCTTCGCGCAGGGCCTCATCGACGGCAACAACAAGGTCGTGCAGGCGCTCTGTCTGGCGCCGACGCGCGAGCTGGCGCTGCAGGTCGGCAAAGAGTGCGAGAAGATCGCCGCCAATCAGCTGCACGTCATCCCCGTCTATGGCGGGGCGCCGATGGGCAAGCAGATCGAGCAGCTCAAGGCGGGCGCGCAGGTCGTGGCCGGGACGCCGGGGCGCGTGCTCGATCATCTGCGTCGCGGCACGCTCAGGCTCGACGGGCTGAAGATCCTGGTGCTCGACGAAGCCGACGAGATGTTGTCGATGGGCTTCCTCGAGGAGATCACCGAGATCATCAAGCAGTGCCCCAAGGATCGCCAGACGGTGCTCTTCTCGGCGACCATCCCCGACGACATCGAGCGCATCGGTTCGCGCTACATGCGCGAGCCGGAGAAGATCCAGCTCTCGGCCGACTTCGTTGGCGTCCACGAGATCACGCACACCTATTACATGGTGAGCGGCATGGGACGCGCGCGCGACCTCGTGCGTGTGCTCGGCGTCGAGAAGCCGGAGAGCGCGATCATCTTCTGCAACACGCGCGAGGACACGGCGCTCGTCGCCGAGTTCCTGCGCAAGAGCGGAATGGACGCCGAGGCGATCTCGAGCGACCTGACGCAGAAGGATCGCGAGCGCGTGATGGGCAGGATGAAGGACAAGAACCTGCACTATCTCGTGGCCACGGACATCGCGGCGCGCGGCATCGACATCTCGAACCTGTCGCACGTCATCAACTACACGTTCCCCGAGTCGGCGGAAGTCTACGTGCACCGCACCGGCCGCACGGGGCGCGCCGGCAAGAGCGGATTGGCGATCTCGCTGATCTCGCCGCGTGAGCTCGGCAACTTCTACATGCTGAAGCTCACCTACAAGATCAAACCCGAAGAGCGCACGTTGCCGTCGGAGACCGAGCGCAAGACGGCGCAGGAGGCGGAGAAGGTCGACGAGCTGCGCGCCAAGATCGGCACGCGCGAGCCGGCGCCCGAGTGGCGTGCGCTGGCCAAGCGCGTGTGGGCCGCCGAAGACGGCGAGAAGATGATCGCGGCGCTCATCGAGGACAAGCTGACCGGGCGGCCGGCCAATGGGCCGCGCATCCTCGAGCGCGCGCCCGCGTCGTCGCCGTCGCCGACGGCGGCGTCACCGGGGCAGTCGCAGGCGCCGCGCGCGGCGTCGCCGGAGCTGGCGCCGATTCCGACGGCGGGTCCGACGGGCGGCTTCTCCGCGCCGCCGCCGGCGCAGAAGAGCGAGGCCCGCGAGGCGGGCGAGGAAGGCGACGAGGAGCCGCGCCGGCGGCGTCGTCGCCGTCGCAGCGGCGCGGGCGGCAGCGAGCGTGGCGGCGAACGTGGCGCCGAGCGTGGCGCCGAGCGTGGCGCACCGCGGCGCCTGGCCGAGACGATCGACAACTCCGACGGCAAGGAGTTCTGGGAGGCGTGGGTCGACTCCAAGAGCGATACGCCGGCGGCGGCGACGCCCGGCGGCGCGAGCGAGCCGGCCAACGGCGAAGCCCGCGAGGCGCGCGAGCCGCGTGAAGGGCGCGACCGTTCGCGCCGCGAGCGCGACGAGACGCCGTTGCCCGAGGGGCACGTGCGGCTCTACCTGAACCTCGGCCGCCGCGACGGCGCCAAGGAGCCGGAGATCGAGCAGCTCCTCAAGGACAAGGGCGTCGAGGTCGCGTCGCTGCAACTGCGCAACTCGCACACCTACCTCATCGTCTCCGAGGAGCGTGCGGACAGCGTGAGCGCGGCGCTCAGCGGCGGCAAATTCGGCGAGCGCGACGTCCTCTGCGAGCGCGCGCGCAAATAGTCGCAGGCGTCGACGTCCCCTCCTTCTTCTACGGAACCGCGTGGAAGGAGGAGCGGACGGCGGCGCTGACGGCGCAGGCGCTCCGCGCCGGATTTCGCGCCGTCGACACAGCCAATCAGCGCAAGCACTACTACGAAGCCGCCGTCGGTGAGGCGGTCGCCGCCTGCATCGGCGACGGCGTCGTCACGCGCGACGAGCTCTTCCTGCAGTCCAAGTTCACCGACGCCGGCGGGCAGGATCATCGGCTGCCGTACGATCCGCGCGCGCCTCTGAGCGACTGTGTGGCGCAATCGTTCGCCTCGTCGCTCGAGCACCTGCGCACCGACCGCCTCGACTCGTACGTCCTGCACGGCCCGACGCTGCGCGAGGGGCTCGCCGACGAGGACTGGCAGATCTGGGCGGCGATGAGCGACCTTTGCCGCGCGGGGCGGGCGCGCCTCCTCGGCGTGAGCAACGTGTCGCCGGCGCAGCTCGACGAGCTCTGGCGCGGCGCCGAGGTGAAGCCGGCGTTCGTGCAGAACCGCTGCTACGCGCAGACGGGCTGGGATCGCCAAACGCGCGCGTTCTGCGCGGAGCGCGGCATCGCCTACCAGGGCTTTTCGCTGCTCACCGCCAACCGGCGCGAGCTCGACGGGCCGGTGGTGCGTGGCATCGCGGCGCGGCGGCGCTGCACCGTGGCGCAGGCAGTCTTCGCCTTCGCGCTCGCGATCGGCATGCTGCCGCTCACCGGCACGTCGAGCCCGGCGCACCTGGCCGAGGACCTCGCCGCCTTCGACGTGGCGCTCGACGACGACGACGTACGCGCCATCGAATCCGTCGGCGGCTGAGCGCGACGGCGCGCTAGGCGGTGGCGGCGAGCATGCCGCACGCCGCGTCGACCGACTTGCCGCCCGAGTAGCGGCGCACGATCGGCGCGCCGAGCGGCTGCAGCGCATCGAAGAAGGCGCGCCGCTCCTCGTCCGACGGCGGCTCGAAGCGCCCGCTGGCGTCGTTGACGTCGATGAGGTTCAGGCGCACCGGGATGCCGCGCAAGAGCTCGACGAGCGCGGCGGCATCGTCGGCGCCGCAGTTCACGCCGCGGATCACCACGTACTCGAGCGTCACGCGCTGGCGCGTCGCCGCCGCGTGCTCGCGCACGGCGTCGATGAGCTCGTCGATGGGCCAGGTCTTCTCGGCCGCCGGCATGAGCGAGCGGCGCCGCGCGCGCGTGGCGCCGGTGAGCGAGACGGCCAGGCGATACGGGTGGCCCTCGGCGGTGAAGCGGCGGATCGCCGGCACCACGCCCGACGTCGAGATGGTGATGGCGCGCCCGCTGATGGCGCCGCCCGACGGATCGGCGAAGATGCGCGCCGCGCGAATGACGTTGTCGTAGTTGAGGAACGGCTCGCCCATCCCCATGAACACGACGCCGCGCACCGGCCGATCGGCCTCGTCGCGGATGATGCGGAGCTGCTCGACGATCTCCCACGTCGCCAGATTGCGCGTGTAGCCGAGCCGCCCCGTCGCGCAGAACACGCAATCGAGCGGGCAGCCCGCCTGCGACGACAGGCACAGCGTGTACTTGTCGTCGAAGATGGGGATGCGCACCGCCTCGACGCGCGCGCCGTCGGCGAGCGCGAACAGGTACTTCATGAAGCCGTCGGCGGGATCGCGGCGGCGATCGACCACCTCGAGCGTCGGCGCGTCGACGAGCGCCTGCACGCGCGCGATCTTCTCGCGCGCCATGTCGCGCACGTCCCAGTGGCGCCGTCCGTGCTGCACGTGATGCGCGAAGATGCGCCGCGCCTCGGAGGCGCTCAGGCCGTGCGGCGCGAGCAGCTCGCCGAGCTCGCCCGGCGTCATGTCGTGCAGGACCCGCTTCACGGCGCGGAGTCTAGCAGCTTAGTTGGCGAACGGATCTTTGAGATCGCGCAGCTTGCCCGCCGGCTTGGGCGACTCCTTGGGCGTCTCTTTCGGCGTCGCGACCGGCGGCGCGCTCACCGGCGCCGTCGATCTGGTCGTCTTGCCCGACGCGTGCGACGGCCTGGTCGCCGGCATGAGGTCGGCGACGAAGTCGTGATCCTTGTCGGGCACGACTCGGAGCGGCTGCTCGCGGTAGCCCTTCTTCTTGAGCATCAGCTCGACCGGCGTCTCCGACGCGGGCAGCACCACGTTGCACGGGGTCACGCCGAGCCGCTCGGCGCCGTTGAACACATCGGCGCCGGCCGGCTGCGTATTGATCGACATGGTGAACTGCGTCGGCTTGGCCGGCTCGACGGGTTTGGGCGGCTCGACCGGCTTGTCGACCGGCTTGGCCACGACCACCGGCGCCGGCTTGGGCGGCGGCGGCTTCTTCTGCGTCAGCACCACCGCCGCCGCGGCGCCGGCGACCAGCACCGCCACGAGGCCGCCGATCACGAGGCCGCTCATCCCCTTCTTCTTCGGCGGCTCCCCCGCTTCGACGGCGCCACCGACGGCGGTGCGAACCGAGGTCGCGCCCGCTGTGCGGAAGGTCTGCGATCCCTCGCGCAGCCCACCGCCGACGCCGGACGGCTCGTTGCCCCACGCCAGCGACGCATCGCCGCCGCCGCACGCTTCGAGCGCGAC
This sequence comes from Polyangia bacterium, assembly GCA_035607415.1. GTDB lineage: Bacteria > Myxococcota_A > Polyangia > Palsa-1104 > Palsa-1104 > JAQBQH01. The sequence goes on from DATNAQ010000101.1 coordinate 101,787, forward strand.
CGCCATCTCCTTCATCGTCTGGAAGCGCTGATCGCGATCCTTGGCGAGCGCGCGCATGCACACCGCTTCGACGTCGGGCGGAATCACCGCGTTCGGGTTGCGCTGCGACGGCGGCTGCGGATCCTCGAACATGTGCTTGGTCAAGACGCCCATGAAGGTCTCGGCGTGGAACGGCACGTCGCCGGTCAGCATCTCGTACAAGATGCAGCCGGCCGCGTAGATGTCGACGCGATGGTCGGGCTTGTCACCCTTGGCCTGCTCCGGCGACATGTACTCGGGCGTGCCGAAGATCATGCCGGTGCGGGTCAGCCGCGAGCCGCCCTCGTCGAGCGCCGACATCTTGGCGATGCCGAAGTCGAGCACCTTGACGAAGTCGGCGCGCCCCTCGCGCGTGACGAGGTAGACGTTCTCCGGCTTCATGTCGCGGTGGATGATGCCCTTACTGTGCGCGGCGCCGAGCGCGCGGCAGATCTGGTTCATGATGTGCTTGGCGCGGTCGAACGACATGGCGCCGTCGGACTTGATGTGTCCGGCGAGGTCCTTGCCGTCGAGAAACTCCATGGCGAAGAAGACCGAGCCCGAGGCGGTCTCGCCGAAGTCGGTGATGTCGACGATGTTCTCGTGGCCGATCTTGGAGGCGGCCTTGGCCTCCTGCATGAAGCGCGCGACCAGGTCGGCCTTGCGCGCGAAGTCTTCGGACAAGATCTTGAGCGCGACCCGCTTCTCGATGAACACGTGCTCGGCGAGATAGACGACGCCCATGCCGCCTTCACCGAGCTTGGAGATCACGCGGTAGCGGTCGGCGATGGTCGTGCCGACGTAGGGATCGCCCGAGCCCGGCTCCGCAGCCGGCGGCGCGTCCGGCACCGGATCGGCGTCCGCTTCGACGGGCGGATTGGTCGCCGGCTTGGCCACGGCCGCCTGCGCGCTCGACAGTCGCGAGGTGGACATCCCTGGCGCCGCGACGGTGTCGTGGAAGCGCGGCGTGCCGGGATTCGGGGTGATGCGCGGCTGCGAGCCGGTGGCGATGACGCGCGGAGGCGGCGAAGGGGCTCCGGGTACGCGCGGTTTGGTCACGCTCGGGAGCTTTGGAGGCGGTTGGTTCGGCTTCTGCGAGTCGTCGTTCGCCACTGTCTTATCCGCAGCCCCAGGCTAGCGCCTCCATAGGGAGGCAGCGTTATCAGCGTAGCACGTTTTTGACCTCGGTCGCATCCAAAAGGTGATACCCCAGCGACGGCGCACGTCTTCCTCGAACGGGCACACACCGACGGGCGCGAGGTAGGACGGCGGGCTATTCGAAGGGGTTCCTGAGGTCGGTCGCGTGATGCTCGGGCTTCTGCGCGGGCGCGGGCGGCGTCGGGGTAGCCTTTTGTGGGCGTGCGGCGCGGGTGGCGACCCGCTCGTGCTTGGGCTGCAGCACGATCTCGAGCGTCTGGTCGCGGTCGAGCGCCACCTGGCGGCGGTCCTCTTTGAAGCCGGCGCGGCGGATGGTGAGCGTGAGCGGCCCGGCGGCGCGCGCGTGGCGCACGTCGACCGGTGACGCCCCCAGCGGCTCGGTGCCGAGCAGGACCTCGGCGCCGGCGGGCACCGTCGCGATCTGGAGCTGCACGTCGGCCGGCGGCGCGGGGGCGGCGGGCTTGTCGGCCACCACCGTCGGAGGCGTGGGCGCCGGCGTCGGAGCCACCGTCGGAGCCGCCGTCGGTGGCGGCGTGTCGGCTGCGGTCGGCGTCGTCGCAGCGGCCGGCTTGTGCGCCAGGCGCGTGACCGCCACGCCGAGCAGCACCACCAGCGCCGCCGCGCTCACACCGACGGCCACGTAGATCGGCGCCTTGTTGCGCGGCAGCTCCTCGACGGGATCCGTGGTCGGCGCCGCCGCCGGCCGCGATGGACGCGCGAAGCCGTCGACGGCGGTCTTGCGCCCGGGCGCCTGCCCCGCTTCGACCTTTTGCAGCGCGGCTTCGCACGCTTCGATGAGCGCGCGCATGTCGCTGTAGCGATCGCCGGGCTTCTTCTGCAGCATGCGCATCACGATCTCTTCGGCGAGCAGCGGAACCTCGAGATCGGGGCGCAGCTTCGACGGCGGCACCACTGCGTCGAACACGTGCTTGGTGAGCGTCTTGGGCGCGTTCTCGCCCTTGAAGGGCACGTCGCCCGTCAGCATCTCGTAGAGGATGCAGCCGAGCGCGTATTGGTCGACGCGATGATCGGTCTCCTGCCCCGTCGCCTGCTCGGGCGACATGTACTCGGGCGTGCCGAGCACCATGCCGATCGCCGTGAGGCGCTTGCCCGCCTTGACGTCTTTGGCGATGCCGAAGTCGACGATTTTCACGAAATCCGGAGATCCGTCCTTCTCCAGCACGAAGATGTTCTCGGGCTTGAGATCGCGATGGATGATCGACTTTTCGTGCGCGGCGGCGAGCCCGCGGGCGACCTGGATGCACACGGCGATCGCGCGCGCCGGCGGGATGTGCTTGAGCTCGTGGACCAGCTTGCCGAGCGTCGGCCCGTCGAGAAACTCCATCACGAAGTAGGCGTTGCCCGCGGGCAGCACGCCGAAGTCGGTGATGTCGACGATGTTCTGGTGCCCGATCTTCGACGCCGCCTTGGCCTCGATGATGAAGCGCTGCGCCGAGCTCTCGTCGGCGGCGGCCTCTTTGCGCAGCACCTTGATGGCCACGCGCTTGTCGATGATGGCGTGGCGCGCGGCGTACACGGTGCCCATGCCGCCCTCGCCGAGCAGCGACTCGACGATGTAGCGGCCGTCGATGGTCTGGCCGATCATCGGATCGACGGAGCGATCGGAGACTGGCGGCGGCAGCTTCTCTCCGTCGCGCGGGCAAAACTCCACCGCGTCCGGATAGTGCACGCTGCAGACGCCGCAGGTCTTCACGATCGCGGATTATATCATGCGCTTCCGCTAGAACAGCGGGATCGCGCGCAGCATGGCCGAGCAGGAATGCTGCACGAAGTCGACGCGGACGTAACGTTTGACGTCGCTCATGAGGAAGCCGCCGCGCGCAGCGTCGGGGTTGGCCATCAGATAGGCGTTGTCGTCGCGGATCTGGTGGTCGAGCAAGAACTGCATGCCGAGGCGGATCTGCTCCTTCGTCGCGCGACCCTCGTCACTGTCGGCGAGGCCGCGGCGCACCTGCATGTCGTACGTCGAGATCGTCGCCTCGCTGCGGCTGCCGACCGGCGTGCCGTGCGGCGGAAGGAACGGCGAGAAGCCATAGGAGCCGATGAAGTCGGGCTGCGCGGCGGTGACGATGTCGCGCGCGGTGAACTGCGTGCGGCGCAAGAAGCGCGCGAAGCCGTCGCAGAAGCGCGCGTATTTTTCGCGGTGCGCCGGCGGCAGCACGTCCCAGGCGGCGTCGGCGGCCATGCAGGTCCAGTGGTCCTCGCCGAAGTAGAACTGGCCGGCGAGGTTCGCGTACTGCTTGTCGGTGAGGTAGTCGAGCGCGCGATCGACGGCGTCGACGTAGCGCGCGCGATCGGGATCGCCGGGCGAGAGGATGCCGGTCAGCTTGGCGAGCGCGAAGGCGGCCTCGCCGCTGAAGTAGAGCATCTTGGTCTTTTCGTCGCGGTGATCGCTGCCGGGATCGAAGAGGTGGCAGAAGTCGCCGTCGGGCTTCTGCATGAACAGGAGGAACGCGGCGAGGCGGCGCGCCCAGGCCAGCTCGGAGGGGTCGCCGGTCGACTTCACGTATTCGCCGACGGCGAGCAGCGCCATGGCCGAGGCGCCGAGATCGGCGCTGCCGATGTCGCGGTTGGCGACGCAGCTGCGCTCGGGTTTGGCGCAGGCGCCGGGCTGACGCGCGGAGAGGAACTCGAGCGCGCGGTGGGCGCCGTCGCGGAATGCGGTGTCGTGCGTGGTGCCGTAGATCTGCGAGAGGAAGTAGGTGGCGCCGGCGTGACGCGGGAGCGAATAGTCGAGGCCGTAGGCTTCGTCGACGTCGGTGTGCGGCGTGTACTCGTAGCCGAAGCGGCCGTCGTCGTAGAGGTGACGCAGGAGATAGCGGCCGCCGGCGATGGCGCCGTCGCGGAGCGCCTGTTGCGACAGGCGCGGGCCGGGCGTGTTGCCGCGCCAGACCGGCAGGATCTTGGTGCGGTCGGCCGACTCGATGAAGGCGTCGGTGCGGAAGCGGAAGTACTTCTTGCGCGCGCGCGCGAAGGCGCCGTCGTCGAGGCCGAGCTTTTGCGCGAGCAGGTGATCGATGACGTCCTTCTTGGCGCCGAGCTCGAAGTCGAGGCCCCGAAGCGGCGTCTCGCCGGCGAGCGCGTCGGCGGCGAGGAGCTCGTCGGGCAGGAGCCACACCTGGCGAGCGCCGCTGTCGACGCCGATGCCGTCGAGGCCGGGCACGAGCGCCAGCGCGAACAGCGGCAGCGGCGCGGCGGGCATGCGCGCCACCGCCATCACGACGTCGGCCTTGATGCGCTCGCCGTAGTGGCGGAGGAAGGTGGCGCCGTCGGCGATGCGCGTCGGATCGGGCATCGGCTCGCCGCGGCGGGCGCGCGCGATCACGGCGGCGCGCTCGGTGGGCGTGAGCGGCACGAACGAGGGCGTGCGATAGAGCGCCCACGCGGTCACCCACAAGAGCGCGAGCGCGGCGGCGGCGCCGACGAGCGGTCTACGCACGCGGCTGCCTGGCGAAGTAGCGCAGCTGGAACAAGGGCAGCAGCCCGAAGCCCTCGACGACGAGCGCGGCCACGAGCAGCGTCATCACGCTGATGCCCTGCCCGAGCGGACCGTAGGCGCCGCGCAGGATCGCGCTCGAGACGACGAGCAGCGCCACGACGACGAACGCGAACGCGAGCAGCAGCCAGCAGGCGGCGCGCGCGAGCAGGCGCCCCCACGGCAGGTCGAGAAGGAGCCCGACGCCGCCGCCGGCCAGAAGGACGCACACGACGGCGAGCGCGACGTTGAACGCGGTCGAGCGGCCGGGAGTGAAGACGAAGCCGAACCAGGCGTAGAGCGCGGCGAACGCGACGTCGAGCGCACCGTACAGTTTCACGGTGCGGAGCTTACTTCAGTTGCAGTCGGGACGCGCGATCGAATCGCCGGCGGCGGCGTCGGTGCCGGGCAGCCCACCAGGAAGGATCGTCCGCAGGTAGATGTACTCGTCACCGCAGAAGACGGCGGGCCCCTGCCCTTCCAGCTCGGCGCGCTCTTCGAACGGGCGATCGCCGCCGGCGTCCATCAGGCGATCGATCCCGTCGCCGGGATCGTGGAACGCTTCGCCCGTCGGGTCGGCGAGGCCGAGGCTGTGGCCGGTCTCGTGCGTGAGCGTGGTGCCGATGAGGTTGCCGAGCACGAACACGGCGCAGCCCATGCGGCTCTGCCGATCGTTGCGCACCAGGCACGAGCTGCCGTCGGTGGGCACGCTGAGAGCGCGCGCCTCGGCGTTCGACACCGGCGTGCCGCGATCGGGGCGCACCGGATCGAAGATGGTATCGAAGTGCGAGGGATCGACGTCGAGCCGCGCCACGCGCGACGACGGATGCGCCGAGAAGCCCATGAAGTTCTCGGCGAAGATGCCGCCGTAGCCGGGGAAACCGTCCGACTGCGTGGTGGCGTTGACGCCGCCGATGCGATCGAACAGGCGCTGGTTGCCGACGTCCTTGCCCGGCGTGTTGTCGTAGCCGAGCAGGCCGAGCGCGTTGGGATCGGGTCCCTCGATGTCGACCTCCGAGTAGAGCGCGAAGTCGGCGGGCGGCGCGTCGCGGAACTCGATGTTGACGCCGGCGTAGTCGCGCGCGGCGACGGCGAAGATGCGCGCCCGTACGAGCGCGTCGGCCGCGCCCAGGCCGTAGAGGCGCAAGGAGTCGACGTACGACGGCAAGAAGCGCACGTAGACGATCTGCTTGACCGGCGCGATGCCGAGGAACGCGGGATGCGACAGGCCGGTCACCTCGACGGTGCCCTTGCGTACGATCGGCGTGGCGGTGCCGGCGAACTGGCCCGAGATGTGGCGGAGATCGATGAGGCGGCCGAGCGCGTCGGCCTCGTCGAGGACGTAGCGCAGCTTGGTGCCGTCGGCGAAGTGCGGGACCAGCATGAGGTCGACGGCGGTGGCCTTGCCGCCGTCGGGCGTGAAGTTGCCGACCAGGTGCAGGAGCGTGACCTCGTCGCCGGCGGCGCCGACGAAGCCGCCGCCGACGATGTCGACGTACTGGCCGAGGCTGGCGGTGGCGGTCGAGACGCTGAAGATCTCGGGCTTGATGACGTTGACCGACAGCGGCAGCGTGCCGGCGGCGGCGTCGGAACCAGAGGCGAAGACGTTGCGCACCTTGACGTCGCTGCTGAAGGCGCCGGGCGCGATGCCGGCGATCTCGGGCACGAACGCGAAGGCGACGCGCGTGCGATCCCACGGCGCCTCGGCGAGCGGGTGCGCCGCGATGTCGACGCCGGCGACCACGACGTGGGTCTCGCCCTCGCCGTTGCCGAGGAGAAAGCCGTCGCCGGTGATGGTGACGAGGTCGTTGACGTGGAGCTGCTGGCCGCCGCTCGGCGTCAGTGAGGACACCGTCGGCGTCGTGCGATCGGCGACGTCGAACGACACCGGCGTGGCGTCGGATTCGTGCACCGTGCCGTCCAGCGCCGCGATCGATTGCGCGACGGCGCTGCCGTCGAAGTGGCCGCTGCCGGCGAGCGTCCAGCCGGCGCCGGCGGCGACGGCGCTGGCGTGCGTGTCGTCAACCTCGGTGGCGTCGAGCGTGAGCGTGACGGTCTCGGCGCTGCCGCCCGTCGGCGTGAAGGTGCCGTGGAGGACGAGGCGTGTGGTCGCCGCGGCCGGATCGGCGAAGCCGGCGCCGATGAGATCGATGCGCGTCGACGGCAGGATCAGCGCCGGATGCAGCTCGTCGACGTGCGGCGCGCCGAGGCCGTCGTCGAGCCCAGGCAGCTGCGCCGAGGAGCAGCCGCACGCGAGCACGAGGACTGCAGCCAGCCGCCGCATCAGTTGGAATTCGCCCGCTTGATGACGAACGAGTAGACGCCGCTCGCCGGGCTGAAGGTCGCGTGATACGCGCAGCCCGAGACGGCGTCGTCGTCGTCGGTGGTGCCGATGACGTAGTAGATCGTGGCGCTGGTGCCGGCCGGGTCGTCGATGACCGGGCTCGGGATGGTCGCGCCCCACTGCCCGTCCTGCGACGTGCCCGTGACGAGCTGCATGTCGACGGCGTTCATGGCGAACAGATCCGGGTTCATCGGATCGTCGGGCGGATCGGTCGACCAGAAGACGATGGCGTTGTAGATGCCGTGCGGGTCGGAGAGCTCGGCGTAGATGTGCGGATTGCCGACGGTGGTGATGTCGCCGTGCGGCGTCGTGACGATGGTCGGCGCCGTCATGTCGCACGTCGGCGTCGGGTTCGGGTTCGGGTTGGGATCGGGGTTCGGCGTCGGATCGGGCGGCGGCGGCGCGACCACGGGCGGCGCCAGGATGCCGAGCACGATGGTGTAGCGCTTCTCGGTGCGCGCACCGCCGTCGTCGGTGGCGACGATGGTGAACGGGAAGATCGACTGCGCCTGGGCCAACGTCTTCGACGGACAGAAGCGCAGCTGGCCCGAGAGCGGCCCGTCGGCGGAGATGCTGGCGCCGTCGGGCAGCACGCTCGCCGACTCGAGCGTGACGACGGTGCCGGTGGTGTCGTCGACGAGCAGCGGCACCACGGCGCAGGCGGCACGGCCGAGGTCGAGCGTGGTGCCTTCGCCGACGGGCGAGCGGAAGGTGATCGGGCTGTCGCCGGGGACGACGTGGATGGTGACCGGCTCGGAGGCCTGCACGCCATCGGCGGTGACGCGGAAGGTGAAGGCGTGGTCGCCGAGGTCCGAAGCGAGCGGCGTCCAGCGGAACATCGCCTCGCCGTTGGCGTAGGGCGTGATCGTCGGGACCAGGTGGCGATCGCTCATGTCGAGATCGGAGTCGAACGCGAAGGCGGCATGGCTGGCGCCGGCGCGCAGCATCACGCCGAGCTCGACGCCAACGACCGCGGTCTGCGGGCCGATCGGGTCGAGGCTGGCGCCGCCGCGCGCGCCGCAGCCGAGGAGCGACAGGGCCAGGATGAGAGGAAGCCGCCGCACGGGGCGACGATGTGAGCAAAGGTCGTACCAGACTCAAATAGCTGGAACTACTAGGCGCAGCTAGGGACGAATGACCGCATTTGCGGTGGCCATGGCGGCTGGAGTCGCCGCCGGTCAGCCGATGCTGGTGCCGAGCTGGCGACGCAGCTCGGCGAGCTCGTCGGAGACGGTGAAGCGCAACAGCGCGCGCAGCTGCGCCTCGTCGGCGAGCCGGCGCACCGCGGTCAGCGCCGGGCCGGGCAGGCCGCCCGCGAGCAGGCCCGCGCGATTGGCGGTGTGCACCAGCGACGGGCCGATCTGCTTCAAGTCGAGCGACTCCGACGCGCACTCGAGCGCGAACGGCAAGAGCTCGCCGTGCAGCTTCTTCGGGATGATCTTCGCCATGCGCGCCGCCTCGGCGACGACCTGCGCCTCCTGGAAGCCGGCGGGCACGAAATCGGGCACGAACTGCCGCACGATGCCACCGACGAGCAGCCCGAGGTCCTCGGGCGTCAGGCGCATGGGCAGCGCCATGTGGCTCTGGATCATCTTGAAGCAGCGGCCGAGCAGGAACTTGAGCTCGAGCTCGTGCGCGCCCTCGACCACCTTGTTGCCGATGACGATCGACAGCGGATCGGTGAGCTCGACGACGAGCGCGGTCGGATGCGCGGCGGTGACGTAGAGATCGAAGTCGCGCACGCCGAGATCGGCGGCGATGCGGTTGGCGACGTCGCGCAGCGCGTGGCCCGAGCGCGGCAGCTTCTCGTGGCGCCCGACGCCGAGGCGCTTCACGTCGGCGCGGAACATCTTGGCCAGCGGCTCGTCGAGCAGGCGGAACAGGTTGCGGAAGCCGGCGGGCACGCGGCCGTCGAACAGCGTCTCGTCGAGCGTGGGATCGGCCAGCGACGAGCCGGGGTAGTTGTCGCGCCCGGTGAGCTTTTGCAGCAGCGCCTTCTCGTCGGCGTCGGCGGCGCCCAGCCACTCGAGCGTGCCGGCGGCGAAGGCGGCGCGATCGGGCGCGCGCCGCCAGCCGAAGATCTTGAAGAGCGAGTGGTACGGCGTCGGATCCTGCGGATTGGCGTCGAGCTGCTGGCGGATGCGCGCGCTCGTGCGATCGAGGTGCACGCGCATCGACTGCACGTCCGACTGGCGATCGAAGAACTTGGCGAGCTCGCCGATCGACGGCAGGTAGAGCGGATCGATCTCGATGGCGTCGCGCAGCGCGGCGAGCGCGTGACGCGCGTCCTTGAAGCCGTCTTCGTAGATCTTGGCGACGCGGTGCAGGTGGGCGACCCGCTTGTGCGGATCGGGCTCGAGCCCGGCCAGCCGCATCGTCGCCTGCAAGGCGCCCTTCCACTCCCACTCCTTGACGTGCAGGTTCGAGAGGTGCTCGAGCGCGACGATGTCGTCGGGCGTGACCTGCAGGACGCGCGTGAACGAGGCGACCGCGCGCTTCGGATCGGGCAGGTGCTCCGAGTAGATGATGCCGAGCTTGAAGAAGATGTCCTTGAGCGCGGTGCGCGACTTCTCGGCGCGCGCGCGGCGGATCAAGGTCTCGGCGGCGTCGGCCCACTGGCCGTCGTCGAACTGCAGATCGGCGAGCGCGGCGAGCGCCTCGGGATGCGTGGGATCGCGCAGCAGCACCTGCTTGAGCTCGGCGCGCGCGCGATCGCGATCCTTGAGCTCGTCGCGGGCGATGCGCGCGAGCATGAGGTGCAGCGTCTGCTGGGTGGCGGCGTCCGGCTCGTTCTCGAGGCGGCGCGCGTAGACCTCGGCGAGCGCGGCGAAGTCGCGCGTCTCGTTGAGCGAGCGCTCGAGGCGGGTGAAGGCCTCGCGCGACGTCGGATCGGCGGCGAGCGACGCGCGGAAGAGCGACTGCGCGCGGTTGATCTTGTCTTCGGCGTCGGCGAGGCGATCCTGCGCGATGGCGCCGGCGACGAGGAGGTAGCGCGCCTTGGCGGCGGGGTCGCGCAGCGCCAGACCGGCGCGCTCGGCGGCGTGCGAGGCGCGCGCCCAGTCGTTCTCGAGGAGCGCAAAGTCGGTGAGGCCGACGAGCGCCGGTACGTGCGACGGCAGCCGCTCGATGGCGGCTTCGTAGCGGGCGCGCGCGTCGTCGGGGCGATCGAGCTCCGTGAGCGCCTCGGCGGCGCGCGTGAGCATGACCGCGGCGGTGCGCGCGTCGTCGGGCGTGGCGTCGGCGAGCGCGGTGGCGACGTCGGCTTCCTGCGCCAGATCGTGGCCGGTGCGCGCGCGCGCGTAGACGTGGCGCAGCGCCATGCGGCAGCGGCGATCCTTGAAGAGCGCGAGGCGGTAGTCGTTGTCGACGGCGACGGCGACCTCGGCCTCGGACATGCCGGGGCCGTTGTCCTTCGACGACAGGTGACGGCGCAGGCGCGCGCGATCGAGGTGCACCGACACGGCGAAGGCGGCGTCGGTGGCGCCGAGGCCCATCTGCTCGTAGAGCGCGACCAATTCGGGCCAGCGCTGCTCGGCGAGGTAGTGCTTCTCGAGCACACGCATGGCGCCGTGATGGGCGTGATCGACCTCGAGGATCGACTCCCAGCCGAGGAGCGCCGCGTTGGAGTCGCCGCGCAGCTCACCGTCGAGGAAGGCGAGCCGCTCGTAGGCGGCGACCTTGGCCTGCGGATCGGGCGCGTCCTTCAGATCGGCGAGCGCGAGATCGGCGAGCGCGGCGTACTGCTTGGCGGCTTGCAGCGAGCGCTGGAGCGCCTCGCGCGCGAGCGGGTGCGTCGGCCGCTCGGCGAGGGCCGCGCGATAGCGCTCGGCGGCCTTGTCGGGATGGCCGCCCTGCTCGAGGCGCTCGCCGAGCACGAGGTCGAGCGCGAAGCGCTGCTCGGGCGACTCGGCATCGGCGCGCTCGCGCTCGAGGGCGGCGAGGTGCGCGGCGGGATCGTCGCTCGCATGCGCGACGCGATCGAGCCCTTCGCGCGCCGGTGCGTAGCCGGGGGCGCGCGTGGCGGCGTCGGCGTAGACGCGCGCGGCGGCGGACGGATCGTGCGCGTCCTCGAGCTGCGTGGCGCCGAGGCGCAGCGCGACGGCGACGGCCTCGGGCCGCGTGCCGGCGGCGTCGAGGCGGCCCTGGTAGAGCGTGGGCAGCTCGGCGGCGCGCCGCTCGGCGGAGGCGCGCGCGGCGATCTCGACGACGGCGGCGCCGTGGGCGGGATCGATGGCCAGCACCTGGCGCCAGGCGTCGATGGCCTCGTCGTCGTTCGTCGACAGGAGCGCGCGCTCGTACGCGAGCGCGGCGGCGCGCGGCTTGTCGCCCGCGACCTCGGCGGCATCGGCGTCGGCGCGCAGCGCCTGGGCGAGCGCGTCGGCCTGCCCTTCGGCGGCGCGCAGGATGCGCTGCTCGAGCCAGCGCGCGGCGCGCGGCGGATCGGCCGCGGCGGTGCCCAGGGCCACGATCGGCCGGACCATGGCCAGCGCGTCGCCGGCGCGTCCGACGCGTAGGAGCATGCGCGCGGCGCGCATGCGCAGATGCTGCGCCAGGCCCTGCTCTCCGTCGTCGTTCAGCGAGTCGGCGGCGCGGCCGAGCACGGCGGCGGCTTCGTCGGCGCGGCCGGCGGCGAGCTGCAGCTCGACGGCGAGATCGATCGCCGGCGCCAGCGACGGCGCCGCGGTCAGCGCCATGTCGAGCCGCGCCAGCGCCTCGTCGGGACGGCCGAGCTCGCGCAAGAGGCGCGCGGCGTAGGTCAGCTCCATCGGCGCGCGCGCCGGCGTGCGCTCGGCGGCCTGCAGATGGCGCGTGAGCTCCGCCTCCTTGCCGCCACCGGCCGCCTGCGTGCGCTCGAGGGCGCGCACGGCGCGCGGATCGTCGGGGTACTCCTCGGCGGCGCGCGCGTACGCGGTCGCCGCGTCGCCGACGCGCCCGAGCTTCTCGGCGAGCTCGCCGAGCGCGATCAGGCGATCGGCGCGCCGGCCCGCGTCGGGCTCGGCTTCGATCACGCGCGCCATCGTCGCCACCGCCTCCTCGAGACGGCCGTCGGCGCGCTCGAGCTCGGCGAGATCGGCGAGCGCCACGCGATCGCCGTCGGCGGCGGCCGCTTGCAGCGCCGGACGCGCGCCCGCCACATCGCCGGCGCGCGCCTTGACGAGGCCGAGGCGACGCTCGATCGCCTGGCGCAGCGCGCCCGCGGGCAACAGCTCGGCGAGCCGGCCGTGCGTCTCGATGTCGTCGGCGAGCCCGGGCGTGCGCACCGCCACGCGCAGCGTGCCCCACGACGCCGCCATCGCCGTCGATCCGCTCGGCTCGTGGCCGAGCGCCTCGCGATAGTGGGCCACCGCCTCGCGCACGCGGCCGGCGGCCTCGTCGAGCCGCGCGCGCTCGACCAGCAGCGCGGCGCGCATCGGCGCATCGGCCGATCCGATCGCTTCGTAGAGCTTGCCGAGCGCCTGCGCGCGCCCATCCTCGCCGCTCGAGGCGGCGAGATCGACGAGGCCCGAGAGCGCCCCCAGATCCTCGGGCTGCTCCTTCAAGATCGCTTCGTACGAGGCGCGCGCGATGTCGCGATCGCCGAGCGCCAGCGCCAGCTCGCCGCGCAGCGCATGCAGCCCCAAGCGCTCCGCCGCCGACGCCTGCTCGATCTCGCGGTCGAGCATGCCGAGCACCGGCTCGCGCTTGCCGTCGGCGAGGCGCAGCCGGCGCAGGCCGCGCAGCGCGTGGGCGTGGGCCGGCTCGGCCTCGAGCGCCGTCTCGTAGCGCTCGATGGCGCCGCCGACGTCGCCCAGCTTCTCGGCGATGCGCCCGGCGGCGAAGGCGAGCTGCGCCACGCGCGCCGGCTTTTCGGCCGGCGTGAGCAGCCGCTCGGTGTCGTAGAGCGCGAGCTGATCGCGCAGATAATTGGGGTCGAGCGTGCGCGGCGGCGCCACGTCGGGCACCGTCAGCGTCGGCAGCGCCGCCGTGGTCTCGGCGTGCGGCACGGCGATGCGCACCGCCACCACCGGGCGCGACTCGCCGAGCTGCATCACGCGCAGCGGCTGGGCGCCGCCGAGCTCGTCGGCGCCTTCGCCGATGGGCAGCGGCGTGCGATCGGGATCGGACGCCAGCGCCTCGCGCGACGAGACCTTGGTGTCGTCGTCCTCGGCGTCGACGGTGACCTCGAAGAGATCCTGATCGTCGTCGGCGCCGCGGGCGGCCGCGCGCTCGCTCGGCGGTGGCGGCGGCGGCGCGCTCGGCTTGTCCACCGGCAGCGGCGCCGACGGTGACTCGCGGGCAGCCTCGACCACGATGTCGTCGTAGAAGTCCTCGTCGACGGGCGGCGGCGCCGTGACCGCTTGCTCGACGGCGGCGCCGAGCTCCATCTCGACCTCGAGATCCAGCTCCGCTGGGCTTTGTTCTCTGGCAACTGGCTCGGGCGGCGGCGCGGCCGGCTTCTCCGCCGGCGCGGCCGGCTTCTTCGGCGTGTCGAAGCGGCCCGACGGCGTCTGGTAGTAGCGGCCCGATTCGGTCTGGAAGCGCCCCGACGGCGTCTGGAAGCGTCCCGACGGCGTCTGGAAACGCCCTGACGGCAGCTTCGAGCCCGGCTCGGGCAGCGTCGGCGCCTTGAACACGCCCGACGGCGGCGGCGCCGGCGGCAGATCCTTCTCGACGTCGTCGACGTCGGCGAGCAGCTGATCGACCTCGCTCGCCGCCGCCACGCGCGTCGACTCGCTGCCGAAGCCGGGATCGCTGTCGATGTCGATCGACGGGATCGACTGCTCTTCGGCCTTCGGCGCCTCCGCCGGCTCATCCTGCTCCTCCGGCAGCGGACGCGGCGCCGAGCCCTGGTCGGCGATGGCCGCCGTGTCGGCGAGCAGCTGATCGAACTCGTCGGCCGCGGCCACACGCGTCGACTCGCTCTCGTCGGCGTAGAGCCCGCCCGCCTCTTCGAGCTCGTCGGCGAGATCGAGCTTGCCCACCGGCTCGTCGGCCGCCGGCGCCGGCGGCGCCTCGGGCACCGCGTCGCCGAGCAGCGTGCCGAGCGCCTGCCCCGCCTCTTCGGGCAGCTCCATTTCGCCGTCGAAGAGGTGCATGAGCGGATCCTCTTCGGGCGCCGCGTCGGGCAGCGGCGCGGCCTCGAGCGGCGCCGGCACGTCGATCGGCTGCGACGGATCCTTGGCCTTGCGCAGCTCGGGCACGCCCACCGCCGGCGTCGACGAGCGATCGCGCGCCTGGACCTCCTCGGCCGGCGCCTCTTGCTTGGCGTTCGCCTGCTCCTTGGCGTTCGCCTGCTCCTTGGCGTTCGGGAGCGCGAGGTTGGCGTCCCACTCGTCGATGGCCGCGGCCCAATCGTCGAGCTCGTCGCCGCCCTTGTTCTTGCTCTCTTCGGCCATCAGCCCTTCAACCCCATGTCGCGGCGGAGCACGCGGAAGTCGTCGGACACGGCGAACGTGGTCAGCGACTGCGCCAGCTTGTCCTTGGCCATCGACAGCCCGAGCTCGCCGAACGCGGCCACCAGGTCGCCTCCGACGGCGAGCGCCGCCCGCGCCGCGCCCTCGAGGATCGCCTGCCGCCACTCGGCCGGCGGCGGCAGCGTCGCCATGCGCGCGCCGATCGCCTGCAGCGCCTTGCGCTCCTTGCGCGCCAGGGGCTTACCGAGCGCGCGCGCCTTCTCCTCGATCTTCGCCGGCGGCAGCGTGGCCAGGACCGGCGGCATCGGCAGCTCGGCGGCGCGCGCGCAGGCAGCGAAGAACAGCGCCAGCTCGTCGTCGTCGAGCGTGTCGAGCGGCCCGAGCGCGTCGCGCATGAGCGCGACCTTGCGCGCCACGCGGAAGCGCAGCGCCGGCGACAGCCGATCGGAGAACGAGGTGCCGCACACGAGCGCGTGGCCGGTGGTGACGCACGCGTCGACCTTCGGCGAGGCGTAGAGCTCGTAGCCGAAGTGCGAGCCGCACAGGCTGCGCGCGATCTTGTCGACGGGGATCCAGGCCACCGGCGTGCCCTTGGCGTTGACCCGCTCGCGCTTGCCCACGCCGAGCGACTCGAGCGACGGGCCGTACAGCGCCGCCGTCGACTCGCCCGCGGCGCGCCAGATCTCGAGCGCCACCGAGCGCGCCGTCTCGGGCCAGATGCGATCCCACGACGACGACGACAGCTCCTTGGTCGGATCGACGTTGGCCTCGCGCATCGGCGGCGCGCGCCCGGCGACGAGCGCCTCGGCCTGCGCCGAGACCAGCCGGCAGTCGTCGTCGCCGCGCCAGCCCCACAAGCGCGTCAGCTGCTGATACGGCAGCTCGGCCATCGGCGTCGCCGTCGCCTGCGCGCGCGCGGTGTCGACGGCGCGCTCGAGCTTCTCCTCGAGCTCGATCGACAGCACGTGACCGGCGTCGTGCATCGGCATCAGCTTGGAGAGCGCCTCCATCGACAACGGATCGGTGCGCAGCGCGCGCAACAGCGCCTCGACGGCGGCGCGCGGATCGGAGAAGCCCTCGCGATAGATGGTCGAGATGCGGATCTCGACGGCCGCGCGCTCCCTGCCCGCGTCGACGATATCGGCGAGCTTGCGCAGCGCCTCGATGGCGTGCTGCCACTGCCGCTGGCGCACGTGCAGCTGCGCCAGCTTCTCCTGCTCGGCGCGCGCGTCGACCGGCTTCGGCGCCAGCTTGGCCGCCTCCTCGAGCCGCGCCACCGCGTCGTCGACCTTGCCCGCCTGCTCGAACAGCTCGGCGAGGCGCTGCAACGCCGCGCGGCGGCGCTCGCGATCGTCTTCGTCGTCGAGGAAGCGGGTGAACAGCGCGATCGCCTCGTCGCCGCCGTCCGGCTTGTCGGCGACGAGCTCGGCGAGCCGGCGCAGCGCCTCGGGCTCGTCGGGATCGAGATCGAGCGCCGCGCGCAGATCTTTTTCGGCGCTGTCGCGATCGCCGCCGTCGAAAAACAGCGTGGCGCGATCGAGGTGCAGCCGCACGCGATCCTCGCCGCCGCGCACGTGATCGAGCCGATGCGTGTAGAGCTCGACGAGCGCGCCCGGATCCTTGTCCTCGGCGTAGAGCCCGCTCAAGAGCTCGCGCGCCTGCTTGGCCGCGCCGCCGTCGAGCGGCGTGCGATCGAGCACCGCGCGCCAGGCGCCGGCGGCCTCCCGACGCGCGCCGATGCGCTCGTACGTCTCGGCGGCGTCGCGGTAGAAGGCGGCCGCGCGCTCGCCCTCGAGCACCTCGGCGCCGAGACGCGCCGTCGCCGCGGCGTAGGCTTTGTCGTCGCTGCCGGCGCGCGCCAGCCGCCGCGCCAGCTCGAGCGCGCCGAGGTGATGCGCGTCGAGCTCGAGCGCGCGCGTGGTCGCCTGCGCGGCGTCGCCGAGGCGCCCCGCCGCTTCCAGCGCCTCGCCGTGCTCGACGTGCCACTCGACCTGCGCCGCGCCCTCGGCGAGCTTCGCGCGCGCGCCGAGCGCATCGGGATCGCCGACGAGCGCACACAGTGCCACGAGCGACGTCGTGTCCGACGGGGTCAGCGCGTGCGCCGCGCGCAGCCGCCGCTCCGCCGCCTCGGCGGTCTTGGTCGCGCGCGAGGCCGACGATAGCGCGAGCAGGCCCGCGCGCCGCTGCAACGCCGACTGCAGCGCCGCCTCCGCCGCGCGCGCGGCCAGCGCCTCGAGCGCGTCGCCGAGCGCCGCCACTTCGCCGGCCTGCGCCGACAGCCGCGCGCGCGCCAGCCAGGGCAGCCGCGCCTGCGGATCGAGCTCGATGGCCTCGTCGCTGCGCGCGAGCGCGCCGTCGACGTCGCCGGCCTTGTGCGCCAGATCGGCGCGCTCGTCGATGAGCACGGCGCGCGCCGCCGCGCCGACACCATCGCCAACCACGAGCGGCTCGAGGCGCGCGACCGCCTCCGCCAACGCCGCCGGCTCGCGCGCGCGCACCGCCGTGCGCAGCCGTCCGAGCGCCGCGTGCGAGTTGGTGCCGAGCTCGAGGGCGCGCCCGTAGGCGTCGTCGGCGCGATCGGGCTTGCCGAGCGTGTCTTCGTAGAGCTCGCCGAGCCGCAAGAGCGCCTCGCCGCGCGCCGAGTCCTTGAGCGCCTCGACCTCCGCCTCGAGCGCCTCGGCGCGCCGCGCGTGATCGCCGAGCGCCGCGTAGGCGCGCTGCAGACCGCGCAGCGCCGCCGCGTGCCCCGGCACCTTGTCGAGCAGCTTGCGATACGCCTCGGCGGCGTCATTGTAGTCGGTGCGCTCGCGCTCGTGCACCTCGCCGAGCTTGAGCAACGCCGACGCCACGCGGTCGGGCTGCAGCTGCGCCTGCGCCTCGCGCTCGAGCGCCGCCGCCAGCTCGTCCCACGCCTCGCGCGACGGCTGCTCGTGCGGCCCCGACTCCTTGGCGCGCCGCCGCGACAAGCGCTCGAACGCGTCGGTGGCGCGCGGCTCGCCCGGCCGGAGCACGAGCACCTCGCGATACGACGCCGCGGCGCCGAGCGGATCGTTCAACCGCGTCTCGAGCAGATCGGCGCGCTCGAGCAGCGCCTCGATCTTGCGCTCCTCGGGCAAGAGCTTGGCCAGCGCCTTCAGATCGTCGGCCGCCTCGGGCAGCTTCTGCGCCGCGCGATCGAGCTCGTACAGCCGCACCCGCGCGCGCACGCTCTCGGGCTTGAGCTCGACGAGGCGCCGCGCCGCCTGCGCCGCGCCGGGCAGATCGTCGAGCGCCTCGCGCGCCATCGCCAGCACTTCGAGCAGCCGCTCCGCCCGCGCCGGCGACACCGACTCGACGGCGAGCTCCGCCTCGGCCAGCGCCGCGTACTCGGCATACCGGGCGCCGCGCGCGTAGAGCCGCTCGAGCGCATCGATCGCCGCCGGGAAGCCCGGCACCAGCTTGCGCGCGTCGTCGAGCGCCTTGTGCGCGTCGGCCTCGCGCCCGAGGTGATCGTAGGCCGCCGCCGCCTGCACGAGCGCCGTCGCCGCCCACTGCGGATCGGGCTTGCCCGTCGGCGTGCCGTCGGAGTTCGCCAATTCGGCCTCGGCCGCGTAGAGCGCCGCCAGCTTCTCCCAGTCGCGAGAAAAGATCGCCGCGCGCTCGCGCGCGATCAAGAGACCGAGGTGCCCCGGCTCGTCGCGCGCCACTTCGCCCTCGACGGCGTCGGCCTCGGCCGCCTTGCCCGCGCGACGCAGCGCCTCCGCGCGCTCGAGGCGCAACGCGATCTTGCGCGCCGCCGGCGCCGACTCCACGCGCGCGGCGAGCAGATCGGCGAGCTCGTCCCAGCGCCCGAGCGACTCGGCCAGCTCCGACAGCTCGCGCACGATGAGCGGATCGCCCGGCGCCGCCGCCAGCGCCGCCTGCAGGTAGCTCCACGCGCCCTCGCCCTCGCCGCGCTCGCGCGCCAGCGTCGCCTGCCGCCGGCGGAGCGTCACCAGGCGCTCGCTCTCGTGCAGCCGCCGCTCGATCGGCAGCTCCGCCAGCTCGGCGGTCAGCCGCCGCGCGCGCTCGTCGAGCACGCCGAGCAGCTCCTCCTTGTTGCCGCTCTGGTCGGCGATCCGCTCCAGCTCGTCGAGCACGCGGCCGCCGTCGACGCCGACGGCGAGCGCCTCCTGCAACAGCGCGCGCGCCGCGTCGGGACCGCCGCCGATCGAGTCCTGCAAGCGCGCCAGATCGATCAGCAGCGCCACCTTGCGCGCCGGCTCGCCGGTGGCGTCGGCCATGCCGCGCCACACGCGCGCGAGCTGCCCCAGATCGCGCGAGCGCGTGTGGATCTTCTCGAGCGCCATCCACGCCGGCAGCGACGCCGCCGACGCCTCGATGGCGCGATTGAAGCAGTCGAGCGCGCCGGTCGGATCATTGAGCCGATCCTCGAGCAGCTCGCCCTTCTCGACGAAGAGCTCGGCCTTCTCCTCGGGCGACTTGGCGAAGCGGATCTCGGCGTCGAGCAGCTTCTGCAAGTTGGGCCACAAAGCGCGCCGCTCGAACACGCGGCGAATGGCCCATAGATTTGGTTTCAGCGTGGCGTCGGACTGCAGCGCCTTGGCGTACGCCTTGACCGCCGCGCCTTCGTCGCCCGCGCGCGATTCGGTGAGCTCGCCGACCTCGTGCTGATAGAGCGCGGTGCGCCCCTTTTCGGGCTCGCCCTTGCCCAGCGCCTCGAGCTCGCGCTCGTACAGCGCGATGAGGCGCGCGTGCCCTCCTTCGGCGAGCAGATTCTGCGCGTCGGCGAGGGCGGTATCGAGCGCGCCCGGAAAACCGGGCGACGCTTCGGCGAGCTCCTCTTCGAGCACCGCGTCGTCGTCGACGGTTTCGACGTCGGCGTCGTCGACGGTTTCGATCTCTTCTTCTTCGGCGTCGACCTCGGCGAGCCCCGACGCGGCAGTGACCGCGGGCGGGGGCGGCGCCGGCTCGTGCTCCGGCTCCGGCTCCGGTTCCGGCTGCAGCTCGGCCACCGCTGCGGGCACGCCCGGGAGGCGCGGCGCGTCGATGCGTCGCACCGACGACGTCTCCTTGACCTGCGTCTGCACGTCCTCGAGCGGCTTGACGCCGGTGACGGCATCTTCGTCGTCACCGTCGGGAGACGTGATCGAAGGTAGGCCCTTGACGTTGGTGACGTCCGAGTCTTCCTCGACTGCGTCCGGTGGCGGCACCAGGGTGCCGTCCTTCTCGTTGGGCATGGGGGGGCGCGGGTCCTCGGTCCTCCATTATATGAGGATGCCGTCCGCAATCAACCGGATCTGCCGCTCTTGACGGCACGTTAGGGCTCGGCTACCAACGCGCGCATGCACATGCTCGGCCGCGACCCCTTGACGCTCGAAGCCATCGCCGCCGTGGCGCGCGCCGGCAAAAAGGTACAACTGACTCCGGAAGCGCGCGCTCGCATCGACGCTGCGCGGCGCGTGGTCGATCGCATCCAGGACGGCGGCGACGCTGCGCCGGCGGTCTACGGCGTCAACACCGGCTTCGGCTTCCTCGCCGACGTGCGCATCTCCGCCGACGAGATCCGCAACCTGCAGCGAAATCTGATCCGCTCGCACGCCGCCGGTGTCGGCGCGCCGCTGCCCGAGCCGGTGGTGCGCGCGATGATGCTCCTGCGCGCGCAGGTGTTGTCGCTCGGCCACTCGGGCGTGCGCGCGGTGGTCGCCGAGCTGCTCTGCGAGATGCTGAACCGCGGCGTGCATCCGGTGATCCCGTCGAAGGGATCGGTCGGCGCCTCGGGCGATCTGGCGCCGCTGGCGCACCTGGCGCTCGTGGTCATGGGGGAAGGCGAGGCGATCCTCGACGGTGTGCGCTTGCCGGGCGGCAGCGCGCTCGCCAGGGCCGGCCTCGAGCCGGTGCAGTTCGAAGCCAAGGAAGGCATCAGCCTCGTCAACGGCACGCAGTGCATGACCGCGCTCGGCGCCCTCGCGCTCATCGACGCCGAGGACGCGGCCCGCCTCGCCGACGTCGTCGGCGCCATGTCGCTCGAGGCGCTCAAGGGCACGCCGCGCGCGTTCGATCCGCGCATCCACGCCGTGCGCCCGCACCCGGGCCAGGCGGCTTCGGCACGGAACCTCACGCGCCTGCTCGCCGACAGCGGCATCGTCGCGTCGCACAAGAACTGCGGCAAGGTGCAGGACGCGTATTCGTTGCGCTGCATGCCGCAGGTGCACGGCGCCACGCGCGACGCGCTCGCCTACGCCCGCCGCGTGCTCGAGACCGAGGCCTCGTCGGCGACCGACAACCCGCTCGTGTTCGCCGACGCCAACGAGATGATCTCGGGCGGCAACTTTCACGGGCAGCCGGTGGCGTTCGCGCTCGACTTCGCCGGCATCGCCGTGGCCGAGCTGGCCAACATCGCCGAGCGGCGCATCGAGCAGATGGTCAATCCGCACTTGTCGTCGGGGCTGCCGGCGTTCCTCTCGCCGGAGAGCGGGCTCAACTCCGGCTACATGATGGCGCAGGTGACGGCGGCGGCGCTGGTGAGCGAGAACAAGATCCTGGCGCATCCGGCGTCGGTCGATTCGATCCCGTCGTCGGCGGGGCGCGAGGATCACGTGTCGATGGGCGTTCACGCGGCCGACAAGCTGGCGCGCATCGTCGACAACGTGCGCAACGTGCTCGCCATCGAGCTTCTGTGCGCGGCGCAGGGCGTGGATCTGCGGGCGCCGCACCGGCCCGGGCCGGCGCTCGACGCCACGCACGCGGCGGTGCGCACCAGGGTGGCGCCGCTCGGCACCGATCGGGTGGTGCACCGCGATGTCGACTCGGTGCGATCCCTGATCGACGACGGCACGCTCGTCGCCGCCGCCCGTCGCCACATCGAGCTAGAGTAACGGCGCGCATCGCGGCGCTGGAGCGCTGTGGTATCGTCCCGGGCCGTGAGCGGGGACGAAGGCGCGAGGCTGGTGCTGGCTGCCGACGCGATCGAGCTCGGCACCGACGGTGAAGTGAGCGCCGTCGCGCGCAACAAGTTCGAAGGTCACGAGGCGGCGTTCGGGCTGCGCATCAAAGGCGGCCTCCAGCCATCGCGCGTGGCGGGCGCGGTCAATCCGCTGGCGCACGTCGAGGCGGACGCGGTGGTGCTGTCGTCTGTAGGCGAGGCGACCGAGCGCTTCGTACAGGCGGTGGCGGTGGCGCTCGAGCAGGAGATCCCGCCGCTCAAGTCGCGCTGGAAGAAGATGTTCGACAAGGGCGCCGGCGGCGGCGAGGCGCGCTTCTCGGCGCTGCTCGTGTCGCGCGAGGGCGACGCCACCTACCCGCGCACGCTGCATCTCAAACTTTTTTGCGACGGCGGCGAGCTGTACCTCGATCTAGACTGCGTGCAGAAGCGCGTGGCCCTCGCCGAAAAAGATCTCGAATTTCGTCCCGCGGTCTGGCGCGCGTTGTCGGCGCTGCTCGGTCCGGCGGCGTGACGCTGACCGACTTCGAGCGCGACTGGGCGCAGACGATCGGGCGCGCGCTCCTGCCCGCCGGTGCGCTCGACGGAGCCACCGACGGCATCGACCTCGGCGCGCGCTACGCCGAGGAGTGCGCGATCTCGCCGTGGTACGCGGCGCTCGCGTTTCGCGCGTCGCTGTGGCTGACGTGGCTGGCGCCGCTGTGGATGATGGGGCGTCTGCGCACGTTCGGCGGCGTCGACGGCGCCACCCAGGTGGAGGTGCTGGAGCGCCTGCTCAAGCATCGGGTCTACTTCGTGCGCATGGCGGGGCTGTTCTTCAAGCTCGCGGTGTGCACGCTCCTGCTCGGCGACGAGCCGACGCTGGCGCAGCTCGGCGCGTACAAGCTCGCGCCGGTCGCGCGGCTGAAGAAGACCGGGTCGTGAGGACGGCGTCGTGAGGACGGCGTCGTGAGCGCCGGCGCGTTCGTCGAGGGCGCAGTGTCGGGGCTGCCGCTCGAGGAGGCCGACTTCGTGATCGTCGGCTCGGGCGCCGGCGGCGGCGCGGCGGCGCGCGTCCTGGCGGCGTCGGGCGCGCGCGTGGTCGTGCTCGAGGAAGGGCCGCGGCTCGATCCGAAGACGCTCGGCGTGTCCGAGGGCGCGTCGCGCAATCGGCTGTTCCGCAACCAGGGCAAGCAGGCGGCGTTCGGGCGGGCGACGACGCCGATCCTGCAAGGGCGCTGCGTCGGCGGCACCACGTTCGTGAACTCGGCGATCGTGTGGCGGCTGCCGGCGAAGATCCTCGAGCGTTGGCACGACGAGTTCGGCCTCGCCGACGGGCTACCGGCGCGCGCGCTCGACGAGGCGGCGGCGCGCGTCGAGGAGGAGCTCTCGGTGCGGCCGGTCGTCGAGGGCGTGACCGCGAGCCAGTCCGATCTGCTGCTGCGCAAGGGATCGCAGGCGGCAGGCATCGAAGGGCGCCTCATCCATCGCTACGAAAAAGGGTGCCGCGGCTCGGGGCGCTGCTTTCACGGCTGCCCGCACGAGGCCAAGCAGTCCACCGCGGTGACCTCGCTGCGCCGCGCGGTCGGCGACGGCGGCTTCGTGGTCGCGGGCGCGCGCGTCGAGCGTGTCGAGCGGCGCGGCGGCCGCGCGGTCGCCGTGCATGGCTTTTTCAGCGGCGACGGGCCCGAGCACGGCCAGCGCTTCCGGCTCGCGGCGAAAAAGGCGATCGTCGTCTGCGGCGGCGCGATCCAATCATCGAACCTGCTCTGGCGCTCGGGCGTGCGCTCGGCGCACCTCGGCCGGCACTTCATGGCGCATCCCGGTACCGCGGTCATGGGGCTCTATCCCGAGCGCGTCGACGCCTGGACGGGCGCGTCGCAAGGCTACGAGGCGTTCGGGCTGCGCGACACGCTCGGCGTGAAGTTCGAGAGCATCAACGTGCCGCCCGAGGTGACCGGCGCGCGCCTGCCCGGCGCCGGCGCGCGGTTCGCGGCGCGCCTGACCGAGCTGCCGTACGTCGCCAACTGGGCGGTCGCGCTCAAGGCCGAAGCCGAGGGACGCGTGCGTCCGTCGCTCTTGTTCGGCGATTACGTGCGCTACGACCTGACGCGCGGCGATCTCGAGCGGCTGCGCCAGGGCATGCGCAAGCTCGCCGAGATGCACTTCGACGCCGGCGCGCGCGAGGTCATCACCGGCGTGGCCGGGCTGCCCGAGAGCCTCCGCTCGCGCGACGAGGTCTCGGTGTTCGACGACGCGCCGCTCGATCCGCGCGGCTACAACCTCGTCATGACGCACCTGTTCGGCGGCTGCCGCGCGGGGCGCGACGCGGCCACGAGCGTGGTCGATCCGACGCTGAAGGTGCACGGCGTCGACGGGTTCTACGTGATGGACGCGAGCGTGTTCCCCACCAACACCGGCGTGAACCCGCAGCATTCGATCATGAGCATCGCCGGCGTCGCCGCCGCGCGGCTCGCCGGTTAGATCTTCTCCAGGAGCTCGACGCGGTTGCCGAACGGATCGCGCAGCTCGAAGCGGCGCAGGCCGAGGATCGGCTCGCCGTCGAGGATCTGGACGCCGGCGCGCTCGAGGCGGGCGCGGATGGCGTCGAGGCGCACGACCTCGTAGGCGACGTGCGCGCGCGTGGCCGTGCGCTCGACGCCGGGTGACTCGACGCCGATGTGCAGCTGGCGATCGCCGGCCTGCATCCACAGGCCACCGCGCGCGCGCAGGACGGCGGGCTTCTCGAGCTCGGTCATGCCGAGGAGCTCGCCGTAGAAGCGGCGCGCCTCGGGCTCGCCGCCGGGTGGGATCATGATCTGCGCGTGGGCGATGCTGACGATGCGCGGCGGGCGCAGATCGGCCGCGCCTGACGAGGTGCCCTCCCCCGCCGTCGGCACCGCGCCGAAGATCCCGAGCTGCGTTTTGCTCGCGACGAGGCGCCCGGCATCGATCCCCGGCCGCGCCTGCCACGCCAGCTCGGCGCCGTCGACGAGCGGCTCGTGGATCTCGGTCAGATCGTGGAGCCCGACGAAGCCGTCGCAGTCCTCGCCGATGATCAGCGCCTTGGCGTACGCCTCCTCGGCGTCCTTCGCTTCGACGAGGTGCGTCGCGATCGAAGCGCCGCCGTCCGACTGGATCACGAGGTCTGCCAGATACCAGTTCACGCGATCATTCTGCTAAGGTGCGCGCCATGTCGCAACCACGCCCAGAAAACAGGGTCGTTCGGGCGCCACACGGGCAAACCCTTCGTTGCAAGGGCTGGCAGCAGGAAGCCGCGCTGCGCATGCTCATGAACAACCTCGATCCCGACGTCGCCGAGCGCCCCGCCGACCTCGTCGTCTACGGCGGCACCGGCAAGGCCGCGCGCTCGTGGGAGGCGTTCGACGTGATCGTGCGCGAGCTCGAGCAGCTCGGCGACGACGAGACGCTGCTCGTGCAGTCGGGCAAGGCCGTCGGCGTCCTGCGCACGCACGCCGACGCGCCGCGCGTGCTCATCGCCAACTCCAACCTCGTGCCGCACTGGGCGACGTGGGAGAAGTTCTGGGAGCTCGAGAAGGCCGGGCTCATCATGTACGGGCAGATGACCGCGGGCTCGTGGATCTACATCGGCACGCAGGGCATCTTGCAGGGCACCTACGAGACGTTCGCCTCGGCGGCGCGCGTGCACTACGGCGCCGGCGCCGACTTGAAGGGCCGCTTCGTCGTCTCCGGCGGCCTCGGTGGCATGGGCGGCGCGCAGCCGCTCGCGGTCACCATGTGCGGCGGCGTGTTCCTCGGCATCGACGTCGACCCGACGCGCATCAAGCGCCGCCTCGAGACCCGCTACCTCGACGAGCAGGCGCGCGATCTCGACGACGCGCTCGCCCGCTGCGAGCGCGCGAAGAAGGAAGGCCGCGCGCTCTCGGTCGGTCTCGAGGGCAACTGCGCGCGCATCCTGCCCGAGCTGGTACGCAGGAAGATCGTGCCCGACCTCGTGACCGATCAAACGTCGGCGCACGATCCGCTGCGCGGCTACGTGCCGGCCGGCGTCGAGCTCGCGCAAGCCGAGCTGCTGCGAGACGAGGATCCGCAGAAGTACGTCGAGCTGGCGCGCCGCTCGATGGCCGATCACGTGCGCGCGATGATCGATCTGAAGAAGCTCGGCGCCCACGCGTTCGATTACGGCAACAACCTGCGCGGCCAGGCGGCGCTCGCCGGCATCGACGGATTCCAGGACATCCCCGGCTTCGTGCCGGCGTACATCCGGCCGCTCTTTTGCGAGGGCAAGGGGCCGTTCCGCTGGGCGGCGCTGTCGGGCGATCCGAACGACATCGCGGTCACCGATCGCACGATCCTCGAGCTCTTCCCCGAGAACGCGCATCTCCGTCGCTGGCTCACCATGGCCGCCGAGCGCGTGCAGTTCCAGGGGCTGCCGGCGCGCATCTGCTGGCTCGGCTACGGCGAGCGCCACAAGGCGGGCCTGGCCTTCAACGAGCTCGTGCGCACGGGCAAGGTCAAGGCGCCGATCGTGATCGGGCGCGATCACCTCGACTCGGGATCGGTGGCGTCGCCGAACCGCGAGACCGAGGCGATGCGCGACGGCTCCGACGCCATCAGCGATTGGGTGTTCCTCAACGCGCTCGTCAACTGCGCGGCGGGCGCGACCTGGGTCAGCGTGCACCACGGCGGCGGCGTCGGCATGGGCTACTCGCAGCACGCGGGCATGGTCGTGCTCGCCGACGGCACCGACGCGGCGGCGCGGCGGCTCGAGCGCGTGCTGCAGACCGATCCGGCGATGGGCGTCTTGCGCCACGCCGACGCCGGGTACCAGGAGGCGCTCGACTTCTCGGCCGCGCACGGGCCGCGGGTGCCGCATGTTCGGTAGCATCGTCGTCGACCACATCGGCGAGCTCGTCACCTGCGCGGGCGACGGCATTGGCCTCGTGCACGACGCCGCCGTCGTCGTGCGCAACGGGCGCGTCGCCTTCGCCGGCGCGCGCGCCGATCTGCCGGGCGACGCGCGCGGCGACGACGTCATCGACGCCGGCGGGCGGCTGGTCACGCCCGGGCTCGTCGATCCGCACACGCACCTCGTGTTCGCCGGCTCGCGCGCCCACGAGTTCGATCTGCGCAACCAGGGCCGCTCGTACCTCGAGATCCAGCAAGCGGGCGGCGGCATCCTGGCGACCGTGAAGGCGACGCGCGCCGCCAGCGACGGCGAGCTCGTGGCCGGCGCGGCGGCGCGGCTCGATCGCTTCCTCGCGCAGGGCGTCACCGTCGTCGAGGCCAAGACCGGCTACGACCTCACGATCGAAGGCGAGCGGCGCCTCTTGGCCGCGCTCCAGGCGGTGCGCGAGTCGCACGTCATCGACGTCTCGCCGACGCTGCTCGCCCACGTGCCGCCGTCCGGTGGAGACGAGAGCAGCCGCGCGCTCTTCGTGCGCGCGTTCGCCGAGGAGCTGATCCCGACGACGAACGCCGAAGCCGTCGACGTCTACTGCGATGCCGGCGCCTTCACGCTCGACGAGACGCGCGCGATCCTGACGGCCGCCAAGAAGTACGGCAAGCGGCTGCGCGTGCACGCCGAGCAGTTCACGCACACGGGCGCGGCCGAGCTCGCCGCCGAGCTGGGCGCGGCCAGCGTCGAGCACCTCGAGCAGCTCTCCGACGGCGCGCCCGCCAGGCTCGCCGCCGCCGGCGTCGTCTGCAACCTTCTGCCCGGCGCGGCGCTCACGCTCAAGCTCCCGTGGCCCGACGCGCGCAAGCTGCTCGCCGCCGGCTGCGCCGTCGCCTTGGGCACCGACTGCAATCCCGGCTCGTCGCTGTCGGAGTCGCTGCCGCTCATGATGACGCTGGCCTGCACGCAGATGGGCCTGTCGGCCGCCGAAGCCTGGCTCGGCGTCACGCGCCACGCCGCCCGCGCCGTCGGACGCGCCGACGCCGGCGTGCTCGCGCCCGGCGCGCGCGGCGATCTCGTGATCTGGGACGCCGACGATCACCGCCAGGTCCCGCAGCACTTCGGCGTGCCGCTCGCGCGCACCACGATCGTCCGCGGCGTGATCGCGTTCCGCCGCGACGCCGGCGCCTAGTGGCGCCTCGCGCGCGCGGCGCCGCACCGCCCTCGGTGCACGCGAATTCCTGACCCGGGACACTAGAACAGCTTCATCTGGTCACCCGCGCGCGGCGGCCGCAGGAACGTCGTGTGCTCGACCGGCTGCGGTCCGCGGTGCTCGTTGAGCCCGAGCTTCTTGCAGGTCTGCGCGAACAGCGCGTAGGCCGCGTCGGCGTAGGCGCCCTCGCCTTCCATGCGCTTGCCGAACCGCGAGTCGTTGAGCTTGCCGCCGCGCGCCTCGCGCACGCGCGCCAGGATCCGCTCGGCGCGCAACGGCAGCCGCGCGTGGATGCGCTCCTGGAACACCTCTTTGACGGGCCCCGGCAGCCGCAAAAAGGTGAACCCGGCGCGCCGCGCCCCCGACGCCGCCGCGGCGGTCAGCACCTCGGCGATGTCCTCGTCGCCGAGCCCGGGGATCACCGGCGCCACGTTGACGCCGACGTCGAGCCCCGCCGCCGCCAGCCGCTCGATCGTCTTCATCCGTCGCTGCGGCGTGGCCACGAACGGCTCGACCGCGCGCGCCTTGTCCGGATCCCACAACGGGATCGAGATGGTCACGCCGAGGCGCGCGACCGACGAGAGCCGCACGAGCACGTCGATGTCGCGCTCGATGAGCGGCGCCTTGGTGATGATGCCGACGGGGTTGCGATAGTCCGCGCACACCTCGAGGCAGCCGCGCGTCAGCCGATACGAGGCCTCGAGCGGCTGAAAGCAGTCGGTGACGCCGGAGAAGACGATGAGCTCGCCCTTCCACGACTTCTTGTCGAACGCCTCGCGCAACAGCTCGGGCGCGCGCGGCTTGACGACGATCTTGCGATCGAAGTCGGTCCCCGCGCCCATGCTCAGATACTCGTGCCCCGGCCGGGCGTAGCAGTACGCGCAGGCATGCTGGCAACCGCGATACGGATTGATGCTGTAGTCGAAGCCGAGGTCGGGGCTGTCGTTGGTCGCCAGGATCGAGCGCGAATGGTCCTCGTAGATCTCGAGCGCCGCCTCGGGCACCTCGCCCGGCAGATACTCCACCTCCGACGACATCCACGGGTTCGGCGGATTGGAGACCGGACGCAGCGTCACGCCTTCAGATATAACCTGAACATGCGTTCAGTCAACTATTTCTCGGCGCGATCCTCGCCAGCGAGAGCCGTGCAGCCCGCTACGCGCGGACGACGAAGTTGATGAGGCGCCCCGGCACAAACACCACCTTCACGACCTCTTTGCCGTCGATCCACGGCTTGACCGAATCGAGCCCGCGCGCCGCCGACTCGACCGCGTCGCGCGCCGCCTCGGGCTCGGCCTCGAGCTGCCCGCGCAGCTTGCCGTTGACCTGCACCGGATAGGTCAGCTTCTTCTTCGCCGCCGCCGCTTCGTCCCACGTCGGCCACGCGTGCGTGACCAGCATCTCCGTCTCGGCGTGGCCGAGCCGGCGCCACATCTCCTCGCACAGGTGCGGCGCCATCGGCGCCAAGAGGCGCACCACCGACTCCACCGCCTCGCGGTCCACTTCCGTCGCCGCGTAGATCGCGTTCACCAGCTCCATGATCGCCGCGATCGCGGTGTTGAACTTGAAGGACTCGACGTCCTCCGTCACGCGCTTGATGGTCGCGTGCGTCTTCTGCTTCAGCTCCGCCGACGGCTTCTCCGCGAAGCCCGCCGCCGCGTACTTGCCGACCATGCGATAGACGCGATTCAAAAAGCGCCATGCGCCTTCGACGCCCGCGTCCGACCACTCGAGCATCGAGTCGGGCGGCGCCGCGAACAGCGAGAAGATGCGCACCGTGTCGGCGCCGTAGGTCTCGATCAGCTTGAGCGGCTCGACGACGTTCTTGAGCGACTTCGACATCTTCTCGGTGCGCCCGACGGTGACCGGCTTGCCGCAATGGATGCACGCGCCGTCTTTCACTTCCTCCGGATAGAGGTAGTCGTGATCGACGCAGCGGAACGTCTCTTTTACGACCATCCCCTGGTTCAAGAGGCGCGCGAACGGCTCGTCGATCCCCTTCGGGATCCAGCCCCAATCGCGCAGCATCTTCGTGAAGAAGCGGGCGTAGATGAGGTGCTTGGTCGCGTGCTCGACGCCGCCGATGTACTGGTCGACGTTCATCCAGTACCCGACCTCCTTCTCGTCGAGCCAATCGCTCGTGTGCGGCGAGCAATAGCGCAGCTCGTACCACGACGACTCCATGAAGCCGTCCATGGTGTCGGTCTCGCGCGTCGCCGGACCGCCGCAGCCATCCACCGGGCACGTCGTCTGCTTCCACGTCGGATGCGCCTCGAGCGGCGAGCGCGCGCCCTCGGCGAGCGTGACGTCGTCGGGCAGACGCACCGGCAGCTCCGCCGGCGGCACCGGCTGGTAGCCGTGGGTCGGGCAACGCACCATCGGAATCGGGCAGCCCCAATAACGCTGCCGCGACAGGAGCCAATCGCGCAGGCGATAGCTCACCGTCGCGGTGCCGGCCTTGGCCGTGATCTTGGCCTTCGCGGTTTCGTTATCCAATCCGTCGAATTCGCCCGAATTCACCAATCTCCCGGCATCGACGTACGCCGCCTTCATCGTCGCTGCGTCGAGCGTCTCGCCTTCGGGCTGAATCACGATTCGCTTTTTCAGCCCATATTTCGTGGCGAACTCGAAATCGCGCTGATCGTGCGCCGGCACCGCCATGACCGCGCCGGTGCCGTAGTCCATGAGCACGAAGTTGGCGATGAACACCGGGATCTCTTCGCGCGTCACCGGATTGACCACGCGCAGCCCGGTGTCGACGCCGCGCTTCTCGTAGTCCTCGGCGGTGCGCTTGATCTTGTCCTCTTTGGCCACCTCGGCCGCGAACGCCTGCGCCTCTTTGGTCGCGCGCTTGACCAGCGGATGCTCGGCCGCGATCGACATGAACGTCGCGCCGTACAACGTGTCCGGCCGCGTCGTGAACACCTCGATGCACTCGTCCGCGGCGCCACCGACGACGGGGAACTTGATGCGCGCGCCCTCGGAGCGCCCGATCCAGTTCTCCTGCATGCGCAAGACCTTGTCCGCCCACTTGCCCTCGAGGAGCCGATGCGCGTCGGCGAGCAGCTCGTCGGCGTAGGCCGTCACCTTCAGGAACCACTGCTCGAGCTCCCGCTGCTGCACCACCGAGCGGCAGCGCCAGCACAGCCCATCCTCGACCTGCTCGTTGGCGAGCACCGTCTGGTCGACGGGGCACCAGTTGACCAGCGCCGCCTTGCGATAGGCCAGGCCGCGCTTCCACATCTCGATGAAGATGCGCTGCTCGTGCACGAAATATTCGGGCTCGCACGTGGTGACCTCGCGATCCCAGTCGTACGACAGGCCGAGCAGCACGAACTGCTCGCGCATGTGGCCGATGTTCTGCAGCGTCCACGTGCGCGGGTGCACCTTGGCCTTGATGGCCGCGTTCTCCGCCGGCAGGCCGAACGCGTCCCAGCCCATCGGGTACAACACCGCCTCGCCGCGCATGCGGTGCAGGCGCGCCACGACGTCCCCGATCGTGTAGTTGCGCACGTGCCCCATGTGCAGGCGCCCCGACGGATACGGGAACATCTCCATGATGAAGTACTTTTTTTTCGCCGGGTCGCGCACGGCGCGGAACACACCGGCGCGCTTCCACGTCTCCTGCCATTTGGGCTCGATGGCGCGTGGGTCGTATTTGTCTTCTTCTCGATTGTCGCTGGCGGGCGCGGACATGGGGTTTTGGATATATCATGTGTCGTCGTGCGGATCGTTGCCATCGCGCTCGTGTCGCTGGCGGCCCTCGGCGGGTGCAGCCACGACGACACGATCTTGCGCATCACCGTCGAGGCGGGCGTCGATCCGGCGCCGGCGAGCCTGCAGGTGACCCTCTTCGGCGCCGGGGTCGACCCGCAGCCGCGCACCATTGCGCCGGCCACCCTTCCCGGCACCATCGTCCTGCACGGCCTGCCCGACGGTCTCACCGACCTGTGCTTCGAGATCGAAGGGTTCGACGCGAGCGGCAACTTCCTCGTCGGCGGCTCGGCGGACGTCGCGCTCGTCCGCCACCGCACCACGCTCGCCGACGTGCAGATGTCGAACGCCTTCATCCGCTGCGTGGGCGTCCCTCCGGCTGATGGCGGCAGCAACGACCTGTCGATCTCCGTCGACGCCGGCGCGCCCGACATGGTGATCCCGGTCTGCCCGGTCAACGCCATCTTCTGCGACGACTTCGAGAGCGGCACGCTCGCCAAGTGGACCGACGTCACCGTCAAGCAGGACGCCGGCTCGGTCGCCGCGCAGTCGGCCATCGTGGCGCACGGCAGCTACGCGCTCCGAGCGCTCGGCAACGGAGCGCCCTCGCCGGCCGACGTCTACGCCAACGCCGAGAAGGACTTCACACCGACGGCGCCGCCCTTCGCGCTGCGCGCCAACGTCTACGCGCCGGCCATCGTCTCGAGCTTCGACATCGTGCTGGCGCTCTACGATTCGACCACGCACGGCTTCGCCGTCGGCGGCGACACCGACGGCACCTGGGTCGTCACCGAGGACCAGACGCTCAACTCGACGCCCGATCGCCACAGCGACATGGTCCCCGTCACCGCCGGGCAATGGCACTGCGTCGAGCTCGTCATCGACGGTGCCGGCATGGTCTCGCTCTACGTCGACAACCACCTGCTCGTCGGGCCGTGGGCGCGCGCCAGCAACGTCAGCTACTCGACCTTGTTCGTGGGCGCCCCGCGCAGCGTCACCCCCGACTTCACGGTCTACATCGACGACGTGGCCATCGGCCCCTCGCGCCTGTACTGCCCACCATAGCTGTGCTACTCCAGCGCGTAGCCATGGCGCATGTCTACGTCGAGGATCTGAAGCATCACGTCGGTCAGGAAGTCCAGCTCAAGGGCTGGCTCTACAACATCGCCGGCAAGGGCAAGCTCTACTTCTTGCAGGTACGCGACGGCACCGGGATCGTGCAGGCGGTCGTCTCCAAGGCCGACGTCTCCGAGGAGACGTTCGCCAAGATAGGCACGCTCAAGCAGGAAGCGTCGATCATCGTGACCGGCACGGTCCGCGAGGACAAACGCTCGGCACTCGGCGTCGAGGTCGGCGTCAAGGACCTCGCCGTCGTCGCGCTGCCGACGGCGGACTTTCCGATCTCGCCGAAGGAGCACGGCACCGCGTTCCTCATGTCACAGCGCCACCTGTGGCTGCGCTCGCGCAAGCAGGTCGCGGTGCTGCGCGTGCGTCACGAGATCATCCGCCAGATCCGCAACTACTTCGACAGCCACGGCTTCGTCTTGATGGACGCGCCCATCTTCACGCCCAACGCGTGCGAGGGCACGACCAACCTGTTCGAGGTCGATTACTTCGACGACAAGGCGTACCTGACGCAATCGGGCCAGCTCTACGGCGAGGCCGGCGCCATGGCGCTCGGGCGCATCTACACCTTCGGCCCCACGTTCCGCGCCGAGAAGTCCAAGACGCGCCGCCACCTCACCGAGTTCTGGATGGTCGAGCCCGAGGTGGCCTACATGGATCTCGCGGGCGACATGGATCTCGCCGAGGACTTCCTGGTCTTCGTCGTGCAAAACGTGCTCAAGAACAAGCGCGCCGAGCTCGAGATCCTCGAGCGCGACCTGTCCAAGCTCGAGCGCATGCAGAAGCCCTTCCCGCGGATCCGGTACGAGGAGGCGATCGAGATCCTCCACAAGAAGGGCAAGGACGCCAAGTTCGGCGACGACTTCGGCGCCGACGAAGAGACCGCGATCTCCGAGGAGTTCGATCGCCCGGTCATGATTCACCGCTACCCCGCGGCGATCAAAGCCTTCTACATGAAACGCGATCCCGAGGACGCGCGCCTGGCCCTGGCGCTCGACGTGATCGCTCCGGAAGGATACGGAGAGATCATCGGCGGCGCGCAGCGCGAAGACGATCTGGCCACGCTCGAGGCGCGCCTCGACGAGCACAAGCTGCCGCGCGAAGCCTTCGAGTGGTACCTCGATCTCCGTCGCTACGGCTCGGTGCCGCACGCCGGCTTCGGTCTCGGAGTCGAGCGCACCGTGCAGTGGATCTGTGGTCTGCACCACGTGCGCGAGACCATCCCGTTTCCACGCTTGATGGGAAAGATCGAACCTTGATATCATTCAAGGATGAAATCTCTTATTTTCGCTCTCGCACCACTGCTAGTGCTCGGCTGCGGTAACTCCTCCAACAACTCGACACCCGACATGGCGATGCCGCCGACGACGCTCGGCATGGCGCCGGCGCTGGCGGTGCCGTGCAGCGACGCGCCCGCCGACATCTACAACGTGCCGTCGGGATTGCCGGCGATGGACATGACCCATCGTGGCGACGTCATCCGCTGCGCGGTGACCGAGTCGCTGACCGCGGCCAAGGCGAACTCGCAGATCAACGGTTACAACCTCAGCACCTTCGGCGACGACTACTCGGCCGGCGAAGGCGGCAACGTCACCTCCGGCTTCTGGAGCTACCGCATCACCTACCGCACGCTGCGCCCGACGCCGGCCGGTGCGGCCTCGGCGCCCGAGGGCGACAGCGCGGCGTTCCTGCTCATCCCCGAGCATCCGCTCGCGGGCGCGCCGCTCGTCGTGTTCGCGCACGGGTCGGTCGGCATCGCCCCGAAGTGCGCGCCGTCGCGGCTCGACCTGTCGGGCGCGATCCAGGATCAGGATTACCCGACGGCGCTCTACAAGCTCGCCGGCTACGGCTACACCGTGATCGCGCCCGACTACGCGGGCTTCATCGGCGACACCGCGCCCGGCTACTTCAACGCCGAGGACGAAGCGCACTCGGTGCTCGACGCCACGCGCGCCGCGGCCAACGTGCTGACGTCGCCGCCCGACAAGGTCGTCATCGTCGGCCACTCGCAGGGCGGCCACGCGGCCTTGTCGGCGCAGTCGTACGCCAAGGCCTACGGCATGAAGGGCACGCTCGTGGGCGTCGCGACGATGGCGCCGCTGTACATCTCGATGGCGCTGTGGGGCGCCGCGGTCACGCAAGCGGCGGGCCTCAAGACCGCGACCGACGTCAGCTCGATCCTCTACCCGATGGAGTACGCCTACACCGCCGGCCTGCTCCGCGGTGACGCCGGCGATGGCCTCGCCGTCTTCCAGACGGCCAAGCAGCAGGCGGCGAAGGATACGATGCTCGGCGGCGAGTGCTACGACGCGGCGAAGCTGCAGGCGCTCGGCGCCACGCCGAGCGACTTCTTCGACACGAACTACGTCAACAACGTCGGCTTCCAGTGCGCGGCGACGCCGCTCGGCACCGACTGCACGCAGGCGCCGTCGACGCCGGCCGGTGACGCGCCGTTGTGGCTGTCCCGCTGGACGGAGGATCTGCCGACGCTCGACGATCAGTCGGCGCCGATCCTCATCTGGTTCGGAGGCAAGGACGCCACCGTCCGGCCGGGCTGGGCCGAGTGCGAGCGCGAGCGGATCGGCAAGCAGCTGATGAGCCCGACGGCCACGACGATGGTCAGCTATTGCTGGGATCCCGTCATGGATCACCGCACGTTCCCGCGCAGCGCCGACATGGACTACATCAACCAGTGGATCGCCGCGCGCGCCGGGATCGGATCCGATCCGGCGGCCTGCGCGACTCCGCCCGCGATGTGGACCGACGTCAGCGGCACCACCGGCACCGCCTGCGAGACGCCGCCCAACAATCTGCCGACGCCGTAACGCTCCGCCGCTGCCTGCGCTACCCGCCCCCAACCAAATCCGCGAAGATCAACCGCTCGAGCAGCTCACGCTGCGCCTCGTCGAGGCCGTGGAACTGTACGCCCACGCGCTGGCGCGCGGCGTTGAACCACACGACCTCGCCCTCGACGGCGAACGGCTCGTCCGGCGCCGGCGGCACGAGCCGCAAGTGGAGCCGATCGCCGAGCCGCGGCGCGAACGTCAGCGTCAGGCTCATACCGCCGACGGCGAGCGAGTCCGACTGCAGCTCGATCGGCCGCGGCCCGCCGATGAGCTGCACGCGCAGGCGCAGGTTGGCGCGCGGATCGCGACGCTGCTCGCCGCCGCCGCTGTAGCCGGCGCGCTGGCGCATGAGCGCGAAACGATGCAAATCCTGCGCGATCTGCGCGCGCCGCTGCTTCTGCTGTAGGGTGAGGGGCTGACGTTTGGTGCGGATCTGGCGATCGAGCTCCACGAGCTCCGCCAAAAGGCGCATCGCCTGCGCCGGACCGATCGCGCTCATCGCTCGGACGATATCAGAATCTGTGTTACGATGCTGAGCGGATGAATCTCCGACGGGCGGCAGCGGCAGTGGTGCTCTTCCTCGCCGCGCTCGGGATGGACGCAGTCGCGCACGCCCAGGCCGATCGAATGGCGCGCGCGCGCCAGCTCTACTCCGTGGGACGCGACGCCTACAACGCGGGCGACTTCGCCAAGGCGCTCGATGCGTTCAAGGAGTCGTTCTCGCTCTCGCACGAGCCGGCGCTGCTCTACAACATCGCCAGCGCGCTGCAGGGGCTCAAGCAGCCGCACGAAGCGGCCGAGGAGCTGCGCAGCTACTTGCGCCTCAAGCCGGCCGATCCGGATCGGCCGCAGATCGAAGAGCGCATCCGCACGCTCGAGGAAGAGCAGCGCCTGCTCGATCTCGACAAGCCGCAGCCGACGCCGACTCCGACGCCGGTGGCTCCGCCGACGCCGACGCCCGCGGTGAATCCGCCGGCCAACAACACCCTCACCGTCGTCGCGCCCGACACGGCGCACGAGAAGCAGCGCATGCGCCGGCGCACCGCGCTCATCGTCGGGCTCACCGCCGGCGCCGTGGTCATCGCCGGCGTCGCCGTGGGGCTCGCCTTCGGGCTGCAGCCGCACGAACAGGCGCTGACGCCGTCGATCGTCGGGCCGATCAAGTCGACCGAATGAGCCCGCGCATCCACTACGCCGCGCTCGCCCTCCTCCTCGTCGCCGGCGGCGGCTGCAGCAAGGCGCGCACCGAGGCGGTCGTGGTCATCACCACCGACGGCGTGCGCATCCCCGACGACGTCGAAAAGATCACGCTCACCGTCGCCGACGTCAACGACGAGGGCAGCCCGGTCTTCGGGCACGACTTCCCCATCTGCGGCGGCGGCGTCACCGACGGCTGCTTCACCCTTCCGCTCGAGTTCACGCTCATCCCCGGGCCGCACCGCGATCACTCGAGCCGCGTCGAGGTCGTCGCCACGCGCGGCGGCATGCCGGTCATCGACGACGCCGCCATCTTCACGTTCGCCGAGGGCAAGAGCCTGCGCCTCGACTTCGTGCTCTACGACAACTGCCTCGGCTCCGACTGCGCCACGCACGATCAAACCTGCGGCCCCGACGCGCAGTGCACGAACGTTCCGGCGGTGCTCATCTCCGGCGATCCCGATCTCTCGGCGTCGCCGCCCGATCTCGGCAGCGGCGGCGACGCCGGCGCCGACGATCTCTCGGTGCCCGCGGGCGATCTGGCCGCCGCCGATCTGTCGATGCCCGCCGATCTCACGGTGCACGACTTCGCCAACTGCGTCCCGCTCTGCGTCGCCGGCACCTGCGGCGACAACGGCTGCGGCACGCCGTGCATGTGCGCCGCCAACCAAACCTGCCAGGGCACCACGTGCGTCGCCAACAGCACCGACATGGCCACGACCGGGGACAAGGTCCTCAACTGGACCGCGAGCACCTCCTATGACACCGGCGCGTTCTACGGCGTCTGGGGCCTCAGCACCACCGTCTACGCCGTCGGCGATCCCGGCAGCGCGAACAACCCGATCTGGAAGCACGCGATCGCCGGCGGCGATCTCATGTTCAGCGCCGACACCGCCAACACCGTCGACACCACCAAGACGCTGCGCGGCATCTGGGGCACGAGCAAGACCAACGTCTACGCCGTCGGCGACTCCGCCACGATGCTGAGGCTCAACACCAACTGGAGCATCGTCGCGCTCGGCACCAACTTCCCGGCGAGCTATCCGCTCAACGGCGTCTGGATCGGCAACCCCGGCTCGCCGACCATCTGGGCCGTCGGTGGCACCGCCGCCGCCAACTGCACGGGGACCTCGGACTACAACCACTTCGGCACCTCGTGGGACCAGCCGTTCTCGACGGCGAGCGGCTGCGCCTACGGCGCCGTCTGGTCCGACGGCTCCGGCAACGCCATCCTCGTCGCCAACGAGTCGCTCATCACCTACAGCACCGACGACGGCTTGGATGTGAGCGACTTCCCGCTGAGCACCATGAACACGAAGAACCTTCACGGCATCTGGGGCCCGACGGCCAACAACCTGTACATCGTCGGCGACGCCGGCTTGATCTATCACTTCAACCTGCACGCCGGTCTACCGCTCTACAACACCGAGACCTCGAACACCGCGGTCGCGCTGCGCGCCGTGCACGGCTCGAGCGGGAGCGACCTGTGGGCCGTCGGCGGCAACCAGGTCCTGCACTCCACCGGCGACGGCAATTGGGTCGCGCAGACCAACCTGCCCAACAGCGCGTCCGATCTGTACGGCGTGTTCGCGATCTCCTCGACGGACGTCTACGTCGTCGGCGTCTACGCGCCGAGCGGCCAGAAGATCATCATGCACGGCGGCCCGTAGCTACCA
Organism: Polyangia bacterium; assembly: GCA_035607415.1. Taxonomy (GTDB): domain Bacteria; phylum Myxococcota_A; class Polyangia; order Palsa-1104; family Palsa-1104; genus JAQBQH01. The sequence goes on from DATNAQ010000101.1 coordinate 139,748, forward strand.
GGGCGGCCCGAAGCTGAAGTAGAAGCCGAACGGCACCTTGTTGGCCTCGGACTCGAGCGTGCCGAAGCAGGCGCGATCGTGCTGCACGAGCGGCACCGCGAAGTCGATGTTGATCGTCGTCTGCGACACGCCGAACCAGTCGCCGAAGATGCGCACCGAATAGCCGACGTCGGCGTTGAAGCTCTTGGAGTCGAGCGAGTACGACTCGCACGGGCTCACCACGCCCGCCTCCGCGAACAGCGCGCCGCCGATGCCGCGCACGTAGAGCGAGTGCAGGAAGTTGATGTCGAGCTCGTGTGTGAAGATGTGGCGCCACTCGACGCGCCCGATGGCGCGCCAACGCCCGAGCAGCGACGCCACGTCGTAGCCGCGCAGGCCGCCGTCGCCGCCCGCCGAGAGCATCTGCCGCGCGATCTTCAGATCGCCGAAGGTGAGCGCGCCGCCGACGGACATCGCCAGGCCGTGCCCGTCGGCGAGCGGCACGATCGACTCCCACCCGAGCGAGGCCACGCCCTGCGACAGCACCTGGCCGTTGTCGAGGATGGTCTCGTCGGCGGCCAGGCCGGCGCCGAGCGACAGCGCCTTCATTGGCTCCCACACGAAGAGCCGATCGTCGTACCCCCAGCTCGCCGACGCGGTCAGGAGCGTGCCCGGGTTGGTGCCGGCGCCGACCGCCTGCGCGAACGACGGATCGATGCGCGCCACTCCGAGCGACACGCCGAACGCCGACGACAGGCGCGCCGCCGTGATCTTGCGTCCGAAGCCGTACGAGTACGAGCTGGTGATGCCGACCTGCGTCGCCTCCGAGCGATAGATGACGAAGCGCAACCCGTGCTTCAGATCGAGGATGCGGGAGAGCGAGAAGTCGAGCGACAGATCGAGCCCCAGCGTCGGAAAGAAGCGCAAGAGCCCGCCGAAGTTGTTGTAGATGAACTTCCAGCGCGGCGGCTGCCGATCGTCGAACTTCAGATCGTTGTTGTCGCCCGGCAGGTTCTCGACGAGCCGCCCGCGCGGATCGATCTCGATGACCGACAGGTCCGCCGGCATGTCGAAGACGTAGCTGTGCTCGCGCCCCTGGCCATCCCACGTCTGGTTCTGCACGTTGCCGTGATGATCGGTGGCGCGCACCTCGACCGGCTCCACCGGCGCGTGCTCGCCGACCTTCACCACGCGCGCGACGGTGCGATAGCCGTGCTTGTCGAGCCGCTCGGTGTGCACGTCGGCGAAGCGATAATCGACCGGCGGATAGGGCCCGAGCCACTGCGTCCAGAACCACTCGAGCGACTGGCCGCGGATCTTCTCCGCCTCGGGCCTGAGCGCCGCTCCGCCGAGCTGGGCGCGCGTGATGAGGTCGACCGCGCGCGTGCCGAGAAGATCGCGCAGCTTGGTGTAGATCGTCTTCCCCGTCGGGCGCGTGTTGTCGAACTGCTGCAGGTTGTCGCGCAGCGGGTCGGGATCCTCGAGCGTGTAGAAATACGACGACGCGAACGGCACCTGCGGCGCGTACATCACGCGATCGATGGCCGGGATGAAGCTCGCCCACGCCAGGATCTCGCGCGCGAACTCCGCCTTGCGATACGAGCGCAGCGTGTAGAGATCGACCAGATACGACGCCGCCGCGCCCGGCGCCCAGCCGATGTCGTCGGCGCGCTCGACGGCGAGCGTGCGCCGCGTGACCCAGGCCTCGTAGATCGCGCGCGCCAGCTCGAACTCGTGGAACTTGAGGAAGCGCTGCAGCGGAAAGATGTCGAACAGCTGATCCGACACCAGCACCACGCCCGGCAGCGTCTGCGCCAGCTGAATGCGCAGCGGCCCGGCGACGATGCGCACCTCCTCGCCCTTGGGCAGGGGCGCGCCGATCTCGCCGAGGAGCTCGACCGCCTCGGCCGCGGTGTCGAGCACCTGGTCGATGTGGTTGGCCGGCTGATAGGGCAGCACGTGCTCGGGCGGCGAGCGCATGTGCCGCCCCGTCGGTGACAGATAGACGATGCGGATGCCGCGCACCTCGCGCTCGAACTCGAGCAGGCGCGGCTTGCCGACGATGAGCGACAGCCCGCGCGCCTCGCCGACGTCGAAGTCGAGCCGGCGCCCGCGCTCGAGCGCGCGCAGCTCGCCGTTGACCACCACGTCGCTGACGTCGGCCACCGCGATGTTCATGCGATAGCGGCCACGCCCCGGCATGGCGTCGAGCCCGTAGCCGAGCGGCGCCACCATGGGATAGAAGCCGGTGAGCGTGCAGACGCCGTGGATGCAGCCGAACGGCCCGTAGCGCGTCGGGATCTCGACGGTGAAGTCGACGTCCACCGTCGCCGACGCCCCCGGCGCAAGCGGCGGATCGAGCGCCACGTGTAGGAGCGTGCCCTTCCCCGCCCGCGGATGGTCGCGCACCTCCACCGACGCCGCCCGACCGTCGACGATCACCGCGCCCGTGCGCATGCGCCCCGGATTGAAGCGATAGGGATAGACCCAATAGAAGTTGTAGTCGTTGAGCGCCGGCGAGCGCGTGGCGAACCGCTCGGGGAAGCGCCACAGCATCAGCTCGTCGACGGGCGCGCCGGTGTCGTTCGGCACCACGATGCGCGCGTGCCCCTCGAGGTGCCGCCCCTCCGCATCCACGCGAACGCTGACGTCGTAGGTCGGCTCGGCGCGCGCAGCCGCCGCGGTCGCGCACAGGATTGCGACGGCGGCAGCGAAGCGGAGCATGGACTGACGAGCTTACTGCATTTTCGGTATGCTCGTACCGTCGGTCGTCGTGCTCGCGAGCATCTACATCTACGGCCACCTCGTGGCCGCCACCTTCTCGCTGGCCATGGTGCTGGCGTTCGCCGTCTCCGCGCTCAGCGTCCCCGGCGCGCGCAGCGACTGGTGGACCTGTTTCACGTTCGTGCTCACCGGCTCCACCGGCATCGCCGAGATGCTGCTCGCGCTGTCACCGTCGCTGGAAATGGCGCGCGCGCTCATCGCCCTCGAGGGCTTCCTCATCTGCTACGTCGGCATCGCCTTCCACGTGCAGTTCGCGGCCGAGGTCTTCCCACCCGCGACGCAGCGCCGCCACCGCCTGGCGCTGCTCGGCTACGCGGCCTGGCTCTGCGTGCTCGTCGTGTTCTACATCGGCGGCATCTGCGACGGCGGCCAGGAGCGCGTCATCGACGTCGCCGGCATCCACTCGACCGCGATGCGCCTGCCGGTGTGGGCCTTCGTCCTCTCGGCCACCTACGTCTGCGTCTCGAGCTTCTTGAACGTGCCGCTCCTGCTCGCCGACGGGCCGCGGCGCGGCGAACGACGCATGCTGTCGGTGCCGATGGGCCTCTTGCCGCTGGTCGGCATCTACGAGCTCTCGGTCGGCCTCGGCGTGCACGGGCTGGTTCCCGTCGGCGGCTACTTCGCGTCGCTGGCCGGCATCGTCGGCCCGTTCGTGCTCGCCGAGCGCTTCAAATCGCTCGTCGGCGGCTCGAGCGTGGTCGGCTCGTACACCATCCTGCGCCGCCTCGGCTCGGGCGGGATGGCCGACGTCTACCTGGCGCGCCGCGGCGGCGCCGGCGGCGTCGTGCAGCGCGTGGCGCTCAAGCGGCTGCGCCCCGAGCACGCCGACGATCCCAACTTCGCGCGCATGTTCCTCGAGGAGGCGCGCATCGCCGCCAAGCTGCAGCATCCCAACATCGTGCCGCTCCTCGACGTCGGCGAGCACGGCTCCGAGCTCTACCTCGCCATGGAGCTCGTCGACGGCGCACCGCTGTCGCGCATGCTCGGCCTGTTGCGCCGCCGCGGCACGCCGCTCGACGACGCCGCCGCCGTCGAGGTGGCGCTGCAGATCGCCGACGCGCTCGCCTACGCCCACGCCATGACCGCCGAGGACGGCCGCCCCCTCGGCCTCGTGCATCGCGACGTCTCGCCACACAACGTGCTCGTCGACAAGAGCGGCCACGTGCGCCTCACCGACTTCGGCATCGCCCGCGTCTCGGACGGCGCCGCCGCGCGCACGCGCACCGGGGTCATGAAGGGCAAGCTCTCGTACATGGCGCCCGAGCAGGTGCAGACGTCGACCTACGATCAGCGCATCGACATCTACGCCCTCGGCGTCGTGCTCTTCGAGATGCTGTCCAACCGCCTGCCCTACTCCGGCTCGTCGGAGCCGACGGTGTTGCGCCGCCTCATGGAGAACGATCCCGAGCCGTGGCGCCGCGCCGGCGGGCTCGGCGCGCCGCTCGGCCCCATCGTGCGCGCCGCGACCCATCCGAACCCCGCCGAGCGCACCGTCTCCGCGGCCGAGCTGCGCGCCGCGCTCTTGCCGTTGCGCGACGAAGCGCGCGCCCGCGAGCAGCTCACGGCGCTCGTCGCCGAGGCGATCGCCGCCGCCGACGCGCGCGAGTCACAGGAAGCCGCCACCGTCATCGACGGCAAATAGCCGCGACGCCCGCGCGCGTTACTTCATGATCTTGAAGATCGGCTTGTCGTTCTTGTTGATCGGCGGGATGTGGTGCGCCGGCGGCTGCGGCTTCGGCTTGAGCGACGACGGCCCGGTGCCGACCGCGATGAACTGCGTCGTCGCCGGATAGTGCAACGACCACTGCTCGGGCTTGCGCACCGGCTTGATGTGCGACTTGTCGAGCACGTCGGCGAGCGGCTCGGGCCCGCTCCAGCGCGGCATCTTGTCCTTCTCGAACACGTAGCGCCGCCGCACGAGCGTGTAGCCCGGATAGCCTTCCTGAATGATGTAGCGGTGCCCCGACGGCTCCTCGGCATCGCCGCGCGTGTCCGAGCCGAACGGCGTCTCCGCCTTGATCTCGCGCTCGAACACCACGCGATAGGGCCGCTCCTTGCCGAGCAGCTCCACCTTCACCGCGCCCTGGTTCACCTGGTAGTGCATGACCACGGGGAAGTCGTACGGGTTGCGCAGCTTCAGATCCGTCGACGGGTAGACCACCGTCGAGTCGAGCCCCATCGGAATGTACGCGCTCGGCCGCGAGTGCGGCGTCGACGACACGATGTCCAGGCCGGCGAAGAACGCGGCGGCGTGCAGCGTCGAGGCGATCTGGCACATCCCGCCGGCGAGCCCGTCGATGAGCTCGCCGCCCTGGATCACCGGCGCCACGCGATAGCCTTCCTTCTCGGTGCGATCGCCGACCACCTCGTTGAAGCTGAACACCTCGTGCGGCTTCAGGATGTGCCCGTTGAGCTTGTCGGCGCCGACCTTGAGGTTGTAGGTGCGATCGGTGTCGGGCCCGACCGCCGAGTAGTGCGTCTCCCAGTAGCCGAGCACCGTCGAGATGTCGATGTCCTTGAGGTCCTCGCTCTTGACCTTCGGCCACGACAGCCCCGCCGCCAGCTCCACGCGATCGGCGCCCGAGCGCGCCGCGTACTCGACGGCGACCATCGAGTCGTACACGCGCAAGAGGTAGCCCGGCTTCTCCCTGGCGACGCCGTGATGCTCGAGATCGAGGCGCGCGTCCGTCGGTGCGCGATCGACGTCGTCCTTGAGCTCGGTCAGAAACTCGAGCGCCTTTTTGCGATCGACGTCGACGGGCAGCGGCAGGTCGACCTTGCCGCGCCGCGCCCGCGAGCGCGTGACCACGTCGACGAACGGGTTGCCGCTCTTGCCCGCCGCCTCGATGAGCTCGCGCGCCGCGGCGCGATCGACGACGAAGCCGAGCTCGCGCCGCTTGACCACGCGCGCGTCCGAGCCGAACGCCAGCGTGATGCGCGAGTCGAGATATCCGTCGGCCACCTGATCGAGGGCGTCGTCGAGCGCATCGCGCGAGACGCTTCCGCCGCCCGCATCGCGCGAGACGCTTCCGCCGGCCGCGGCGAACGGCACGTTGCCCACCGGCTGACCGCCCGCGCGCAGCCCGACGATGGTGCGCGGCGCGTGCAGCGACCAGGCGTAGACCGCGCCCACGATCACCAGCGCCGCGCCGAGCGGCCCGAAGATCTGCGCCCGCGTCAGCCCGACGCCACCGCGCGGGAAATGTTCGCCCTGTAACGGCGTGTTCTCAGAGGGAGACGAGGCGGAAGCCATGCGGCGTAGATCGTTATCCATGCTCGTTGCGTAGGCAAGGAAAGGTGCGTACCTTTAATAGAGGAGGCGTAGATGTCACTCGCCGATAAGGACAAAGAAACCTCGCGCAAAAAGGGCATCGTCGCCGCGGCAGCGACAGCCGGCGCCGGCGCGCTCATCATCACCGGCGCGGCGCCGATCCTCGGCGTGATCGCGCTGGTTCCCGCCGGTTACCTCGTCAAAGACTGGTTCATGTACCGCGCCAAGCGCGGAATGCGCTTCTAAGATCGGCCGGCATGCGCTTTTGGGCGCAAGGTAGCGGCCCGTACGGCGACGCCCGACAACGTGCGCCGCTTTATAATAATCTTTCGTAATCGGTTTCACGAACCGAGAATGCGGTGTTAGTACGCGAATTCTCGGCAGAATTCCATTGACCGTCGGTAGTAAACTGGACGAAAATGGAATTCCGATGTCACTGCCCGTGAACGAGGTCCTGGTTAGAGGGGGGACTTCTCCGGGAGCGCTGCCCGACGAGTTCGGACGCTATCGGATTGTCCGAACCCTCGCATTTGGCGGCATGGCGCAGATCCTTCTCGCCGAGGACGTGCGCCTGCATCGGCTCGTCGTGCTCAAGCGGATCCTGCCGCACTACGCGACCAACCCCGACTTCGTGCAGTTCTTCATCCACGAGGGGCGCCTCGGCCAGCGGCTGCGCCACCCGAACCTCGTCGAGACCCTCGAAGCGGGACAGGTCGGCGACGCCTGCTACATCGCGCTCGAATATCTGCGCGGCGCGCCGGCGATCGAGCTCTTGCGCCAGGCGGCGCGCGCGCGCGTCGAGCTGCCGCTCGGCGCCGCCGTACGCATCGTCGCCGACGCCGCGCGCGGGCTCCATCACGCGCACATTGCCGTCGACAACGAGGGCAAGCCGCTCGGCGTCGTGCACCGCGACGTCACGCCGCACAACCTGTTCCTCTGCACCGACGGCAGGACCAAGGTGCTCGACTTCGGCATCGCCAAGGCGGCGTCGCAGCTGCACCAGACGCGCACGGGCACCATCAAGGGCAAGTTCGCCTACCTGGCGCCGGAGCAGATTCGCGGCGAGGGCATCGATCGCCGCGTCGACGTGTTCGCGCTCGGCATCGTCCTGCACGAGCTCCTGACGCTGCGGCCGCTGTTTCGCGGCATCAACGACGCCGAGACGCTCAATCGCGTCCTGACGCTCGAGATCCCGGCGCCCGAGCACGTGCGCAAAGGCGTGCCGGCGGGGCTCGGCGCGGTGGCGCTGCGCGCGCTGCAGCGCGATCGCGATCGGCGGCTGCCGTCGGCGGAAGCGCTCGCCGATTCGATCGAGGCGGTGGCGATGGCCGAGGGCATCGATGCCTCGCACAAGGCGGTGGCGGACCTGCTCGCCGAGCTGTGCCCGTCGGATCCGCTCGAAGAGCGCGCGCCGGTGCCGCACCCGCCGACGCCGCCCGAGGGCCAGAAGCTCGATCCC
>DATNAQ010000117.1:0-3890 GCA_035607415.1 Polyangia bacterium
AGGATGCGGCGCCATTCGTCGTCTGGAGCGTCGACGCCGCCGCCGATGGCGATGCCGGCGTTGGAGACGAAGAGATCGATGGCGCCGTGCTCCTTCGTGGCGCGCTCGACGAGCGCCACGATGTCGGTTTCGCGCGACACGTCGCAGGCGACCGCGCTCGCCTTCGTGCCCGCGCTGCCCGCGCTGCCCGCGCTGTCCGCGCTGGTCGCGCCGAGCTGGCGCGCCAAGGCCTCGGCGCCGGGCAGATCGCGATCGGCGACGACGAGCGCGCGCGGCTGCTCCCGGGCGAAGCGGCGCAACATGGCGGCGCCGATGCCGTGCGCGCCGCCAGTGACGACGATGACCTTGTCGGTGAGCTTCACGCGCGCAGCATACTACGGCGCGCACGCGGCGTTGCGCAGCGCCTTTACGTCGCGTGCCCGCGGATTGTCTCGTCGACGGACGCGTGCTATGCGCCAGGCATGGCCACGTCGTGGAAAACCTTCGTCGCTCCCCTCGCTCTCGTCACCCTCGCCGCGTCCGCCGCCTTCGCCGGCGATCTCGCGCCCGCGCCGTCGACGGCGAAACATCCGGTCGTCGACAAGTACGGCGGCGGCCTCGACGTCACCGACGACTACCAGTGGCTCGAGGACGCCAAGAACCCCGACGTGCACGCCTGGTCCGACGCGCAGAACACCCGCGCGCGCGCGTTCCTCTCGTCGCTGCCGTCGGCGAAGGCGATCCACGATCGCGTCGCCAACCTCATGCGCTCCCGCTCGGCGATGTGGTCCGATCCGATCTGGCGCGGCGGCCAGCTCTTCGCGATGAAGGCGCAGCCGCCCAAGCAGCAGCCGTTCCTCGTGGTGCGCAGCTCGCCGGCCGGCGGCTCCGAGCGCGTGCTCCTCGATCCGGCGACGCTCGACCCGAGCGGCCACACCGCGATCGACTGGTACCAGCCCTCGCTCGACGGCAAGCGCGTGGCGGTGTCGCTGTCGAAGAACGGCTCCGAGCGCGGCGATCTGCACTTCTACGACGTCGCCAGCGGCAAGCCGCTGCCCGACGTCATCGAGCACGTGCAGAACGGCACCGCCGGCGGCAGCGCCGTCTTCACCGCCGACGGCAGCGGCGTCTTCTACACGCGCTATCCGCGCGCCGGCGAGCGTCCCAAAGGCGAGGACGAGTTCTGGCAGCAGGTCTGGTTCCACAAATTCGGTACGCCGGCGAGCGCCGACGTCTACAGCCTCGGCAAGGAGCTGCCGCGCATCGCCGAGATCGTCCTCAGCGCCACCGACGACGGCGCCTGGCTCCTGGCCGACGTAGCCAACGGTGACGGCGGCGAGCACGAGTTCTTCGTGCGCTCCGGCGGCAAGTGGACGCAGGTCTCGAAGCTCGCCGACAAGCTGGTGAAGGCGCACCTCGGCGCCGGCGCCGATCGCTCGCTCTACGCCGTGTCGATCGCGGAGGCGCCGCGCGGCAAGATCTTGAAGCTGCCGCTCGCCAAGCCGACGCTCGCCGCGGCCAAGACGATCGTGCCCGAGGGCGAAGGCGCGATCGGCGGCCTGCTGCCGACGGCGTCGCGCCTGTGGGTGGTCGCGTCCGACGGCGGCCCGTCGCGCATGCGCAGCTACGCGCTCGACGGCAGCGCCGCGCGCGAAGAGCCGACGCCGCCGGTCTCGGCCGTCGCCGGGCTCGCGCGCATCGACGGCGACGACGTGCTCGCCCTGGTGCGCCAGTACGTGGCGCCCTCGGCGTGGTACCGCTTCTCGTCGGCGACGGCGAAGGCGGAGAAGACCGCGCTCGCCGAGGTGTCGAAGGCCGACTTCTCCGACGTCGTGGTCACGCGCGAGACGGTGACGAGCAAGGACGGCACCAAGATCCCGTTCACCATGCTGCGCCGCCGCTCGGTGAAACAGAACGGCGCCAACCCGACGGAGCTCACCGGCTACGGCGGCTTCGGCATCTCGCTCGCGCCTGGCTTCAATCCGACGAGCCTGGTGTGGCTCGAGCAGGGCGGCATCCTCGTCATCGCCAACCTGCGCGGCGGCGGCGAGTTCGGCGATGCCTGGCACAAGGCGGGCATGCTGACCAAGAAGCAGCACGTGTTCGACGACTTCATCGCCGTCGCCGAGAAGCTGACGAAGGACAAGTGGACGACGCCGAAGAAGCTGGTCATTCAGGGCGGCTCCAACGGCGGGCTCCTGATGGGCGCGGTCACCGTGCAGCGGCCGGAGCTGTTCGGCGCCGTCGTGTCGCGCGTGGGGCTCTACGACATGCTGCGCTCGGAGCTGTCGCCGAACGGTGCCTTCATCACGACCGAGTACGGCAGCGTCAAGAACCCCGAGCAGCGCAAGGCGCTCTACGCCTATTCGCCGTATCACCACGTCCTCGACGGCGTGGCCTATCCGCCGATGCTGTTCACCTCGGGCGATCACGATCCGCGCGTCGATCCGATGCACTCGCGCAAGATGGTGGCGCGGCTGCAGGCGGCGACGGCGAAGGACAAGACGCCGGCGCCGATCCTCTTGCGCACCAACGCCAACGCGGGGCACGGCATCGGCTCGTCGCTCGACGACAAGATCGCCGAGGCGGCCGACATCTACTCCTTCATGTTCTCGATGCTCGGCGTCAGCTACGAGGCGGTGCCGCCGCGCGGCTGATCGTTCAGCGAACGTCGACGACGCGCAGGTGATCGAGCAGCTCTTCGAGGTGCGCTTTGCCGACGGAGGACCAGACGTTGTAGAGGCAGCTCTGCCCGGGCATGTGCACGTAGGCGAGCCAGTCGGGTCCCATGTCGAAGCCTTCGAGGCCGTAGCCGGCGCGCATGCCGGCGGCGTTCTCGCGGTGCAGCTTCCACTTCTCGAGGTCGCTCGGCGCGGCGACGACGCCGGCGCCGGCCACGCCCCAGCGATGCGGGTTGCGCACGGTGACGCCCCAGCCGCCGCCGAAGTAGCGCGCGCGGATGGGCACGCCGGCGCCGACGTCGTCGAGCCAGACGGGCGCGCAGCCGGCGCGGTTGTCGGCCTTGCGCCACTCGGCGAGGAGCACGCGCGGGACGTTGCCGGCGGGCAGCTTCGCCGTCGGTGGCGTCGGCGTCGGCGTGGTCACGTCGGCGCGCGCGGTCGCGGCAACCAGGAGAAGGAGGAGGGCGGCCCGCATACGGCAAAGTATCGCATGGACGCGCTGCCGGCCTTGGGTTAGGCTGTGCGCGCTTCGATGACGGATCCAGCCCCGCCACCACGCCTGAAAGTTGGTATCCCCAAGGAATCGGTATTTGGCGAGCGCCGCGTCGCCGCCACGCCACAGACGTGCACGCGGATGGCCAAGCTCGGCTACGACGTGCTCGTCGAGGCCGGCGCCGGTGAGGCCGCGAGCTTCGTCGACGCGACCTACATCGAGGCCGGCGCCAAGGTCGTCGACGCGGCCACGGTGTGGCGCGAAGCCGACGTGATCTTGAAGGTGCGCGCGCCCGAGCTCGACGAGCTCAACCGCATGCGCGATGGGATCACGCTGATCTCGTTCGTCTGGCCGGCGCAGAACCGCGAGCTCCTCGAGAAGCTGCAGGCGAAGAAGGCGACGGTGCTGGCGATGGATTCGGTGCCGCGCACCACGCGCGCGCAGCGCATGGACGCCCTGTCGGCGACGGCGAACCTGGCCGGCTATCGCGCGGTCATCGAGGCGGCGCACGCGTTCGGCCGGCCGCTCGGCGCGCAGACGACGGCGGCGGGGCGCATCAAGCCGGCGCGCGTGCTCGTCGTCGGCGCCGGCGTCGCCGGGCTGGCGGCGATCGCCGCGGCGCGCTCGCTCGGCGCAGTCGTCTCGGCGTTCGACACGCGCCCGACGGTGCGCGAGCAGGTGCAGTCGCTCGGCGCGACCTTCTTGCCCTTCGAGTGGAAGAACGAGACCGGCGAAGG
>DATNAQ010000142.1:0-10440 GCA_035607415.1 Polyangia bacterium
TGGGAGGCGGCATCTAGACTCGGCCTCTGGCGCTCGTGGGTCTTCCCGTCGCCGGCGGCGATCGGCCGCAGCTTCTGGGCCGGCGTCGTCGACGGCACGATCCCGCGCGGCGTCTTCACGTCGATGCGCCGGCTCGTCGTCGGCTACCTGGTGTCGCTGTGCGGCGGCGTCGGGCTCGGCCTGTTGCTCGCGCGCTCGCGCCCGCTGCGTGAATCGATCGGCACCGTCGTCACCGGATTGCAGGCGCTGCCGTCGATCTGCTGGCTGCCGCTCGCGCTCTTGTGGTTCGGCCTCTCCGAAACCGCGATCCTCTTCGTCGTCGTCGCCGGCTCGCTCCTGGCCATCACCGTCGCCACCGAGGCGGGCGTGTCGAACGTGCCGCCGCTCTACGTGCGCGCGGCGCGAACCATGGGCGCGCGCGGCGCGACGCTGTACCTGCGCGTCATCCTGCCGGCGGCGCTGCCCGCGATCCTGTCGGGCATGCGGCTCGGCTGGACCTTCGCGTGGCGATCGCTGATGGCGGGCGAGCTGCTGTTCGTGTCGGGCGGCCTCGGGCAGCTCCTGGCGACGGGACGCGAGCTCGGCGACATGGCGCGCGTGATGGCGGTGATGGTCGCGATCGTCACGCTCGGCTTGGTGACCGAGGTCCTCTTCTTCAAGCAGCTCGACGCGCGAGTACGCGAGGTCTGGGGTACGGACCGCGCCTGATCACGGCATACGGCTTGCTCGATAAGGCCGTGTGATTGAAGTCTGCCGCGTCGGAAAACGGTTCCAGTCGACCACGCGCGGCGTGACCGCGGCGCTGCGCGAGATGTCGCTCACCGTCGGCGACGGAGAGTTCGTCTGCCTGGTCGGCCCGTCGGGCTGCGGCAAGACGACGCTGCTCAACCTGGTGGCCGGCCTCGAGCGCCCCGACGACGGCGAGGTGCGCGTGCACGGCCGGCCGGTGCGCGGGCCCGGGCCCGATCGCGGCGTGATGTTCCAGGACGCGGCGCTCTTTCCCTGGCTGAGCGTCGCCGAGAACGTCGCCTTCGGCATGAAGGAGCTGCGCGTGGCCAAGCGCGAGCGCGAGGCGCGCACCAAGAAGTATCTCGATCTCGTCAAGATGTCGGGGTTCGCGCGCGTGTGGGTGCACGAGCTGTCGGGCGGCATGAAGCAGCGCGTGGCGTTGGCGCGCGCGCTCGCGCTCGAGCCCGACATCCTCTTGATGGACGAGCCGTTCGGCGCGCTCGATCCCAAGTCGCGCGCGGCGCTGCAGTCGGAGATCGTCGAGATCTGGGCGCGCACGAAGAAGACGATCGTGTTCGTCACGCACGACATGGCCGAGGCGGTGCGGCTCGGGTCGCGCGTGATCGTGCTGCGCGCGCGTCCGGCGCGCGTGGCCATGGACGTCGACGTGGCGGCGCGGCTGCCGCAGCCGCGGCACGTCGATCAGGCCGAAGTGGTGGAGCTGGCGGCGCAGCTCAAGGGCGGGCTCGACGAGACGGGCGAGCACGAGGCGGTCGATGGCGAATCAGAAGACGGACACGATGACGAGCGACCCGCGGCGGCGGCTGCCGGCGGTGGTGGCGCTCGGCGTGCTGCTGATTGGCTGGGCCTGCATCTCTAGATTCGGGCCCTGGCCATCGTACATGCTGCCCGGCCCGGGCGGCGTGCTGCGCATGCTCGTGCACACGCTGCGCGACGGCGAGCTGGTGCGCGCGGTGGCGACGTCGCTGTACCGGCTGTTCGTGGGCTACGCGATCTCGGCGGGCGCGGGGATCACGCTCGGCGTGATGTTGGCGCGCATGGCGTGGCTGCGCGCCGCGGTGGGGCCGATGGTGGTGGGGCTGCAGGCGCTGCCGTCGATCTGCTGGTTGCCGCTGGCGCTCTTGTGGTTCGGGCTGTCGGAGAAGGCGATCTTGTTCGTGGTGGTGATGGGGTCACTGTTGTCGATCACGATCGCGACCGAGGGCGCGGTGCGCAGCGTGCCGACCTTGTACATCCGGGCGGCGCGCACGATGGGATCGCGGCGCCTCCGACTCTATACGCGCGTGATCCTGCCGGCGGCGCTGCCGGGGATCGTGACGGGGTTGAAGCTCGGGTGGACGTTCGCGTGGCGCTCGCTGATGGCGGGCGAGCTGTTGTATGTGGCGGGCGGGCTCGGTCAGCTGTTGACGCTCGGGCGCGAGCTCGGGGACATGGCGCGCGTCATGAGCGTGATGGTGGTGATCGTGGTGCTCGGGCTCGGGTTCGAGCGGCTGCTCTTCGGCAGCGTCGAGAAGCGGGTGCGCGAGCGCTGGGGCTACGCGCAGGCGGAGGCGGCGTAGGCTCGCGAGCGGCCAGCCGCCCGCGTTCAAAACGCGTAGCGCGTGTAGAACCGGTGCGGCGTGAACGCGGGAATCGGCAGCGGCTCGATGCGCGGGTGGCCCGTCGAGCGGCACTCCGCCCACGTCGGCAGCTTCCCGGTCGCGTAATAGGTCGATAGATACTTCCAGTCGCTCCCGCGCCAATCGCTGATCCACACGTCGCGGTCCACCACGCCCGCCTCGTGCAGCAGCTGCAGCCCATAGCGCGACGCGTTCTCCTCGTACACCCGCGCCTCTTCGATCACCTCCGGCGCCGCCCCCGGCTTGACGCGCGTGTCGATCGTCCGATAGCCCGGCACCGTGTTCCACTGCACCGTGTGCCCGAACAAGTGCACGAGCACGAACAGCGACATCTCGAGGTCGTTGGCGTAGTCGACGCCGATCTCGCTGCCGTCGAAGATCCCGGTGTTCGGATCCTTGACGTCGCCGATGTAGACGCGAACGCCGTAGCCCTCGACCTTCTCGCGCGCGCGGCGGAAGGCGTCCTTGAGCGAAAGGTCGATCTTGGACATGCTAGCGCCATCATGCCACGCGCCGCCGCCATCGGGCTCGCCGCCGCGCTCGTGCTCGGCCTCGCCGCCTGCGCCGGCACGCCCGACGTGGCGCTCGCCCGCGCCCGCGCCGACGCGCAGGCCGGCCGCGCCGCCGTCGCGCTGCGCCGCTTCGACGCCATCGCGGCGCGCAAGGACGCCGGCGACGCCGCGCGCATCGACGCGCTCATGGGCGCCGCCCGCGCCTGCGACGCGCTGCACGACGAGGCGTGCGCCCGCACGCGCCTGGAGCGAGCCATCGCCCGCGACGTGCCCGGCCTCGTCGAGCCGGCCCTCTTCGAGCTCGCCGAGCGCGTCCGCGTCGAAGACCGCGACCGCGCCATGAGCCTCTACTACCGCGCCGCCGGCGGCGCCGAGAAGTACCGCAACCGCGCCTGGCCCTATCAGGCCGCGATGGATCGCATCGTCCAGATCTCGATGTCGCGTTAGTTCAGCGGAACCGACGGCTCGACCAGCCGCAGCGTCGGCGGCTCCGGCGCCCGCGGCGCCTCCGCCACGATCGACCAATCGATCTCGCGCCGCGCCGCCAACAGCGCGAACGCATCGCGCAGCGACGACAGCAGCGCCCGCCACCGCAGCCCGCCCACGAACCCGAACGTGCGCAGCTCCTCGTAGGCCGCCTCCGCCCGCGCCAACGGCTCGCCGGCGCCGTGCGCCTCGCCGACCGCCCGCAAGCTCGGCAGCACCCACGCACCGAGCGCCGTCTGCGCGTGCGCCGCCAGCCCCGGCACGCGCGCCTCCACCGCCAGCACATCGCACCACTCGTACGCCGCCAGCCACGCCCGCCGCGACACCGCCAGGCCGCGCCGCCGCACCAGCGGCACGCGCGCCCGCGCGGGAAAGCGCTCGAGCTTCCACGCTTCGTCGACGAGCGCGGCCGCCGCCACGCCGGGCACGCGGCGCAGCCCGAACGCGCCCAGGCACCAATCGCCGAGCGCGCAGAGCGCCTGCAGCGCCATCGGCGGCGCCTCTGCCGTCAGCTCGCCGCGCATCAGCCACGGCGGTGTCAGCGTCGCCGCCCACGCATCGGCGCCGACCACGCGCTCGCCCGCCTCCGCGTGCGTGCGTACGATCCACTCCGCGTCTTCGGTCGCCCTCACGTGACACACCGCGATCGGCAGCGCCATCATCCGCTCGCCCAGGCGGCACGGCTCGGTGTCGTCCCCGACGACGAAGTCGACGCCCGCCGCCTCCAGCGCCTCGACGTCCGCCACCGCGCCGGCGAAGCCGCGCCGTTCGAGCGTCACGCCGAAGACGAGCTGCAGCGTCTCCTCGTCGAGCCGGAGCTCGTCGGCCAGCTCCTCGCGCGTCAGGAGGCCCGCCTCGGCCCCGTGCGCGCACGTCAACATCGCCGCCAGCTTGCCGCCGGCGAACGCCGCACGCACGCGCTCGACCAGCTCGGGCCGCGTGCGCGCGACGGCGGCGATCGTCTCCGCATCGAGCGCGATCGTGATCGTCACCGCCGCGCGCTCGGCGAGCGCCAGCGCCGTTTCGAGCCGCTCGGCCGAATCGATCCCGGCGAGCAGGAGCGCGGTGCGCGTGCCCACTAGAAGAACTTCTCCTCGCGCGCGCGGTGCTTCATTTCCCACGCGCCTGCCGGGCAGTGCGGACGCGGGAACACGCGACCCGACACGCCGAAGAACTCGTGACCGCCGCAGCTGCAACGATACACGCCGTAGTGCTTGATGATCTGACCGGGCTGGAAGATCTGCGTCGACGACATCTCGGTGGCCTCCATGCCGTCCGCACTCTGCGAAACGCGGGCCAAGCCGCGTGGAGGCGCAATGACGCCGGGATCGTGGTGGACATTCATGCGATCTGGCGCGCACGACGGCCGTCGCGCTGCCGCGTTGTCACACCTTGTCGCCTGAAGAATGAAAAAAAGTACTAGTTGTGGGGAACGGCGGGCTGCGGCTCGTGGCCGCCGCCGAGGAGCTCGTCGAGGCGCGCCGAATCGACGCCGAGCGCGGCACACGCGGCGACGCGATCGCCCGCGTACGCTTCGAGCGTGCGCAGCGCCAGCTGCCGCTCGGCGTCCTCGACCTTGGTGCCGACCGCGATCGGCACCACCGGCGCCGGGATCGGCAGCGCAAAGGGCGGCGTCGCATCGTCGCGCCCGATGTAGCGCGCGATCGACGACGACGACGGCGGCGGCGTCGGCGGGCTCACCCGCTGCGGGCGCTCGGTGAGCAGCCGATTGATGAGCTCGGGCTCGAGCCGCTCCGAGCGCTCGAGCAGCACCGCCTGCTCGACGAGGTTGCGCAGCTCGCGCACGTTGCCCGGCCACGCGTACGACATGAGCAGCTCGACCGACGCCTCCGGCAAGAGGCGCACCGGCCTCTTGTAGCGCTCGGCCGCCGCGCGCATGAAGCGATCGGCGAGGAGGCCAATGTCCTCGAGCCGCTGGCGCAACGGCGGCAGCGTGATCGGGAAGATGTTGATGCGGTAGTACAGGTCCTCGCGGAACTTGTTTTCGTGCGCCATCGCGAGGAGGTCGCGATTGGTCGCGCACACCACGCGCACGTCGGCCGTGTGCTCGACCTTGCCGCCGACGCGCGTGTAGCGGAACGTCTCGAGCACGCGCAGAAGATCGACCTGCGCGCGATCCGACATCGTCGACACTTCGTCGAGGAAGATGGTGCCGCCCTTGGCCGCGCCGAACTTGCCCTCGGCCGCCGAGATCGCGCCGGTGAAGGCGCCCTTCTCGTGGCCGAACAGCTCCGACTCGATCAGGTCCTTCGGGATCGCGCCGGTGTGCACCGGCACGAACGGCCCCGCCTTGCGCGCCGAGCGCTCGTGGATGGCGCGCGCCACCAGCTCCTTGCCGGTGCCGGTCTCGCCCACGACGAGCACGGTGGCATCGGTCTGCGCCACCGCGGTGATGCTCTCGAACACGCGGTGCATCACCGTCGAGCGCGCCAGCATGCCCTCGAACACTTCCTCGTCCGCCTTCTCGACGTTGAGCAGCGCGTTGGGCAGATACGCGGGCCGCTCGGCGACGAGCTGCGCGATCAGCTTTTTCAGCTGCGACACGTGCACCGGCTTCTTCAGGTAATCCACCGCACCGAGCTTGAGCGCGGTGACCGCGGTCGACACCGACGCGTGTCCGGTCATGACCACGACGGCGGTGGCCGGCGCCTGATTGCGCAATTGGCGCACGAGATCGAGCCCGCTCTCGCCGGGGAGCTGCACGTCGGCGACGACGATCGCATACGTACCTTCACGAAACTTCGCGAGCGCGGCCTCGGTCGAGGCCGCTTGCTCGACCTCGTGTCCGGCTTCGGTGAGGAGCGAGCACAGAGCTTCGGCGTCGGCCGCGTCGTCGTCGACGACGAGGATCCGCGCCGGCACGCTCTTTTGTGCCTGCGGCTTGTCCATGTAGAGGTTCTGGGGTCGAGGTATGCGTACTGCAACGGGCAAGCGATGGCCCGCTCGCCCGATGGGATGGCGAAGGATCTAGCGGTGTCGGCCCCCGCCGCCGCCAAAATGCGCGGCGCCCGCGCTCGGGTGGTAGCCGCCGCCACCGCTCGGGTGAAAGCTGGAATTTGCGCCGCCCGTGTAGCCGCCCGACGGATGGAACGTGCTCGGCGCCGCGTAGTGATACGAGGGCGCGGCGTGGTAGGTCTGCATCGGCGCCGCGAAGTGCGGGGCCGGCGCCGGTGTCGAACGATAGACCGTCAGCGAGCCGCCACCGCCGTAGTGATAGGCGGGCGCCGCGTGGTACGTCTGCACCGGCGCGTTGGCGTGATACGCCTGCGCCGGCGTGTTGTAGCGATACGGCTGCGCTGCGCTGTTGTACCGATACGGCTGCGCCGCGCTGTTGTTGTAGCGATACGGCTGCGCGTACGTCGGCGCGCGATACACTGACGTCGGCGCGCGATACGCACCGAGCGGCTGCGGCGCGCGATAGGTCGACGGGCCGATCGTGGTCGTGCCCGGACGCGACACCACCGGCCGCGAGCCGAGCTCGTACGAGCCGGTGCGCGCGTACGTCGTCGGCGGATGCGACAACCACGGCCGCTGCATGAGCGGCGTGCCGAGGCGCGGCGCGATCGCCTGATTCGGCAGCGCGCGCGGCGCCGCCGTGCGCAGCGGCGACGGCGACACAGCGCGTCCCGTGGCCGCGACCATCATCGCCGACGACGGACCGGCGTTGAAGCGGACATTGGCGCCGTGCACGTTGACCGAGGCGACGTTGTTGACCGCCGTCGTACCGCGCCACACCGACGCCACCGCGCGCGACGGCAGGAAGTGCGGACGCGCCGAGCCCAGCTGATTGGCGACGGTGAAGCGCCACGGCGAGCGCACGCCGCGCGGCGCACCGACGACGTGGCCGCGCGGGCCCATCGGCGCCCAACCGACGTAGCCGCCGCCCCAACGCCAGTGCACCCAGCCCGGCCCCCACGTCGTGCCCGGGATCCAGCACCAGCCGCGGCCACCGCGATACGCCCAGCGGCCATAGTGGAACGGCACCGAGCCCCAGCCCCAATCGCTGGCCCAGGTCCAGCCGTAGTCCGAGTACATGAAGTGGCCGCCCGTCGCGTACGGCTCGAAGTCGTAGCCGACCTCCGTCGCCGACGGCTCCCAGACCTCGCCATAGTCGGGATCGTTCTCCCACGTGCCGTAGGGCGCGAGCTGCGACTCGAACTGCTGATACGCGTTCGCGTCGTAGCCGTCGTCGTACTGCTGATCGCCGGCGTCGGGCGACGTCGAGATGTCGTAGGTGACATCCATCGAGTCGTCTTCCTCGTCGGGCTCGCCGTACTGCGCGTACGGATCCATCGGCTGCGCCGGTACGGGTTGGGCCGTCATCGCTGGCGGCGCCGGTTGCGCGACGGGTTGCACGGCGTATGGATCGACCGTAGGCTGCTGTGTCGTCGGCGCGGGTGCCGGCTGCAGCGGTTGCTGCGCCCACGCAGGCGATGCGACGAAAGCGAGACCGAACGCCAAGGACACCACCAGCGAACGACTCATCGTGGACTCCACCTCATGACGCGGTGCGCAATTCACGCCGCCGCCAACCACGATGATGATACGCGCGCTCGACGCGACTTATTCAATAGTGTTGATGGTAGTTCGCGCTTGCCCTTGCTGTCGCAGGCGCTTAGTGTTGGAACATTGGTCACGACCAGTGACCGGATAGACGGAAGGAGCGAGATCGGACTGTGGGTACCAAGTTGTTCGTAGGCAATCTGTCGTACGCGATCACCGAGCAAGAGCTTCGCGAGGCATTCAGTCAGGAAGGACGTACCGTTCAGAGCGTGCGCATTGCGCTCGACCGTGAGACGCAGCGCCCCCGCGGCTTCGCCTTCATCGAAGTCGCCACCGACGCCGACGCCGAGTCGGCGATCAAGCAGTGGAACGGGACGATGCTCAACGGGCGTAACGTCTTCGTCGAGAAGGCGCAGGAACGCAAGCCAGGCGATCCCCGTCCGGCGCCGCGTCCGCGGCCGGGCGGCTTCGGCGGCCCCGGTGGTCCTGGTGGTCCGCGCGGTCCTGGTGGGCCGCGACCGGGTGGGTACGGCGGTGGTCCGGGAGGCGGCTTTCGCGGGCCGCGCTATCCCATGGCGTCGGCGCAAGTCGACAAAGAAGAGGGACGCCGCCGCGCGGCACGTCCCGAGAAGCGCAGCGATCAGAAGAAGCGTCCCGGCGAAGGGCGTCCTGAAGAGCGCGAGCGCGGCAAGTGGCGCTGGGACGGGAACGACGACTACTAATTAGCGCCAAGTTTTTTCTCTCCGCACGTCACTCGACAGACCCGCCGAATTTCTGAGCGCCGAGCAAGCGTTCGCCCGCTCCGTTGGGCCCGCTCTTGCACTATCCCTCGGCGTGACACCGACGACTGAAACCGTATCTGCGTTCGACGGCTTCTCGCTTGCCGCGCCGCTGTGGCTCATCGAGACGCGCCAGGGCGGCGCGTTCGCCGAGGTCACCTACCTGCAGGCCGAGGCGTGGGGAACTCAGTTTCTTCTCGCCTTCACGAGTGAGGAAAAGGCGGCGAGCGCGATCGCCACGCTCGGGGTCACCGAGCGCGCGCGGCCGACGCGCGTGACCGGCGACGCGCGCATGGAGGTCGTGACCGTCGTCTGTCAGATCGGCGCGCAGGGCGTCATCGTCGACCTCGATCCGAATACGCGGCAGTGCGCGTGGTCGCGCCGCCTGCTCGCCGCCGCGTAGCGCGACAATCCAGCGCCCGACATCAGGCGCGAACGTTTTCGAGCACGAAAAAAGACCGGGCGCCGCACCGACCCTCGACGGTGCGACGCCCGATCACCCTCTCGTGCGCTGCGAGCTACTTGGCGGGCGCCTCGGCCGGCTTCTCCGACGAGCCCTCGGTCTTGGTCTCGGTGGTCTTCTTCGACTTCTTGACCTTCTTGGCCGGCTTCGTCGCCGTGTCGCTCGAGCCTTCCGCCTTCTCGCCCGCCGGCGCCTTGTCGCCCGCCGCGGCCTTGTCACCGGCGGTGGCAACCGACTTCGACGAGTGCGTGGTCTTGGCAAAGGCAGGAGCCGACAGCATGAGGCCCGAGAGCGCCAGCGCAGTCATGATGCGATTCATGTTCATTCCTCCAGTTTGACGAGCGCTGTGGTTTGTTGGTGCGCTCCGCGGAGTCGCATTTGCAGCGGTGGTGCCAGCGCGCAATATCCGCGTTTCGCGCCGGTTTTCGATTTTATTCAAACGAGTTTTCGCTTATTCGCGGGGTGCGTGGGGCGTTCTTGCTGTGCGGGTTGAGGCGCTGCGCCTCGCCTGCTACGCTACTCGGCCATGAAGATGAATCAGCTCCTGCTGTGCGCGCTTCTCGCCCTTCCGCTCGGCGCTTGCCACCAAAAGAGCACGGCGCCCACCCCGGCGGCGACGAAGACCACCGCGCCGGCGACGACGACGGCCGCCGCGACGACGGGCAAGGTCGGCGACGATCCCGCGGTGCCCAAGCTCGCGGTGGGAACGGCCGCGAAGTGCGCGGTGACGGGCGAAGACTTCACCGTGAAAGAATCGACGGTACAGGTGACGTATAACGGCAAGCGCTACGCGTTCTGCTGCCCCGACTGCCAGCCGACCTTCGCCAAGGATCCGGCGAAGTACGCCAAGAACTAGGGCGCCCCGTCGAGGGTGCGCAGCACGAACGGGTAGCTGACGATCACGATGCCGTCGCCGCAGGGCGGCGGGTAGCGCCATCTGCGCGTCGCCTCGACGATGCAGGCGTTGAGGTTTTTTCGTAGCACGCGCGCACCTCGTCGAGATGGCTGCGAACGACGGCGCGAATCATCGCTTTGTCCATGCTGCCCTTGCCGGGCGCCAGCGGCGTCGAGCCGCAGCTGTTTTGCCACACGAGGCGCATGTGGCCGGTGGCGTGGTCGGGCGGCGGCGGCACACGCACGGCGCGCCAGGCACGCAAGAGGCAGGGCAGGACGCTGTCGTCCGGGAACGTGGAGGCCGTGATCTCCACGTTGACGACGCGGCCGGTGGTGTCGACTTCGACCTTGGCGTCCAGGTGGCCGGCGAGCTCGGGTCGCGTGGCCGCCTGGCTCTCGAAGCAGGCGTAGAG
>DATNAQ010000149.1:0-41427 GCA_035607415.1 Polyangia bacterium
GCGCTGTCGGCGTCCTGGTCCGCGGTGATGTCTCCGTTGTCCACCTGCCCCGCGCCACAACCGACCATCAGCAGCAACGAGAGCGCCCCAAGTGCATTAAGTTTCGTTTTCATGTGGTGCGCCATGAGCACACGTTGTGCCACATGTAGTCACATTGAAAATCTATGCGTTACATCGTGACGCAGCTGGCCACGGCTACTGAGTTAGCCGGCTACGCTTCGGAGTTTCGGAGGGGTGGGGAAGTATACTGCGGAGGCGTGTGCGCCGGGTCGCGGCGCCTGCGTGATCTACGTTCCGGCGCTGTAGTCGTCGGCGTACGACGCCTGCTCGGCGGTGAGCTTGTCGATCGACAGGCCCATCGTCGTCAGCTTCGTCGACGCGATCTCCTGATCGAGCTCCGGCGGCAGCTCGTACACCTTCTTGTCGAGCGACTTGCCTTCGCGCGCGAGCTTGAGCATGCCCTGGAACTGGTTGGCGAAGGACATGTCCATGACCTCCGACGGATGCCCTTCGGCCGCCGCGAGGTTGATGAGGCGACCCTGGCCGAGCACGTAGATGCGGCGCCCGTCCTTGGTCACGTACTCTTCGTTGCTGTCGCGGATCTCGCGCTTGCCCTTGGCGCGCGCCTCGAGATCGACGAGGTTGATCTCGCAGTCGTAGTGGCCGGTGTTGCACACGAGCGCGCCGTCCTTCATCGAGTCGAAGTGGCGCCCGACGATGACGTCCTTCATGCCCGTCGCGGTGATGAAGATGTCGCCGACCTTGGCGGCCTCGTCCATCGTCATCACGCGGAAGCCCTCGAGCGTCGCCTTGAGCGCGGCCGTCGGCTTGATCTCGGTGACCACGACGTTGGCGCCCATGCCCTTGGCGCGCTGCGCGACGCCGCGGCCGCAGTGGCCGTAGCCGGCGACGACGAAGGTCTTGCCGGCGAGCAGCACCGACGACGCGCGCAGGATGCCGTCGAGCGACGACTGGCCCGTGCCGTAGACGTTGTCGAAGTCCCACTTGGTCTCGGAGTCGTTGATGGCGATGACCGGGTACTGGAGCTTGCCGTCCTTGGCCATCGCGCGCAGGCGGTGGACGCCTGTGGTGGTCTCTTCGGTGCCGCCGACGATCGACTTGGCGAGCTCGGGATGCTTCGCATGCACCGTGAAGATCAGGTCGGCGCCGTCATCGAGCGTCAGCGTCGGCTTGAACTGGATCGTCTGGTCGATGCACCAGTAGAACTCGTCCTTGTTGAGGCCGTGCCACGCATAGATCGAGGTGCCCTCGGCGGCGAGCGCCGCGGCGACGTCGTCCTGGGTCGAGAGCGGGTTGCAGCCCGACCACGAGATCTCGGCGCCGGCCGCGCGCAGCGTGCGGATGAGGACGGCGGTCTCCTTGGTGACGTGGAGGCAGCCGGCGATGCGGTGCCCCTTGAGCGGCTTCGAATCCTTGTACTTCTCGCGGAGCGCCATGAGCACGGGCATGCGCGACTCGGCCCACTCGATGCGGAGCTTGCCTTTGTCGGCCAGCTTGAGGTCGGCCACCTTGAAGTTCGCCATTGGAGTCATCTCCTCATACGGATACGTTGATGAATGCCAGACCCCATCTAAGTAGCCGCATATCGTGATATTGTCAACCGCGTGAGCTCACCCGTGGCGATGATCGCCCCGCCCATCGGCTGGGAAGCTCATCATTTCTGGCACGATTTTCAGCTCGAGGTGCAAGGGCGGCAGGTCGGCCTCGCCTCGGCGTGCGTGTGTCTGGCCCTGCTGGTGCTCGGGCGCGCGCTCCTGCCGGTCAACGACCGCGGGCGCGTGCGCCTCGCCATCTTCTTCGTGTTCTCCTATCTGGCGCTGCTCTTCGTCAAGGCGGGCCTGCTCAATGTCGGCATGGAAGCGGCCTACGCGACGGCGCACCTCGGCGCGCTCGTGGCGCTGGCGTGGGCGATCACCGGCACCGTCGGGATGGTGCTGTTCGATCTCGTCGGGCACCGCTTCAAGATTCCCAAGATCCTGCGCGACCTGTCGGTGACCGTCGCCAGCGTCGTGGCGATGGTGATCTTGCTGTCGCGCTCGGGCGTGAACTTCCTCTCCATCATCACGACGTCGGCGGTGCTGACCGCGGTGATCGGTCTCGCGCTCCAGGACACGCTCGGCAACCTCTTGTCGGGCGTGGCCATGCAGCTCGAGTCGTCGATCGACATCGGCGACTGGATCCGCGTCGACGAGCGGCCCATCGGCAAGGTGCTCGAGCTGCGCTGGCGCTCGACGGTGATTCG
Source organism: Polyangia bacterium (assembly GCA_035607415.1). Classification (GTDB taxonomy): domain Bacteria; phylum Myxococcota_A; class Polyangia; order Palsa-1104; family Palsa-1104; genus JAQBQH01. The sequence continues at coordinate 2,264 of DATNAQ010000149.1, forward strand.
CACCAAGAACGACGACCTCGTGATCATCCCCAACGGTCTGTTCGCCAAGGGCGCGATCACGGTGTTCGGTAAAGACGGGCTCGAGAACCGTCGCTGGGTCTACTTCAACGTGCACTTGCGCCATGCGCCGAACACGGTGCAGCGGATCGTGAAGGAGGCGCTCACCGGCACGCCCAACGTCTCGACGAAGACGCCGGCCGACTGCATCACCTGGCGTTATCACGAGAGCTGGCTCGAGTACGCGGTGCGCTATCGCCTCGTCGACTTTCTGCCCGACGACTCGACCGACTCGGAGGTGCGCAAGCGCATCTGGTACGCGCTGCACCGCGAGAACATCGAGATGCCGTACCCCGGCTTCAACGTCTTCATGACCGAGATGTCGGCGGCGCGCGCGGCAACCAAGCACGATCGCGAGCGCGCGCGGCGGCTCGAGCTGTTGCAGATGGTCGGCATCCTGGCGCCGCTCGGCGACGAGGCGCGCCTCGCCGTCGCCGACGGGCTGCACCACACGGTGTACGGCGTGGGCGAGGTCATCATGCGTACGGGCGAGCCGGGCGACTCGCTCTACGTGCTGCGCTCGGGCCAGGTCTCGGTGCGGCTCGGTGTCGACGGTCTCGAGAAGGAGGTGGCGGTCCTCGGCGAGGGCGACTTCTTCGGCGAGATGTCGCTCATGACCGGCGAGCCGCGGCGGGCCACGGTGGTGGCCAAGACCGACGTCGAGTGCTACGTCATCGATCGCGCGCTGTTTCAGCAGATCCTTCGCAACAACGCGAAGTTGGCTGACGAGATCGGCAAGCTCTTGAGTGAACGGGAAATGAAGAACAAGATCGAGCGCGAGGGGCTTTCGGCGGAGGCGGCGCGAAAGATCGCCGACCACCAGGCGCTGTTGCATCGTATTCGGAGCTTCTTTGGGTTGACATGAGCGGCGACAATTCGAGAATCGTGAAAGATCCCATCTGCGGCAAGGACGTCGACACCTTGCGCGCGCGCGCCGTCGGCATCTTCGGCGGGGTCACCCATTACTTCTGCTCGCAGGAGTGCAAATCGAAGTACGTCGATCCTCGCAAGGCGGTGCCGGATACGCCGCCACGCGAAACCGGCGAGCGCAGACAGCCGGAGAGGCTGCCGGCCGCCATCCGACGTCAGCCGGCCCCGTCGGCGGAGAAGCAGCAGCAGCAGCCGGAAACAGAGGCGGAGGGGTCGGAGCCGGTGCGGTACGCGCACTCGCGCATGCGGCGCGTGACCGGCGAGGTGTCGACGCCGGTGGTGCAGATCGATCTGTCGCCGAACAAGAAGCCGGCGCCGGCGCCCACGCCCGCCGACGAGGAGCTCGAGCCGGCGCGCACGAGCCGCGGCTGGGCGTGGATCGCGATCGTGATGTTGATCCTGGCGGGCGGCGTCATCTTCTTTACGCTGAAGCATCGATGAACGACGGGAGCCCACAGCCGCCTCCGTCCGACGCGCTCGTGGGCCACACGCTCGTTGATCGTTATCGTCTGACGCGCAAGATCGGCGAAGGCGGCATGGGCGCCGTCTACGAAGCGATGCACGTGCTCTTGTCCAAGCCGGTGGCGGTGAAGGTGCTGCGCGACAAGTACCTCGATCGGCCGGAGGTGGCGCGGCGCCTGGTGCAGGAGGCGCGGCTGGCGTCGTCGATCCGGCACGAGAACATCGTCGACATCACCGACTCGGGGGCGACCGAGGACGGGCGCACCTTCGTGGTGATGGAGCACCTCGAAGGGCTCAGCCTGGCGGAGCTGCTCAAGCGCGAGGGCGCGCTGCCCGAGGCGCGGATCATCGAGATCGCGCGCCAGGCGGCGTCGGCGCTCGGTGCCGCGCACGAGTGCGGCATCGTGCATCGCGACGTCAAGCCGGAGAACATCTTTCTCATCGATCGTGATAGCGGGCGTGGCGGGCGCGACTTCGTCAAAGTGCTCGACTTCGGCATCTCCAAGACCATCAAGCCGGGCACGATGGACGAGGAGTCGCTCAAGCTCACGCACACGGGCATGGTGCTGGGGACGCCGCTGTACATGTCGCCGGAGCAGGCTCGCGGCGACGAGGATCTCGATCATCGCATCGACATCTGGGCGCTCGGCGTGATCTTGTACGAGTGCCTGACGGCGGAGGTGCCGTTTCGCGCGACCAACTACCTCGGCGTGATCGCGCAGGTGCTCAACCAGGACGTGACGCCGCCGCGCAAGCTGCGGCCGGAGATGCGCATCTCCGAGCCGATGGAGCGCGTGGTGCAGAAGGCGATGGCCAAGTCGCGCGACGATCGCTATCCGACGATGGCGGCGCTCGTCGACGATCTCGATCGCGTGGCGTCGGGCGGCGACGTCGAGCCGCCGCGGGTGACGCCGTCGACGGCGGAGCGGCCGCGCACGACGCTGTGGCTGGCGGCGGTGGGCGTGCTCGCGGGGACGGCGGGCCTGCTCGCCATCGATCGCTTCACGCGCGCGCCCGAGGCGCCACAACCGACGCAGATGAAGACGGCCGCCGACAGCGTGACGTCGCAGCCGAAGACGCCCGCGCCGCCGCCGGCGCCGAAGACGGTGGTGCTCCACGTCGAGACCACGCCGCCGGGCGCCGAGATCCGGCAGGGCTCGCGCGTGTTCGGCGCGGCGCCGCGCGACATCCTGTTGCCGCGATCGGAAGTGCCGGCGACGCTGACCTTCCGCCTCGACGGCTACGAAGACGGCACGACGCAGGTGGTGCCGACCACCGACGACACGCTGCGCGTCAAGCTCACGGCGCATGCGAAGTCGCATCACGCGCGCAGCGCCGAGACGAAGGCGGCGACGCCGGGCAAGCAGCCGACGGAGCAGCCGCCGACGGGCGAGACGCTGCCCAATCCCTACTGATGCTGCGCGCGCGCGTCGCCCTCGCCGTGGTCGTCGCGCTGATCGCCGCGGAATTGCCCGCGCGCGCGGACGACACGCCGGCGACGCCCGCGCCGTCCGCCACGCCCGCGCCGTCCGCGACGCCCGCGCCTCCGACGGCGAACGCCGACACCGCGAAGGCGCACTACGAAAAGGCGCAACAGCTCTACGCCACCGGCAACTACGACGAGGCGATCGCCGAATACGGAGAGGCCTACCGGCTCAAGCCGCACCCCAACGTGCTCTACAACATCGCGCAGGCCTACGAGCGCCTCCTCGACTACGCGCAGTCGGTCGTCTGGTTCGAGCGCTATCTCGCCGAGGCGCCCAAGGACGCGGTCGAGCGGCCCATCGTCGAGAACCGCCTGCGCATCCTGCGCAACCTGCCGGCGCGCGTGTCGGTGACCACGATCCCCGAGCACGTGCACGCCGCCGTCGTCGACGTCGCGGGCAAGCGGCGCGAAGCGGATACGCCGACGGTATTCAAGCTCCCCGCCGGTCCGTACACCATCGAGCTGTCGCAGCCGGGCTGGGAGTCGGAGTCGCACGACGTCGCCGCCGAGATCGGGCAGCCCTACTTCTATCAATATCGCCTCAAGCGCTCGACCACGCAGGTCTCGATCTTCACGCGTCCGCGCGGCGCGCGCGTGTTCATCGACGAGCGGCTCGTCGGCGAGACGCCGTTCGCCAGCAACCTCGACGTCGGTCACCACAAGCTCCTGCTCGAGCACAAGGACTACCCCTGGCATCGCGAAGATCTCGACGTGAAGGAGGGCAAGCCCATCCAGCGCGAGATCACGCTGACGCGCCCGATCCGCTCGGGGCGCACCGAGCTCGTCATCGGCGCCATGGTCTTCGGCGGTGCCGCCGGGCCGCTGCTCGTCGCCTCCGTGCTCGGCAACTCGAGCTTCGGCAACTCGGGGCTCGGCCTCGCGGTGTACCTGTTGTCGTCGGGCGCCGGCATCGGCGCCGGCTTTCTCGGCTCGTTCCTCGCCACGCGCGACGGCATCAAGGTCGGGTACAGCTCGCTCATGATCGGCGGCGGCGTGTGGGGCACCTCGATCGCCACGTCGCTATCGCTCGGCCTCGACGTGCCGGCGCGCTTCATCTACGGCATCGCCATCGCCGGCAGCGCCATCGGCATGACGGCGGGCTATCTGATCGCGCGCAAGACCGAGATCTCCGCCGGCGATGCCGCGCTCGTGAACTCGGGCGGCACCTGGGGCACCGCGACCGGCGCGCTCTTGTCGCAGGCGATCTTCCGCAATCCGACCGGCTCGCAGCTCGGCTGGTTCATGCTCGGCGGCACCACGCTCGGCGTGATGACCGGTGGGCTGCTCGCCTGGAAGCTCGAGCTCAGCCGCGGCCACGTCGGGCTCATCGACGTCGGCGGCCTCGCCGGCACCGGGCTCGGCTTCGCGCTCGGCTACGTCATCGGCGTCAACGCCGGGCAGAGCGAGGACAACATCCAGACCGGCGCGCGCTATGCCCTCGGCGGGCTCGCGCTCGGGCTGCTCGCCGGCGCGGTGCTCACGCGCAAGTACAAGGGCGATGTGCCGCCCGTCGAGGCGCTGCTGCATCGCGACCCCGACGGCGAGGGCGGCGGCCGCTGGGCCTTCGGCCTGCCGGCGTTCAGCGTCGAGCAGGCGCAGACGGCGCCGGGCTCGTTCGTCCCGCGCTTCACGATCACGCTCGCGAAGGGATCTTGGTAGCGAAAGCGCGCGACGCTAGCCGACGAACGACGGCACGGCTTCGTTGCGCACCATCTCTTCGAGCTCTTCGCGCCGCCGCACCACGGCGTACTCGTTGCCCTTGACCATGACCTCGGCCGCGCGCGGACGCGTGTTGTAGTTCGACGACATCGTGAAGCCGTAGGCGCCCGCCGACATCAGCGCCAGCAGATCGCCCTCCGCCGGCTTCTGCGCCAGCGCGCGATCGCGCGCGAGAAAATCGCCGGTCTCACAGATCGGCCCCACCACGTCGGCGACGTAGCTCGCCGGCGCCGCCGCCTTCTTGACCGGCCAGATCGCGTGGTACGAATCGTAGAACGCCGGCCGGATCAGATCGTTCATGGCCGCATCGACGATCACGAAGTTCTTGATCTCGCCCTGCTTCAAATAGAGCGTCTTGGTGAGCAGCACGCCGGCGTTGCCCACGATCACCCGCCCCGGCTCGCAGATCAGCGTCACGTCGAGCCCGCTGAACGCCGACATCGCGTCCTCGATGGCGCGGCCATACTCCGCCGGCGACGGCGGATCTTCCTGATTGTACGGAATCCCCAGCCCGCCGCCGATGTCGACGTAGCGGATCGACACGCCCTCCTTGACGAGCGAGCGCGCCAACTCGCCGAGCCGCGCGATCGCGTCCTTGAACGGCGACGTCTTGGTCAGCTGCGATCCGATGTGGCAGTCGATCCCGACCACCTCGATGTGCTTCATGCCGCGCGCTTCGATGAACGTCTTGCGCGCCTCGGCCACGGGGATGCCGAACTTGTTCTTCTTCAGGCCCGTCGAGATGTACGGGTGCGTCTCGGCGTCGACGTCCGGGTTCACGCGCAGCGAGATCGGCGCGCGCTTCCCCAGCTTGCCGGCCACGCGCTCGATCGCGTGCAGCTCGCTTGTCGACTCCACGTTGAAGGCGAGGATCCCGACCTCGAGCCCATAGGCGATCTCGTCCTCGCGCTTGCCGACGCCGCTGAACACGATCTTCTTCGGATCGGCCCCGACCTTGAGCGCGCGAAAGATCTCGCCCCGCGACACGGTGTCGACGCCGGCACCCATGGCGACGAGCGTGCGCAGCACCGCCAGGTTCGAGTTCGCCTTCACCGAGTAACAGATGATGTGCTTGTGCGTGCCGAGCGCGCCGTCGAAGACCTTGAAGTGCCGCTCCAGCGTCGCGTGGCTGTAGACGTAGACCGGCGTGCCCACCTCGGCCGCGATCTTGGCCAGCGGCACGCCCTCGCAAAACAGCTCGTCGCCCTTGTACTCGAAGTGATGCATCGCTACTCGAGCTCCTTTTCCACAGCTTCGATGGCCTTCAACACCTGCGTCCGCGCCGGCCCGCCGATGACATCGCGCCGGTCGACCGCGCGCGCCGCGTCGAGCACCGCGAACAACGACTCGTCCCACGTCACGTCCGGCGCCGTCGCGCGCAGATCCGCCAGCGACAGCTCGCCGAGCTCGACGCCGCGCCCGCTCGCCATGCGCACCAGCGCGCCCGCCGCCGCGTGCGCCTGGCGAAACGGCACGCCGCGCGTCACGAGCCAATCGGCCACTTCCGTCGCCAGCAAGTGTCCCTGTCCCACCGCGCGCGCCATCCGCTCGGTGTCGAACGTCGTCCCCGCGATCAGCCCCGCCATCGTGCGCGTGCACAAGATCGCCGTCTCGACCGCGTCGTACAGCGGCTCCTGCGTCTCCTGCAGGTCCTTGTTGTAGGCGAGCGGCAACCCCTTCAGCACCACGAGCAGCGTCGTCAGATCCCCGATCACGCGCGCAACCTTCGCGCGCACCAGCTCGGGGATGTCGGGGTTCACCTTCTGCGGCATGATCGACGAGCCCGAGCAGTACGCCTCGGGCAGTCGCGCGAACCCGAACTCCTGCGAGGCCCACAGGACCAGCTCCTCGCCCATGCGCGACAGATGCGCCAGCACCAGCGCGCACGCCGACACCAGCTCGACCGCGAAGTCACGATCGCCGACCGCGTCGAGGCTGTTGGCCGTCGGCCGCGCGAAGCCGAGCGCCTTGGCCGTCGCCTCGCGGTCGATGGCGAACGTGGTCGCCGCCAGCGCCCCCGAGCCGAGCGGCGACTCGTTCATGCGTCGCGCCGCGTCCGCGAGCCGCCCGCGATCGCGCGCCAGCATCTCCACGTACGCCAACAGGTGATGCGCGAGCCGCACCGGCTGCGCCCGCTGCAGGTGCGTGTACCCGGGCATCAGCGTATCGACGTGCGCCCGCGCCTGCGTCACCAGCGCCTTCTGTAATCCCGCGATCTGCCGTCCGAGCTCACCGGCCTGCGCCCGCGCGTAGAGCCGGAGGTCGGTCGCCACCTGATCGTTCCGGCTGCGCGCCGTGTGCAGCCGCGCCCCCGCGTCGCCCACGAGCTCCGTCAAGCGGTGCTCGACGTTCATGTGCACGTCCTCGAGCTGCGCATCGAGCTTCAGCTCACCGCGCCGCCACTCGTCGACCACCTGGTCGAGCCCGCGCGCGATCGCCTCGGCATCGGCGGCGCTCAGGATGCCCTGCGCCGCCAGCATGCGCGCGTGCGCCTTCGATCCCTCGGCGTCGAACGGCAGGAGGCGCACGTCGAAGTCGATCGACGCGTTCAGCTGCGCCGCGTCGTCCGAGAGCTTGCTGTCGAAACGGGGACCGCGCATGAGTCCGGGAACAATAACGTGCGCGGGAAAAAAGAGAAGGAGCGAGAGTTACGAGGCGCGCTTCTGGCCGCGCTTGGCCTCTTCGAGCTCGGCGAAGAAGCGGCTCGACGTCTCGACGCCGTTCTCGAGCGACTCGAAGACGAGCGGCACCAGGCCGGCCGACTCGGTGCGCAGCACGTCGTAGTAGCGCTGGCGCTCGATCGAGTGGATCACGACCGGCGGGAAGCCGTCCTTGAGCAGCATGAGGTTCATCAGCAAACGCGCGACCTTCCCCGAGTTCTTCGGCCACGGGTAGATCGACATGAAGCGGAAGTGCGCGCGTGCCGCCCGCTCGACCGGGTGCAGGTGCTGCGTCTCTTCCTCGTCGAGCCACTCGACGAGCTTCTTCATGCGCAGCGTGATCTTGTCGGGCTGCGCGATCTCGTGGAAGTAGAGGCGGTGAAGCGGGTTGTCCTTGCGGTACGGATTCCCCTTCGCCTTCTCCTCGGGCGTCAGCACCGAGTGCAGCAGCTTGAGCGTGTCGAGCGTGATCGGGTTCTTCTTGGCCTTGCCGCTCTTCTTCGCCGCGTGCGCTTCGACAGCCCACTGCCGCGCGGTCGCACGCACCATCTCGATCGCCGCCTTGTGATTCTTGATCTCCTCGTACATCGGGATCAGCGAGACGTCGGAGATGATCTTCTTGTCGATCGCCGCTTTGAGCTCGTGGTACGACAGCACCACGCCCTCGAGCGCGTTGTCGTGATAGATCCACGACACGTCGAGCTTCTCATCGAAGTCGGCAACGATCGACGCGTTCGCGCGCACGCGCATCTCACGCAGCGTTTCGATCTTGTTGTCGATTGTCAGGAACTTCTTGTCGACCGTCATCTTCACCCGCTCCGCGCTAATGGCTTATGCGAACCTTCACCCGGGACCCTTCACCGAAAAAACAAGCTGGGGGACGGCGCCCTCAGCTTTCGAGGCATAATGCTAACTTGAGTCCCCACCGTTCGTCAAGGCGACGACGTGCGACAGGTAAGACCCTCTCCGACCCCGTAGGTTTGCCACAATCTCGAAAAAAGTCGAACCCTTGAGTCTTCTGTCGCCGATGGCGACACCCTGTCCTGCCGCTGCCGCGTGACATAGGTGTCTGATGTCACGAAGAATTCGGCGACATGATGCGCGCTCTTGTCACGATTCAGTGGTGCAACGGATAGTGCTCACTGTCTCCAAGTTCGTGATGGACATGTGAATTTGGACGTGATTTAGTGCACTTCACCTTTCGTGCGAAAGGTGCGCGGTGGGGTGGACCGCTCCGAAGGCAGGGGACCGCTCGCGCCAGTATCATCAAGGAGTTCAGCGTGAAGCGGCTCACCCGCCTTGCACTCGCCATTGGGCTGGGAATCGTCATGGTCGGCGCGAGCTCGCAGGCCATGGCGGATGGCGCCGGTGCTCCGAACACCGGCGCAGTCACGAGCGTCGAAGCCGTCGGAAGTGTGAAGCCGCGCTTCGACGGCTTGACCTTCGACCTCACCACTGCCGACGGCTCCGGCCTCAACTCGGCCGGCCACAATTACCGGAACGATCTCGTCTGGTACTTCGAGCCTTCGTGGAATATCGGGCAGATGTACTTGCGCGGCACGCGCTGGCGGACGCTCCAGCTGCAAGCGCGCTTCTCACTCACCGCCAACGTGTCGGGCACGGACGAAGCGAACTTCGGCGGCCAGTCGAACGCGTCGCCGCCCGGCACCTGTCCCGGCACCACTATTAATGATAACGGCTCGGTCGATCCCGGATCGGTCGGCTACTGCAACGAGCAGGCGAACAACCGGCGCGCCGACTACTCGGACGTCTGGCTGACGCTGCGCAACCCGCGCGTCTACACGATCCCCAAGATCGGCGTCTACCTCAATCCAGCGTTCCGCGTGATCCTGCCGACGTCGGCGGAGAGCCGCTACCAGACGCTGGTGATGTCGCTGACGCCGTCGCTGGCGTTGGGGCGCACCTTCTGGCACGACAAGATCCGCGTCGGCTACGGCTTCGGGTTCACCAAGAACTTCCACCGCTACACGTCACCGCAGCTGACTCCGGAGGCGGGCGGCGACGCGGCGACGGCGGGCGGCAACTTCTCGGACGGGCCGTACGGCGCGGGTCTGTCGAACTTCTATCTCGATCCGAGCCGCGACGGAACCATCGGCGGCTACAACATCAACTACTCGTTCTCGCACACCATCTCGGGCGGCATCCAGCTCAGCGACAAGTGGTCGATCGACGTCCTGTACGTGATCATCGACTCGTTCACCTACGACCACTCGTGCGCGACGTCGAACGTGCAGGTCGCGGGGCTCCAGTACGACACCTGCTCGGCGGGTGATCGCGTCGCCGCCAACTCGGGCGCGACGCTGGCGCGGCCGAGCCATCGCGACTCGCAGGTGTTCTGGGCGACGATCGGCTATCAGCCGCTCGATTGGCTCGGGATCTCGCTCGCCTGGATCAACTGGGCACCGCTGCAGAAGCTCGATTCGAGCTACCGGCAGGGCATCATCTCGACGGATTACGACGCATTCACCACGGTTCAGCTCGCTGCGACGATCACGATCGACAAGCTGGCGGCTCGTTATTGGAGGACGAAGTGATGAAGACGTTTGCCTGGGTTGTCTTGGCTTCGGCGCTCGCGATCGGCTGCGCGCAGGAAAATGCGCCGCGCTCGTTCGTGCAACCGAACGTGCTCAAGAAGAGCGACCTCGAGGGGACCTGGTACTACCTGCAGACGGTCACCGATGCGCCGCCGACCTCGGGAATCATGTTCGTCGGCCAGTCGTCCGAGCTCATGAAGATCAAGTTCGACGTCCAGGAGAAGTTCGTCTACGCGCGCCGCTCGTACGAGCAGATCCAGGGGTCGGAGGACGCCTACAAGGAAGACCCGGCCAAGTACGAAGGGCAGCCGGTGGCGGCCTGGCCGATCACGAGCCAGTTCGACATCATCCGCGACTACAACTCCACGACCGGTGAGGAGACGAACAAGATCATCGAGTCGCAGGAGCGGCCGTGGAACGAGCGCGAGTTCATCCGCGTCGACTGGTCGAACAATCAGGTGACCGACTATGTCGGGCTCGGCGTGAACTTCTTCTTCAACGACGCGACGGTGTCGAACGTCAGCTACTGGGAGTCGGATCCGACCAAGCCGGACGCGCTGCACTTCGAGCGCGCGGATGACGGAAATCCGGAATTCGCGAAGGGCGAGGCCAACTACTTCGACGTGACCAACAAGCTCGCGGTCAATCCGACCGAGCAGCAGGTCTGCTACGAGGAGAACGGGATCCAGAGCTGCTTCACCGTGCCGGCGTGCTTCCTGCGCCAGCAGCTCGACGACTGCGCCACGCAGGTGGTGAACGTGCGCCACGCCTTCGCCAAGATCTCGCCGAAGCACGACTACCAGCCGCGCAACTGGGACGGCTTGCAGATGAACCTGTTCGGCATCTGGGACGTCGGGCTGAACCGGCTCACCTACAACCGGCAGTACGGCGTGACCAACACCGGCATCAAGCGCCACGCGGCGCGCTTCAACCTGTGGCAGAAGTCGTATCAGGACGACGGCAAGACGCCGATCCCGTACAACCAGCGGCAGCTGCGGACGATCCCCTACTACGCGGAGTCGTCGCTCGAGCCGTTCCCGCCGGAGCTGTTCGATCAGGGCAAGCAGGTCATCTCGTCGTGGAACGACGCGGTCAAGTGCGCGGCGGCGGACGCGATGGGCATGATGACGTCGGACGGGCAGTGCGATCCGACGCAGGTCAAGCAGGACATCTTCGTCTGGTGCCACAACCCGGTGCAGATTGGTGTCGACCCCGACGCGTGCAAGACGGATCTGAAGCCGCAGCTCGACGCCAGCGGCAACGTGGTGCTCGGCGACGACGGCAACCCGATCTTGCGCGCGCGCCAGGGCGATCCGCGGCGCTCGACGATCTTCTGGGTCAACGAGCAGCAGAACGCGGGTCCGCTCGGCTACGGGCCGCCGCTGTTCGACATCGAGAGCGGCGAGACCATCTCGGGCCAGGCGTACATCTACGGTGCCGCGCTCGACACCTACGCGGCGCGCTCGCGCGACCTCGTGGAGCTGATCCTCGGCAATCAGTCGCCGGAGGACTTCGTGGCCGGCGCCAACATCAAGGATTGGGTGGCGTCGAACCAGGCGGGTGCGACCAACAAGCCGACGACCTACTCTGCGGATTCGATACGCAAGATGTATCACGCGATGGACTTCAGCTGGGCGAAGGGCCAGGCGCCCGAGGCGCCGATGGACACCTCGTCGCCGACGGCGTTCATGAACAGCTGGAAGAATCGCGAAGACGCCATGTACAAGTCGAACCTGTGGGGGCAGTCGCAGGCCGATCTGCCGCAGGTGCGTCGTGACAAGCTCAAGGGCGGGCAGCTCGAGGCGATGATGATCACGCCCGACGTCATGGCCATGGGCGGCGCGGCGCCGGCGACCGATTGGACGTCGCTGTCGGAGGCGGAGAAGATCCGCGTCTCGCCGCTGCGCTCGCAGGCGGTGCGCGAGGCGATCGACCAGCGCATGGACACGATGCGCGCGTTCGGCGTCGACTTCGAAGACTTCGCGGATGAAGGCGTGGCGCAGCGCGCGCTGCAGATCGCCAACGATCCGAACATCCCGAACGCCGATCCGGAGGCGGTGCGTCAGCAGCTGCGCAAGGACATCTTCCTGGCGGTGACGCTGCACGAGGTCGGGCACAACATGGGCCTGCGCCACAACTTCCGCGCGTCGTTCGACGCCATGAACTACTTCCCCGACTACTGGCAGCTGCGCTCGGCGGCGGCGGCGAACACGGCGGCGAAGAAGTACGCCGGCATCGACGTGGGGTCGAAGCAGCCGGTCGGCGTGGCCTACACGGGCACCGACTGCAACGCGACGGGGCGCAAGGGCACGATCCGTCCGCGCTACGTCGACTGCCCGGGCGGCGCGACGTCGGTCGACGAGGTCGCGGGCAACGTGCGCGAGTTCCAGTACTCGTCGGTCATGGACTACGGCGCGGAGTTCAACTCCGACCTGCACGGCCTCGGGCGTTACGACCGCGCGGCGATGAAGTTCAGCTACGCGGGCGACGGCTTCGTCGAGGTCTTCCCGACGGCGAAGCTCGACTCGAACAGCCAGCTGCTGTGGGCGTCGGTGTTCGCGTTCCAGGCGTCGTACGGCTTGCCGTCGCCGCTCAACCTCGGGTCGGCGACGCTGCAGGCGATTCCGTACAACACCTATCCGGCGCTGTTCGGCAACGGCGTCAGCGGGCTCGATTCACGCGTCGACGTGCCCTACTCGGACATCACGGCGGGCGGGCCGGGCGGCTACGTGCTCTCGGATACGTTGGCGCGGCCGATGGTGCCGTACTACTTCTGCTCCGACGAGTTCGTCGGCAACCTGACCTGCCAGCGGTTCGACTCGGGCGCGGATGCGTTCGAGCAGGCGCAGGATCTGGTGTCGCGCTACAAGAACTTCTACCTCCTCAACGACTTCAAGCGCGATCGCTACACGTTCCGCACGTCGCTGGCGTACAAGGACCGCATCGCTTCGCGCTACCTCGATATGATCCGTCAGCAGATGACGTGGTACGTGCTTCTGCGCGCGGACTTCACGGACATCGAGGCGGAGCAGGGCATCGGCAATCCGGGGAGCGTGGTCGACAGCTTGTTCTCGTCGGAGGACAGCTGGGGCAGCTTCACCGCGGGCGTGACGGCGGGCTTCGACCTGCTCGGTCAGATCATCACGCAGCCGGAGGCGGGCACGTTCACCAAGATCGCGGCGAACGTGGTGAGCGACTACCCGGTCGACGTGTGGAAGAAGACGAGTGACGACACGACGGTGGGCCTGAGCGGCAACACCAACATCGTCGGGCTCATCGACGGCAAGTTCATCGACACGACGTGGGACTTCACGGGGTGCGGCTACTACTGGGCCGACGAGTGCCAGACGCGCATCGGCTACTTCGTCGACAAGACGATCGCGCTCGACGAGCTCTCGCAGTCGCAGGCGTACTTCACGGGGCGCGATACGTCGACCGACGTGCGCAAGTACGCGATCGGGTACATCCTGCCGTTCAAGGCGCAGATCCAGGAGAAGATCGGCGCGCTGCTGGCGAACGACTTCACGTCGATCGCGCCGTACTGGACGAACAACAACACCGTGGTGAACAACCCCGGCTGGTCGACGAACTCGGCCAACATGGCGGCGCGGCCGGCGAGCCCGGAGCTTCTCGATCCGGCGGGCGGCTTCACGCTGCAGCTGTACGCGGGGTTGTACGGCCTGTCGGCGTTCCCGACGACGTTCGACCACTCGTTCGTCGATACGACGCGCATCTTCGTCGTGGGTAACGGCGAGGCGCCGGTGCCGGACAATCAGCTGCTCGATGCGGGTGGGAACCCGGTGCCGGGGCATTCGACGAACGACCCGGCGCAGCTGATCGCGAACAATCCGGCTGGCGTGCAGTGGTTCGTCTACACCGACACTGGGTCGGGCAAGACCTACGCGGCGCAGTCGATCCCGCGCTCGAATGACGGCAGCGTGACCATGGCGACGGCGTGCACGGCCAATCCGAATCAGGCCGGCTGCTACCGCAACGATACCGGCGCGCGCATGCTGGAGACGGCGCGGACGCTCGACCTGCAGGCGAACAAGCCGGGGACGGGCCTGTGCTCGATGGATCCGACGTCGGCCGGGTGCGCGGCCAAGACGCAGGCGCTCCAGAAGTGGAAGCAGAACATCGACGTCATGCGCTCCCTGCAGAACGCGTTCGGTTATGCGTCGTACAAGACCGACGCGCCGTTCTACTACTAATTCCTCCGCGAAAAACTGGCGCCGACGGTCCGTCGGTGGCTTAACCGTAGAGTGAGCGCCGAGTTCACTCACGCTACGGTCATGCCCGAAGAGACCTTGGCGCTGCTCGCCCCGCGCGCCGGCGGAGTCTATTGCGACGCCACGCTCGGCGGCGGCGGCCATGCCGAGCGCATCTTGCGGGCGACGGCGCCCGACGGGCGGCTCATCGGGATCGACCGCGATCCGGCAGCGCTGGCGGCGGCGGGGGCGCGGCTGGCCGGGTTCGGCGATCGCGTGACGCTGGTGCATGGCGCGTTCGGCGAGGCGCGCGCGATCCTCGAGCGGCTGGCGCTGGTGCCCGTCGACGGGTTCGTGCTCGATCTCGGCGTGTCGTCGCCGCAGCTCGATCGCGGCGAGCGCGGCTTTTCGTTCCGCGCGGCGGGACCGCTCGACATGCGCATGGATCCGACCGGCGGCGAGACCGCCGAGGGGCTGATCCGTCGCGTGGGCGTCGACGAGCTGGCCGACATCTTGCGGCGCTACGGCGAGGAGCGCTACGCCGGGCGCATCGCGCGCGCGGTGAAGGACGCGGTCATGGCGGGCGATGTCACGTCGACGACGGAGCTGGCGGCGCTGATCGCGCGCTCGGTGCCGACGCGCGAGCGGCACAAGGATCCGGCGACGCGCACGTTTCAGGCGCTGCGCATCGCGGTCAACGACGAGCTCGGGCAGCTCGAGCGCTTCCTCGAGGATTTTCCGGCGCTGGTGCGGCCGGGCGGGCGCGTCGTGGTGATCGCGTTCCACTCGCTCGAGGACGGCCTGGTGAAAAACCGGTTTCGCGACCTGGCGAAGGAGTCGGGCTATCCGCCGGACATCGCGGCCAAGATGGGGCTGCCGCCGGCGACGGTGAAGGTGCTGACGCGGAAGCCCGTCGAGCCGTCGGAGGCGGAGGTCGTGGGCAATCCGCGCGCGCGCTCGGCGAAGCTGCGCGGCTGCGAGATGCTGCGGACGGTGCACCGGTGAACGAGCGTCAGCGAGTGAACGTGAGCGTCCGGCCTGTAGGGCCAGCGGATCGATTGTCCGGCTCATGGTGTACCTGGAAGGTGCACCAATGAGGTGGCGCGACAAGTCGCCGACCTGGCTGATCGCGCTGGCTACGATCGTGGTGACGGCGGCGGCGCTGGCGCACGTCTGGGTGCGGCTGCAGATGTTGGCGGTCGGCTACGACATCTCGCGTGAGACGAAGTGGCGCCACGATCTCGGCGAGCAGAACCAGCGGCTGACGCTGGAGCTGCGCACGCGCATGGATCTGTCGGTGGTGGAGCGGGTGGCGCGCGACGAGCTGAAGATGGGGCCGCCCGATCCGCGGATGATCCGCGTGGTGAAGCGATGACGGCGACGGGCAAGACGACGACTGCGAAGGAGAAGTACGCGCCGTCGCGCTGGGTCAAGGTGCGGCTCTATTTCTCGGCGGGCCTCTTGGCGTGCGCGTTCGGGGCGCTGTGCTGGCGCGCGTACGTGTTGCAGGTGCGCGAGGCCGAGCGGCTGAAGTCGATGGCCGAGGATCAATACCTGAAGGACGTGGAGCTGCCGCCCCAGCGCGGGCGCATCCTCGATCGCAACGGCGTGGAGCTGGCGGCGTCGACGGACGTCGACTCGGTGCACGTCAACGCGCGCATGCTGATCGCGGCCGATCGCGTGAGCGAGACGGCGAGCGCGCTGGCGGACGCGTTGCACCTCGATCGGCGCGAGCTCGAGAAGAAGCTGAAGGCGCGGCGCTATTTCACGTGGGTCAAGCGGCGTATCGCACCGGAGGAGGCGCACGCGGTGCGCGACCTGCAGCTGCCGGGCGTGTACCTCGATCGCGAGCCGCGTCGCTATTACCCGAACCGCGCGCTGGCCGGGCCGCTGCTCGGGTGGGCTGGGCTCGATGCCGTCGGACAGGAGGGGATCGAGCTGCAGTACGAGCGGTACCTGCGTGGCGCGCGGGCGCAGCTGCCGGGGTTGCGCGATGCGCTCGGGCGCGCGGTGCTCATCGGCGGAATCGGTGACGCCAACGATGGTGAGTCCGAGCCGGGCGGGAGCCCGCTGGCGAAGACGAACGGACACGACCTGTACACCACGATCGATCGCTACATCCAGTTCCGGCTCGAGCATGCGCTCGAGAAGGGCGTGGCGGCGCATCACGCCAAGGCGGGCATCGCGGTGGCGCTCGATCCGTCGAACGGCGAGATCCTGGCGATGGCGGCGGTGCCGTCGCTGAATCCGAACGAGCCGGATGGGGCGCGCGAGCGTGGCGCGCGCAACCGCGCGGTGACCGATCCGTTCGAGCCGGGCTCGACGATGAAGACGTTCTCCATCGCTGGCGCGCTCGAGGCGGGCGTGGTTCACGTCGACGACAACTGGTGGTGCGAGAACGGGCATTACAGCGTCGGCGGGCACGTGACCATTCACGACGACGAGCCGATCGGCGACGTGACGACGGCGGGCGTGCTCGCCAAGTCGTCGAACATCTGCACGGCCAAGATCGCGGCCAAGGAAGGGCGCGACAAGCTGCACGAGATGCTGCTGCGCTTCGGCTTCGGGCAGCGCACCGGCGTCGATCTGCCGGGCGAGCGCGCGGGGCAGATCCGCTCGGCCGAGCGCATGGGGCCGGTGGAGACGGCGACGATGTCGTTCGGGCAGGGGCTCACGGCGACGGCGCTGCAGATCGTGACGGCGTATGCGGCGGTGGCCAACGGCGGCACGCTGTATCGGCCGCACGTCATGCGGCGCGTGATGACGCCCGAGGGGCAGGTGGTGCAGGACGCGCCCGTCATCGGCAAGCGCGTGATCTCGCCCGAGCTGGCCGAGACGATGCGGGGCCTGTTGCACGGCGTGACGCAGAAGGGCGGCACGGCGCAGAAGCTGTCGGTGCCGGGCTATCTGTTCGCGGGTAAGACCGGGACGGCGCAGAAGGTGGACCCGGTGACGCGGCACTACTCGCCGACCAGCTGGGTCGCGTCGTTCGTTGGGTTCGCGCCCTATCAGAATCCGCGCATGGTGCTGTACGTGATGGTCGACGAGCCGTACGGATCGCACCACGGATCGAGCGTGGCGGGGCCGATCTGGCAGGACGTGATGATCGATGCGCTGCGCTGGCTGGGCGTGCCGCCGACGGAGCCGTTGGTGGCGGCGGGCGACGACAAAGACAAGAGCGAGAAGAAGGCGGCGAAGGTGACGCCGCCGCCGACGGTGGAAGAGCCGGAGGATGCGAGCGAGGCGCAGCCGGTGGTCGAGGCCGAGGACGATGTGCCGCGGCACGAGGTGCCCGACTTCGCGGGGATGTCGATGTCGGAGGCGCTGGTGGCGGCGAAGCGCGCGGGCGTGCGGCTCGAGGTCGCCGGCAGCGGTCGGGCCACGGCGCAGTCGCCCGGACCAGGACCGCTTCGGCACGGCGCCGTCTGCAAGGTGTCGTTTACACCCCCGGGCTGAACGATTGGAACAATCGTTCAGCTATGCAACGATAGCCCTGTTTCATCGCAGAGCGATGAGCTTAACGTGTACGCCATGACACGGTCGTACGTGGCGTCGCGGGGTTACACGCGGCCGGGCGCTTGCACGGGATGGGCGGCGTGAGGCTGGGCGAGCTCCTGCAAGGCGTGGATGTCGCGGGCGTCGACGGCGGCGGTGCCGGCGCGGATGCCGCGATGTCGCTCGAGATCGGCGAGGTGCGCGACGACTCGCGCGCCGTCGTGCGCGGCGATCTGTTCGTGGCCACGCGCGGGCAGACCGTCGACGGGCACGACTTTCTCGGTGCGGCGGCGGAGCGCGGCGCAGTGGCGGCGATCGTCGAGGACGGCGCGGCGCAGGGTTTTCCCGGCGTGCGCGTGCGCGTGCGCGGGGCGACGCGGGCGTTGGCGCTGATCGCGGCCAATCGCTGGGGGCGGCCGGCGGACGCGATGACGATGATCGCGGTGACCGGCACCAACGGCAAGACGACGACCACGTTTCTCGTCGAGGGATTGGCGCGCGCCGCGGGCGGAAGGCCGGGCGTGATCGGGACGGTGACCTATCGCTTCGGCGACGTGGTGCGCGAGTCGCCGTTCACCACGCCGACGCCGCTCGTCCTGCACGCGACGCTGGCGGAGATGCGCGCGGCGGGCGTCACCCACGTGGCGATGGAGGCGAGCTCGCACGCGCTCGAGCTCAGGCGGCTCGACGGCGTGCGCTATCGCGTCGCGGCGTTCACCAACCTGACGCAGGATCACCTCGATTTTCACGGGACGATGCAGGCCTACGCCGATTCGAAGGCCAAGCTGTTCCGCGAGCACCTCACCGACGACGGCGTCGGGGTCATCAACCTCGACAACGAGTGGGGCGGCTTCATGCTGCAGGAGGTGCGCGGGCGCGCGCTGGCGGTGGCGACGAGCGGCGTGCCCGACGTGCTGGTGATGCGCTCGACCCAGACGGTCGACGGGATCGACGCGGAGCTCGTGACGCCGATCGGCGCGGTGCGCGTGCGCTCGCCGCTCATCGGCGCGTTCAACCTGGAGAACCTGGCGATCGGCGTCGGCATCGGCGTGGCCATGGGGCTCGACGGCGAGACGATCGCGCGCGGGCTCGGCGGCGTGCGCGGCGTGCCGGGGCGGGTCGAGCGCGTGGAGAACGACCGTGGCATCGGCGTGTTCGTCGACTACGCGCACACGCCGGATGCGCTCGAGCGGGTGATGGCGGCGCTGCGGCCGCTGGTGCGCGGGCGGCTCATCGTGGTGTTCGGCTGTGGTGGCGATCGCGACAAGACCAAGCGGCCCAAGATGGGGCGGGCAGTGGCGCACGACGCGGACCTGGCGATCGTCACGAGCGACAACCCGCGGACCGAGGAGCCGGGGGCGATCATCGACATGATCCTCGACGGGGTGCGCGAGGTTCGTGCGGATGGGTTCCTCGTGGACGCCGACCGGCGGCGGGCGATCGGGATGGCGATCGAGGCGGCGCGGGCGGGCGACATCGTGCTCATCGCCGGCAAGGGGCACGAGGACTATCAGATCGTCGGCAAGGTGAAGCATCACTTCGACGACCGGGAAGAGGCGCGGGCGGCGCTCGCGAAAGTAGCGTCGCGCGACGCGAACGGTCAAAGTTGAAGGCCATGGCGCAGGTTGCCATTCCGGTTGCGCGCGTGCTCGAGGCGACGGGCGGGGCGCTCGTGCGCGCGGGGGCGGAGTCGTTCCCGGGGGTCACGATCGATAGCCGCGCGGTGCCGGCGGGCGCGCTGTTCTTCGCGGTCAAAGGCGATCGCTTCGACGGGCACGACTTCGCGGCGGCGGCGGCGAAGGCGGGCGCGCGTGGCGTCGTGTGCGCGCGCGGGCGTGGCGCGGGGCTCGGCGTCGATGCGGCGGTGGGCGTCGCCATCGTCGAGGTCGACGACGTGATCGCGGCGCTCGGGGCGCTCGGCGCGGCGCATCGCGCGGCGATGACGGACCTGGAAGTCGTCGCGATCACGGGATCGAACGGCAAGACCACGACGAAGGAGATGACCGCGGCCATCCTCGCCTCGGCGGCGGGGGCCGATGCGGTCTTGAAGACCGAGGGCAACCTCAACAATCACCTCGGCGTGCCGCTGACGCTGTTGCGCCTGCACGCGGGCCATCGCTACGCGGTCGTCGAGATGGGGATGAGCGCGCTTGGCGAGATCGCGTACCTGACGAAGCTGGCGCGGCCCGACGTGGCCGTGGTCGTCAGCATCGCCGGCGTGCATCTCGAGCAGCTCGGCACCATCGAGAACGTGGCGCGCGCCAAGGCCGAGATCTTCGGCGGGCTCGGCGCCGACGGTGTCGCGATCTATCCCGCCGACGAGAAGCGGATGGCGCCGCACGTGGGCGCGCTCGCGCATGCGATGACCTTCGGGCCCAAGTCGCCGGCGACGGCGTCGCGTGCGACGGTGACGTACGACGAGGTGACGCCGGGCCCGACCGGGCTGACGCTGCGCTTGCACCTCTCGGGGGTGACTTCGGCGACGGGCGTGCTCTCGCACGTGCCGCTCATCGGGCGGCACAACGCCTCGAATGCGGCGGCGGCGGCCTGTGTCGCGCTCGCGCTCGACGTCGGTGAAGGCTCGATCCTCGACGGGCTCGCCACCGTGCGCCCGGCCAAGCATCGGCTGCAGCTGGTGCAGCTCGCCGATCGCACCATCCTCGACGACTGCTACAACGCCGCGCCCGCGTCGATGCGCGCGGCGCTCGACGCGCTCGTCGAGATCACGCCGCGCGGCGCGCAGAAGATCGCCGTGCTCGGCGACATGCTCGAGCTCGGCCCCGAGTCGGCGACGCTGCACGCCGAGGTGGGCGCGTACGCGGCGGCGCGCGTCGATCAGCTCGTCGCGGTCGGCCCGCAGTCGCGGCACATGGGCTCGACCTTCCACACCGACGACGTCGAAGCGGCGACTGCGCGTGTTCGCGCCGTGTCGCGCGCGGGCGACGTGATCCTGGTGAAGGCGTCGCGCGGCATGCGCCTCGAGCGCGTGATCGATGCTCTTTCGGAGAAGGGTTAATGCTGTACCACTTGCTCTATCCGCTACACGTTCACGCCGGTCTTCACTGGCTCAACGTGATGCGCTACGTCTCGACGCGAATCATCGCGGCGACGCTGACCGCGATGGCCATCTCGTTCCTCATGGGCCCGTGGTTCATCGATCGGCTGCGCTCGAAGCAGATCGGCGAGCAGATCCGCACCGACGGGCCGCAGACGCACAAGAAGAAGGCGGGCACGCCAACGATGGGCGGATCGCTCATCTTGTTCGCGCTCGTGATCCCCACGCTCTTGTGGTGCGATCTGACCAACCGCTTCGTCTGGCTGACCCTGCTCGTCACCATCGGCTACGGCGTGGTCGGCTTCGTCGACGACTACCGCAAGCTCACGCGCAGCAAGAAGGGCATCAGCGGCAAGAGCAAGATGGCGGCGCAGATCGTCATCGCCGCGGTCGCCGTCGGCATCCTGTTCTGGTCCGATCTCTACGACGTCGACTTGAAGCTGCGCGTGGCGCTGCCGCTGGTCGACTTCTACAAGCACCCGCTGTCGCTGTGGCTGCCGGCCTATCTGGCGCTCGCCATCATCGTCGTCGTCGGCACGTCGAACGGCGTCAACATGACCGACGGGCTCGACGGCCTCGCCATCGGCCCGGTGATCATCTCGGCGGCGACGTTTCTCATCCTCTCGTACGGCGCGGGTACGGTCATCAAAGGGTTCAACATCGCCGAGTACCTGAAGATCCCGTACATCCACGGCTCGGGCGAGCTGGCGATCTTCTGCGGCGCGATGGTCGGTGCCGGCATCGGCTTTCTGTGGTTCAACACGTACCCGGCCGCGGTGTTCATGGGCGATGTCGGGTCGCTGTCGCTCGGCGGCGCGCTCGGCATGCTCGCGGTCGCGACCAAGAACGAGTTCACGCTGGTCATCGTCGGCGGCATCTTCGTGATGGAGACGCTGAGCGTGATGGTGCAGGTGGCGTCGTTCAAGCTCACCGGCAAGCGCGTGTTCAAGATGGCGCCGATCCATCACCACTTCGAGCTCAAGGGCTGGGCCGAGCCGAAGGTGATCGTGCGCTTCTGGATCATCAGCTTCATGCTCGCGCTCGTCGCGCTCGCGACGTTGAAGGTCCGGTAATGGACTACGACATCGTCGCCGGCGTCGGGCCGAACCGCGTGCTCGTCGTCGGCGCGGGCAAGACGGGCCTGGCCGTTGCGCGCTTCTGCCAGCAGCGCGGCGCGCAGGTCACCGTCACCGACTCGCGCACGGACGCGGAGCTGCCCGCGGCGCGCGAGTCGCTCGGCGATCGCGTGACCTGGCAGCTCGGACGCCACGAGCCGGGGACGTTCGTCGAGTCCGATCTCATCGTCGTCTCGCCGGGCGTGCCCGACATCGAGCCGCTCAAGCTCGCGCGCAAGAAGGGCGTGCGCATCACCGGCGAGATCGAGCTCGCCGCCGGATTCATCCAGGCGCCGGTCGTCGGCGTCACCGGCACCAACGGCAAGTCGACGGTGACCGCGCTCGCCGGCGAGATCGCCAGGCAGACCGGCAAGCCCACCTTCGTCGGCGGCAACCTCGGCACGCCGCTCATCACCGCCATCGACACGCCGGCGGCGACGGGGAAGGGCCTCGTGGTCGTCGAGCTCTCCAGCTTCCAGCTCGAGACCGTGGAGAAGCTGCACCCGCGCGCGGCGGCGTTCCTGAACCTCACGCCCGATCACCTCGATCGCTACGCGGGCGTCGAGGACTACGGCGCCGCCAAGCTCAAGCTGGCGGCGAACCTCGTCGGCGACGACGTCGCGGTGGTCAACGCCGACGACGCCTTCTTCTGGGCCGCCGGCGAGCGGCTGCGCAAGCGCACGCGCGTGCGTACCTTCTCGGCGCGCCGCAAGCGCGACGACAACCTGCGCGCCATCGACGGCTTCGTCGACGGCGGCGACCTGGTCGCGCTCGGCGAGCGCTATCCGGTAGGCGAGCTGCACCTCGTCGGCCGCCACAACCTCGGCAACGCGCTCGCCGCCATCCTGCTCATGCGCGGCAACGAACTCGCCAGCTACGATCAAACACGCGCGGCGCTCGGCGCCTTCCGCCCGCTGCCGCATCGCATGCAGCTCGTCGGCGAGAAGCGCGCCCTCCGCTTCTACGACGACTCCAAGGCGACCAACGTCGACTCGGTGGTCGCCGGCGTCGACGGCTTTCCCACGCCGTTCGTGCTCATCGCCGGCGGTCGCGACAAAGGCGGCTCGTATGCGCCGCTGGTGCGGGCGCTGCGCGAGAACAGCTGCCGCGCCGTCGTGCTCATCGGCGAGGCCGCCGACAAGATCGAAGCCGCGCTGCGCGAAGACGATCCCGCCTACGATCCGATCCCGATCGTGCGCGCGTCGTCGATGGAAGACGCGATCGCGCGCGCCGTCGAGCGCGCGCAGCCGGGCGACGCTGTCGTGCTCTCGCCCGCGTGCAGCTCCTACGACATGTTCGACAACTACGAGCATCGCGGCCGCGTGTTCGCGGCCGCCGTGGAGGCGCTGTGAAGGAAGCCACCGCCACGACCGTGACGACGAATCTGAAGCAGCCGATCGACGAGCCCATCCCGGCGGCGCCCGCGCACGAGCACGACATCGTCCTGTTCGCGACGGTGATCGCGCTCGTCGGCTTCGGCATCGTCATGGTCTATTCGGCCTCCGCCGTCTACGCGACGCAGAAGTTCGGCAGCGCCACCTACTTCTTCAAACGCGATCTGCTGTGGAGCGCGCTCGGCCTGACCGCGATGGCCGTCGCCATGCGCACCGACTTCGGCGTCTACCGCCGCGCCTCGTACGCCATGCTGATCGCGTCGATCGGCATGCTCGCCGCCGTACTCGTCGTCGGCGCGCGCATCAACGGCGCCCGTCGCTGGTTCCACGTCGGCGGCGTCAGCTTCCAGCCGGCGGAGCTGGCCAAGCTCGCCCTCGTCATCTACCTCGCGTACTCGCTCGCCAAGAAGGCCGAGAAGGTCAAGTCGTTCACCGTCGGCTTCGTGCCGCACATGATCGTGTGCGGCCTGATGATGGGCCTGCTCTTGAAGCAGCCCGATCTCGGCACCGCCGTCATCCTCGGCATGACGACGCTGCTCCTGCTCTTCGTCGCGGGCGCCAAGATCAGCTACATCTTCATCGCGTTCCTCGCGGCGGCGCCGGTCATGTATCAGGCGATCGTCGGCACGCCGTGGCGGCTCAAGCGCATGCTCGCGTACCTCGATCCGTGGCAGTACCGCTACGACGTCGGCTATCAGATCACCGAGTCGCTCATCTCGATCGGCTCGGGCGGCGTCCACGGCCTCGGGCTCGGCGACGGCAAGCAGAAGCTGTTCTTCCTGCCCGAGGCGCACACCGACTACGTCATGGCCATCGTCGGCGAGGAGCTCGGCCTGTTCGGCATCATCGCCGTCGCGTCACTGTTCGCCGTGCTCATCTGGCGCGGGGCGCGCGCGGCCTTGCGCGCCCGCGATGCCTTCGGCTGCTACCTCGGCTTTGGCATCACCGCGATGTTCGGCTTTCAGGCGCTGGTCAACCTCGGCGTCGTGCTCGGCGCGCTGCCGACCAAGGGGCTGCCGCTGCCGTTCGTCAGCTTCGGCGGCTCGACGCTCGTCGTCGATCTGTTCGCCATGGGCATCCTGCTCAACATCTCGCGCGCCGCGCCGGAGCCGATCGGTGCGCGCGCCAAGGGGCCGTGGCTGCCGCGCATCCGCTGGCGTGCGAAGAAGGGCAACCGGAAGCTCCCCGGCGGCGGCCGTCGTATTGAAGTGACATGAGCGCGCGAAGCGAGCGGAGTAGATCGTCGGATTCGCGTGGCTCGTGGGGCCGCGCTCTTCATGAGCGAAGCGCATGAAAGTCATCATTGCGGGCGGCGGCACCGGCGGGCACCTGTTTCCCGGCATGGCGGTGGCCGAGGAGTTGGTGACGCGCGGCCACGACGTGCGCTTCGTCGGCGCCGAGCGCGGCATCGAGAAGACCGCCGTGCCGAAGGCCGGCTACGAGCTCGATCTGATCGACGTCGTCGGCATCAAGAACCAGGGCTTCGCGGGCAAGGCGTCGGGGCTCATGCGCGCCGCGCGCGCGATGCGGCAAGCGCGCTCTCTTCTGAAGCAGCACGATCCCGATGTCGTCATGGGCGTCGGCGGGTACGCGTCGGGTCCATTCGTGCTCGCCGCCGCGCTGGGCGGCTGGCCCACCGCCATCCACGAGCAGAACTCGGTTCCCGGCATCACGAACCAATGGCTGGCCCGCTTCGTCAAGCTGATCTTCGGTACCTTCCAGAGCGCGGAGAAAGCGTTCTCGAAGAAGAAGTTTCGGCTGGTCGGCCTTCCCGTGCGCAAGCGCGTGCGCGACGCGCTCGCCAACGCCACGGGTGAAGGCGCCAGCGTCCTCGTCGTCGGCGGCTCGCAGGGCGCGCACGCGGTCAACGAGCTCGTCTTCGAGGCGATGAAGATCCTGAAGGCCGTCGGCCAGGCGCCGCGCATCCTGCATCAGACTGGCGTGAAGGATTACGACGATTTCGCCAAGCGCTACGCCGAGGCTGGGATCGAGGCCGACGTGCGCGCGTTCATCGACGACATGGGTGCCGCCTACCGCGACGCGGCCGTCGTGGTGGCGCGCGCCGGCGCCTCGACGATCGCCGAGCTCACCATCATCGGAAGGGCGGCGATTCTCATCCCGCTGCCGTTTGGTACCGAGCAGACGGTGAACGCGCAGGAGATGGCGGCCGCCGGCGCCGCTCGCTGCCTGCTGCAGCCGTCGACGACACCAGTCGAGCTCGCCGAGGTCATCCGCGGCCTGCTCGAAGATCGCGACGCTCGTCGCACCATGGCCGACGCCTCGCGCGCGCTCGGCCGGCCGCGCGCGCACGTCGAGATCGCCGACGCCATCGAGGCGCTCGCGCGGTAGAGTAGTCGTAGATGTTCCACAAGCCCGATACGCGCATCCACTTCGTCGGCATCGGCGGCATCGGCATGTCCGGCATCGCCGAGGTGCTGCTCACGCTCGGCTACGGCGTCAGCGGCACGGACCTGAAGGAGTCCGACACCACGCGCCGCCTCGTCGAGCTCGGTGCCACGATCAAGTACGGCCACGATGCCGCGCACCTCGACGACGCCGACGTCGTCGTCATCTCGAGCGCGGTCAAGCCGACCAACCCCGAGGTCGTCGCTGCGCGCGCGCGCGGCATTCCGGTCATCCCGCGCGCCGAGATGCTCGCCGAGCTGATGCGCATGAAGTACGGCGTCGCCGTCGCCGGCTCGCACGGCAAGACCACCACGACGTCGCTGGTGGCGACGGTGCTCCACGCCGCCGGGCTCGATCCGACCGCGGTCATCGGCGGCAAGCTGCCGCTGCTCTCGGGCTCGAACGCGCGCCTCGGCGGCGGCGACTACCTGGTCGCCGAGGCCGACGAGTCGGACGGCTCGTTCATGAAGCTGTCGCCGACGGTCGCCGTGGTCACCAACATCGATCCCGAGCACCTCGATCACTACGGCACGCTCGAAAAGCTCAAGCAGACCTTCGTCGACTTCATCAACAAGGTGCCCTTCTACGGCCTCGCCGTGCTCTGCGTCGATCACGAGCACGTGCAGTCGATCCTGCCGCTCGTCGAGAAGCGCCACGTGACCTACGGCTTCACGCCGAACGCGCACTTCCGCGCCGTCGACGTCGCGTTCGACGGGCTGCGCACGACCTTCACTGCGATCGTGCGCGGCAAGACGCTCGGCCGCGTCGAGCTGGCGATGCCGGGGCGGCACAACGTGCTCAACTCCCTCGCGGTGCTCGCCGTCGCCGACTTCCTCGGCGTCGACTTCGCGGTCTACCAGCGCGCGCTCGCCGGCTTCTCCGGCGTCGGGCGCCGCTTCACCGTGCGCGGCGAGGCAGGCGGCGTCATGGTCGTCGACGACTACGGCCACCATCCCGCCGAGATCCGCGCCACGCTCGCGGGCGCGCGCACCGGCTTCAAAGATCGCCGCATCGTCGTCGCGTTCCAGCCGCATCGGTACACGCGGACGCGCGATCTCATGGGCGACTTCGCGCGCGCGTTCAACGAGGCCGAGGTCGTCACCGTGTGCGACATCTACGCCGCCGGCGAGGAGCCGATCGCGGGCGTGTCTTCGGCGCGGCTCGTCGACGAGATGCGCGCATCGGGCCATCTCGGTGCCATGCACATCGCGCGCCGCGCCGACGTGGCCACGCATCTCGCACCGACGCTGCGCGACGGCGACATCCTGATCACGCTCGGCGCCGGCGACGTCTGGATGGTCGGCGAGGAGATCCTGAAATCGCGTGCGTGACCTCGAGCGAAGCGATGAACGATGAAGACAAGCAGGCCTTGAGCGACGCGCTCGCCGGCGACGGCGAGATCCAGTGGGACGAGCCGATGTCGCGCCACACCACGCTGCGCATCGGCGGCCCCGTCGACGCCTACGCCGCGCCCGGCTCGCTCGCCGCGCTCGAGCGGCTGCGCGCCACCTGCAACCTGCGCGGCATCAAGAGCCGCGCCTTCGGCTCCGGCTCGAACCTGCTCGTGCGCGACGGCGGCCTGCGCGGCTGCGCCATCTCGCTCGAGCGCCTGCGCGACGTCCGCATCGAGCGCCGCCACGACGAGGGCGCCGACCTGTGGCTCGAGGCCGGCGCCTCGACGGGCAAGGTGCTGTCGTTCGCCACGCGCGAGAACCTCGGCGGCGTCGAGTTCCTCGGCGGCGTCCCCGGCACCGTCGGCGGCGGCATGATCATGAACGCCGGCACCTACCTCGGCGAATTCAAGGACGTGACCACCGAGGTCCACGCCGTCGACGACAAGGGCGCGCGCGTGGTGCGCGACAACGCCGGCTGCGGATTTCGGTATCGCCATTCCGATATTCCCGCCACCGACGTGGTCACGGGCGCGCGCCTGCGCCTGAAGACGCGTCCGCGCGCCGAGATCGAGCAGGCGGTGCGCGAGCTGCGCGATCGCCGCAAATCGCGCGAGCCGCACGGCGTGCCCAACGCCGGCTCGATCTTCAAGAACCCGCCGAACGACTTCGCCGGCCGCCTGATCGAGCAGTGCGACCTCAAGGGCCGGCGCGTCGGCGGGGCCGAGGTTTCGCCGGTGCACGCCAACTGGCTGGTCAACGCCGACGGCGCCACGGCAAGAAATTTTCTCGCGCTCGTCGACATCGTGCGTGCCGCCGTCGTAGAACGGTTTGGCATCACGTTGGAGCTCGAAGTCAAAGTCGTCGGAGAGGACCTATGAGCGAGCGAAGCGAGCGGAGTAGCTCATGAGCGGGACATACACAGGAAAACGGATCGGCGTCATCATGGGCGGCCCATCGTCGGAGCGCGACGTCTCGCTCAACTCGGGCCGCGGCATCCACGCCGCGCTGAAGCAAAAGGGCTACGACGCCGTCGCCATCGATTGGAAAGGGGGCGCCGACGATCTCGGCACCCACTTGCGCCGCGAAAAGATCGACGCCGCCTGGATCGCGCTGCACGGCACCTACGGCGAAGACGGCTGCGTGCAGGGCCTGCTCGAGTGCTACGGCGTGCCCTACACCGGCTCGGGCGTGCTCGCCTCGGCGCTGGCGATGGACAAGGTGGCCACGCGCCGCATCTTCGACCAGGAGTCGATCGAGTCCCCGCGCTGGCGTCGCTACCACGGCCCCGCCGACGTGGCGCGCATCGGCTTCCCGCTGGTGGTCAAGCCGTCGTCGGAAGGGTCGTCGGTGGGCGTGTCGATCGTCAAGGATCAGTCGCAGCTGCAGGCGGCGCTCGACGCGGCCAAGAAGTGCCACGGCCTCGTGCTCCTCGAGGAGTACATCAAGGGCCGCGAGATCAACGTCGGTGTCCTCGACGACGAGGCGCTCGGCGAGGTCGAGATCCGCCCGGCCACCGAGTTCTACGACTACGAAGCCAAGTACCTGCGCAACGACACGCAGTACCTCGTGCCCGCGCCCATCACCGACTCCGAGCGGCGCGTGCTGCACGATCTGGCGGTGCGCGCGCACAAGGCCCTCGGCTGCGCGGGCGCGACCCGCGTCGACTTGATCCTCGCCGAGGGCGGGCGCGCGGTGTGCCTCGAGATCAACACGCTACCGGGCATGACCGACCACTCGCTGCTCCCCAAGATCGCGGCCAACCGCGGCATGGACTACGCCACGCTCGTCGAGCGCGTCCTCGACTCCGCCAAGTTGCACGCCTGACAGGCGGATCCCCGGCGTCATCCAGTTTCGCGTGCGATTTTTTGCGCCGCGATCCGCGCGGGCGTACAAGCGTGAGACATGCTGCCCAAGCCCCGCTCGAGGTCTGCGCGGCGCCACGGCTGGTCGCTCTTCGGCCGCCGTGGCAATCGTCGCGTCCGCTCGGCGACGCCGGCGATCCCGCGCCCGCCCCGGCCGCCGTTCTGGGCTTCGGTGTGGCGTCAGCTGGTGGCGTGGCGCCGCTCGTTCCTCGTCGCTGCGGTGGGCATGGCGCTGGCCGGCGGCGCCTGGGCCGCGCGCTGGTACGTCACGCACTCGCGCCACTTCGCGGTGCGCACCGTGCGCGTGTCGGCGACGGTGCACGTCACCGGTGATGCCCTGGTGGCGCGCGCCGCGGTCCCGCTCGGCATCAACCTGTTCGCCATCGATCGTGACGAAGTGGCGCGCAACGTCTCACAAGAGCCCTGGGTCGCGCGCGCCCACGTGCGCCGCGAGCTGCCGTCGACCCTGGTGATCGACGTCGTCGAGCGCGAGGCCGCCTGCGCCGTCGCGTTCGGCGCGCTCTACCTCGCCGACGCCGACGGCAACGTCTTCAAGCGCGCCACCGCCGAAGAGGCGGCCGGCCTCCCCGTCGTCACCGGGATCGCGCGCGAAGACTTCCTCGCCGAGCCCGAGGCTGCGCGTGGGCAGCTGCGCCAGGCGCTGCATGCCATCGCCGTCTGGCGCGCCTCGAGCGCGCGCCCGCCCCTCGGTGAAGCGCACATCGATCGCATCGCCGGGGTCACCCTCTACACCGACCGCGGCATCGGCGTCCGGCTCGGCGTCATCGACGATTCGACGCCGGCGCGCCTCGCCCGCTACGACGCCGTGCACGCCGCGCTCGACGAATCGGGCGAGACGCCGCGGCTCTACTACGTCGACAACCGCGCGCGGCCGGATCGCGTGACCGTAAAACTCGCGTCGGCTCCGCAACCGGCGCACAGTGGATCGAAGGATTAGCGAGGAACATGTCCAAGCGAGAGGAGCTCGTCGTCGGACTCGACATCGGCACCACCAAGATCGCCTGCATCGTGGGCGAGGTGACCGAAGATGGCGTCGACGTGATCGGCGTCGGCACGCACCCGTCGACCGGCCTGAAGAAGGGCGTCGTCGTCAACATCGACGCCACGGTGCAGTCGATCCAGCGCGCGGTCGAAGAGGCCGAGCACATGGCCGGCGTGGAGATCACGTCGGTCTACGCCGGCATCGCGGGCGCGCACATCAAGTCGCTCAACTCGCAGGGCGTCTGGGCGGTGAAGGACAAAGAGGTCAAAGAGTCCGACATCGCCGCCGTCCTCGAGCAGGCCAAGGCGATCAACATCCCGCAGGATCGCGAGATCATCCACGTGCTCCCGCAGGAGTACACGATCGATCACCAGGACGGCATCAAGGAGCCGCTCGGCATGTCGGGCGTGCGCCTCGAGGCCAAGGTGCATCTCGTGACCGCGTCGGTGACGAGCGCGCAGAACATCATCAAGTGCTGCCACCGCTGCGGGCTGCAGGTGGCCGACGTGGTGCTCGAGCCGCTGGCGTCGTCGGAGGCGGTGTTGCACGAAGACGAGAAGGAGCTCGGCGTGGCGCTCGTCGACATCGGCGGCGGCACGACCGATCTGGCCGTCTTCACCGACGGGGCGATCGTGCACACCAGCGTGCTCGCCGTCGGCGGGCACCAGCTCACCGCCGACATCGCGTACGGGCTGCGCTCGCCGCACTCGGAGGCGGAGCGCATCAAGCACAAGCACGGCTGCGCGATGGTGGCGATGGTCGGCGAAGACGAGATGATGGACGTGCCGTCGGTGGGCGGGCGGCCGGCGCGTCAGGTGAAGCGCCAGTCGCTGTGCGCCGTGATCGAGCCGCGCGTCGAAGAGATCTTCATGCTCGTGCGGCGCGAGATCGAGAAGAACGAATACGGCGACAAGCTCGCATCGGGCGTGGTCATCACGGGCGGCTCGACGATCCTCGAGGGCATGCCCGAGCTCGCCGAGGAAGTGCTCGGCATGCCGGTGCGTCGGGGCGCGCCGATGGGCGTCGGGGGGCTCGTCGACGTCGTGCGCTCGCCGTCGTACGCGACGGGCGTGGGCCTCGTGCAATACGGCGTGAAGAACCTCGGCATCACGCACTTCCAGCGCGGCGACGCCGACAAGCGCACGGTCTGGCAGCGCATGCGCAGCTGGTTCGGCGAAGTCTTCTAGCCTCTCGCTGAACGGATGCACTGCGACGCATTGTCGCGACCATGTAGGTGTAAATCCCCGACGAAACTTCCGTTTTCGCTCGCTGACGACCACTCGGTGAGGGCGATGCTGTATCGTAGATCGCCGGAGGTGCGAATGAGCTTCACCGTCCGGTGGTTGGTTTCCGCAACCGCCCTGGCCTTGCTCTCGTCCGGCTGTGGCAACGGCGCGAAGGGTTCGACCGCCGACATGGCCGTCGGCTCGAGCGACGACATGGACAACGCCGAAAGCGATCTCGGCGGCACCGACACCGACGGCGCAACCGGTTCGGGTGACATGAGCATGGACATGAAGCAGGCGCACCCACCGCTTTCGTTTGCCACGCCGACGACTCTGATGACGACCGAAGCGATCCCGCGAAAGGTCTGGACGGGAGACTTCGACGCCAACGGCAAGATCGACTTGCTGGTACAAGACGGTTCCATCATCGCGTCGAGCACCGGTGGCGATGTCGACGCGCTCGCCGGCGTCGGCGATGGCTCGTTCGCGTATCAGGCCGGTCATGCCTTCACCGTGGCGAAGGGTGGCTATGCCAACGTCTTCGACGTCAACAACGACGGCAAGACCGACGGCGTCTACTACTACACGACGACGAATCCGATTTCGCACATGACCAGCTACTTCTTCGGGTTCGCCACCAGCAATGGAGACGGGACCTTCACGGGCGGATCGTTCTCGCCAGCTCCCACCAGCTTCGGCAAAGGTCTCTACGTCGGAGACCTGAACAATGACCACGCCGTCGAGGTCTTCACGGTGAAGACCGACAACAGCTCCAATCCTCTCGGCTTCTCTCTGTTCATGAATGACGGCGCCAACACCATGACCCGAACCGACTTCGTCTCGCCGACCTACCCCGTCCCGACGAGTGACCTCATCATCCGCGACCTCAACGGCGACGGGAAGGCGGACGTGTTCTACGCCGCGCAGAATCAGGCCGTGCTCGTCACCGGCGACGGTACCGGCACCCTCTCGGGGACGCCCACGACCTTCTCGACAGGCATCGGAAACAACCTGTCGGTCGCCGTCGCGGACCTCAACGCCGACGGGAAACCCGATCTCATCGTCGGACAGACGAGCGCGCACGTGGCCGTCATTCTGTCGCAGGCAACGGGCGGCTTCCTGGCGCCCAACGACGTAACCGGCGTCGGCGACGCGAACTTCGTGGATGTCGGCGACTTCGACGGCGACGGCCTTCCCGACCTCGTGACCTGCGACGGCGACAACCTTCACTTTCTCGTGAACCTCGGCAACGGCTTCGCCGCTCCGACGACGATTGCGCAAACCTGCGGCAGCATCGCCGTGGCGGACTTCAATGGCGATCACCTGGCCGATGTCGCCACGGTTGCACCGGCGCCATCTGCGGCCGTCCTGATCAACAGCACCCACTGACGAGCGAGCGAGCCATGTCGATCATCCGAATCGCAGCCATCGCCGCAACCATGCTGGTCGCATTCCCCGCGATCGCCGACCAGGCCGACGACGTCAACGCCGCCCGCCTGCACTACAAGAAGGGGACGCGCGCGTTCGAGCTCGGCCACTACACCGAGGCGATCAAGGAGTACGAGGCTGCGTATGAAGCCAAGGACGATCCCGCACTCCTCTACAACATCGGGCAGGCCTATCGCCTCAATGGCAACACGAGCGAAGCGCTGAGGGCATACAAGTCGTATCTCCATCGTCTGCCGGACGCGCCGAACGCCGATGAAGTTCGCAACCGCATCGACGAGCTTCAGAAAGCGCTCGACGCGCAGCAGCGCGCCAAGCCGGCGCCGGCACCCGCTCCGCCGCCACTGACGACCGCACCGGCGCCCGCCACGGCGCCGGCGACGCCGACCCCGGCGACCACCGCCGCCGCGTCACCGAAGACGGAAACCGACCACGCGACGCCGGTCTACAAGAAATGGTGGTTGTGGACCATCGTCGGCGTCGTCGTCATCGGCGGAGTGGCGACGGGCGTGGCGCTCGCGCTGACCCTCTCGCATTCGGACGGCTTCAAGTCGTCGCTGCCTGATGTCGGCCCCGGGATGCATTCGGCGCTCACGGTGAGGTTCTGATGCGCCACCTTCAATGGCTGTGCGTTGCCGTTCTGGCGCTCACGCCGGCGTGCAAGACCACCGATCGCGGCTTCGGAGTCGAGCTCGCCCTATCGGTCGATTCGTCGGTGTCCGATGCGGACATCGGAGCCATCAAACATCTGCGTTTCGACGTCACCGGGGACGAGTCGGAGTCGACGACCTACGACTTCACCCGCGCCGCGTTTCCCGGCCGGCAAGAGCGGGTCGTGTATCGACCGCTGACCTCGAGCCACTCCATCGCCATCACGGTGTCGGCGCTCGACGATGGCGACAACGTGATCGCTTCCGGAAGCAGCGGGGTGGTTGCGTTGATCGCGAATCATTCGGCGCACGCGAGCGCCACGTTGTCGGCAACCACCGCGATGGGCGGCGACATGGGCGCCGGCGGGGACGGCGGCGTCGTCCGGACCCTGGGATTCGCCTTCCAGGTCGCGTACCCCGTTGCCGAGCCGATCGCCGAGGCCGTCGCTGACTTCGATGGCGACGGCAAGAACGACGTGGCCATCGCTTCGTTCGGAAACTCGAACAACCTGACGATCTTGAAGAACGCGGGCTCGTTCTCGTTCACGCCGACCTCGCTCACCGTCGGCAGCGGGCTGACCTCGATCGTGGCGATGGATCTCAACAACGACTTGAAGCCGGACCTGGCGCTCGGCGGCACCGATGGAATCTACGTCCTCATCAACAAGGGAGACGGAACCTTCAAGCCGGCAGTGACCTACGCCGGCCCGAAGTTCGTCGCCGCGGGCGATGCGACCAACGACGGCAAGCCAGACCTCGTCGGCATCTCCGCCGCCAACGTCACGGTGTTCGCGAACAATGGTGATGGGACCTTCACGGCCGGCTCTCCCATCACGCTCGCGAACTATGCGGGTGTCGTCGTCGCCGACGTCAATGCCGACACCAAGCCCGACATCATCGCATACGGCGGCACCGCCGGAACCGTGGCGGCTGTCCTCTTGAACAGCGGGACTGGTTTTCAGGCTCCCGTCACCTACGGAACCGTGTCGTCACCGTCGGTGGTCGTCGGCGATGTCACCGACGATGGCAAGGTCGACCTGGTGTATTCGGACAACGGCACCGGCGGCGCATTCGTCATCGCCGGAAACGGAAATGGGACCTTCTCGACGGGAACGCCAGTGTTGATCTCGAACGCGACTGTCGGCGCCGGGCTCGCCCTCGGTGATCTGAGCGGCGACGGCAAGCTCGACATCCTCGCCTTCGGCGGCGGGATCGATGTGATTCTCAACAAGGGAGGCAATACCTTCGCATCGGCCGTTGGCTACGATGGGAACGGCGCACTCAACGGGATCGCGGCGGACATCGATGGCGACGGACACCTCGACGTCGTCGGCGGCGCCATTCAAGCACTGACGGTTTCCCTCGTGCGCGGCAACGGCGACGGAACGTTGGCCGATGGATATTCGGTCGGCACCGGTTCGGTCGGTGGCCTCACGACCGCGGTGGCCGGCGACGTCAACGGCGATCAGAAGCCGGATCTGATCGGTATCAACGCGGGGATTGGCGTCTTGACCGACGTCGATGGCAGGACCTTTGCTGCCAAGATGCAGATCACCGCGAACAACGCGGCGGCGCTCACGCTCGGGGACATCAACGGCGATCAGAAAGCGGACATCATCAGCGCCAACGGCACCGGCAACTCCATCTCCGTCTATACCAACGCCGGCGACGGAACGTTTCCGAACAGCCCGTCGTCGCTCCCCGCCGGAACGCGCGTGAGCGCAGTCGTCGCGGCCGACTTCACTGGCGACGGCAAGATCGACGTGGCGGCGGAGAACGTCGATTCGAAGGACGTCAGCATCTTCGTCAACTCTGGCTCGGCGCTCGCCTCGGCAGGCTCGCCGATCTCCCTCGGCGTCGAGCCTTCGGACATCGCCGCCGGCGACACCGACGGCGACAAGAAGGTAGATCTGGTCGTCGCCCTCGGCGCATCGAACGCCGTCGTCGTTCTCAAGGGAGGCGGCGATGGCACCTTCACCGCAGGAACGCCGATTACCGTCGGAACTGGACCGGTCAGCGTGAAGCTCGGCGACCTCGACGGCGACGGTCATCTCGACATCGTGACCGCGAACACCGGCAAGGATCTGTCGGTGCTCCTCAACGATGGGAGCGGCGGCTTCAAACCGGTGGTCAGCTACAAGATCGTCGTCATGCCTGCGGCTGTCGTGCTCGCCGACTTCAATCTCGACGGCAAGCTCGACATGGTGACCGCCGGGCTCAATCCAACGATCGGCAACAACACCGGCTCCGTCGTGGCCTTCACCGGCAATGGAGACGGCACATTCGGCAGCAGCCCGCTCGTTGGGATCGTCTCGCTTCCGACCAGCATTGCCGTGGGAGACTTCGACGGCGACGGGCTGCCGGATCTCGCGCTCGGCTCCAATATCGTTCCGAATACGTCGCGCTGACGCGGCGATATCCTCGCAACATCATGAATCCGTAGGTAGTTTTCGATTTTCCCGGATGGATACGTCACGCGCCATCCCGGTAAGACAAATCGCACATTGTATTGACGCACCGCACCTTGCTAGCGTGCGCGCAGGAGCTGAATCAAATGCGAAGAAGCTATTGGATTTTCGCCGCGCTGGTTGCGTTGGCGACTGGATGCAGCGATGGCCGCCTTCCGATCGAAGGCACAGGAACCAGTGAGCGCATTGCGAACGCAGTCGATGAAGGGCCGGTGCCGAGCGACGCGGAGTTTCAGTTCGTCATCGGCTTGACCCTGCGCGCTCCCGAGGCGCTGCACAAATACATCGGCGACCAGCCGTTCACCGGCGACACGCTCGCGCCCGACGACTTCGCCGAGAAGTTCGCGCTCGCCGGCGGTGAGTACGCGCGGTTCGTCTCGGAGCTTCGCGCGCAGGGACTGACCGTCGTGGCGACCTCGGCGGGTCACACCACCGTCACGGTGCGCGCGACGGCGGCGCAGATCCAACAGGTGTTCGGCGTCGAGATGCACCGCTATCTCGACAACCAGGGTGTGTTCGTCGCCGCGAACGGGTATCTGCGCGCCGCGATGGAAGTGGTGACGCCGATCTCCGGCGTCGTCGGCCTCGACGGTGAGCAGCCGTGGATCTCGCATCGCATCGT
Organism: Polyangia bacterium; assembly: GCA_035607415.1. Taxonomy (GTDB): domain Bacteria; phylum Myxococcota_A; class Polyangia; order Palsa-1104; family Palsa-1104; genus JAQBQH01. The sequence continues at coordinate 38,477 of DATNAQ010000149.1, forward strand.
CAACCCGGCGCCGGTGCCGCAAGCGGGCACCAAGTGCCAGCTCTCGGCCGCCAGCAACAAGGGGCTCGCGCCCGCCGATCTGCAGGCGCTCTACGGCTATGCCGCCGCGGGCGTCGCGCAGCCCGGCTCGGGCGAGACCATAGTCATCCTCGGCGCAGGTGGCGGCCCGACTGCGAACGATCTCGGCAGCTACGTCAACGCGTATACGTTGGCGACCAACGTCGCCAACCAGTACCACCAGGTGCTCGTCGACGGGCCGAACCGCGATCCGGGGCAGGACATGGACCCGATGGGCGAATACGGTGAGAACGTGCTCGACGCCGAGATGGCGTTCGCGCTCGCGCCGTACGCGACCGTGCAGCACGTGCTGACGGCGACCAACTATCCGGGCCTCTTCACCGACGGCATCTCGAAGATCGTCAACGACGCGACTCTGTCGAAGGCGAAGGCGGTCACGGTCAGCTACGCCGGCTGCGAGCGTGGAGCGCAGGGCGAGATGACCGTGCTCAACGCGCTGTTCGCGCAGGCGCAGGCGCAGGGGCAGCAGTGGTTCTTCGCCTCGGGCGACACGGCCACCGACGGCTGCCGCAATGGCACCGGCAACAAGATCATCACCGCCAGCTGGCCGTCGTCGAGCCCGTACGTCGTGGCGGTCGGCGGCTCGAGCTTCGGCACCACGGTTCCGACGACGGCGACGGTGACGACGGCCGAGCAGCCGTGGACCGACGCCGGCGGCGCGCCGAGCGAGGCCTTCGACAAGCCGGCGTATCAGACCGGCGTCGGCACCGGCGCGAACGACAACGCACGTGACATCCCGGATGTCTCGGCCTTCGCCGATCCCAATCCGGGTGTGTGCACCATCGATTCGGCTACCAGCACCACGGGGACGACGTTAGGCGGCACCGGCGGCACCAGCGCTGCCACGCCGATGATGGCGGCGATCTGGACGGTCGTGCATCAGTCGGTGCACGCGGCCAAGGGCGAGACCGACTTCACGCAGGGCCTCGCGACGATCTACACGATCGGCAAGGGCGTCACCGGCACCAACCGTTCGACGCAGGCGTGGAAGGACATCACGACCGGCTCGATCGCTGGTCCGGGCGGCGGCGCCGGCGGCTATGCGGCGGCGACGGGCTTCGACAATGCCAGCGGCTGGGGCACGCCCAACCTGGCGCAGCTCATTTCGGTGTGGCCGTGAGTATGAAAATGAAGACGCAATCGATCCTCGTTTCGCTGTTCCTCGTCGCCGGCGTTGGGTGCGGAGATAACAACGGCTCGAAGGGCGGAAACCACGACATGGCGATGGACAACGGCGGCGGTGACGGCGGAGACACCGTCGACATGACGCCGCCGGGCGACCTCGCCGACACCACGGCCACGCCGGCGCCGACGGCGACGCACGTCAGCGCCACCGGCCCGACGGCGGGTCTGGTCACGCTCGGCGCGGACCTGAGCGCGTATCTCCTGAATCCGTCGACGGCGGCGACGCCGGTGACCGGCGAGCTCCACGTCGTCACCAAGGACGGCGTCGACAAGAAGATCGATACCGCCGTTCCGCTGGCCGGCTACTCGCTCGGCCCCGACGGCAAGTCGATCTTCTACACGAAGGTCGCGGGGCAGTCGGCGGCGCTGTTCATGGCCGATCCGACGGCGGCGACGATCACCCCGAAGACGATCTTCGCGACCGGCGTGCAGTCGACGCAGATGCCGTTCGCCGGCTTCTACACGCCGTCGGGCAACTACTTCCTGGCCGGCACGCTGCCGGCGAACGTGGCGGCGACGCCGGATCTGCACGTGATCGACGCGCACACCGGCACCGATGTGTACGATCGTCTCAACGGCGGCTTCGCGTACCTCGAGCTCATCCTTCCCGACGACACGATGATCTTCCAGGACACCGCGGGCGGAACGAGCACCGGCACGCCGCCGGTGCAGACGCTCTATTGGGTGTCGCTCAAGAACGCCGCGGCGGCGCCGGCGGCGACGATCACCACGCGCACGTCGCAGATCAATCTGACGGGTGACAACAAGACGCTCGTCATCCTGAAGACGAACGGCGATCTGCTGACGTGGGACACGGCGGCCAAGACCGGCACGGGCACCAAGATCGCGTCGGGCGTCGCGGCAATGACCATGGGCTTCGAGCCGACGGGGCCGATCGCCTACATCGGCGCGGACAAGTCGGTGCACCTGCTCGGCACCGACGGGACGGCGATGCTCGACCTGGCGGGCACGACGGCGACCGCCGACGTGTTCGGTCCCATCGCGATCGCGCCCGACGACGGCGACGTCTACTACTTCCGCAACGTCGATACGCAGAACAACCGCGGCTCGCTCGTGCGCGTGCAGGCGAAGAGCGGCGCGGCTCCGGCCGCCGTCGGTGACAACATCTCGATCCGGGATCTGCAGGTCACCGACAGCGCGATCGTGTTCTTGCAGAACGTCGACGACAAGGGGCAGTTCGGCGACGCCGCCAAGGCGGCGCGCGACGGCTCGGGCATCACGGCGCTCGGCATGAAGGCCAACGTCGGCGGGCTGCGCGTGGTCAACCCCGGGCCGGACACGTGGTTCGCGATGCAGTTGACGGCGGCGGTCGACGACTCGGCGAACAACTCGACGATCGACGGCTCGCCGGCGATGTACGGCGCGCTCGCCTGGTACGACTACACCGGCGGCGCGGCGGTCGCGCTCGATGCGAAGGTGCACGCGGGGACGTTCTCGTTCGCGCTGGACGACGGGCGCACGGCGGCCTTCGTCTCAGGTGCGACGTTCAACGCGACGGCCGGCAACTACGTCGGCGCGCTCAAGCGGATCGCCGCGCGGGCGCCGTCGATGACCGTCGACGGAATGCTGAGCGGCGTGAGCGAGCTCGGGCCCATCGTCGGACGCGCGCTGTTCGTGAACGCGCCGACGGCGACGACCGCCGGTGTTTACTACGTCAAGTACTGACG
>DATNAQ010000158.1:0-31125 GCA_035607415.1 Polyangia bacterium
CAACGAGATCTTCGTCGGGCATCGCACGCACCAGAGCGCGCGCTATCGGCTCGCCTTCGCCGGGCGCAGCGAGCGCCATTCGTCGTCGGGGCTGATCGTGGCGACGGGGACGGGCGCGACCGGGTGGGCCAAGAGCATCGCGCACGATCGCGCCCACGCGCCGGCGCTGCCCGGGCCGCTCGAGCCGGCGCTGGCGTTCCTGGTGCGCGAGGCGTGGGCGAGCGTGACCAGCGGTGATTCGCTCACCGACGGGCGCATCGGCGTGGGCGAGGCGCTGCGCGTCACGTCGGAGATGAACGAGGGCGGCACGGTGTTCGGCGACGGGATCGAGGCCGATCGGCTGGAGCTGCCGTTCGGCCAGACGGTGGAGCTCGGCTGCGCGGAACAATCGATGCGTCTGGCGGCGTAATACGGGGGAAGGGACCATGAGCGGCAAGATTCGATATCCACTGCGCGAGACCTGGCTGCACGGCGTGCGGCGCATTCCGTACGTCGCGTTCGTCGAGGAGGCGCTGACGCCGGCGCAGTGCGCGGCGCTGACGGCGCGCATCGAGGCGGAGGCGCCGGCGCCGGCGCCGATCAACGTCGCCGGCGGCGCGGTCATGGATGCGCGCGACTGCGCAACTTCGCAGCGCGTCATGTTCGACGACGTGGCGCTCGCGGGCGAGCTGTTCGCGTCGACGCGCGCGTGGCTGCCGGGCGAGCTCGCGGGCGGCGCCCTCGTCGGCTACAACGAGCGCTTTCGCGGTTATCGCTATCGGCCCGGCCAGCGCTTCGCGCCCCACTTCGACGGCGCCTACTTCCGCCCGCTGACCGCGCGCGGCCGCGAGGGCAGCGCGCTGACGGCGCTGTTCTACCTCAACGACGGGTTTGCCGGCGGCGAGACGCGGCTCATCGACTACGAGGTGACGATCGCGCCGAAGCGCGGCTCGCTGTTCCTGTTCGAGCACGCGATGCTGCACGAAGGCTGCGCCGTCACGGCGGGCACCAAGTACGTGCTGCGCTCGGACGCGATGTATTGGTTCGTCTCGGGAGAGCCGGAATGAAGCCGACGGCGAAGAGCGCGAAAGGTACGCTCGCGGTGATCGAGCGCGGCGGCTACGAGTCGCCGTCGGGCCGGACGGTCGAGCTGCGCGCGGCCATCGACGCGGCGGTGCGCGGCACCGTGCTGCATCGGCCCGACGCGCTCGAGGCGATGCTCGCGGCGCTGCCCGCGCGGGCGCCGGCGCCGTCGCCGCGCTTCGAGGTCACCGGCGAGACGACTGCCGAGGCGGGCCGCCGCCTGGCGCAGACCGAAGGTGTGGCGCGCGTGGTCGCGCTCAACTTCGCGTCGGCGAAGAACCCGGGCGGCGGCTTCCTCGGCGGCGCCAAGGCGCAGGAGGAAGATCTGGCGCGCTGCTCGGCGCTCTATCCGTGCCTGTGCGCGCAGCCCGACTACTACAGCGCCAATCGCGCGTTCGGCTCGGTGCTCTACACCGACCACATCATCTACTCGCCCGACGTGCCCTTCTTCCGCGACGAGAGGCTCGAGCTCATCGACGAGCCGTTCCTCCTGTCGATGATCACGGCGCCCGCGCCCAACGCGGCGGCGGCGGCGCAGCAGGGCCTGTCGATCGGCGCCGAGATCACGGCGACGTTGCAGCGGCGCGCCCGCATGGTGCTCGCCGTCGCGGCGGCGCATGAGCATCGCTGCCTCGTGCTCGGCGCTTGGGGCTGCGGCGTCTTTCGCAACGACGCGGTCGCGGTCGCGCGCACCTTCGCCGAGGCCCTCGCCGACGACCGGCTGCGTGGCGCGTTCGAGCGCGTGGTGTTCGCCGTCTACGATCGCAGCGGCGACAAGCGCGCGGCCTTCGCGCGGCAGTTCGGCCCGGCGTCGTAGCGCGGCGCGCGCGGCGCGGCCTAGCTTCCTAGCGCGGGAGGTCCTTCATGAGCGAGCGTTTCAACCCCGCAAAGTATGCCGCCGGTGCATTCGAGGCTCTGCTCAGCCTCGAGAAATATCTCGCGCAGAGCGGCTTCGATCGCAAGCTGATGCTGCTGGTGAAGCTGCGCCTGTCGCAGATCAACGGCTGCAGCTACTGTGTCGACATGCACAGCCGCGACGCGCGCCTCGCCGGCGAGAGCGAGCGGCGCGTCGACGTCGTCGCCGGATGGCACGACTCGCCGGTGTTCAGCGAGCGCGAGAAGGCGGCGTTCGCCTGGGCCGAAGCGGTCAACGACATCGCGCGGACGCGCGCGCCCGACGACGTGTGGGAACGCGTGCGCGCGCACTTCAGCGAAAAGGAAATCTCCGATCTGACCTGCGTGGTCGCGGCCATCAACGCCTGGAACCGCATGGCCATCGCGTTCCGCTCGCCACCGCCCAAGACGTGGCCGCAGCTGCCGTCCGACTGAGCGCGCGCCGGCTTCGCTGACGATTCTTTGGCGACAGTTCGTGCAAGCGCGCGCCCCTACCGCTCGCTCGCCCGGCGACTATCACAGCGACGGAGGTGCCGCGATGAAACGCGCGCGCGCGTCGCTGTGGCTCCTGCTCGCGTTGTGGGCGGTCGGTTGCGCCGAGAGCGAGCCGAGCCGCCTGGCGACGGCGCCGCCGGCGAGCGGGGTGATCTTGTCGAACCGCGATCCGGGATCGTGCTGCCGCGCGCTCGGCAACGTCGAGGTGCAGTCGGACCGGGAAGACGAGGCGGCCACCGACACCTTACGTGACACGGCGGTGGCGCGCGGCGCGAACTTCATCGTGCTCGACGGCTTCGGCGTCTACGACGAGCGCGTGCTCGCCCGCGCGCGCTTGTTCCGCTGTCCGGAGCTCGCTCAGCAGGCCGGGCTGTAGTCGGGCGGCACCTCCCAGCCCGGCCGCGTGCCGCCGCCGTGGCAGACGAACAGCGTCGCGCCGTCGGGCGACGTGGTGTGCGCCGTCGACGGGCCGGCGTTGTAGGCCGGCGCCGACGAGACCGTCACCTTCGGTCCGGAGCCGTAGTTGTAGACCGGCTCCATGCGCGTCGCCGGCCAGGCACAAGCACCGACGAATGCGAGCGCTGCGATCCCCAGGATCCTCCCCATGACATCCTCCCTACGATCGTCGGAGTAGCGCGCTCCCCGGAGCCTGCTTGCACGAAATTCGGCAGCGGCGCCTACACGCAGAAGTGCCCGTCGCGCGCGGTGCTCGTCGGTGCGCTGAATAGTCGCGGTGTGATCTCCGTCGGTCGTGCGATGGCCGTCAAGGGGAGAACATGAGGCGATTGACCATTGGTTGTGTACTGCTGATTGGGCGCGCCGCGCTGGCTCAGGCACCGGGGAGCGGCGAGGTCGCCAACACGACGACGCCGGCCGAGACGGCGGCCGCGGCACCGGCGGAGGTGACCGCGCCGCCGCCCGAGATCGCGCCGCTGCCGAGGAAGTTTCAGATTCGCGCCGGCGCCGACGGAGCGCCCGCGGTGTTCGCGCCCGGCGTGTCGTACGGCGCGAACTTCTCGGGGCGCATCGGCGTGCAGATCAAGAATCGCTGGGGCGTGTACGCCGACGTCGGCGGCGGCTTCGGCTTCGGCGGCAGCATCAGCGCCGGCACCGGCGGCGGCGGCGTGTCGATCAACGTGTCCGACTATTGGCGGCTGACGGCGATGGCCGAAGCCGACATCGGGCGCTACTTCTTCGTCTCGTTCGGTCCCGGCGTGTGCGGCTGCACGTGGGGCGGCGTCAGCGAAGTGGGCACGGCCATGGGCGCGAGCCAGGCGGCCTACGTCGCCAGCGGATATTTTCCCGAGCTGCTCGCGCGCGTCGGCGTCGGCTTCGGCAAGACGCGGCACAAGTTCACGCTCGCGCTCGAGAACATGGTCGCGTTCGGCAAGATGACGCAGGTCTCGCAGAACGCGTCGGCGGCGGGCGCCGATCAGTCGGTGCGCATCGGCAACCTCGCGGTGGGCTGGACGCCGGGCATCGTGTTCGGCTGGGACATGCGCTGACGCGCTCGCGTCAGTGGCAGCAGCACTCGATGTTGCTGAACGCGTAGCTCATGCCGGACTGCGGATCGGTCTCCATCGCGGCCGGTTGGTCCGAGCAGCTTTGCTCGATGTCGACGATCCCGCCAAACTCTCCAGCCCCGTAGCTCGCCATGCCGGCCGCCGTTGCGCTCTCGGACTGGCTCGCGAAGCGGCACTCCGTGGTGCACGAGAAACCGAAGCTGGCGCAAACCTCGTTGCACGACCTGGCGGTGTTGGCCGTGAACTCCTGGTCGCCGCACTCCGTCGGTACGGCCTCGGTCGGCGATACACACGAGCCCTTGCAGGCGCGCTCGCCGTTGCAGCTGAGCGTGACCGAGAACGACGCGGTGGCCTTGCGCCCGGCCGTGTCGAAGAAGACGGCCTGGAAGACGCGCGTCTGGCTTTCGGTGAAGTCGATCGACAGCGTCTGATTGATCTGCGCCCACGTGAGCGCCAGCGAGAAGGCGTCCTTCTGCGTGCCGGCCTGGAGCGGACCGTAGGTGACGCTGCCGTCGGGCGAGGTGAGCGTGCCGCCGGCGAGCGCGTCGGTGCCCGCCGGCGCGGTCACGATGGCGCTGAACGTGATCGACTGACCCTGCATGAGCGTCGCGCTCGAGGCGCCGAACGACAGCACCATCGGGCCGCCCGGTTGCGACGTGGGCGGCGGAGTCGTCGTCGTATTGCCGTTGCCGCCCGATCCGTCGCACGAGCAGGTGCCGAGACGGCCGTTGTCGTCGCAGAGCTGCGCACCCATGGCGCCGTTGCTGCAGGCGCAGGCGACGCTGGCGCCGGGCACGCAATGGGTGTCGCCGTTGCCGCTACGGCCGCCGCAGGCCGCGAGCACGAGAAAAAGTGGAATCCAGCCACGCATGGTCACTACCCCCGTGCGTATGGCTACGAGATCGCCGCGGCACTATTGCGCCAACCGACGGCAGAGTTGCGTCAGGCGCGCGGGGGGCGGCTCAGCCGCTCGAGTCGAGGTTGTCGATGGCGCCGTCGAGGCGGCGGCGATACTGCTTGCGATCGATGCCGTAGCGCGCAATCAGGCGCCGGAGCTGCGTGCGATGCAGACCGAGCTGCTGCGCCGCGCGCGTGACGTTGCCGTGCTCGCGCTCGAGCACCTCGCGGATGCGCAGCGACTCGGCGTCCTCTTGTGTCATCGCCGGCGCGGCGCCGCGCGGCGGCGTCGCGTTCGACGGCGTGAGCAGGGAGCCGAGCGCGGTGCCGACGTTGTCGCCGAGATGCTGCGCCATCACGCGATTGTCGCGCCCGCGCGCCAGGTGCGCCGCCGCGGTGACGGCGTTGATCAGCTCGCGCGTATTGCCCGGCCAGGGCCGCAGGAGCGCCGCCTCGACGAGCGACGCGTGCGCCTGCATGCCGCCCGAGAGGCGCTGCAGCGTCACGTCGATGATCGACGGGATCTCCTCGCGGCGCGCGCGCAGGGGCGGCAGGGTCAGCGCCGGCTGGCCGAGGCGGAAGTAGAGATCGCTGCGGAAGGTGCCGGCGTTGATGCGCCCACGCAGATCGACGTGCGTGGCCGAGACCACCGCGACGTTGAGCTTGCGCGCGTGCGCGGCGCCGAGCGGGAGCAGCTCGCCGGTCTCGATGGCGCGCAAGAGCTTGGGCTGCACGTCGGGCGAGAGATCGCCGACCTCGTCGAGGAAGAGCGTGCCGCCGTCGGCGGCGGCGAGGTAGCCTTCGCTGTCGCTCTCCGCGCCCGAGTAGGCGCCGCGGCGCGCGCCGAAGAAGAGCCGCTCGGCGAGCAGCGGCGGCACCGCCGCGCAGTTGACGGCGACGAACGGACCCGCCGCGCGCCGGCTGCCGGCGTGGAAGCGGCGCGCCGCCTGCTCCTTGCCGGTGCCGGTCTCGCCGACGACGTGCAAAACTTTACTCTTCTGCGCGATGAGATCGATCGCCTGCCACGGCGCACGCAGCCGCGGGCCGATGATCACGCCATTCTCGACGGCGATGGTGCCACGTAGCGACGAGACGTTGGTGCTGACGAGGAAGATGGTGTTGCCGACCGACAGCACCGCCTCGTCGGTGACGGCGGCGCGCTCGCCGACGCGCTCGCCGTCGAGGAAGGTGCCGTTGCGGCTGCCGAGGTCGCTCACGATCCAGCGGTCGCCCTCGAACGCGAGCTCGGCGTGGCGGCGCGACGCGCGCGCGTCGATGATCGAGATGGTGCAGGCGGTGTCGCGGCCGATGGTGATCGGGCCGCGCGATGTCACGAGCTCGAACAGCGGGCGCTCGCCGGAGAACAGCATGATGATGCCGGGCTCGGGCGGACCGCCGCCTTCGCGCGCGCGGTGGCTGCGGCTCTGATCGAGCGTCTCGTCGCGAAGGACCACGTGTTGATTGTACTACCGGGCGATGGAACGGGGGATGACGTCGAGGGGGATGCCGGGAAAGTGGCCGGCGACGATGTGCGAGAAGCGTCCGACGGCGTCGGACATGCCGTCGCCGAGCTTGCCGTGCAGGAGGTCGAGGACGAGGCGGTTGGTGACGTCGCGCCACACGCGCGTGCCTTCGAGCGGACGCAGCGCCTCGTCGGTGACGATGTAGCAGCGGCGCTCGTGCGCGAGCAGGTAGAGGAGCATGCCGTGGGCGCGGTGCGGACGTCTGGCGGCGAGGCGCAACAGATCGCGCGCGCGCGCTTCGGGATAGCGGCAGGTCGCCTCGACGTGCACGTGGAAGTCGACGGCGGTGCGCTGCTCGGCGGCTTCGACGGCGCCGGCGATCTTGATCTGATCGTTGGGGTGCAGGAGGAGCTCTTCGGTGTGGAGGGCCATGGGCGGCGTGTCGAGCACGAAGCATGCCGTGGCCGGCGTAGCGCAAGATCGCGACAACTGCGGCGGAATGACGCAGATTTCGGCACAAATCGGCACAGCGCGGTGCCGAAAAATGTGCCGAAATGTGCCGTTACGGTGTGCCGGCGGCGGCGGGCGTGTTGGCACCGGCGGCGGGCGTGCCGGCACCGGCGAGCGCGCGGCGGGCGTCGTCGACCTGGGCCACCGGGTGATCGGCGTGGCCCCAGCGGCGCATGAAGTCGCCGAACGCGGCGCGCGCTTCTTGGGCGCGCCCGAGCCGCGCGAGCACGCGGCCGAGCTCGTAGCTCGACAGGACCGAGTACGCCGTGGCCGGCGATTCGCTCGACTGCAAGGTCAGCGTGCGCAGCGAGCGCGCGCGTGTGAAGGCGTCGCGTGAGAGCTCCAGGTTGCCCTCGCGCTCGGCGCACTCGGCGAGCGCGAAGGTCGAGCGCACGCGCCGCTCGTCGGGCGCGAGGCCGAGGCGCACCACGTCGCGGCAGCGCGCGCAGCCGGCGGCGGCGGCGGCGCGCCAGACCTCGCGCTCGTAGCCGGCTTCGCCGCGCGCGCGATCGACGGCGCGCACCATCGCCGCGACGTCGAGGCAGCGGCGCGGATGCTCGTGGCCGGCGCGCGTGATCTCGTCGGCGGCCATGGGCGCGTCGTTGCTGGCGGCGCGATATTCGGCGATGAGCTGCCCGAGCGTGTCGGACAGATCGGCGTCGTCGCCGATCACCAGGTCGAGCGCCACCAGCTCCTCGAGGCTCTGCTCGCGCGGGCCTTGCGAGCCGAACGGCTGCGCCTCGCGCGCCGCCGAGCGCCAGGCCTCGCGCGCCGCCGAGAAGCGGCCCTGCAGCATCGCGATCTGGCCCAGGCCGAACCAACCGAGCGCGCGCTCGAGGCGCGTCCCGCGCAAGAGCTCGTTGGCCACCGACGAGGCCGCGGCCAGCTCCTCGCGATGCTCGAGCACCTCGAGCAGCGTCGAGAGGCGCTGCGGAGAGCGGCCGAACAGGAGCAGGATGTCGCGCGCGCGCTCGGCGGCCGAGGCCGAGCTGCCCGCGGCGAGCTCGACCATGAGCTGGCCGACCCACGCCTGCTCGTTGGCGGGCGCGTCCTTCAGCCACGCCTCTTGCAGCGCCGGGATCTCGGCGCCGAGGCCCATCACGCGCATCGACTCTTCGAGATCGGTGCCGAACTGCAGATCCGGGCGCGTGTGGTGCATGGAGCGGATGACCGCGAGGAACTCCTGGTGGCGGCGCAGCTGCGAGAGCACCTGGGCCAGCGACCAACCGAGCAGCACGTCGTCGGGGGCGGCGGTGAAGGCGCGATCCTGGGCGGCGGCGACCTCGGTGAGAAGGTCGCGCGACTGGTTCTCGCCGAGCGCGAGCAGCGCCGCGCCGCCGGGATCGCGCGCGGCATCGATCGCGTGCACGCCGCGCTCGCGGGCCGCGCGGGCGTCGGGCGAGTAGATGCCGTGGATGTGCATGAGCAGCGCGTACGGATGGCCCCAGCTCGGGTCGCGCGCGATCACATCCTCGACGCGATGGGCGAGCGCGGGCACGTCGATGAAGGGCGTGCCGAGGAACTCGTCGATGATGGCGCCGTAGGCGCGGAAGGCGGCGACGTCGCGCGCGCCGAGGCGGGCCATGGCCTCGCGCTCGGCGGCGTCGACGCGCTCGGGCTGCCGCTCGTCGACGACGGCGGCGACGCGCGCGAGGATCGGCGTGAGCGCGGCCGACAGCGAGCTGGCGGTCTCGCTGCCGAGCGGGCGCGCGCGGCCGCCGCTCGGGCGCACGGTGGCGTCGACGGTGACGCGCTCGCCGGCGTTGTGCCACGCGAGGTCGACGACGATGTTGGCGCCGCTGGCGTCGGTCACGGTGGCGACGCGGTGATCGGCGGCGGCGAAGCGACGCGCGGCCAGCTGCCCGAGCGCGCGATCGAGATCGCGGCTGCCGGCCGCGGCGAAGGCGACGCGGCGATCGTGCGCGGGCAGGCGATCGGCGAGCCAGCGCTGCGCCGCGATCGCGGCGATCGCCACGAGCGGCACGGCGAGCGCGGCCGCCAGCCAGGCGCGACGACGCCGCGGCGCGGGTGCCGGCGTGGCGTTGCGCGACTCGAGGCGGGCGAGCAGCGCGCGCGCGTCGGGGATGCGGCGCGCAGCGTCGACGATCAGGCAGTCGTCGATCACGCGCGCCAGCGCCGGCGACAGCTCGGGACGCTGCGCCGCCACCGACGGCGGTGGCTCCTCGAGGCGCGCCTTCATCAGCTCGGCGAGCGTCTTCTGCGGATGGGCGCGGCTCCCCGTGGCCGCCTCGAAGAGCACGAGCCCGACAGAGTAGACGTCGGCGGCCGGTCCGGCGTCGCGGCTGCGCTGCAGCTGCTCGGGCGCCATGTAGGTGGGCGTGCCGAGCAGATCGCCGGTGCGCGTCAGCGAGGTCTCGTCGGCGCCGGGGCTGCCGCCGCCGGGGCTGCCGCTGCCCGCGCTGCCGCTGCCGGGGCTGCCGGGGCCGTCCGCGCCGGCGTCGACGTCGTCGGCGCCGGGCAGGCGCGACAGCCCGAAGTCGGTGATGACCGCGCGCCCGCTGCCGGCGCGCAGCATGATGTTCGACGGCTTCAGATCGCGATGGGTGACGCCGGCCTCGTGCGCGGCGGCGAGGGCGCGCCCGAGGTCGAGCGCGAGCGCGGCGAGCGCGGCGTCGTCGAGCCGTCCGTCGCGCGCGACGCGGCGATCGAGCGTGTCGCCGTCGACGAGCTCCATCGACAGCGCCAGGTGATCGCCGACCGCGACGAGATCGTAGATGCGCACCACGCCGGGGTGGGTCACGCGCCACGCCGCCTGCACCTCGCGCCGCAGCCGCGCCACCGCCGTCGGCGAGAAGCGGCGCGCGCCCGAGAGCATCTTGATGGCGACCACGGTGTCGGCGACGCGATCGCGCGCGCGGAAGACCACGCCGAAGGCGCCGCGGCCGAGCTCGGCGAGGAGCTCGTAGCGCCCGGCGATGACGTCGCCGGTGCGCGCCTCGACGCGCTGCGGGCGCGGCCCGCCGTCGGACGAGAGGGTCTCGGCGCCGGCGATCGAGCGGTCGCGCTCGTCGTCCGCGGGGCCGTCGCCGGAGTCGCCGCGCTCGGGCGTCGTGGCCATCCGGCCCGCTAGTATCCTCGCACCGCGCCGCGGCGGCAAGCGCCGGCGTGGATCGCATCTTGTCGTGTGGGCTCGCGTGCGCATAGCATCGGGCGGTGAGCGAGCGCGCCAAGGAGCCGTCGACGTTCGCGGCCATGGGCCGTGCGCTCCGGCATCGCAACTATCGTCTCTTCTTCGCCGGGCAGGGCACGTCGCTCATCGGCACGTGGCTGACGCGCGTCGCCACCGCGTGGCTCGTCTATCGGCTGACCAACTCGGCGCTGCTGCTCGGGATCGTCGGCTTCGCCGGGCAGATCCCGACGTTCCTGTTGGCGCCGATCGCCGGCGTGCTCGTCGATCGCTGGAACCGCCATCGCGTGCTGGTGTGGACGCAGGCGCTGGCGATGCTGCAGTCGGGGCTGCTGGCGTGGTTCGCCTTGCGCGGCACGATCACGGTCTGGCACATCCTGGTGCTGGCGGCGTTCCAGGGGCTCATCAACGCCTTCGACACGCCGGCGCGCCAGGCGTTCGTCGTCGAGATGATCGACGCGCGCGAGGATCTGCCCAACGCCATCGCGCTCAACTCGTCGATGGTGAACGCGGCGCGGCTGCTCGGGCCGTCGATCGCCGGCGTGCTCGTCGCGGCGGTGGGGGAGGGCTGGTGCTTCGCCATCGACGCGGTCAGCTACGTCGCGGTCATCGCGTCTCTCTTGATGATGCGGATGCGCCCGCGGCCGGCGCCGACCGCGGCGCCGAAGCGGATCCTCGTCGATCTGCGCGAAGGCTTCCGCTACGTGGCGTCGTTCGCGCCGATCCGCGCGATCCTGCTCCTGCTCGCCGTCGTCAGCTTCACCGGCATTCCCTACACGGTCCTGATGCCGCTGTTCGCCAGCCAGGTGCTCCACGGCGGCCCGCACACCTTCGGTTGGCTCATGGCGTCGACGGGCGTGGGCGCGGTCATCGGCGTCTTGTGGCTGGCGTCGCGGCGCAGCGTGCTCGGGCTCGGGCGCACGATCGCGACGACGGGCGCGCTGTTCGGCTTCGGGCTGATCGCGTTTTCGCGCTCGCACGTGCTGTGGCTGTCGCTCGTCCTGCTCATGATCACCGGGGGCGGCATGATGGTGCAGATGGCGGCGTCGAACACGCTGTTGCAGACGCTCGTCGACGAGGACAAGCGCGGGCGCGTGATGAGCTTCTACGCCATGGCGTTCTTCGGGATGATGCCGTTCGGCAGCCTGGTGGCGGGCGGGCTCGGCGCACGCATCGGCGCGCCGGCGACGGTGGCGTGGGGCGGCGTGGCGACGCTGGTGGCGGTGGCCATCTTCGTGCGCAAGCTGCCCGGGCTGCGCGCGCAGGCGCGGCCGGTCTACGAGCGGCTCGGCATCCTGCCGCAGATCGCGCAGGGCCTGAATCAAACGGCGGAGCTGACCAGCCCGCCCGAGGAGTAGCGCGTGCGCTTGGCGGTGTCGTTGTTGGTGCTGATGTCGCTCGCCGCGCCGGCGCGCGCGCAGCAGAGTTGGAAGGACTGGCTGCCCAAGCTGCCGAGCTCGCCGGGCAGCGTGCAGCACGACGCCGCGCGCAAGATGGCGCCGGTGAAGATGCAGCTGCGCCCGTCGGGCGGCGAGGCGCCGGAGGTGCGGACGTTGCGCGTGCGCGTCTGGGCGGCCGCCGATTATCGGCGGCAGACGGTGGAGTGGCAGTCGCGCTTCCGGCGCATCGTCGAGCGGGTGAACGCGCTGTGCCGCGGCTGGCCGGGCGTGCGCTTCGAGATCGTCGACGTGCGCGATTGGGAGCGCGACTCGGAGAAGCCGAGCATGGCCGCGCTCGTCGACGATCTGGCGGCCACCGACGCGGGGGACGACGTCGATCTCGTGGTCGGCCTGGTCGCGGCGCTGCCGGTGTTTCCCGGCGCCATCGAGAACATCGGCATGGCGCGCTTCTTCTCCAAGCACATGGTCATGCGCAGCCTGCACGATCTCGCCGAGTACAACGAGGTGCGCCGGCTGTTCGACACGCTCACCGATCGCGAGCGCGAGGCGCTCCTCGTGTCGCGCAAGCTGCACAAGGAGCAGGTCATCTTCCTGCACGAGTGGGCGCACACGCTCGGCGTGATCCACGACCGGCGCCCGTCGGCGCTGATGAGCCCGAGCTACGACAGCGAGCAGGTCGGCTTCGACGAGACCGAGGCGCGCCTGATCGAGATCGGGCTCCAGCATCGTCGCGACGACGGGCCGCGCTGGCGCGAGGGGAGCGCCGGCGAGATCCGCGCGCTCGTCGAGAAGTCGCCCGATCCCGACTGGGATCCGAAAGATCGGCAGCAGCTCCTCGAGATGGTGACGCCGGTACGCCAGGCCGCGGCGCCGCCGGCCGCGACGAAGGCGCCGGCGGCGACGACAGCGCCCCCCGCGCCCCCGGCGCCCCCGGCGCCCACCGAAGGGCCGCTCGGCGAGGCCGATCGCGCGACGCTGGCCGAAGCGCGCGCGCTGGCCGAGGCGGCGCGCTACGACGAGGCGCTGCACCAGCTGGCGCCGCTCGAGGCGCACCACGCGCGCAGCCCGGAGGTGCGCCTGGCGGTGTGCGGGCTGGCGTACCGCCATCCACCGGGCGCGGCGCGGGCGGCGCTGGCCGAGAGCGCGTGCAAGCAGGCGAACGAGGTGGCGCCGCGCGATCCGCGGCCGCAGCTGTATCTGGCGGCGCTGTATCTCGAGGCCAACGACATGAGCCGCGCGCGGGCGCCGCTGTCGCGCGCCGAGGAGCTCCTGGCCGCGGCGGCCGATCCCGCGGCGTGGAAGCTGCTGGCGCAGCTCCTCGAGAAGGCGCGCCTGCCGACGATGGCGGTGCAGGCGGCGCGGCACGCCGACGCGACGACCGCGGCCGAGGTCGATCGCTGGGCGAGCGCGCTGCGACAAAAGATGGATCTGCCCGCCGACGGCGTGACGCCGGAGCTCGAGGCCGAGTACATCCGGGTCGTCGAGACGGCACGCGCAGCGTTCGGCACGCGCCGCGAAGCTTCGGCGATCGCTTCGGCGCAGAGCGAGTTCGCCGGGCTCGGCGAGCTATTGCGCCGCGAGGCGGGCGAGGCGCGCAGACACCACCGCCGTTAGGGCGCCGCGGCCCTGCCGTCGTCGTCTGCGATCATCGGCTATCGGTGTCCGCCGCCGTGATATCCGCCGCCGCCGTGATATCCGCCGCCACCGTGGTAGACGGTGCCGCCGTGATACACGGTGCCGCCGTGATACACGGTACCGCCGCGATACACGGTGCCGCCGTGATATCCGCGCGTATACCCCGGACCGGCGAAGTTCGCTCCGTGCCGGTAATACGGCGCGTAATTGTGGCCGTAGCGATACGGATAGCGATACGAATAATAACCGGGTCCGTAATAGGAAAGGCTGTATCCCGGATATCCCGAATAATAATCGCCGTAGTCGCCGTAATAGCCACCATACGCGCCATAGCAGCCCGCACCGAGCGCACCCAGGCCGAGCGCGCAAGCCGCTATGCGAAAGGTCCGCCCCATACTCGCGCTTGGTTGCATCAAGCGCGCCGCCGACGGACGGCCGCTACTCCTTTTCGTCCTGCACGTTGATTTCGATGCCGAGCTTGCCGAGGGCTGCTTTGAGCTCCGCCTTCTGCACCGACTTCATGTAGGCCTCGAGCGGCTCCACCTTCTTGGCCTTGACGAGCTCGAGGAGCGAGTCGTTGAGCGTCACCATGCCGATGTGCTTCGCGGTCTGCATGACCGAAAACAGCTGGAACGTCTTGGCCTGGCGGATGAGGTTCGACACCGCCGCGGTGCCGATGAGGATCTCGTAGGCGGCGACGCGTCCGCCGCCGATCTTCTTGCACAGCGTCTGCGCGATGACGCCGCGCAGCGACTCGGCGAGCATCTGCCGCACCTGGGACTGCCGATCGGCGGGGAACTGGTCGATGATGCGGTCGACCGTCGACGGCGCGGTCGTGGTGTGCAGCGTGCCGAAGACGAGGTGGCCGGTCTCGGCGGTCTCGACGGCGATGGCGATGGTCTCGAGATCGCGCATCTCACCGACGAGCACGATGTCGGGATCCTCGCGCAGCGCCGCGCGCAGGGCGTCCTTGAAGGAGCGCGTGTGCACGTGCACCTCGCGCTGGTTGACGAGGCACTTCTTGTTGTCGTGCACGAACTCGATCGGATCCTCGATGGTGATGATGTGATCCGAGCGGTTCATGTTGACGTAATCGATGAGCGTGGCGAGCGTGGTCGATTTGCCGGAGCCGGTCGGGCCGGTGACGACGACGAGGCCCTTGGTGAGGTAGCAGAGGTCGAGCACCTTGGGCGGCAAGCCGAGCTCGGCGGGCGAGAGCAGCTGAAACGGGATGGCGCGGAAGACGGCGCCGGGGCCTTTGCGGTCGCGGAACATGTTGGCGCGAAAACGCGACAGGCCGGCGATGGCGTAGGCGAAGTCGGTGTCGGAGCGCTCTTCGAACTCGCGGCGGTTCTTCTCGGGGCAGATCTCGTAGAGCAGCTCGAGCATGCGATCGGGCTGCAGCTCGGGGAAGCCGGGGATCGGCTTCATCTCGCCGTGCTGGCGCACGAGCGGCGGCATCGAGCAGGACATGTGGAGATCGGAGGCGCCGAGCTTCTTCATCGCGCGCAGCATCTCGTCGATCCCGGCGGCGCCGCCGCCGGTGGCGGCTGGAGGTGCAAGCGGAGCCGCGCGCTTCGCTGCCGTCGGTGCGGGCGTGGCTGCCGTCGGTGCGGACGTGGCTGCCGTCGGCGCGGGCGTCGCTGCCGTCGGTGCGGGTGCCGCTGCCGTCGGCGCGGGCGAGGGTGCCGCGGGCTTCTCGATCTCGAGCGGCGCCGCCTGCGCCGCGCCTTCGTCGACCGCCGCGATCACGATGCGCATGCGCGTCGACGCCGCCTCGACGGTGCACGCCACCGGCCGCGGCCCGCGCGTGTAGTCGAAGCGCGCGTTCCCGCTCGCCAGCATCTCGCCGAAGGCATCGGGCGGCGCGCACTCCTCGACGATTCCCTGCAGCTGCTGCAACGTCACCATCGCCGTCGTCGAGCGATCGCCCGTCGGCAGCCGCACCACCACCGGCTTGCCGCTCTCGAGGATGATGGCGCTCGCTTTGAACTTGGTGAGGTACCCGATGTACGCGTCGATGGCGGCCACGGCGCATCATATCATCGCCGCGCCGTCGCCGAGCGTCACGCACGTGCCCGGCGCGCCGCCCCATTCGCATGCGTTCGTGCCGCCGCCGTCTTCGACGGCGAGCGCGAGGTCGCCGCGGCCGCCATGATCGCCGGCCGTCGTCGCGAGGTCCGGCTCGCGCCGTCGAGCGCGCGGCTTGCAACGCCATCGGGCATGACCACGCCATCGGGCATGACCACGCCATCCGGGCCATCCGGCACGGCACCTTCGACGTGGAGCGAGCGCGCGCTGGCGATGCAGGGGTTCCCGATGCGAACCGATCCGTCGCTGCGCCGCGTCGCGCCGTGGCTGCGGCTGACACCGTCGCTGAGCACGCTGTGGATCCTGAGCGGGCTCGTGCTCGAGTCGCCGCGGCTCCTCGTCTCCTTCGCCGCCGTCTCGGCCTTCGGGGCCTCGCGCCGCCGCCACCCGTTCGATCGGCTATACGATCGCGCGGTGCGCCCGCTCGCCGGCAGCGCGCCGCTGCCCGACAATCCCCCGCCACGCCGCTTCGCCATGGGTCTCGCCGCCGCCATGGCCGCGACGTCGGCGGCGCTCCTGGCCGGCGGCCGGCGCCGCACCGGGCTGGTCGTCGGCGCCCTCCTCGGCGCCGCCGCCGTCACCGTGTCGACGACGCATTTTTGCGCCGGCTCGTGGATCTACCGCCACGTATTCGATTCCCTGCCCGCGACGACTGGGATAAACTGAAATTGGACAGCGAAGGAGGTGGCGCGTGGGAGGGATCGGCAAGATTCTGACCGGATCGCCGACGGTGGTGACTCCGGCGACGACCGTGCACGGAGCTGTCGAGGCGATGGCGAAGAACCGCACCGGCGCCTGCGTCGTCGTCGACGACGGTCGGCTCGTGGGACTGTTCACCGAGCGCGACGTGATGAACAAGGTCGTCTTGAAGCAGCGCGACCCGGCCAAGACGTCGGTCGGTGACGTGTGCACGACCGGCCTCATCACCGCCTCGCCGGACACGCCCGAGCACACCGCGCTGCGCACGATGATCGACAACCACATCCGCCACCTGCCGGTGCTCGACGAGAACGGTGGGCTGGTCGGGATGTTGTCGCTGCGCAAGCTGCTGCAGCATCGCGTGGGCGAGCTGAGCGCGCAGCTCGAGTCGCTGCACGCGTTCATCACCGCCGACGCGCTCGGCGGCTAGCAAGCGCCGACGCGCCCGGCGGCTAGCGAGCGCCGACGCGCCCGGCGGCCAGCCCGAGCGCGTCGGTCGTCGCGCGCGATCAGCGCCGGCGATCGGCCTCGACCGCGACCTGGCACTCGCTGCCGCGCGAGCGATAACAGCGCTCGGCCGAGGCCGAGGTGATTCCGGTCTCGCCCTCGTCGTCGTCGGCACCCTCGCGCTCGACGAGCTCGATCGGCGGCAGGTGCCGCGCGCGCAGGAGCTCGCCGATCGGCGCGATCTCGTTCTTGCCGAGCAGCTGTAGCTCCTTGCCCACGTCGTCGAGCTCGTGCTTGAGCGCGTCGATGCGCTCGAGCTGATACCTCGCCGGCCGGCCCTCCCAGCCGTTGATGGCGCCGTAGAGATGATCGAGGTGCTCGCGGATGCGCTCCTCGCCGGTGATGGCGCCGCCTTCCTTGGTGGCCACCACCTTCTTGCGCGTGTCCTCGATCTTCTGCGACAGCTGCTTGATCTTGTCGGCGAGCGGATCCTTGGGCCCGAGCTTGGACAGCCGATCGCGCGCGCCGGCGGCGGCGCCGTCGAGCTTGCCGACGATCTCGCTCATCTCGCCGAACAGCCCGGCGATGCGCTCGGCCGCGTCGAACTGCTGCTTGCGGTCGGCGATCTTCCACGGCGCGCGGCGATCGAGATCGATCTTGAGCTTGGTCTCGATGACGTCCTTGCCGCGCGTGAGCCGCACCGTGTACACGCCGGGCACCACGCGCGGGCCCTGCGACGACGCCAGGGCCCACTGCGCCGCGCGCGGCACCTTGGGCGGCTTGGTCTGCATGCTCCAGACGACGCGGTTCAGGCCGCGCCGCTTGGGCGGCACGATGGTGTCGAGCACCTTGCCCTTGTCGTCGAGGATCTCGAGCTTGATGCGCCCGTAGAGCTGGCGCGTGCGCTGATAGAAGGTGATGACCACGCCCGGCGGCGGGTTGTCGCCCCAGAACGACGCGTCGCCTTCGACCCAGCCCGCCTGCGCCTGCAGCCGCTGCTGCACCATGCGCGACGGCAGGAACGCCACCGGCTTCTGCACGGTGTCGGCGGAGAGCGCGCGCAGCGGCGTGACGTCGTCGACGATCCAGATGCCGCGGCCGTGCGTGGCGAGGACGAGATCGTTCTCGCGCGGATGGATCTGCAGATCGCGCACCGCCACCGACGGGAAGTTGTTGGGCCGGAACTGCGCCCAGTGCGCGCCGGCGTCGAGCGAGATCCACAAGCCGAGCTCGGTGCCGACGTAGAGCATCGACGGCTTGACCGGATCCTGCTTCACCACGTGCGCATAGCCGTTGACGCCGCTGTCGGCGCCGACGATGCGCTTCCAGCTCTTGCCGAAGTCGTCGGTGCGGAAGACCCACGGCGTCATGTCGCCGAAGGTGTGGCGATCGAAGGTCACGAACGCGGTGCCGGCGGCGTACTTCGACGCCTCGACCCAGCTCACCCACGACGCCTTGGGCAGGCCGGCGACGTTGCCGACGACGTTGCTCCAGGTCTTGCCCGCGTCACGCGTGAGCTGCAGGTTGCCGTCGTCGGTGCCGACCCACACGGTCTTCGGATCCTTGGGCGACTCCGAGATCGAGTAGATGGTCGTGTGCATCTCGGCTTCGGAGTTGTCGACGGTGACGCCGCCCGACTGCTCCTGCTTCTGCTTCTCGGGATCGTTCGTCGTCAGATCGGGCGAGATGCGCTCCCAGTTGTCGCCGTGATCGCGCGAGCGGAACAGGAACTGCGCGCCGATGTAGAGCGTGCCCTTCTGCGTCGGCGACACCGCGATCGGCGTGTTCCAGTTGAAGCGCAGCTTCTCCTTGTAGTGGGCCTTGGGCTGGATGTCGCGCCCGGCGTGGGTGCGCCGATCGACGCGCCCGATGTAGCCGCCCTGCGACTCGGCGTAGACCGCTTCGGGATCGGTCGGATCGGCGACCACCCAGAAGCCGTCGCCGCCGTAGAGGTTCTCCCAGCGCGAGTTGGTGATGCCGCCCGGATACTGCGAGTCGCCCACCCACGAGCTGTTGTCCTGCAGGCCGCCGTAGACCTGGTACGGATCCTTGTTGTCGACGGTGACGTGATAGAACTGCGAGATGGGAAGGTTGTTCGCCTTCCACCAGCGGTTGCCGCCGTCGTAGCTCAGCCACAGGCCGCCGTCGTCGCCGCCGATGATGTGCTTGGTGTTGGTCGGATCGATCCACAGGTCGTGCCAGTCGCCGTGCGAGCCGCCGCCGGTGCCGACGAAGCTCTTGCCGCCGTCGTCGGAGACGATGAGCGACAGGTCGGGCTTGAAGATGCGGTTCGGCTGCAACGGATCGACGACGAGCCGCGCGAAGTAGAACGGCCGCCACACCATGTTCTGGCTGCGATCGCGCGCCTCCCAGGTCGCGCCGCCGTCGGCGGAGCGGAAGAGCCCCGACTCGGTCGACTCGACGAAGGCGTACACGATCTTCGGATCCGACGGCGCGTAGACCACCTCGACGCGCCCCCACGGCGCCTTGGGCAGCCCCTTCTCCGTCGAGATCTCCTTCCAGCTCGCGCCGCCGTCGCTGGAGCGATAGAGCCCGCTCGCGCTCGGCGCGTCGGGCCCGTCGCCGCCGGAGCGGAAGGTCCAGCCCTTGCGCCGGAAGTCCCACATGCCGGCGAGCAGCACGTCGGGGTTCTTCGGATCCATGGTCACCGACGAGCAGCCCGTCGACAGGCTCTTGCCGCGCAGCACCAGCGACCAGCTGCGCCCGCCGTCGGTGGTGCGATAGAGGCCGCGATCTGCCGAGTCGCTCCACAGCTTGCCCGGCACGCAGGCGTAGACGATGTTGCCGTTCTTGGGATGCACGAGGATGCGCACGATGCGCTCCGAATGCGGCAACCCCATGTTGGTCCACGTCTCGCCCTCGTCGGTCGACTTGTAGATGCCGTCGCCGATCGAGGTCGAGTTGCGCGTCCAGCCTTCGCCGGTGCCGACCCAGATGGTCTTCGGGTTCGTGGGATCGATCGTGATGGCGCCGATCGACTGCACGCGCTCTTTGTCGAACACCGGCTTGAACGTGGTGCCGCCGTCGCTCGACTTCCAGACGCCGCCCGAGGCCGCGCCGACGAACAAGAGGGTCTTGCCGTTCTCCACGCGCGCGGCGACGGCGGCGACGCGGCCCGACATCGCCGCCGAGCCGATGTTGCGCACGCCGAGGCCCGAGATGACGCCCGAGTCGATCACCGGCGGCCGCGCCGGCGGCGGTGGCGGCAGCGCTTCGGCCTGCTCCGTCTTCGTCGGTCCGGCGATGATGAGGCGCGCCACCACCTGCCCCTTCTTCGGATAGCTGAACGCCGACGCCGGCACGTCGACGTTGACCTCGGCGCGCTCGATGGTCGTGCGCATGTTGTGCGGTCCGCCCTTGGGCCCGGTCTCCAAGGAGAACGGCATCCACACGCCGGCCACCGACTCGTACGCGCCGTAGTCGGTCTCGCTCACGCGCTCGGCGCCGCGCACCTTGGCCTGTTGCACGGTACGGATCACGAGGTAGGTGTCGGGATCGAGGTAGATCCAGTCGACGTTGCCGTTCTTGCGCGTGACGCGCAGCTTGTGCGCGGTCGTGCCGTCGACATCCTCGGTGCCGAGGTAGTCGACGCGATAGCCCTTCTTCTGCCAGTCGAGGAGCGGCCCTTCGAACTCGGCGTCCTGGCCCATGAGCGCGACCTCGTCCTCGGTGGCGCGCTGCGCTTCGCGTCGCCCCTCGAACGGCTGGAAGTGCCACGCGTCGGTGGCGTCGAGCGCGTCGACGGCGGTGAGGCCCTGCACCGTGAACTCGGAGCGGATGCGCCCGTCGCGCTGATAGAGCGTGCCGACCTGCGCGTCGAGGCTGAAGCCTTCGCCGCCGATGTGCACGGCGCCGGTCAAGCGGAGCGTGCGGATGGCGCGTAGCTTGTCGGCGCCGCCCTGCGCGGCGATGGCACGGCTGACGATGTCGTCGACGCTGCGGGCGTGCGCAGGCGCGACGAGGACGAACGAGCTGACGGCGAGGACGGCGGCGGTGAAGGGTGCGCGCATGGGAGCCCTCTTTCGATGGGGAGCGCAGTATACGACCGTCGTGCGCGGCGGAACGTGATTTCGATCGCGTAGGATCAGCGCATGTCCTGCCTCTGCGGATCCTCGCTCCCGCTCGAGCACTGCTGCGGCCCGCTCCTCGACGGCGCCGAAGCCGCCGCCACCGCCGAGGCGCTCATGCGCTCGCGCTACAGCGCGCACGTGCTCGCGCGCGTCGACTACATCGTCGCCACGCACGATCCGCAAACGCGCGGCGCCGTCGATCCCGCCGCCGTCGAGCGTTGGGCGCGCCAGTCGGAGTGGCTCGGCCTCGCCATCGTCGCGCGTGAAGCCGGCGGCCCCGACGACGATCGCGGCGTCGTCGAGTTTCGCGCCACCTACCGCGCACGCGACGGCGCCGTCATCGTGCATCACGAGCGCTCGCGCTTCCGCCGCCGCGACGGGCGCTGGTTCTACTGCGACGGCGACACGGTCAAGCCGCCGCCCGCGCGCGCCGGCGCCACCGTCGGGCGCAACGATCCCTGCCCGTGCGGAAGCGGGCAGAAATACAAGCGCTGCTGCGGCCGCTCCTGAGCGCACTACCGCCGGGCGTGACGACGACTTACCTTCTCGCTCATATGCTCGATTCCGACCGTGAGCCCGATCGGACGGCGATGAACGACATGCTCGACCAGGTCCGCGAGCGCCTGGCAGGCGTGGACGATCCGATGACGCTCCTCGCCGGGCTGTTCGCCAACGCGCCGATCGGCTTGCAGGTCTATTTGCCGACGGGGCAGAGCCTGCTGACCAACCAGGCGTTCCGCGACATCTTCGGCACCGAGCCGCCGCCCGAATACCGGCTGTTCGATGATCCGTTGATCCAGGGCACGCCCGTTCTTTTGGGGGCGCGCCGCGCCTTCGCCGGCGAGCTCGTGCGGCTGCCGCCGCTCTGGTACGACACGCCCAAGCAGCCGCTCGCACGCGGCGGCGTTCCTCGTCGCTGCGCCGTCGAGTGCACCTGGATGCCGCTGTTCGATCGCGAAGGACGCGTCAGCCACATCGTCCTGCTCTATCGCGACGCCACCGCCGAGCGCCTGGCGCAGGAGCAGGTGTCGGCCGAGCGCGATCGCCTGCGCGAGACGCAGAACCGCTTGCAGGCGCTGCTCGATCACGCGCCTGCCGTCATCTTCGTCGAGGATCTGCAGGGCCGCCCGCTCGTGCTCAACCGAGAGGCCGTGCGCGCGCTCGGCGAGCCGGTCGGATCCGATCACGCGCTCTTCAGCGCCGAGGGCAAGGCGCGTCTGCTCGCCGACGGCCGGCCGATCACGACCGTCGAGACGCTGCCGACGGCGTCGGGACCGCGTCAGTTCCTGGTCACGCGCTTTCCCATCCGCGGCAGCGACGACGCGCCGACGGCGATCGGCGGCATCGCCATCGACGTCACCGAGCGGCGCCAGGAGCAGGAGCGGCTGCGCCAGTCGGAGGAGCGCTTCGCGCACGTGTTCCGCTCGCTGCCGACGCCGGCGCTCTTCTCGCGGCTGTCGGATCGCCGCTTCCTCGACGTCAACGACGCCTGGCTGCGCCTCACCGGCTATACGCGCGAAGAGACGCTCGGCTCCACGTCGGTCGAGCTGGAGCTGTGGGACGATCCGGCGCAGCGCGCCGAGATGTTCCGCCAGCTCGCCGAGCACGGCCGCCTGCGCGACTTCTCGGCGCGGCTGCGCACCAAGTCGGGCGCGCAGCGCGAGCTCGCGCTCTCGGTCGATCGCCTCGAGCTGGCCGGCGAGCCGTGCCTTCTGCTCATCGCGCACGACGAGACCGAGGTGCGCCAGCTCGAGCGCGAGCTGCGCCAGTCGCAGAAGATGGAGGCGGTGGGCCGACTCGCCGGCGGCGTGGCGCACGACTTCAACAATATCCTCACCGCCATCAGCGGCGCCGACACGCTGCTCCTCGAAGGGCTGGCGCCGAACGATCCGTTGCGCCGCTACGCCGAGCAGATCAAGCGCTCGGTCTCGCGCGCCGCGACGCTGACGCGCCAGCTGCTCACCTTTACGCGCAAGCAGCCGGTGCAGCCGATCATCGTCGATCCCAACGACGCCGCTCGCGCGGTGGTCGACATGCTGCAGCGGATGATCGGCGCCGACGTCGAGCTGCGCACCGATCTCGGTGCCGCCGGCCGCGTCGAGGCCGACGCCGGCGCGCTCGAGCAGGTGGTCCTCAACCTCGCCGTCAACGCGCGCGACGCCATGCCGCGCGGCGGGCGCCTCAGCGTGCGCACCGCCGACGTGACGAGCGCGCGCGGCATCCCCGACGGGCGCTGGGTGCTCGTCGGCGTCAGCGACAACGGCGTCGGCATGGACGCGGCGGTGCGCGCGCGCATCTTCGAGCCGTTCTTCACGACCAAAGACCTGGGCAAGGGCACCGGGCTCGGCCTGTCGACGGTGTACGGTATCGTCAAGCAGTGCGGCGGCCACATCCTCGTCGACAGCAAGCTCGGCCAGGGCACCGACATCCGCGTCTATCTGCCGCGCGCCGACGCCGCCGTCGCCGCCGAGCCCGCGCCCGAGCGGCCGCAGCAGCTCCCCGGCGGTCACGAGACGGTGCTGCTCGTCGAGGACGACGAGGCGGTGCGCGAGTTCGTCGAGCTCGTGCTCGGCCGGCTCGGCTACCGCGTGCTCGTCGCGCGCGACGGCGTCGAGGCGCTCGCGCTCGCCGAGTCGTTCGCCGATCCCATCCACCTATTGCTGAGCGACGTGGTCATGCCGCGCATGGATGGGCGCGAGCTGGCGCGCCGGATCGCCGAGCGCCGCCCGGGCATCAAGGTGATCCACATGTCCGGCTACCTCGGCGACGCGGCGCGCCCGGCCGCGCACGGCGATCTGCGCGCCACCATGATCGCCAAGCCGTTCGAGCGCGACGATCTGGCGCGCATCGTGCGCCACGCTCTCGACGGTCAGCTCGGCAGCCCGGGCGTGACCTGAAACCAGAGCACGCGCGCCACGCCGCAGCGGGTGCAGGCGACGTGCGTGGCGTGCAAGAGCCGGCCGCCGCGCGACTCCGCCGCTTCGTGCTCGATGTGCAAGGCGCCGTCGCACAGCGGGCAGGGCGTGCCGCGCGCGCGGATCGGGATCACCGCCGCCGATGGCACGTCGATGGGCCGATCGGGCGCGCCGCCGGGCAGGAGCGCCGCCAGCTTCTGTCGATCGCGCACCAGCTCGCGCGCCGCCCGCTCGCGCACGCGCCGATCGGTGCGTGGACGCTGCTTCTTCGCCATCTATCGTCTCGACACTACGGCGTCGCCGGCTTGAGGCGCAGCGTGACGCAGGCGCCGCGCCGGTCGTCGCGATTGGCGATCTGCAGGCGCGCGCCGCTGGCGCCGAGCAGCTTGACCGCGAGCGCCAGCCCGTGGCCGCGATGTCCCGCGCGCGTGGTGAAGAACGGCTTGCACACCTTGGGCACGAGCTCGCCGTCGATGCCGTGGCCGTCGTCGCGCACCGTGACCACGACGTCGCCCTGGTCCAGCTTGCCGGCGACGGCGACGGCACCGTCCGCTTCGCGCGCGTTGTCGAAGACGAGCGCGAGCACCACGCCGAGCTCGTCCTCGGCCGCGGCCACGCGCGGCAGCGCCGTCAGATCGGCGACCATCACCTGCCCGCCGTCGCGGTGCAGCGCCGCCGCCGCCAGCATCACCGCGTCGCTCACGCAGGCCGACGCCGGCGCCGTCGCCGCGCCCGTCGCCTGCGCGCGAAACCCGTCGATGCGCTGGCGCGCGTGCAGCACGCTCTGCTCGATCTCGTGCAGCAGCTTGCCTTCGTCGCCCTCGCGCGTCGCGCTGTGCAAGAGGAACGACGCGCGCAGCTCGATGGCGTGAAAGTAGTTGTTCAGATCGTGCAGCGCGCGCTCGAGGTGGAACGCCGCCAGCGCCCGCTGTTGCCGCTCGCGCAAGAGCTCGATGCTCTGCGCGTGCAGCGCCGCCGCCAGCTCGCCCGCCGTCACGGAACCGTCACGTAACCACGCGGCGGCAAACGGTAAGTTCGACCCTGACGTGGACATCGTCTGGCATCATACCCCCGAAAAACAGCGATCCCTGCGACAATTTGCCGCAGACCTGTTGAACCCTCCCGCTGGTAACCTCTAGACGGGGGGAAGTCTGAGTCGTGAAAGTCCTGATTCTCGAGGACGATGAGCTCGTGGCCCAGGGGCTGGTTCGCTGCCTCGGGTATCTCGGG
Source organism: Polyangia bacterium (assembly GCA_035607415.1). Classification (GTDB taxonomy): domain Bacteria; phylum Myxococcota_A; class Polyangia; order Palsa-1104; family Palsa-1104; genus JAQBQH01. The sequence continues at coordinate 24,501 of DATNAQ010000158.1, forward strand.
CACGAAGGGGTGCACTTGCGGCACGTCGCTCAGGCGCGTGCACGCGTGCAGGACGCCGCCTTCGACGTCGCGCTCATCGACATCGGGCTCGACGACGGTGAGAGCGGCGAGGAGTTCATGACCTGGCTCGGGCGCGAGCAGCCGTCGGTGTCGCGCGTGCTCATCTCCGGGCTCGAGCGTCCCGCCGGCTTCGTCGACGAGCCGCCGCGCCAGCTGTTCATGCGCAAGCCGTTCGGCCACGCCGAGCTGGCGAAGCTTCTGCGATCGCTCCAAACCACGTAACCGCAGGGAGGGAAAAGGATGGCGAAGAACCACGTGATCAGCCTGCTCGGTGTTCAGATCACGCCCACGACCCATCGCTATCTGCAGCGGCTGTTCGAGCTCGGCATCTTCGAAGGACCGATCGGCTCGCAGGCGCTGCACCCGCAGCTCATCGCGCTCGTCGACGCCGCGCACCAGATCCTCGCCGGCGGCAGCGCGACGGTGCAGGTGACGGCGCCGGGCAACGCGCAGGTCGTCGCCGAGCTACAAGGGCTCGCCAAAGACGGCACCGACGAGTCGAACGCGGCGAACTCCGGCGCCGGCTTCTCGATCGCGGCCCTGCCTCCGTAAGCAGACCTTGCCTTCCGTTCTCAAGCGGGCGTTCGACCGCTGGATCGAGCATCAAGACGACAGCCTCGTCCGCGAGGTGGGATCCACGAGATCGTGGATCGTCAGCAGCGTCGCGATGCTCTGCTTCCTCGTGCTCCTGCGCACCGCGCCCGGGGTCCGCGACTATTTCGGCCTGCGCTTCGTGCCGGCGTTCCTGTGCTACGTGCCGGCGCTGCTCGGCGGGCTGCTGTTCGAGCGGCGGCAGATCTTCCACGGGCGCATCACGCGCTCGGCCTACGCGCTCGTTCTCGTGGTCACGGCGGCGAGCCAGTTCTTCCTCGCCAGCCTCATGGTCTGGTCGAGCGCGCGCGGCGCGGCGGCGTTCTCGTCGCTGTTCATCGTCACGGCCGTCTATCACGGCCACGTGCTGCGCGCGACGCCGGGGGAGCCGTTCCCCACCATCGGCACGCTCGTCGCCCTTGGCGCGGCGTTCGCGCTCGAGCGCCGGCCCGAGCGTGTCGCGCTCTTCCTGTTCGCCGCGGCGGCGGCGACGATCGGAGGCCTCCTCATCGGCATCAACTCGCGCCGCTGGTCGCTGGCGCGCCGGCGCAACGAGCAGCTGCGCGCGGCGCTCACCGCCAACATCCTCGACGAGCAGGCGCGCGAGATGAACCGCCTCTCCGACACGCTCGTCAACGTGCTCGGGCACAACCACGACATCAACAACACGCTCATGGCGCTGCGCCTCAACGCCGACGCGCTGGCGATGGAAGCCGAGCTCAGCCGCGTCGACGGCGTGCAGCAGATCGTGAGCGATCTGCGCGTCGGCTTCGAGCGCCTGGAGAAGCTGGCGCGCGACATCAAGATCGCGGGACGGCCGCTGTCGGGCGCGCCGGTCGCCGAGCTCGTCGACGTGGTCAAGGTCGTCGAGGAGGTGGTGCCGATCATCGGCGCGCGCTTTCCCGGCGTGCAGCACTCGCTCAGCGCCGATCGCGGCGGCGCGCTCTCTTCGGCGATCCCGGGCGGCGTCATGACGATGCGCCGCATCACCGAGAACCTGCTCGTCAACGCGTGCGAGGGCAACGGGCAGCGCAGCGCCACGCGCGTCGACATCAAGGTCGCGCGCGATCCCTCGGGCGGGCGGATCCTGCTCGTCGTCAGCGACGACGGGCCCGGCTTTGCGCCCGAGCAGCTGGCGCGCAACGTCGAGATCTTCGTGACGACCAAGCCGCAGGGCACGGGGCTCGGGCTCTTCACCTGCGAGCGGCTCATCCGCGCCTGCGACGGGCGGCTCGAGCGCGCCAACGCGCCGGCGGGCGGCGCGCAGCTCACGGTCATCCTGCCGCTGGTGCGCGGCTGAGCGGCGGCGCGATCTTTCAGGAGGCGCTGCGCATCTTGGGGCGCCATCGGCTGCCCGAGCCGTGCGAGCGCGATCTGTACGCCGCGCTGAACGCGACCAGCCGCGAGATCCTGACGCTCCTGTACGAAGCGGGGCACGAGGCGGGCCTGGCGCGTGCGCCGCTGCACGCGCGCACGGCCGCGCTCTTCTTTTTGTGCGCGACCGGCAACCTCGCCGACGATCTCGCCGACGGCGACTGCGACTACTTCGATCACCCGCGCGTGGCGTCGGGCGCGCAGTACCTCCTGCACTCGATCGCGTTCGCCGAGCTGGCGGCGTCGGGCCTGTCGGTCGAGGCGCTCGCGCTCGGCGCGCAGACGCTGGTCGCCGCCGCGTCGTATCACCAGGTCGAGGTGCGCACCGGGTCGTGGAGCGCCGCGCTCTACCGGCAAGTGGGCGAGGCCATCGCGGGACGGCAGTGGGAGGCGTACCTGACGCTGTTGTGGCACGGCACGCCGCTGGCGCCGCGGGCGTCGGAGATCGGGGGCGCCGCCGGCTTCGTCGGGCACGTGGTCGCCGACGTGACGTCGAACGATCCACGTTTCTACGGCATGAGCGCCGGCGATCGCCGCGAGGTGCTCGCCGCCGCGCGCGCCGCCGTCGAGCGGCTGCGCGGCCATCCGCTGCGCTCGGTCGCCGCCATCGTCGCGCACGCGGACGTGCTCGGAGGTGTCCAAGAATGACGTTGCGCCGTCCGCCGCCGGACGTGATCACCGACTGGTACGATCGCAAGACCGACTTCGTGCTGCAAAAGTACGGCCCCGGTCCGCGCGTGCACTATCACACCGGGCTGGCGCCGGCCGACGTCGTCCCCGCCGCCGACGAGGACGGGCTGCGCCGGCAGCTGTGGCGCGCGCAGGAGGACATGCTGTGGCGCGCGCTCGGCGTGTGGGGCGCCGAGCACCTCGGCGGCAGCGTGCTCGACGTCGGCTGCGGCCTCGGCGGCACGTCGCTCTTCTTGGCGAGCGAGCTCGGCAGCACGATGACTTCGCTCAGCCCGGTCGCGCGCCACCTCGAGCACACGGTGCGCTTCGCGCAAGCGGCGGGCGTGCGCGAGCGCGTGCAGCCGCTCCTCGGCGATGCGCACGAGCTCGTGGGGCCGCCGCGCTTCGACGCTGCGCTCTCGCTCGGCGCCACGCCCTACTTCGATCGCGAGGGCTACTTCGAGTCGCTCGCGCGCGCGCTGCGCCCGGGCGGCTGCGTGTTCATCGAGGACACGTTCATCGGGCGCGCCGAGCTGGCGGCGCCGTTCAACGAATACTGGACGGCGAGCCTCGGCTGGCTGCACGACTACGTCGCCGCCGCGGCGCTGCACGGCTTCGACCTCTTCCGCTTCGAGGACGTCTCGCGCGACGCCGCCGGCTTCTGGAAGCTGAGCGTGGCCTACAGCCGCGTGCTGTGCGAAGAGCGCGCCGCATCGATCGCCTGGCAGTCGACCATGTTCGACGCCTATCTCGACGGCGGCTTGCGCGATCTGCTGCTCGGCTTTCGTCGCCGCCGCTAGCGGCAGCGACTGCGTCTCCGTCGCCGCGCGTCGCAAAAGCCGCATTCTCGGCGACGGTGGCGCGTGCTTTCATTCGCGCATGCGCAGGCTCGAGCTCGCTCTCGTGTTGTGCTTGTTGGCCGGATGTCGCGGCGCCGGCGTCGACGTCGCGACGCAGCCGATCGTCGGCGGCACTCCGACGACGGGCTATCCGTTCGTCGGCTACGTCTCGTCGGACTATGGCGGCGGCACCTCGAGCGGCTGCACCGGCTCGCTCATCCGCGACCGCTGGGTGCTCACCGCCGCGCACTGCATCGAGGAGACCGACGGCAAGGTCATGGGCGTCAAGGTCACCTTCGAGGCCGACAGCGACAACGCGACGACGTGGCACACGGCCAAGAGCTGGCAGCAGCATCCCAACTACGGCAAGCCGGTGCCGCCCGATCCGGTCTACTACATCAACCGCGGCTACGACTGCGCGCTCATCGAGCTCGACGCGCCGGTCGGCGGCGTCACGCCGATTCCGTACGGCAGCTTCGCGATGGACGCGAGCGATGTCGGTACCGCGGTCACGCAGATCGGTTACGGCTTCACCGACGGCAACGGCAACGGCTCGGGGTTGAAGCGCGAGCTCAAGACCACGATCGGCGACGTGCACGACGGCGTGCTCGGGCTCGCCGAGAACGGCACCGGCACCTGCCAGGGCGACTCGGGCGGGCCGACGCTGTACGACGCCGGCGGCGGCGTGACCGAGGTGATCGGCGTGTCGTCGTATGGGAGCCAGGGCTGCCCGGGCGGCGGCTACATGTCGCGGACGGAGCTGTGCGCGCCGTGGCTCGACTCGGTGGCGGGGCCGTTTGGGTCGCCGCCCGACATGACGACGACGGCGCCCGCCGACATGGCGATGGCGCCGGCGCCGGATCTCGCGGGCGACGGCAGTGGCGGAAACGGCGGCAGCGGCGGCGGCGGCACCGGCAATGGCGGCGGCGACGGCAACGGCGGAAACGGCGGCGGCAACGGTGGCAACGGCAACGGCAGCGGCGGCAACGGCAACGGCACCGGCGATCCGTCGGGCGGCAAGCACTCGGGCTGCGACTTCGGCGCCAATGCGCGCGATCTCAATGGTGGCGCGCTCTTCGCCGTCGCGCTCCTCTTCGTGCTCGCCCGCCGGCGCTCGCTTCGGGAGGTGTGACGCGCCCGCGCGGCGTTGACCGCCCGCCAGACCTCATGCGACGATATACCGTCCGGAGGTCTCATGCGGCTGCGCTGGAGTGTCCTCTGTCTTGCCTTCTGCTTCGTCCTTTTGTCCCTATCCCCGACGGCGCGCGCGCAGAACAACCGCGATGCGGCGCGGCAGGAGTTCACCACCGGCGCGCGCTACTTCGAGATCGGTGACTATCCGCGCGCGCTCGAGCATTTCAAGGCCGCGTACGTCTCGTTCGAGGATCCGGCGATCCTCTTCAACATCGCGCAGTGCGAGCGCCTCTTGAACCACAAGCAGGAGGCGCTGCGCCAGTACCGCATCTATCTGCAGAAGCGTCCCGAGGCGCCCAACCGCGCGGACATCGAGAACATCATCGCGACGCTGCAGGAGGCGATCAACAAGGACCAGCGCGCGTCGACGATGCCGCCGGTCGGTGTCGAGCAGGCCAAGCCGCCCGAAGAGACGCCGGCGACGCCGCCGCCCGCGACGCCTCCGCCCGCCGCCACGCCGCCCGCCGCGGTGGTGACGACGACGCCTCCTCCGCCGACGCCGCGCGAGCCGATCTACAAGAAGTGGTGGCTGTGGGCCGCGGCCGGCGCCGTCGTCGTGGTCGCGATCGGCGTCGGGGTCGGCGTCGGTGTGGCGTCCAATTCGCATCCCGACTTCAAGCCGACCGGACCGGAGATCGGCCCCGGCGCCACTTCGGCCGCCATCCTCGCGGGACACTTTTGATGCGCCTGATGCGACTCGTGCTGCTCGCGGCCCTGGCCGCCGGCTGCGGCAACAACGCCTTCGACAACGGCTTCGCCGTCGATCTCGTGCTGCAGCTCGATCCGTCGCTGGCCGGCGCGGCCTCGAGCATCCGCACGCTCGAGATCGACACCACCGGCGCCGAGACCTCGACGCAGACGATGGTGCCGACGGCGCTTCCGTCGTCGCGCGCCGAGCACATCATCTACCGCCCGAGCGCCAGGTCGGGAACGATCGTGTTCTCGACGACGGCGCGTGACGGATCGGGCGCCGACGTCGCGTTCGGCCAGGGCAGCGTCGAGCTGAAGTCGGGCGCGACGGCGACGCTCACCATCGTGCTCGGCAACCAGCTGCAGCCGCCGGCCGACTTCGCCGCGCTGCCCGCCGACATGATGGTCCCCAACGCGCCGACGGTGACGCCGGCGCCGGCGACCGTGCCGCGCACGACGACGCAGATGTTCACCGCGTCGGCGCCGGTGACCTGGAGCGTCGTCGAGGCCAACGGCGGCAGCATCGACGCCACCGGCCTGTACACGGCGCCGGCCTTCATCGGCACCTACCACGTGCGCGCCGCGCTCGTCGACGATCCCGACGTCACCGCCACCGTCGAGGTCGACGTCGTCTACGCGCACATCCAGGTGCTCGCCGGCGCCGCCGGCGGCCAGGGCGCCGTCGACGGCACGGGCATGAACGCGCGCTTCGGCGGCGGCGAAGGCATGATCGCCATCGACGCGGCGGGCAACATCTACCTGCCCGATCGCAACAACCAGACGCTGCGCATGATCACGCCCGCGGGCGCGGTCACGACGATCGTGGGCCAGGTCGGGCGCACGCCGCCGATGGCCGACATCAACTCGCAGCTGCTCAACGATCCGCTCGGCGCCGCGGTCAACGCCGCCGGCACCTCCGTCTATCTGACCGAGTGCGGCAACCACACCGTGTCGCGCATCGACTACAACTCGGTGACGCACGTGTGGACCAAGAAGGTGATCGCCGGCCAGCCCGGCATCTCCGGCCACGCCGACGCCTCGACCGGCGTCAATGCGCTCATCAGCTGCCCGACGGGCATCGCGCTCGACGAGGCCAACAACGTCCTCTACGTCAACGGGTTCAACGAGCACACCATCCGCAAGATCTCGCTCGCCGGCAGCAACCAGGTGTCGACGGTCGTCGGCGTGGCCAACACCTGCGGCTCGCA
>DATNAQ010000164.1:0-49074 GCA_035607415.1 Polyangia bacterium
GACGCTCTGCTTCTCGGCGAACCAGGCGCTGCTCGCCGCCAAGGCGGGCGCGAGCTACATCTCGCCGTTCATCGGGCGGCTCGACGACATCAGCGAGACCGGGATGGAGCTGATCGAAAAGATCGTCACCATCTACAACAATTACAACTACGAGACCGAGGTGCTGGTGGCCTCGGTGCGCAATCCGACCCACGTCGTCGACGCGGCGATGCTCGGCGCGGACATCTGCACCATCCCGTTCAGCGTCATGCAGCAGCTCGCCAAGCATCCGCTCACCGACGTGGGGCTCAAGAAGTTCGTCGAGGACGCGAAGAAGATCCCGAAGTAGCCAACTGGGTGTAAGATGATGTCGCCATGGGCCACGTCTACGGCGACTCGACGACCTTCCCCTTCGACATCAACTTCGTCGAGCTGATCCGCCACGCCGTGGAATGCGGCGTGACGCTCATGGCCGCGCAACATTCGATCGCCACGGCCGTCGATCGCTCGGGCAACTTCGATCAGATCCGCAAGCAGGAGCGCGCCCGCATGGACGCGATGTCGGACGCGATCAAGCTGACCATGACCGCGTTCATGTCGTCGCACTCCGAGCGCATGGTTCGCACCGCGTCGCGCGTGCTCGAGTCGGCGCGCGCGGTGATCGAGAGCGAGCTGGCGATGCTGGAAGGACAGGCGTCGGGGGAGATCTCGAACACCCGCGCCACCGTCGAGCGCTCGCGCGAGACGACCTTCCGCGCCGTCGAGACCTTCGTGCTGCGGCACGATCTGCCCAACACGTCGGTGGGCCTGCGCCTGCTCGCGGGCGAGGAGAGCTACTCGGGGCAGGCGCTGGTGGCGACGCCGTTCGGGATCGAGGCGGTCTTCTCGCTGGCGATTCCGCCGGCGCACGACTGGGGCAAGATCCGGCGCGTCGCCGAGCTGTCGGCGGGCACCGAGGTGCACATCCCGCAGGAGTCGGGCTGGCTGTCGAAGCGCGTGGCCGTCGCGCCGGTCAAGCTCGACAAGCTGGTCGTCACCGAGGTGGCGATGGCGTCGGACCGCTCGCTCATCACGCTGCGCAAGGGGCCGCGCTCGGGCGGCGGCTTCCAGCTCGAGGTGACGGCGGAGGCGCAGCCGAAGGCGACGATGCGCCGGCTCGGCGAGGACGGCAGCCCGACGCCCGATCCGGTCATCGAGCTCGGCGGCGAGGACTCGATGCACGCCATGCGGCTGTGGAATCGCGTGGTCGACTCGACGCACGACCTCGGCATGCGCCGGCAGTCGATGACCACGGCGACGTTCGACGGCAAGCCGCTGCGCGAGATCGAGGATCCGGCGGCGATCGCGACCAAGCTGATCAACGTGCTCGCGCCGATCGTGCAGGAGATCGCGCGGCGCTCGGGCGCGCCCGGCGAGCTGGTGCTGCGCCGCGACCTCGGCGAAGGGCGGCGCGAAGAGATCTACATCACCAAGGCCGAGCTCAACGAGAAGGTGCTGACGCTGCCGACGACGCTGCGGCCGGTGTTCGACCCGTTCGAGCTGTCGGAAGGCCCGCGCAGCCCGCGCGCGCCGGCGCCGTCGGAGCCCATCTACATCGACGCCGATGACGTCGAGGGTGACAATCCCGACGAAGAAGTCACGCGCAACCGCACGTAGCGCATCGATCGGATAACCCGGTTAGCTTGACAGCCCGACGCTCGGGGAGTAACTGACTGGGTAGTCATTCAGTCGAAAATCCGACTGTGCGTTGCGGGAGGCGCGGCTCATGATCTCATTCGGCCTCGAAGAGGACCAACAGATCATTCAGGAGACCGTGCGCAAGTTCGCCGTCGAGGAATTACGGCCGAAGATGCGCGCGTTCGAAAAATCCGGAATTCCGGAAGTGCTACGCAAGAAGTTCGACGAGACCGGCCTTGGCCTCGACGACGTCCCGCTCCCCACCGCCGTGCTCGTGCACGAGGAGCTGGGCTTCGGCGATCCCGGCGCCGCGGTCGCGCTCTCCGCGCCCTACGACGGCAACCGCGCGCTCGCCGCGCTCGCCGACGACGTCCAGCGCGCGCGCTTCGCCGGCAAGGCGACCGCCGTCTGCTACTCCGAGCGCAAGGCGCCGCTCGACGGCTTCGCCACCGTCGCCAAGCGCGTCGACGGCGGCTGGGCGCTCACCGGCAAGAAGGCCTTCGTCGTCGGCGCCGCTCGCGCCGAGCTGCACCTGGTGCTCGCGCAGCTCGAAGGATCCGAAGGGTGGGACGGCATCGGCGCCTTCGTCGTCGAGAAGGGCAACGCCGGCTTGCGCGTCGGCGACCAGCACGCGCTCCTCGGCCTCGAGGCCGTCGCCGCGCACGAAGTCATTCTCGAGAGCTGCAAGGTCGCCGACGGCAACCGCCTCCTCGCCGGCGGCGAGCTGGTCAAGCGACTCGAGCACGTGTTCGCGCGCGCCATGGTCATCAACGCCGCGCGCCAGGTCGGGCTCGCGCGCGCCGCCTACGAGTTCGCGCTCGAGTACACGCAGGATCGCAAGGCGTTCGGCAAGCCGGTGGCCCACTTCCAGTCGATCGCGTTCACGCTCGCCGACATGGCCATGGACGTCGACGCCGCGCGCTGGATGGTCTGGCGCGCCGCGACCCAGCTCGACAAGGGCGACTGGTCCTCGACCGTGGCCGCCGCCGCGCACGCCAACGAAGCCGCCTGGCGCGTCGCCGACAACGGCGTCCAGCTGCTCGGCGGCGCCGGCTACGTCAAGGACTACCCGGTCGAGAAGTGGCTGCGCGACACCAAGGCGATGGCGCTGTTCGCGCCGCCCTCGGAGGTGGCCGAGCTCGCGCTCGCCGGCGCCGTTCTCGGCACGCCGGTGTCGGCCGGCCTGCCCTCGACCTCGATCCAACCGTTCTTCACCTAGGAGCCACCGATGATCGACTTCGAGCTCACGCCGCAGCAGGCCCAGGTGAAGGAGATGATTCACCAGTTCGCCAAGCACGTGGTGCGGCCGATGTCGCTGCAGGCGGACAAGGACCACCGCATCCCCGACGAGTTCATGCTGCGCCTCGCGAACATGCGCGGGATGATGTCGGGCGGAGAAGTGCCCGAAGAGTACGGCGGCGAGGGCGGCGGCGCCGGCGAGCTCAAGGACAAGAAGGGCAAGTCGCAGAAGAATCGCTTCGGCCTCATCGGCGGCGAGGAGATGGCCTGGGGTGACATCAGCGTGCTCATGTCGCTGCCCGGCCCGGGTCTCGGCGGGCCGCCGGTGCAGTTCACCGGAACCAAGGAGCAGAAGGAGCGCTTCTTCGGCGTCTTCAAGAAGGAAGGGCTGCACTGGGGCGCCTACGGCCTGACCGAGCCGGGCGCCGGCAGCGATGTCGCCGGCATCCGCACCACGTGCCGCAAGGACGGCAAGCACTGGGTCATCAACGGCCGCAAGTGCTTCATCACCAACGGCGGGCGCGCTGACTGGGTGGTCATCTTCGCGACCGTCGATCCGACCAAGGGCCGCGCCGGGCATCGCGCCTTCGTGGTCGAGCGCGGCACGCCCGGGTTCTCGTGCGGCAAGATCGAGGACAAGATGGGCATCCGCGCCTCCGAGACCGCCGAGCTGGTGCTCGAAGATTGCCGCGTCCCGGAGGAGAACCTCCTCGGCGGCGAGGCGCACTACGAGCGCGGCAAGGAAGGCTTCATGGCGGCGATGAAGACCTTCGATTCGTCGCGCCCGATGGTGGGCGCGCTCGGCATCGGGATCGCCCGCGCGGCGTGGGACTACACGCGCGACTTCGTGAAGGAAAACTACATGCTCGCGCGGCCGATCCCGCGCTACGCGCAGCTCGCGGACACGCTCGCCAAGGGCAAGCGTGCGCTCGATGCGGCGCGCCTCATGTGCTGGCGGGCGGCGTGGATGGCGGACGAGGGCGTGCCCAACGCGAAGGAGGCGTCGATGGCCAAGGCCTACGCGGCCAAGGCGGCGATGCAGGTCTGCCGCGACTCGGTGCAGATCATGGGTGCCCACGGTCTCGAGCAGCACCAGTTCGTAGAGAAGTGGTATCGCGACATCAAGGTGTTCGACATCTTCGAAGGGACCGGCCAGATTCAGCGCATCGTGATCTCGAAACGCATCCTCCGCGAGCCGCCCAATTTCTAACTCGCGGTACTATTACAGCGGGCTGTCGGTTGTCACGGATTCATACTTGACGCGGGTTTACACCGACCCTAGACTACCTGCGAGTATAGGGACTCGCGTTGGATCGCAGATTTTCAGATCTGGAAGCTCGCGCCGAATGGCTCGACCGCTGCTTCGTTAGAAGGTCCTCTAACCCTCCAACAGTTTGAAAGCACTGCGGGGACGTGGCCCTATCCATGTCCCCTGGAACAAAGGGAATCGCAATGGAAAAGGGTACTGTGAAGTGGTTCAACGACGCGAAGGGTTTTGGCTTCATCACCCGTGAGGGGGCGCCGGACGTGTTTGTCCACCACACCGCCATCATGATGGATGGCTTCCGTAGCCTCGCCGAAGGCGAGGCCGTGGAGTTCGAGGTTGTGCAGGGCCCCAAGGGTCTGCAGGCCGCGAACGTCCGCAAGGCCGGCTGAGTCGTAGAGACGCTTCACAATGCTAAAAGGGCCCGGGGTAACCCGGGCCCTTTTACTTTCCGGAGGTCGGCGACCTGTCGGGGGCCGGCGTGACGCCGGATGACAAGCGCGTGACGGCCGCCCCCAGCAGCATCGCCAGGGCGGCAAACAGCGCGAACGATCGCAGGGCGGCGGCGGCGTGGACGTAGGGCCGCATGGCCGCGGTCACGTAGGTCGGCGAGGCACCTTCGGACAGGCGCTGGCCGGCGACCCATTCTTCCCACAGGCCGAGCAGCGCGACCGCGATCACCGCCAGGACGGCGAGCGTGAGCGCCGCGATCATCAGGCGCGGCGCGGGCACCGGTCGGTCACCGCGGACGGCGAGCAGGACGCCGGCGATGCCGAGCGCCACGCCGGTCACCAGGGCGATGTGAGCGTGGATGCCGAGCAGCGCGACGCCGGCGCCAAGCGCGATGGTTGCGAGCGCCAGGCGGTCATCGCGCTTGCCGCTCACCGGGCGCGCGCCTGCAGTCGGCTGTCGAGCTCGCGGATGCGCGCGGCCGACTGGGCCAGCTCGCCTTCGAGCTCGCCGATGCGGCTCCGCAGCGCTTCGACCTCGCGCTCGAGCCGCAGGCGCGTGGCGACATGGGCGACGCGCTCTTCATCGAGGACGGCCTGAAGGGCATCGAGCGCCGACTGCTCGGCGGGAGTTGCGGCGGCCTTCTGCTTGCGCGCAGACATCAGCGGTGCCTCAGCCCTTCGAAGGCGATCGAGAGCAGCTCGCGCACCACCACGCGCGGCTCGGGCGGCGACGGCTCGTGCAAGAGCGCGAGGGCGACGCGCTCGACCATGCCGATGTGCGCGTAGGCGCAAATCATGGGATCGACGGTGCGGAAGATGCCGAGCTCGATGCCGACGCGGATGTTGTCGGCTTCGACGCGCGCGAGGTCGCGATAGAAGTCGCGCAACAGGCGCTCGAGCTCGGGATCGAGGCTCATCGACTCGCGATAGGTCAGGCGCGCCAGCTTGTGGTGCTCGAGGAAGACGCGGACCATCTCGCGCGCGGCCTGCTCGCAGCGTGCGAAGAACTCGGCCGGCGTGTGGACCTCGTGCGCGACCGAGGCGCCGATGTCCTTGACGTGCTGGAGGAAGCTGCGCACGAGCTCGTAGTAGACCTCGCGCTTCTCGTCGAAATAGAGATAGAACGTGCCCTTGGCGACGCCGGCGGCGCGCGTGATGTCGTCGACGGTGGCGGCGTGGTAGCCCTTCTGGCCGAAGACGTCGCGAGCGGCGGTCACGAGCTGGGCGCGCCGCTCGTCGCGCAGGTGGGGCGAGCGTTTGGGTCGCCCCTCCTTGGCCAGGCGCGCGTCCTTGCCGGCGGCGAGGCGCGTGGAGGCGGCGACGGTTCGACGCGGCATGGACGCGAGCATATCACGGCGTTGACCGGCCGGTCAGTCCGGTGCTAGAGGGCGGTGTGGCCAGGCGGATCCGTCATCACGTCAATCCATTGCGCTCGCCGTTCTGGGCGCGGCCGACCGTGTCGACGGTCGCGCTGCCGGACGGGCGCGACGTCGAAGCCGAGCTCGGGTGCGCCGATGCGCGCTTTTTGTTCGAACGGGCGCCGCAGCATCCGGATACCTATTTTCTCGGGCTCGAGATCCGCGAGCCGCTCGTCGACGAGGTGAATCAGAAGGCGGAGGCGGCGGGCCTCGCGAACCTGCGCGCGGTGTTCTGCAACATCAACGTCGATCTGCAGGCGCTGGTGCCGGACGGATCGTTGGCGCGGGTGTTCGTGAACTTTCCCGATCCATGGTTCAAGCGGCGCCATCAGAAGCGGCGCCTCATGAACGACGAGCTCGTCGAGGTGCTGCACGCAAAGTTGCGCAGCGACGGCGAGCTCTTCTTTCAAAGCGACGTGTTCGATCTCGCGCTCGACGCGATGGCGGTGCTCGAGGGAGCGCCCGATCGGTTCGCCAACGTCCTCGGCGCGTGGAGCTTCGTGCGTGACAACGAGTACGGCGCGAAGTCGCTGCGCGAGGTGCGCTGCGAGGAACGTGGCATGCGCATCTGGCGTATGTGCTACCGTCGGGTGGGTGCGTAGAGCGATCATCCTCGCGGGGTGCGTGGCCATGCTCGGCGGCCGCGCATCGGCGTACGACGAGAAGGTTCACGCGTTGCTCTCGGCGCATGCGTATGGCGGGCCGGAGAAGGTCGCGGGCGCGACGGACGCCGATCGCGCGGCGGTGAAGGCGTTGCGCGAGCGCATCTGGCACGCGGGGGCCGAGGCGAAAGATCCCGAGGTCAGGCGACGCTTTCTCGAGCGCTGGCCGCGCATCGAAGGTTTCGATGCGTGGTCGATGAAGCACTTGTTCGCGCTCAATCCGGAGAAGAAGGTCGCCGGGTTCGACGACGACGTGGCGCTGCCGGCGGGCGAAGCCGGACGCGACGTGTTCGCGACCGCGTCGCGGCTGCCCGACGACGACCAGCGCAACCGCGATCGCTTCTTCCACGATCAGATCCGCCAACGGAAGTACGATCAGTGGGCCCGGCCGCTGCCCGAAGATCCGGCGACGCTGGAGATGGGCGGGCTCACCGGGCTGTCGAGTCAGGCGCACGCGCACTACGGGCTGCCGCATCTCGCGTTCAGCGACGAACCGTCGGTGCTGAAGACGGATCCGCGACGCTTCGCCGTTCCACCGACGGTGCACACGTTCGGCGCCGACTTCGCCGAGAGCTACACAATGTTGGCGGCGCTGGCGGCACGGCTGCCGGGCGGAGAGCGGTTGGCGCTCACGCAGGCGGGCGCGGCCGCACACCACATCGAAGACGTCGCCAATCAGATCCACACGGTGCAGGTCGGCATCTACGAGTTCTTCGTGGACGCCAAGATCCAATCGATCAAAGAGGATCTGCTCTCGGCGGGCGGCCTGTTGCGGGCGCGGCCGAGCTTCGTCTCGATCGGGCTCGACATCATCTCCAATCATCACGTCCTCGCCGAGTCGCTGTACGCCAAGCACGTCTTGAACCCGAGCGATCCGATCGCGGCGCGCACGATCGCGCCGCTGCCGGCGAACAGCGCCGCGGGCAAGGCGAGCTGCGCGCCGGGCTTCGGGCGCGCGATCGCCGAGAAGCTGATCGACCAGTCGAGCTATGAAGGGCCGAAGGTGTACGCCGCCATCCGCGCGCTGGCGCAGCATCGCTACTCGACGGCCGGCGTGCACTTCGGCGACCACGACGATCCCGACGCCGCGCTCAAGCCTGACGTCGATCCCACCGCCTTCTTCGACCTCGAGGTCACCGGCGCGCGGCGCGCCCTGGTCGCGCTCGGCGACTGGTGGGCGAGCTTCGGCGCTTGCGCCGCGCTCGACGACGCCGCCGTGAGCGCGATGGCCGAGCAGCTCGTCAAGGAGCGGCTCGACGCGCTCGACGCCGTCGAAGGGCGCTCGCAGGGCTACGTGCCGAAACCGCCGGACGCGAATCGGCGCAACTGGTGGTTCCCGATCGGCTATGTCATCGCCATCTTCGTCGTCTTCCTCCTCGTTCGTCGTATGCGTCGCAGGAAGTAGGCTCAGCCTTCGATGCCCACGACCTGGCGCACGTGATGGTGCGCTTCGATCGCGTCGATCATGAAGACGGCGAGCGCGCGGAACGGTAGCGCCTTGCCGCGGTCGGGCATCGCGCCGTCGCGCGCGCGATAGCGCTCGCCGCGTCCGCCGGTGAGCCGCGGCGGCCGCGCGAGGGTCCATTCGAGCGAAGACGCCTGCACGATCGCCTCGGCGGCCGACAGATCGCGCGCGATGTGCTGCAACATCCAGCGGAAGAAGCGGAAGCGCAGGCCCGGCATGGGAAACAGCACCGCGACCGAAACCAGCACCAGCCTCTGGACGTGGGCGCGCGTCATCGCCGCGACGGTGCTCGCCGCGCAATCCCCGACGAGCGTGTGCGGGCGAAACGCCGTCGGCGGTTGGACGCCGAGCGCGGAGCAGACCGCGTCGTGACCGGGCAGCGCGGCGGCGAGCGCGTCGGTGTCGTGCGGATCGCCGCGCACCACCGAGAGCCGCGGATGCGCGAGCGCCTCGAGCTTCTGCGGCGAGCGCACGAACGCGGTGATGGAGTGGCCGCGCGCGAGCGCCACGTCGATGAGCTGCTTGCCGGTATGACCGGTCGCACCGATGATGAAGATTCGCATACTCCTAATGACTGGAATCGTCGCCGCTTTGTGACAAGGCGTTGCCGGGGAGCCCGATCCGAGTCCAGCCCGGACCGGGCCCCCCAACGTCGCGTGCGCCTTCACTTCGTGGTCGAGCGATGTCCCTTCACTTCGTGATCGAGCGTGGTGCGCCCCGCCGTCGTCAGGTACGGGCGCAGATGGCCGAAGGTCTTGCGGCCGATGCCCTTGACCTTGGTCAGCTCGTCGACGTGACGGAACGGATGCGTGCGACGATGCTCGGCGATCGCGTGGGCCTTGCCCGGACCGATGCCGGGCAGGAGCGCGAGCTGATCTTCGGTCGCATCGTTCAGGTTGACCACGCCCTCGTTCGACTTCGGCGCCGCAGCCGGTGCCGCGCGCGCAGCCGGCTCACCCGCCGTCGTCTGCGCGTGGGCATTGGCGAACGAGAGCGCCAGCAGCACCGCCGACAGCAGCGCGCGGCTCACTGGATGCTCCCGCCGAAGTCGAGCGCGGTGGGCTCGGCCGGCGCGCGGCGCGGCTCGGGGCTCTGCTGGCGCGGCTTGACCTCCTCCTCGCGGATCTGGAGCTTGCGCTCGTAGGGGATCGCGTCGAGGTAGACGTTGATCGAGTGATCGCGGTTGATGTGGGCGATGCCGAGGCGCATCCACACCGGCTTCTCGCGGCCCGGCTTCTCGATGATCTGGTAGACCGTGTGTTGCTTGCGTCCGCTGCTCTGCTTGTTGTCGTCCATGTGATTCTCCCCCGCGCTCGCGTGGCGAGCGACGGCGCGCCGCAAAAGCAACGCGCATGCCGGGTTGTCGTCGACGGTGATTCGCTGGTTTGCGCGAAAACGCACGAATTCGGTGTCCGGGTGGCGGACCAGATCCGAATCTCGGTTGCCGGTGCGCAACCCCGGCGTGCACGGGCGACCCGGCCGATCGGGCGACACCCGCGCGAGTGGCCCATGCGCGCGAGTGGGTGTAGACCGATAGGGTGAGCCCGCGCGGGTCGATGATCGCACCGCTCGTGATCTCGACGGCGGGCCACGCCGCGCTGGTGGCGCTGCTCTTTCTCGGCGCGCGGCTGTCGATGCTGGCGCCGCCGATCCCGATCGAGGTGCGACCGGCACATCGCGCCGTGCAACGTACCGGGCCGGTCGAGCGGCGCGGCGATCCCAAGCAGCAGCCGACGCCGCCGGCCGCGAAGCCAAAACCGGCGACCAGGGGCGCGGGCCCGAAGCCTGCCAAACCGACGCCGACTCCGCCGCCGGAGACGACCGACCTGTCGCCGTTCGCGCCCGACGACGCGCACCTCGTGGTGCTCCTGCGCATGGACAAGCTGCGCCGCTCGCCGCATCGCGCGGGCGCCGAAGCGCTCCTACAGGCGCTGCCCGATTGGTCGACGCTGGTGACCGGCTCGGGCGTTTCGCCGATCGACGACTTCGAGGCGCTGCTCATCGCCACCGCCGATCCGCACGACGTGACCGCGACGTTCCTGGCGGCGCGCTACGCCGACGGACCGAAGGTGCGCGCGCTCGCCTCGCGCACGCTGCCCGACGGCGATCCGCGCGTGTTTCGCGTCGTGCAGCCGGGCCTCACGATCCTCACGCAGCCGGGTGAGCTGGCCCAAAGCGACATGGGCGATCCGCGCACGACCTGGCTGCAGCAGCTGGCCGCGTTCGACAAGGTCGCGCAAGCCGACAACGGGCCGGCGGTGCTGGTCACGCTCGCCGACGCGCCGGCGCTCATCCACTTCGGCGACGGGCTGCCCACGCCACAGGCGATCGCGCTGGCCGCGACGGGTGACGCGTCACCGGCGGTGCGCGTGCGCGTGGTCTTCGCCAACGGCGCCGAAGCGCAGGCGTTCGCGCGCGCGTGGCCGCAGATCCTGCAGCGCTATCGCGAGGCGACGGCGCTGCTCGGTCTGTCGCGCGCGCTCGACGACTTCAAGCTCGACATTAATGATGCGCAGCTGGAGCTGACCGGCCGCGTGCCCGAGCCGCAGATGCGCCTCGGGCTCAACTGGGTGCGCGCGCTTCTGCCGTCGCCGCGCGTACCGCTCGACGCGGGCGTGGCGCCGAAGTAACCTGCGCGCGTGACGACGATCGATCCCGCCGGCGTCGAAGCGATCACGTTCGATTGCTACGGCACGCTCATCGACTGGGAAGCGGGCGTGCGCAACTACGTGGCGCCGATCCTGGCGACCTCGTCGCAGCGCGACGTCACGCCCGAGGCGTGGGTGGCGCGCTGGGAGCACATCCAGTTTCAGATGCTGCGGCCGTATCGCCCGTATCGCGAGGTCCTGCAGCGCAGCTACGACGCGACCATGCAGTACTTCGGGATCGAAGCGTTCGTCGACGCGGGCGCGGGGCTGGCGCGCTCGATCGGCGAGTGGGTGCCATTCCCCGACACGCGGCGCGCGCTCAAGCGCCTAGCGCGTCGCTTTCGCCTGTGCATCGTGTCGAACATCGATCGCGATCTGCTCGCCGATTCGGTCGGACAGCTGCAAGCGCCGTTCTCCTGCCTGGTGACCGCCGAGGACGCGCGCGCATACAAGCCCGATCCGAAGCCGTTCGAGCTGGCGCTGTCGCGGCTGGCGACGCCGCCCGGCGCGATCCTGCACGCGGCGTTCGGCTGGAAGTACGATCTCGCGCCGGCCCGTGCGCTCGGCCTGCGCACCTGCTTCGTCAACCGCGGCGGCGTCGCCGTCGACGAGCCGCGCGATCTGGAAGTTCCTTCGCTCGACGCGCTCGCCGACGCGCTGGGCACCTGAGCCGGCCGGCACCGCGCTTGCGATGCTACGCGGGGCGGAGGATTGCCCATGCGCCTTTCTGCGTTGACGGTAGCGCTGCTCGTCGCCGGTGGAATCGGATGCGACGATATGAGCAACGGCGGTTCCACCGTCGGAACCAACTCGAACAATGGTGACAACGGCGACGGCGCGGCGGCGCCCGCCGACATGAGCACGGGCCCCGGCGGCGGCGACATGGCGATGCCCGGCGGCGGCGACGGCGGCGGACAGGGCGACATGGGCCCGACGTTCGGCGGCCCCGGCCCGTGGCCGCTCGACGATCTGAAGATCTACGGCAGCGCCGACGGCCTCGGCGGCGGGCTCATCGACGCCAACCCCGACGAGGCGCAGAACATCTGGGCCGCCAACGGCGAGACGCTCTATGTGCTGCGTCCGGGCTCAACGACGTTTCAGGCGTTCACCGCCGCCGACGGCTTGCACATCGGACCGTTCACCGATTACGACAACAACCCCAACGAGACGAGGATCACCGCCATCGCCGGCGGCGCGGGCGGGCAGGTCTACGTGGGCTACTTCGGCTACGAGGGCAATCCCGATCCGTTCTCCGATACCGAGGCGAACAAGGAGCTCGGCAACGGCGACGACGTGAAGCTGAACGCCAGCGGCTCGATCGGCATCGAGCGCCTGCTCTTCCGTTGCGACGCCGAGCGCGGCGCCGGCTGCTGGGAGAACCGCTCGCCTCGCCGCATCATCTACTCGCACCAGGGCATCGCCGCCGGCCACTCGTGGTGGGGCTTCAACCACGGCGTCACGCACGTGCTCGGCGACGACTTCGGCGATCACGTGCACCCCGAGGTCTGGTACACGCCGCCGGCGGGCAGCAACAACGGCACCGAGAAGCTCGGTGAGTTCTATGGCATCGCGCCCGACGCGAGCGGCAATCTGTGGATGGCCGGCAAGTACGGCGTCGGCTGCCAGCCGTGGAATCCGATCCCGCACGGATCGGATCCGAGCGCCGACGAGTGGGTCTCGGGCCATTTTCTGTGGGCCTTCACCACCGACACCGGCGATCACAGCCTCGGCGAGCCGCAGGGCCCGAACTACGTGCCGGTCGGCTACACCGAGAACAACCGCGGCGCGGCGGTCACGCCCAACGGCGTCTTGTGGCTGGCGCGCCTCGGCGGCGGCCTCGTGTCGTGGGATCCGAGCTCGCACAACTACAACACCATGCAGCGCTGGTCGAACGTGCCGAGCGATCTGATGGACGCGCAGGCCGACCCGGACGGCACCCTCTGGCTGGTGACGTCGGGCGGATCGCTGCTCCGGTTCGACCCGGCATCCGGCAACGTCCAGACCTGGCCGGGAGTCAGTGGTGTCACGCGTATCTATGTAGATACGATGGTGAACCCGCGGGCAGTCTATGTGTCGATGTCGTCGGGCCTCGCCGTAATTCGTGCTAAATAACCAACCGGACGGCCGATTCGGGCGTCCTATGCGTAGGATTGTCTGGTGCGGCTCTCGGTTGTCTGCTCGATCATCGCCCACGTGGCGCTGCTGCTCGTCGCGCTCCGCCTTCCGGCGGCGGTGAGGTCGCGCGCGAAATCGATCGACGTCGAGATCAACGAGCCGAAGCAGACGATGGTGCCGAAGGCGCCCGCGCCGACGCCCGAGCCGCCGAAGCCGGTGGTCAAGCCGCAGCCGCTCAAGAACACGCAGCGCCATGAAGAGAAGCACGAGGAGCTGCCGAAGCAGGCGCCTCCGCCGGTGCAGCAGCCCGAGCAGCAGCCGCCTCCGCCGGCGACGTCGTCGCTGTCGATGCGTCCGTCGGCGCCGGTCGATCTGAACCTGCACGGCCTCGGCGGCATCGTGGTCAACAACGGCGCCGTGCACGGCGGCGAGGGTGGACCGGCGGGAGGCACGTTCGCGCAGGCGCCGCGCAAGCCGTGGAAGCCGCGCGGCGACGCGGGCGATCCGATCCTCGGCAAGCTGCCCGAGGAGAAGGAAGAGCGCTTCCCGCTCAAGCTCGAGAGCGACGGCTATCACTACGAAGGGCCGTCGTTCTCCGCCAAGATCGCGATGGACGGGCACGTGACGTTCGACGATCACGCGATCCGCGACTTCAAGGGGCTGTCGGGCGGGTTCGACCTGACCGACATCGCCATGAAGAACCATCACCAGGATCCGTACCGCTACGAAAAAGAGAAGTTCATGGACACGACGTCGAAGCTGCGCGCCGAGCTGACGACGAAGGCGCGGCGCGAGCGACTGGAGGCGTCACTGGCGGCGCTGCCCTATCACCTCGAGCAGGTGTGGGGCGATCTCAATCATTCGGCGCGCGAGCGGCGCGGCGTGCTCTATGCGATGTGGCGCGAGGCCGCGGGCACCGACGACGAGGTGGGCAACGCGGGCAAGAAGGCGCGCGCGACCATCGAGGCGTTCATCCGCGATCGGCTGCCCGAGGGCTCGGAGAACGCCTTCACCGACGACGAGCTGCGGCGGTTCAACGCGCGCGCGGCGGGCGCGATGCGCTTCGAGCCTTATCGCGCGCCGTAGCTAGGGCACGCGGTGCTCGCTGCGGAAGTCGGCGAGCATGCCGAGGACGCGGGCGATCAGCGATCCGGAGACGAGCCGCGTCGCCGATTTTTCGCGCGCGGCGCGAGCGTCCTCGAAGAAGGCAACGCGCACGCTCTCGTCGGTGGCCACGGGCTTGAGGCCTTGCTTGGCGAACAGGCCGTGCAGGAGCTGATCCTCCTGCATGCGGCCGATCTCCTCGATGCGCGACTTGGTGTGCGCGGAGACCACGCGCAGCGCCTGCTGCGACGACAGCGGCAACGCGTCGAAGGCGCGGTTGGCGACGACCAGGCAGCCGACGACGAAGCCGAGGCGCAGGTCGGTGAAGTAGTGCGCCGCCGCCGACCACTGGAAGGCGAGCGCGACGACGGCGGGGGCGATGAAGCCGTCGGTACGGCCCTCTTCGTAGGCGCGCAGCGCGTCGCGGATGGGCAGCTGCATGACGGGCAGGTGCATCTCGGCGAGCGTGGCGCCGAGCATGCGATCGATGTCCCAGATCCACAGGCGTTGGTGCGAAAGATCCGAGAGATCGCGGATCGGCGTGCGCGAAAAGAGGATCGACGGGCCGACGATCGCTTCGCCGAGATAGGTGAAGCCGTTCTTCTTGGCTTCGTCCTCGAAGAGCGGGCGCAGGCGGCCGAGCACGTAGGAGGTCTCGGGCCAGGTCTGGAAGACGCCGGGGATGCGCACCACGCGCATCGACGGAGCCGTCGTCTCGCAGGCGACGCTGCCCGACATGATCGCGTCGAGCTGGCCGCGGTGGACACGCTGCAGCATCTCGACTTCGTCTCCGGCGATGCCGCCCATGTAGAACTTGAGCTTGAGCGCGCCGTGGGTCTCGGCGTCGAGATCGCGCTCCATCTCGTGCAGGCCGCGCGCCCAGCCGGTGCCTTCGGGGACGATGGTGCCGATGCGCAGGGTCGTCGTCTCGTCGGCGAGGGCAACGCTGCTCGCGAGGAGGAGGCAGAGCGCAAGACGCATCTCGCTCGATCTTATCGCGAGTCAGTCGGCGCGAGCGAGGACGAACTTCAGGTAGCGGCCCTCGGGAAACGCGGGTGGCGTCGGATGATCGCCGGGCTGGCCGCGCAGCTCGAGGATGCGCAGCGGGCGGCGCGTCTTGTCGGAGGCGTCGCGCAGCGTGCCGACGAAGGCGTCCATGGTGACGTGGCTCGAGCAGCTGGCGGCGGCGAAGGTGCCGCCTTCGTCGACGAGGGCGAGGGCGCGGGCGTGCAGATCGCGGTAGGCGGTGAGCGCCTTCTGCAGCGCCTTTTCCGACGGGGCGAAGCTCGGCGGATCGGTGATGACGAGGCCGTAGCGACGACGCTCGCGGGCGGCGCGGTCGAGCCAGGCGAAGGCGTCCTCGGCGTCGAAGGCGTGGCGCTCGGGGTCGAGGCCGTTGAGCGCGAAGTTGGCGCGCGCGTCGGTGAGCGCGGCGGCGGCGACGTCGACGGTGGTGACGCGGCGGGCGCCGGCGAGGGCGGCGTGGACCGAGAAGCCGCCGGTGTAGCCGAAGAGGTTGACGGCGTCGACGCCGGCGGCGAAGGGGCGGATGGCGCGGCGGTTCTCGCGCTGATCGAGGAAGAAGCCGGTCTTCTGGCCGTGCAGGACGTCGACGGCGAAGCGGACGTCGTGCTCGCGGATCTCGACGGGCGACGGCGGCGCGCCGCCGTGGAGGAGCTCGACCTTGCCGCCGCGCGAGCGCTCGAGGACGTGGGTGATGCCGAGTGGGCGGCCGTCGTCGACGAGGGTGGCGACGACCCAGTCGCGCCAGACGCGGACGGCGTCGCCGTCGAGACGGAGGACGGCGACGGGGCCGTAGAGGTCGACGACGACGCCGGGTAGGAAGTCGCCTTCGCCGTTGCACCAGCGGAAGGCGGTGGTGGTGGCGGGATCGATGACGCCGCGGCGGGCGCGGAGGGCGCGCTGGAGGCGAGTGCGGACGAGGGATTCGTCGAGGGGCTCGCGCGGGTCGAGGGTGGCGATGCGGACGGCGATGGGGGATTTGGCGTCGAAGAGGCCGCGCGCAACAAATTTGCCGTCGGTGCCGATAATGGCGACGGGGGAGCCTGTGCCCGGGACGGGGGACGAGGACCCCCCGAAGCTTTTGGGGATAAGTCCGGAGCTCCCGCCGCGCAACGGCCGTTTCGCGCCGCCCCTGGACGATCTGCCTTCCCCACCCCCCGTTCTGCCCGCCCCGCCGCCCCCCAACGCCAACGCATCCCGATACACCCACGGATGCCCCGCCCGAATGCTCCGCTCGAGCGGCTTCGCCAGCCGCACCTCCATCTCCGACGACGGCGTTGTCCGCACGCGCGCATCATGCCATGTTCCCCGCATGCCGATGCCGGTCGAGATCGTCGGGCTCCTCCGTTCCACCATCACCTTCGTCTGGGAGGACGAGCACAAAACCGTCTACCCGTCCCGCGAGCTGCGCCTCGCCTGCCGCTGCGCGCAGTGCATCGAAGAGACCACCGGCAAGCCGCTCCTCGACCCCACGACCGTGCCGCAGATGATCCGCGCGCGCGCCATCAACGTCGTCGGCAACTACGCGATCAACATCGATTGGTCCGACGGCCACAACGCCGGCATCTACAACTTCCGCTCGCTGCGCGCCGACTGTCCCTGCGACGCCTGCAAGGCGCTCCGCGCCGAGGGCAAGACGCCGGCGTAGCCCGACGGGCAAAACGCCCTCGTAGTGCTATCTTTGTAAGCTCGATGTCGACCGGATTGACCAAGCTTCGGCGCGGGCGCTTCGAGCATCCGTTCTTGCCGGTGACGGCCGCGGACGTGCGCGCTCGCGGCTGGAGCGAGCTCGACATCATCATCATCAGCGGCGATGCCTACGTCGATCACCCCGCGTTCGGGCCGCCGCTGATCGCGCGCTTCCTCGAAGGGCGCGGCTTCAAGGTCGGGCTCATCGCCCAGCCCGACTGGCGCTCGGCCGACGCCTTCCGCGCGCTCGGCCGCCCGCGCCTCTTCTTCGGCATCGCCGCCGGCAACATGGACTCGATGCTCAATCGCCTGACGGCGCAGAAGAAGAACCGCGGCGAGGATCAATATTCACCCGGCGGCGCGCGCGACATGCGGCCCGATCGCGCCACCATCGTCTACGCCAACCGCGCACGCGAAGCCTATCGCGACGTGCCCATCGTCCTCGGCGGCATCGAAGCCTCGCTGCGCCGGATCGCGCACTACGATTACTGGTCGGACACCGTGCGCCGATCGATCCTCCTCGACGCCAAGGCGGACCTCCTCGTCTTCGGCATGGGCGAACGGCCGATCTGGGAGATCGCGCGCCGTCTGCGCGACGGCGAAACCATCGATCACCTGCGCGACATCCGCGGCACCGCCGTCCCCGTGTCGAAGCTCGAGGCCGAGGCGCTGGCGCAGGATCCATCGCAGCACGCCGCCGACGGCCGGGTCGTGATCATGCCCTCGTTCGAGGACGTGCGCGCCGACAAGAAGAAGTACGCGCTCGCCTCGCGCATCCTGCACTTCGAGACCAACCCGCGCAACGCGCGTCCGCTGCTTCAGCGCGATCGCTTCGATCTCGGCGGCGTCTGGTTCAATCCGCCGGCGCTGCCGCTGGAAACCGCGGACATGGACGAGCTCTACGACCTGCCCTTCAACCGCGCGCCGCACCCGATGTACGGCGACGCGTCGGTGCCGGCGTTCGAGACCGTCAAGAACTCGCTCGTGATCATGCGCGGCTGCTTCGGCGGCTGCACCTTTTGCAGCATCACCGAGCACGAAGGACGCGTCATCCAGAACCGCTCGGCCGACAGCGTCCTGCGCGAGCTGCGCGCCATGCGCCGTCAGGGAGAGTGGAACGGCGTCGTCAGCGATCTCGGCGGCCCGACGGCGAACATGTACCAGATGCGCTGCGAGGACGAGAAGTACGAGTCGCGCTGCCGTCGCCTCTCGTGCGTGCATCCCGACATCTGCAAGCACCTCAAGACCGATCACGGCCCGCTCATCGATCTCATGAAGCGCGTACGCGAGGAGCCGGGCGTCAAGCACGTGCACATCGCCTCGGGCGTGCGCACCGATCTGGTGGTCGACGGCACGCGCGGCGCCGAGTACCTCGACGCGCTCACGCGCCATCACGTCGGCGGGCAGCTCTCGGTCGCGCCCGAGCACGTCTCGGAAGACACGTTGCGCCTGATGAAGAAGCCGCCGATCGAGAGCTACGATCGCTTCACCGAGGCGTTCCGCTGCGCGTCCGAGGCCGCGGGCAAGGAGCAGTACCTCATCCCCTACTTCATCAGCGGCCATCCGGGCTCGACGCTGCACGACATGATCGCGCAGGCGCAGTACCTGAAGAAGAAGGGGTATCGCCCGCGCCAGGTGCAGGACTTCATCCCCACGCCGATGTCGCTGGCGGCGACCATGTACCACACCGGCCTCGATCCGATCACCATGAAGCCCTGCTACACCGCCAAGGGCCTGCGCGAGAAGCGCATGCAAAAGGCGCTTCTGCTTTATTGGGATCCGGAGCAGCATGATCTCGTACGCGAGGCCCTGACGCTCGCGGGTCGCACCGATCTCATCGGCACGCGCCCCGAGTGTCTCGTGCCGCCGGCGCCGCATCGTCGACCGCCGGTTCGCAAGCACGCGCCGGTGCGGGCGCGAAGGAGGGCGTCATGAGCAAGCTCGCCTACGACACGCGCGGCGAAGGGCCGGTGCTCGTCTTGTTGCACGCGTTCCCGTTCGATCGCCGCATGTGGTCCGAGGAGATCGCGCGCCTGTCC
The DNA here is from genome assembly GCA_035607415.1 of Polyangia bacterium. Lineage (GTDB taxonomy): Bacteria > Myxococcota_A > Polyangia > Palsa-1104 > Palsa-1104 > JAQBQH01. Next base: position 18,775 of record DATNAQ010000164.1, read on the forward strand.
GACGTGCGCCGCGTCGTCGCCGTCGACCTGCGCGGCTTCGGCGGATCGCCGCTGTGGGGCGAGCCGACCGTCGACGAGCTCGCCGACGACGTCGTGCGTACGCTCGACGAGCTCGGCGTGCCGATGGCGTCGGTGTGCGGCATGTCGATGGGCGGCTACGTCGCGCTGTCGCTGGCGGCGCGGCACAAGGGACGCCTGGCCGCGCTCGTGCTCGCCGATACGCGCGCTGCCGCCGACTCCGACGTGGCGCGGCTCGCGCGCGAGGCGACCATGCGCCAGGTGCGCAACGACGGACCGGCTGCGTTCCTCGACGGCGTGCCCGAGCGCATGCTCTCGCGCCACGCGACCGACGATCTACGTCAGCGCGTGCGCGATCTGTGCGTCGATCGTACCGACACGATCCTGGCGGCGACGCGCGCGCTCGCGCATCGGCCCGATCGCACGCCGATGCTGCCGTCGATCGACTGCCCGACGCTGCTCGTGTGCGGCGGTGAGGACACGACGTCGCCGGCGCCCGAGATGCGCGCGCTCGCCGAGCGCATCCCCGACTCCGAGTTCGTCGAGATCGCCGGCGCGGGACACCTGTCGAACCTCGAGGCGCCCGATCGTTTCGACGAAGCCGTGGCGCGCTTTCTCGCCGCGCACGATCTCTAGTCGTCGTCGTCGCTAGTTCGGCAGATTCACGAGCGTGCCCGACGCCAGCCGCAGGTTGTGGAAGCGCGGCTGGTAGCTGCAGGTCGCGCCGCCACCGTCGGCGCTCGAGCAGTCGTTGAGCGTGGCCGTCACGGTCACCGCCACGCGCGGCGCCTTCTGCGCGATCAGCGTCGAGACCAGCGTGCCGTCGCCATAGCTCGTGTACGTGAAGCCCTGGCGGACGAGGCGCAAGGTCCCGTGCGTCGCCGTCGTCGCCACCATGTTCGACGGCACGCCGCCGAGCATGGTCGCGTAGTAGTTGCTGCCGTCGGCGAGCTGCTCGCGCTCGATGTCGAAGGTCTGGATGCTCTGGACCGCGCCGGGATCGCGCACGCTCATCAATAGATGCGTCTGCCCCGGCGGCGCCGACACGAGGTCGTAGTCGACGAGCATGTCGAAGTCGCCATCGAGGAAGAACTGCGCGGTCGGGCCGACCGAGTAGAGCCCGAGCTGCTGCAGGCTGCCGTTGAAGTCGAGGTTCTCGCCGAGCCCGACGCCGGCGAGCGGCACGAAGCTCGACGGCGAGGTCGAGGTCGCGCCCCACATCGGGTTGACCGAGCCCGACTCCATGCCGTCGACGGTGCAGCCGCACGGGCAGGCGAACACGGCCAGCGACGTCTGCACGCCGCTGAAGCTGGGGAACGTCAGGTTGGTGCAGACCATGTCGCCCGAGCGCGACAGATCGTGGACCTCGGCGAACATGTCGTCGCCGCCGGCTCCCATGTCACCGGAAGCGGTGGTGGTGTCGTCGCCGCAACCGCCCGCCACGAGCGCGAGCACGAGCAAGAACCGCATGCGGCGACGGTATCAGACTACTCGGCGGCGGTCACGTCGGCGTCGGCCTCGAGGTAGACCGCGCCGTTCGACAGCTTGGCGACGCCGTCGACCGACCAGCAGGTGCCGAGGCAGGCCGCCTGCACCGTCGCGGTCGTGCTCGCGCCCACGCGCGAGACCTGAATGTCGACGTTGAGCGGCGCGGTGTGCACGGTGCCCAGCTTGTAGACCGAGCCGTCGGCGAGCACCGCCGACCAGTCGAGCGACAGCGGCAGCATCGCGCGCACCTCGAGCGCGTCGACCTGATCGTGGACGATCTCGGCGTGGGTCGCCGGCGCCGAGACCACCAGGTTCTTCAACGCCAGGCCGTTCGGCGGCAGCGCATCGGCGGAGATGTTGACGTCACCGAGCGGCAACGAGACGGCGTCGAGCCAGGCACGTCCGTCCGCCGTGTGCAGCTTGACGATCGGCTGATGCACGTTCAGCGCGACCTGGGTCGCCGAGGCGAATCCGCCTTCGATCGTGAAGCTCACGTTCGAGTCCGCGACCGTGCTGGTCGCTACCGCGACCGGCTCAGCCAGGGATCCGTTCGTCGCCGGATGCCCTTCCGCGCACCCCGCCGCCGCCGCAATGCATCCAAGCAAAAACAAGCATTTCACAGCCCACCTCCGGTTTGATGTGGGCTGATGTAGTCATTTTGACGCTCGATGTCAAGGGATAATGGTCGGACCAGTGAAGGCTAGGAAACGCCGAGGAGCTTGCCGAGCGCGCGCAGGTGGGTGCGGGCGGTCTCGAGCTGCTCCGCGGCGCTGCGCAGCGACTCGCCGACCACCTGTACCGACTCGGCCGGCGCCGTGAGCAGGCCGGCTTCGTCGTTGGCCGCGCGCAGCGAAGCGCGCAGCTCGGCGAGCGTGTCGCCGAGCGCGATGGCGGCGTCGGCGGCCGCGGGATCGGCCGACGGCCGCGCGCTCGACGCCATCTGCACGGCGTCGGCGGGACGGGCGCGGCGCAGCTGGCCTTCGAGATCGGCGACGCGGCCGCGCAGCAGCTGCAGCTCGCTGTCGTCGCGCGTGCTCTCCTCGGCGGATGGCTGGCCACCGCGCATGCGCTTCAGATCCGCCTGCACCTGATCGAGCTTGCGCTTGAGCGTCGACGCCTCGCGCGTGGCCTCTTCGAGCGCGCGCTCGACGTCGTTGCGCTTGAGGCGCTCGTTCTTCAGCTCCTCGGCGAGGCTGCCTTGCGCGCCGGTCATGGCGTGCGGCGCAGCGACGGCACCGCGAAGGACGGCGTTGGGCCCGACCTGCACTTCGCCGCGCAACGGCGGCGGCGGCATGGTGGTCGCGAGCGGCGGCGGTGCCACGCTCGGCGGCGACGGTGCGGGCGGCGGCGGCGCAGTCGAAGCCATCGGCGGAGGCGGCGCGGGCGGCGGCGCCATCACGCCCGAGCCGACGGGCGGCGTCCCCGAGCGCGCGGGCGGCATGCTGCCCGTCGACATCGGCGGCATGTTGCCGGTCATGCGCGGTGACGTGTCCGGCATCAGGCGCAAGACGAGCGAGCCGCAGGTGACGGTATCGCCGGGGCGGAAGGGCGCCTTCTGCACCTTGTCGTTGCCCACGTAGACGCCGTTGGAGCTGCCGAGATCTTCGATCCAGTAGTTGCCGTCCCAGAAGATGCGCGCGTGGCGGCGCGACACCATCGCGTCCTGGGTCTGCACCTGACACTCGGTCGCGCGTCCAACGAGAATCGGCTCGGAGCCGAGCAGGAGAGTTTTATCCATGCCGTCCGAGTCGTGATAAATGAGCTTCGGCATCGACGAACGCAGCCACACTATCATGAAAAAACCGAGCCCGCTGTTGGTTGCCGCGTACGCGCCGGAGCTCGGCGCGCTCGACGGGCGCGCGGTCGGCGTCGGGTTGATCGCGGCGGCCGCGGGGACGGAGCGCGCGATTGCGGAGGCGCGGCCCGAGCGGATCGTTCTGGTGGGGACGTGCGGCGTATTGCCCGGGGTGGAGCACGCGATCGGATCGATCGTGGTGGTGGAGCGCGCGCGGCTGATCGTGCGGCCGGGCGAATACGTGCCGGGGATCATGCCGGTGGAGGCGGCGGCGGACGCGGCGTGGGCAGCCGAGTGCGCGCGCGCGATCGGCGCGCCGCTGGTGACGGCGGCGAGCGGCGTCGGGATCACGTCGTCGGACGAGGAGGCGCGGCGGCTGGCGGCGGAGGCGGCGGTCGAGCACCTCGAGAGCTTCGCGGTCCTGTCGGTGGCAGCGGGACGCGTGCCGGCGACGGCGGTGCTGGCGGTAGCCAACGTCGTCGGCGCAAACGCGCACGCCGAGTGGAAGGCGAACCGCGCGCGCGCCGAGGCGGCCGCGGCGGCGGCGATCGCGAAGCTGCTTTAGGGCGCGAAGGCGACGTCGCCGACGAGCGCGGCGATGGCGCGGCGGCCGTCGTCGCCGTAATCGAGCGTGTCGGCGTTGGCGTAGAGCGCGAGGTACTCGTCGGCCTGCGCGCGCGACAGGCCGCGATCGCCGGCGAGCTCGTCGAGCGCCTGGTCGCGATGATCGAGCGCGTAGGCGATGCTGGCGCGGATCATGGTCGAGGCGCGCGCGATCGTGTCGTCGCCGAGGGCGCGCTTGATGACGTTGCCGCCGAGCGGGATCGGGAGGTTGCGGGTGCGCTGCCAGAATTGGCCGAGATCGCACACGAGGTGCAGCCCGCGCTCGCCGTACGTGAGGCGCCCTTCGTGAATCAGCGCGCAGGCGTCGACGGCGCCGTCGGCGAGCGCGGCGAACGCGCGCTCGAGCGGCGCCGAGGGCACCTCGATCTGTACCGCGCCGGGCGCGGCGAGCGCGACCAGCCGCGCGCAGGTGGTGGTCGCGCCGGGGACGCCGACGCGCAGGCCGCGCAGCTCGTCGACGGCGAGCGCGCGGGGAGCGACGATCACGGGGCCGTAGTTGCGACCGACCGAGCCGCCGTGCGGCAAGAGGAGCCAATCGCGCGCCAACGACGGAACCGCGGCGATCGAGACGGCGACGACGTCGTGCACACCGTCGCGCGCCCAGCCGTTGAGCGTGGCCGTGTCGGAGCGGACATGCTCGGCGCCGTCGAAGCCGAAGGCGCGCGGATCGAGTCGGCCCGTCGCCAGCGGCCAGAACATGAAGGCGTCGTCGAGATCCGTCGAATACGCGAGCGACAGCTTCATGACTCGTCCTCCGGGTGGAACAGGGTCTTCATCGGCTGCGGATCGACGGGCTGGCCGCTCGACAGCATCATCAAGAGGCCCTCGCCGATGCGCGACAACGTGAGCAGCGACGAGATCCGGCCGTCGATGAACTTGATGCGACGCTTGAGGTCGCCGTCGGCGCCGCCGCGCAGCTTGGCGAGCTTGGCGCGCGCCGTCTCGAACGATTCGATCGCCGCGCGCACGTAGCCGAGCTCGCGCTCGCGGAACACGCGGGTCACCATCTTCCAGATGCTGGTCTCGGGCTCGTAGAAGTCGCGGCGCTCGCCGGGGCGCCACGCTTTTTTGACGACGCCCCACTTCTGCAGATCGGCGAGCGCCATCGACACGGCGCCGGCGGACGCTTGCAGCCGTTCGCCGAGCTCGGCCGCGGGCAGCGGCTCGGGCGAGAGATAAAGGATCGTCCACAAGCGGCCCATGACCGCCTTGAAGCCCCAGAACTCCATCAGCCCGCCGATCACCTCGGCGATGCGGAGCTCCGCGGCGCGGATGTCGTCGTCTGCAGTTGGCATGCGTTCGTGCATGATAGCGGCTTTGGCGCGCGTCGGCCGAGCGCCGGCGCGAGGCGCGCCACGGCGCGGGCGAGCGCGGCCACCTCGTCGGGCGGCAGCGCCTGCGGGCCGTCGCTGCGGGCGCGGCCGGGCTCGGCGTGGCACTCGACGATGAGCCCGTCGGCGCCGGCGGCGAGCGCGGCGCGGGCCAGCGGCTCGACGAGGGCGCGGGTGCCGGCGGCGTGCGACGGGTCGGCGATGACCGGCAGGCCGGTGCGCAATTTGGCGAGCACGAGGCCGCCGAGATCGAGCGTGGCGCGCGTGCCGGGCTCGAAGCTGCGGATGCCGCGCTCGCACAGGATCACGCCGGGGGCGCCGCCGTCGAGGAGATATTCGGCGGCGGCGAGCCATTCGTCGACGGTGGCGCCGAAGCCGCGCTTGAGCAGCACCGGGCGACCCGCGCGCGCGGCGGCCTTGAGCAGCGACGAGGCGGCCATGGTGCGCGCGCCGATCTGGATGAGCTCGCAGTGCTCGGCGACGCGCGCGACGGCGGCTTCGCTCGTGGCTTCCGAGACGACGGCGAGGCCGAAGTCGTCGGCGACGCGGCGAAGCAGCGGCAGGCCGTCGTCGCCGAGGCCCTGGAAGGCGTACGGCGAGGTGCGCGGCTTGAAAGCGCCGCCGCGGAGGAAGCGCGCGCCGGCCTGCTGCGCGGCGGCGGCCGCGGCGACCAGATCGGGCTCGTTCTCGACGGCGCAGGGGCCGAGCATCAGCGTCCACTCGTCGCCACCGACGGCGAGCGGGCCGACCGGCGTGTCGATGGTGACGGGGCCGCGCGCGGCGGCGACGCGTGGGTTGGGCTCGTCGGCGTCGAGGATCGACTCGACGGCGTCGAGGGCGGCGATGCGCGCGACGGCGGCGTCGTCGAGCGGCGCGTGCGGGCCGACCACCTCGACGGCGACGCGGCCCGAGCCGCGCACGGTGCGCGCCGAGGCGCCGGCGCGGGCCAGCTCGGCTTCGACGGCGCGCGTCTCTACGCGCGAGGCGCCGGCGCGAAGAAGGACGATCATCGCACCGCCTCCACGATGGCGCAGACGGCGAAGGCGAGGCTGACGTAGCCGTTGAGATCGAAGAAGGCCTTGTCGATGCGCGACAGGTCGTTCGGCGAGACGATGCGCTGCTCGTAGGCGAGCGTGGCGGCGATGACGGCGACGCCGAGGCCGTAGACGAAGCCGAGGTGCAGGAGCACGCCGAACGCGACCAGGCCGGCGACGGCGACGACGTGCAGCGCGCGCGAGATCAAAAGCGCGCGGGCGACGCCGAAGCGCGCGGGGATCGAGCCGAGGCCGCGGGTGCGATCGAAGGCGACGTCCTGCGTGGCGTAGATGATGTCGAAGCCGCCGACCCAGGCCGCGACGGCGATGGAGAGCGCCAGCGGGGCCCAGCCGAAGCCGTTGGTGATGGCGATCCACGCGCCGGCGGGGGCGCCGCCGAGGCAGACGCCGAGCCAGAGGTGCGTGGCCCAGGTGAAGCGCTTGGCGAGCGAGTACCCGCAGAGGATGGCGAGCGCGATCGGCGAGAGCAAGAGCGGCGTGCGGCCGAGCAGCGCCGCGGCGGCGACGAAGGCGAGCGCCGCGCCGACGGTGACAGCGACCGCGCCGCCGAGCGAGACGGCCCCGCGCGGGAGCTCGCGGTTGGCGGTGCGCGGGTTGGCGGCGTCGATGCGGCGGTCGGCGACGCGGTTGAAGCCCATCGCCGCGGTGCGCGCGGCGGCGACGGCGACGATGATGAGCGCGAGGCGCGCGAGCGAAAAGGGCACGGCGCCGTGGCGCCACGCGAGGGCGGCGGCGCCGAGCGCGAACGGCAGCGCGAAGATGGTGTGCGGCAGCGCGACCAGGCGCGCGTAGCGTCCGAGGCCGCGCGCGGCCGAAGGCGCGGGCGAGCGCGCGGCCGAGGGCGAGCCCGCGGCGCTGCGATTGGCGAGCGGTGCGCTCATCCGATCCTCTCGACGGGGGCGTCCGCCCCTTCATGGGCGATCCAGGCGAAGGGATCGCGCACGCCCTGCTGATCGTCGCCGAGCGCGATCAGCCCGGGCTGCTTGCCGACCGAGAGCGCGCCCAGGTGCGGCGCGTTCAGCGCCGTCGCGCCGCCCGCCGTCGCCGCGCGCACCAGCCACTCGGGCTCGACGCCGGCGCGCGCCAGCGCCTGCACGTCGCCGAGCACGTCGAGCGTGGGGCACGACGCGAGCGAATCGGTGCCGAGCGCGACGCGCAGACCGGCGGCGCGGATGCCGCCCGTCGGGGGCAAGCGCCGGCCGATGTGCAGGTTCGAGCGCGGGCAGAGCACGGCGATGCAGCCGTAGCGCGCGGCGCGGTCGAGCGACTCGGCGTCGGCGACGGTGAGATGCACGAGCAGCGTGCCCGGGCCGAGCACGCCGAGCGAATCGAGCCACGCGATCGGGCGCACGCCCGGCACCGCCATCGTCGGCATCGCGTCGCGCTCGGCGAGGAAGTCGGCGAACGGCCCGCCACCGTCGACGAGCCAGGCGGCTTCGGCGGGATCTTCCTCGACGTGGATCGACGCCAGCCGCCCGCCGTTGCGCGCGGCGAGCGTGCGCAGCGCCGCCGGGCCGCAGCTGTAGGTGGCGTGCGGCGTCTCCCGTCCGTGCGATGGCGACGGCGCCGGCTCGCCGCGCGGCGCGATGCGCTCGGTGAGCACGCGCGCCTCGATGCCCGCCTCGGCCCAGATCGGCGCCGTGCCGCCGTCGTTGGAGATGTCGACGACACCGACGGTGCCGCGCGCCGCCATCGACTTGGCCGCCGCGCGCGCGATCGCGACGTTGGTCGGCGTGCGCGAGGCGAGCAGGCGCCGCACCCACGGCACCAGGCCGTCGCCGCCGGGCACGCGCACGTGCGACAGCTCGAGGTGCGTGTGCGCGTTGACGGTGCCCGGCATGATCACGCCGTGGTGCTCGACGATCTCGCCGAGCTCGCTCAGCGCCGCGCGCGGGCCCACGGCGGCGACGCGATCGCCGTCGAGCGCCACGGCGCCGTCGCGAATCGGCGGCGCCGAGATGGGCACGACCCATGGCGCGGCGTGGACGATCATGCGCGCGTCCCCGTCACGCATGCGCGCGTCCCCGTCACGACGTGAGCCTTCCGTAGCGCATGTCGCGCCGCACCGGCGTGAAGCCGGCCGCGCGCACGTGCCGCTCGATGCCGGCGACGTCCATCTGGTAGATGGTGCCCGCCGCCGACACCACGTTCTCCTCGAACATCACCTGTCCGAAGTCGTCGGCGCCAAAGTGCAGCGCCGCCTGTCCGACCGCCGCGCCCATCGTCGGCCACGAGGCCTGCAGGTGCGGAATGTTGTCGAGCGCCAGGCGCGCCGTCGCCAGCGTGCGCAGGTACGCGTGCGCGCTGCCGTCGCCGCCGGGCAGGCGCGTGTTGCCCGGCTGGAATGGCCAGCAGATGAACGCCGTGAAGCCGCCGGTCTCGTCCTGCAGATCGCGCAGCTTCAGGAGATGCTCGGCGCGCTCGGGCAGCGTCTCGCCGCAAGCGAACATCATCGTCGACGACGAGCGCAGCCCGAGCCGATGCCCGACGCGCATCACCTCCAGCCACTCCGACGACGTGCACTTGAGCTTGGCGATGCGGGTGCGCACGCGGTCGACGAGGATCTCGGCGCCGCCGCCGGGGAGCGAGTCGAGCCCGGCCGCGACCAGGCGCTTGAGCACCGTCTCGAGCGGCAGCGACTCGAGCCGGCAGAGATACAAGATCTCCTCGGGCGAGAGCGCGTGCAGCTTGATCGGATAGGTCGCCTTCAGGTGGCGGAACAGATCCTCGTACCAGCTCAGCGGCAGCTCTGGATTGAGCCCGCCCTGCAGGAGGATCTGGACGCCGCCGGCGTCGACGGTCTCGCGGATCTTCTGCCCCATCTCCTCGCGCGAGAGCACGTAGCCCTCTTCGGTGTCGCCGGGGTTGCGGAAGAAGGCGCAGAAGCGGCAGGCGGTGACGCAGATGTTCGTGTAGTTGATGTTGCGCTCGACGATGTAGCTGACCACGCCGTCGGGATTGAGCGCGTGACGGCGCCGGTTGGCGGCGGCGCCGAGGTCGATCAGATCGGCGCGCTCGAACAGCGCCGTGACCTCGGCGGCGGACAGGCGCCCGCCGTCGCCGGCGCGGGCGACCGCCGCCTTCACGTCGATCTCGGCCGGCGTGGTTCCGTCATATCGACGCAAAGTCGCCGGCGGCAACAGCCCGGCGGCCGACGCGCGCGCCAGATACTCGTCTGCGCCCGCGACCATACTGTCATCGAGACGGAACCACAGCTCGTCGTGCAGGTAGCGGCGCGCGCGCTCGGGCTCCACGCCGTGCCGCCCGGCGTCGGCGGCGATCTCGTCGAGCCGCTCGAGGCCGTGGCCGAGCGATCGCGCCAAGAGGCCGCACACCTCGGCGTTCACCACGTCGGCGCGCCCCGCCCACACGGCGAAGACGAACGGCTTGCCGGTCATGGCGTGCCACAGCTCGGCCAGATCGTAGACGTAGGCGAACTGCCGCGCCGCGGTCGCCTGCAGCGCCGGATCGCCGATGATGACGGCGCCGCGCGTGCCGTCCACGCACGCCGCCAGCTCCGACGGCGGGCGCGCCTCGTAGCGCGGCTCGCCGCGCGTCGCCCGCCGCTCGCGCAGGAGCAGCCGCGCCAGGGTCACCGACGTGCGCGACGATTGGTCGAGCGCCACCGTCGCCAGCTCGTGCGCCGGCACCTCCGACACCAGGAGCACCGAGCCGACCTTGGTGCGCGCGCCGATGCACACGTCGGGCACGGCGACGAGATCGCCCTGCCGCGCCAGCGCCGCGACCGGCAAGAGCGCCAGATCGCACTCGCGCTCGGCGAGCCGCCGCGCGCCCTCCGCCGGCGAGCACAGCTGCAGCTCCACACCCGACGGTGCGCCCGCGACCAGTCCCGAGATCAGCGGCCGCGTGTTGAGGAACGGCGCCGCCGCCAGCCGCAGCTTGCTCGGCCCACTTTGCGTTGATTTGACAAGAACGGTCACGCGAGCACCTCGAGCGACTTGCGCTGCTTGACCGACAGCACCGCGTCGAGCGCCGTGCCCTCGGCGACTACGTTATAGAGCGTGTCGCGCTCCACCGGCACGCGCCCGGCGGCACGAATCAGTCGCACCAGCTCCGAGCGCGTCAACGCATCGGGCGCGCGCGAGCCGGCCATCTTGTAGATCTTCTCTTCCTCGACGGTGCCGTCGACGTCGTCGGCGCCGTACCACAAGGCGATCTGCGCCGCCTTGACGCCGAGCATCGCCCAGTAGGCCTTGATGTGCGGAATGTTGTCGAGCATGAGCCGCGCCACGGCGAACAGGCGCAGATCGTCGACGCCCGTTGGCCCCGGCAGCTTCTCGAGCGCGTTGTTCTCGTTGTGGAACGCGAGCGGGATGAAGGTCTGGAAGCCGCCGGTCTCGTCCTGCAGCGTGCGCAGACGGACCATGTGATCGACGCGCTCCTCGACGGTCTCGATGTGCCCGTAGAGGAGCGTGCAGTTGGAGCGCAGCCCCAGCTTGTGCGCCACGCGGTGGATGGCGAGCCAGCCGTCGGCGTCGACCTTGTCGGCGCAGATCTTCCGCCGCACGCGATCGGCGAAGACCTCGGCGCCGCCGCCCGGCAACGAGCCGAGCCCGGCAGCCACGAGCCGCTCGAGCACCTCGGTCACCGTCATGCCGTAATGCTCGGCGTAGTACGCGATCTCGACGGCGGTGAAGCCCTTGATGTGGAGGTGCGGCCGCTCGCGCTTGATCGCGCGAACAGCTCCTCGTAGTAGGAGAACGGCAGCCCGGGATGCAGTCCGTTGACGATGTGGATCTCGGTCATGTCGGCGGGGCGCGCGCGCACCTTGCCCACCGCTTCCTCGACGGTCATCGTGTACGCGCCCGGCATGCCCTCCTGCAGCCGCGCGAACGAGCAGAAGTGACAATCCGCGACGCACACGTTGGTCGCGTTGAGGTGCATGTTGACGTTGAAATAGGTGCGATCGCCGTGACGCCGCTCGCGCACGCGATTGGCGAGCACGCCGAGCGCGCCGACATCGTGCTCCTTCATGAGCCGTACGCCGTCGTCGAACGACAGGCGCGCGCCGCCGTCGACCTTGGCGCGGATCTCGTCGAGAAATACGCTCATCGCCTGATCTCCTTCGCTTACCGCCGCCGCGCCGGAAAACGTCCGGCCGCCTGAATCAACGATTCGACGAACGCCGGGCTCGGCCGTCCGCCGTCCTCGGGCGGCCCGCCGAGCTGCGCCAGCTTGTAACGCTGCTTGGGCGGCGCCATCGGCCCGGCGAGCTCGTCGGCGCCGAAGGTCAGCGCCAGCGCCGCGCCTTTGACGTCGAGCGGCCCGTCCCAGCGCGCGCGAATCGGCAGCGCCGTCCCGAGGCTGCGCCGCGTCGCCGCCGCCGCGCGATAGCAGTCGATGCCGGTGTCGCCGAACGCCAGCGCCGCGCGCACCGCCGTCCCGCGCGCGAGCGCCAGGCCGAGCGCGCGCAGCGACTCGTCGAGCGCCGCGCCGGTCGTGCCCTGCACGATCGCCTCGAAGCTGAGGCCCTGCAGCTTCGGCGCCTCGTGCAGCGTCAGCGCCGGCCAGCGCAGCACCACGCGCTCCCCCGCCACCGCCAGCCGCCGCGCCGCTTCGACGTCGAGCGTGAGCCACTCGTCGACGTCGTCCGAATCCGGCTCCTCCGGCGACAACAGCAGCGAATGCACGAAGCTCGCCGGAGCCTCCACCGGCGACAGCACCTGCGCCGCGATCTCCGCCAACGATGCGCTCATCGACGTTCTCCTTCTTGTTCGCCCCAGCGCGGCCCCAGCTTCACCGGCAGGCCGAGGTGGTCGAGCGCGCGGCCGACGACGGTGTCGAGCAGCTGCTCGATCGTCTGCGGCCGCCCGTAGAACGACGGCATCGCCGGCAACACCAGCGCGCCGGCGCGCGTCACCGCCGCCATGTTCTCGAGGTGGATCAGCGACAGCGGCGTGTCGCGCGCGACCAGGATCAGCTTGCGCCGCTCCTTGAGCATCACGTCGGCGGCGCGGCCGATCAGATCCTCGCTCATGCCGTGCGCGATACGCGCCAGGCCGCCCATCGAGCACGGGATCACCACCATGGCGCCGAAGCCGCCCGAGCCGCTGGCGAAGGGCGCGTTGAAGTCGCGCACGTCCCACTTCTTGAACGGCAGATCCGCCGTCGGCGTGCCGATCTCCTCGGCCCACACCTGGTGCGCCGCCTTCGAGAACACGAGGTGCGTCTCGACGACGTCGCGCGGTTGCGTCGAAAGTACATGAAGTAGCCGGCGCGCATAGGGCGCGCCCGACGCGCCGCCGACGGCGACGACGAGCTTCAACGGCGACGACGGCGCGCTCATGCTTTGGCCACCACCATGCTGGCGATCCCGAGCGTCAGGTCTTCGCTCCGCGCCTCGCTGAACCCGACGTCGCGGCAGATGCGCTCGACGTCGGCGCGCGTGGCGAAGCGCTCGATCGAATCGGCGAGATAGCGATACGCGCTGCGATCGCCCGATACGATGCCGCCGACGAGCGGCAGCACCCGCTGGTTGTAGAGCGCCTGCACCGCGCGCGTGACCGTGCGGCGCGGACGGAAGAAGTCGAGGATCACCGCGCGTCCGCCCGGCTTGAGCACGCGGCGCATCTCGGCCAAGCCGGCGCGCGTGTCGTCGAGGTTGCGCAGCCCGAAGCCGCAGATGACGCCGTCGAACCACGCGTCGGCGAACGGCAGCGCCAGCGCATCGGCGCGCACCACCGGCACCAGCACCTTGCCGCGTCCCGAGACCAGCATCGCATGCGAGAAGTCGGTGGCGATCACCTCGGCGCCGGCGGTCACCGCCAGCGACGACAGATCGAGGGTACCGGCGCAGACGTCGAGCACGCGGCGCGAGTGGATCGCGCCGAGCGCGGCGATGGCCTTCTTGCGCCACGACTGATCGATCCCGAGCGACAGGACGCGATTGAGCGTGTCGTAGGTCGGCGCGATGCCGTCGAACATCTGCTGCACCGCGCGGCTCATCGGGCCCACTTCGCTTCGGCGATGCCGAGCTCGTTCCACAGCCGATCGACGCGCGCCTCCACCTCGGACGCCATCATCGCCACCGCCGGCCAACCGCGCTCGTAGCCCTCTTCCTTCCACTTCGCCGTGGCGTCGACGCCCATCTTGCCGCCGAACCCGACCGAGCACGACGCATGGTCGAGCACGTCGTACGGCCCGTCGGAGATCATGACGTCGCGCTTGGGATCGATGTTGTTGAGCACGCGCCACGCCACCTCGGCGACGTCGTGGACGTTCACGTCCTTGTCGACGACCACCACGCACTTGGTGAACATGAGCTGCCCCATGCCCCATAAGGCGTGCATGATCTTCCGCCCGTGCCACGGGTACTGCTTGTCGATGGCGACGATCGCCATGTTGTGGAACACGCCCTCGACCGGCAGGTTGTAGTCGACGAGCTCGGGCAGCATCATGCGTAGAAGCGGCAGAAACAGCCGTTCCGTGGCCTTCCCCAGCCACGCGTCCTCCATCGGAGGACGCCCGACGACGGTCGCCGGATAGATCGCGTCCTTCCGCCGCGTCACGCAGGTGACGTGGAACGCGGGGTACTTGTCGCGCGGCGTGTAGAAGCCGGTGTGATCGCCGAACGGCCCCTCGTCCACCATCGCTTCGGTCGGATCGACGTACCCTTCGAGCACGAAGTCGGCGTCGGCCGGCACTTCGATCGGCTGCGTCTTGCACGGCACCAGCTCGACGGCGCGCCGGCGCAAGAAGCCCGCCAGCAGCAGCTCGTCGACGCCGTCGGGCAGCGGCGCCGTCGCGGCGTAGGTCAGCGCCGGATCGCCGCCGAGCACCACGGCGACGGGCACCTTCTGGCCGCGTTCTTTGTATTTGTGAAAATGACGCATCCCGGTCTTGTGCGCCTGCCAGTGCATCGCCGTCGTGTTCTTGTCGAGGAGCTGCATGCGGTACATGCCGCAGTTGCGCGCGCCGGTCTCGGGATCGTGGGTGATGACGATGGGCAGCGTGATGAACGGCCCACCGTCGTCGGGCCAGCAGGTCAAGATCGGCAGTTGCGTTAGATCGATGTGGTCGACGCGATCTTCGACCACCTCCTGGCAGGGCGCCGGGCCGCTCGTCGATTTCGGCAGCGCGCCGGCGACGCGCCCGAGCTTGGGCAGCATCTTCAGCTTGTCCCACAGCGAGCCGGGCGCCGATGCACCGCCGAGCAGCTCGGCGAGCGCGCGCGCGTGGTCCTCGATCTCGCGCACGCCGAGCGCCATCGCCATGCGCCGCCGCGAGCCGAACACGTTGATTGCCAGCGGAAAGCGCGACCCACGCGGGTTTTCGAAGAGCAGCGCCGGCCCGCCGCCGGGCAGCTTCATGGTGCGCGCCGCGATCTCGGCGATCTCGAGCTTCGGATCGCACTCGCGCCGGATGCGCACCAGCTCGCCGGCACCGTCGAGCGTCTCGATGAACGCGCGCAGCGAAGGGAACATCACGCCACCCGCGCGCACAGCTCGTGCGCGATGTACTTGAGCGCCTCCGACCACGGCGTCTGCGGCAGCCGCTCGAGCGCCGCCACCGCGCGCGACGTCTCCTGCTGGGCCCGTTCACGCGCGGCGGCCGCGGCGCCGGTGCGCGCAACCGCCGCGGCCACATCGCCGGCGTCGTCGGCGTCGGCAGCCACGCAGGCGTCGAGCGTCGCGCGCAGGGCCGGCTCGCGCTCGATCGCAAACAGCATCGGCAGCGTCAGCTTGCCTTCGCGTACATCCGACAGAACCGACTTGCCGAGCGCGCGCGGATCGCCTTCGACGTCGAGCACGTCGTCGACGATCTGGAAGGCGCGCCCGAGGTGCAGCCCGTAGGCGCCGAGCGCATCGGCGACCGCGTCGTCGCTGCCGGCCAGCCGCGCGCCGGCGCGCCCGCACCAGGCGAACAGCGACGCCGTCTTCCCGTCGACGACGTCGAGATAACCGCCGGCGTCCAGGTCGAGCCGGCCGCGGTGCTGCAGCTGCAGCGCCTCGCCGTCGATCATGCGCCCGATGGAGGCGAGCAGATCGCCGAGGGCGCCGGTGTTGCCGGTCGCGGCCGCCAGCTCGAGCGCGCGGATGAGCAGGAAGTCGCCGCCGAGCACCGACGCGGCGTTGCCCCACAGGACGCGCGCAGCCGGCATGCCGCGCCGGGTGCGCCCGTCGTCGAGCACGTCGTCGTGCAAGAGCGTCGCCGCGTGCACCAGCTCGGCCGCCTGCGCCAGCTTGGTGAGCGACGCGCGCGTGGCGGCGCAGTCGCCGGCGATCCCGGCGGCGCGCGCCGCGAGGATGACCAACAGCGGCCGTACGCGCTTGCCGCCGGCGCCGACGAGGTGGCGCGCCGCGCGTCCGGCCAGGCCGGGACCGCCGTCAGCGAGCGCCGGCAGGCCGTTCTCCACGTCGGCGACGATGTCACCGACGAGCAGCTTGAGCGCCCCCAACCGCGTCTGCACGGCGTCGGGATCGGGGCCGCGCCGCGCGGCCTCGGCCAATCGCTCGGTGGTTGCCGCCAGCTCCGCCTGTGCTCGCATGCCCCGGTCCTCGCTCTCTCGGAACTTTCAATATCTTTTGAAACTTCATAACTGGACCACAGGCAAAGTCAAGAGGGCGCACGCAAGGCGGCGTCATCACATGCGATCGGATGGCGCGTGCTATCAGTGGATCGTGATCGATCGCTTCGTGACCGAGCGCGAGCCCTTCGCCGTCGCCTGCGCCGACGGCTGGGTGCTCCACGGCGAGCTCGTCGTCGGCGCCCCGCCCGTCGCCGTCGCCGTCGTCGGCCACGCCATGATGGTCGACCGCCGCACCCTCGATCGCCCGCGCGGCCGCGGCCTGGTCTCGTCGCTGGCGGCGCGCGGCATCGCCTGCGTCGTCGCCGATCTGCGCGGCCACGGCAAGAGCGGCCCGCGCGCCGACGAAGGCGGCGATTGGGGCTACGACGATCTCGTCGAGCACGACGTCCCCACGCTCGTCGCCTTCGCCCGGGCGCGCTTCCCGTCGCTGCCGCTGGCGTGCGTCGGCCACAGCCTGTTCGGCCACGTCGCGCTCGCGCACCTCGCGCGCCATCCCGACGCCGACGTCGACGGGCTCGTGCTCCTCGCCGTCAACGTCGCCAACCCGAGCTGGCGCGCGCGCACCGTCGACGCGCTCGGCCGCCGCGCCGGCGTCGAGCTCATGGGCCTGCTCACGCGCGCCTTCGGCCGCCTGCCCGCGCGCCGCTTCCGCTACGGCAGCGACGACGAGTCGCGCGGCTACGTGCGCGACTTCGTGCGCAACGGCCGCGCCCGCGGCTGGCGCGCGCGCGACGGCTTCAACTACTGGGACGCGCTCGCGCGCATCGATCGCCCGCTGCTCGCCCTCGTCGGCGCGGGCGATCGCTTCATGTCACCACCGTCCGACGCGCGCGCGCTCGCCGATCGCGTGCCCGGCGCGCAGTTTCGCGTCGTCGGACAGCGCAGCCTCCTGCCCCTCGGCGACGGCTGGCCCGATCACATGGGGCTGGTCCTCGACGAGCGCGCCCGCCCCGCGTGGGATCAGGCCGCCGACTTCATACGATCCATTCGCCGCCGTCCGCCGCCGACGCGATGAGCGCGGACAGCGTCTCCAGATCGGCGTCGAACGCGGCCAGCGGCGCGCCGCCTTTGACCTTGGCTTCGACCTGCCGGCCCCACGACGTCAGCTGCGGCAATCCGTAGCTGACGCCGGTGCCGGCGAGCCGGTGCGCCTCGTGCTGCAGCGTGGCGCGATCATCGGCCCGCAGCGCGGCGCGCATCGTCGCCAACCGCTCGGGCAACCCGGCCACGAATCCGACGCGAAGCGCACGCATGCGCTCCTCGAAGCGCGCCTGCGAATCCACGATCCGTTTCTAGGCGTTCACGCCCCTGGATCAAGAAGCTCGCCGCGCAAGAGCTTCTCGAGCGCAGCCTCATCAATGACTTTGACGCCTTTTTTCTGCGCGTCCTTGAGCTTGGTGGCGCCGACGTCCGCCCCGGCGACGAGGTAGGTCGTCCCCTTTTTCACCGACTTGTCGAACACGCCGCCGGCGGCCTCGACGGCCGACTGTATGTCGCTGCGCGGTTTACTTAATGTACCAGTGACGCAAACCCGCGCGCCGCCGAGCGGGCCTTCGCGCACCGTCTTCGGCTCCGACGGCGAAACTCCGCGCGCCATCAGCTTTTGCAGGACCGCGCGATGACGCTCGTCGGCGAGGAAGTCGCTCACGGCCCGCGCGCGCTCGTCGCCGAAGCCGTGGAGCTCCATGAGCCCGGCGAAGATGCCGTCGGGCGGCGTATCCATGAGGGACCGTAGATCGCCGAAGCGCGTGGCGACTTCATGCGCCCACACCTCGCCGATCTTCGGCATGCCGAGCCCGACCAGGAGGCGCGTCAGCGTCGCCTTCTCGCGCGCCAGCTTGATGCCGGCGACCACGTTCTCGGCGCTCTTTTCGCCCATGCGCGGCAGGCCGATCAGCTTCTCGGTCGTGAGATCGAACAAGTCGGCCACGTCCGCGACCAGTCCGGTCTCGACGAGCTGCGCCACCAGCGAAGGCCCGAAGTTCTCCATGTTCATCGCGTCGCGCTTGCAGAAAAATTCGATCGAGCGCGCGCGCTGCTCGGGACAGCCGAAGTTGTTGGGGCAAAAGAGCGCGACCTGCCCTTCCTCGCGCTCGAGCGTGGTGCCGCACGACGGGCACACCTTGGGCGCCACCACCGGCACGCGGCTCTCTTCCGGTCCGCGCTCGACGACGGTGATGACGTACGGGATGATCTCGCCCGCCTTCTCGAGCAGCACGCGATCGCCGACGGCGAGATCGAGCCGCTTGACCTGATCGTAGTTGAACAGGGAGGCGCGCTTGACCGTGGTGCCCGACAGCTCGACCGGCTCGAAGTACCCGAGCGGCGTGATCGCGCCGGTGCGCCCGACATTATGTTCGACTGACAATAACTTCGAGGTCGCCTGCTCCGCCGGAAACTTGAACGCGATCGCCCAGCGCGGCGCGCGGTTGGTCGCGCCGAGCAGGCGCCGCTGTGGAATCGAGTCGACCTTGATGACCAGCCCGTCGGTGGCGTAGGGCAGCGACAGCCGCTTGCCGTGCTGCCAGCCCTCGACGTAGGCGATGAGCTCGGGCAGCGACGTCACGCGCGCCACGTCGCTCGACACCGGCAGCCCGAGCGACTTCATCCACGCCAAGAGCTCGAAGTGCGTGCGCCCGTGCGCCGCGCCGACGACCTCGTAGGTCAAGAGCTTCATCGGCCGCCGCGCCGACTCGCGCGGATCGAGCAGCTTGAGCGCGCCCGCCGTCGAGTTGCGCGGGTTCTTCAGCACCTCCTCGCCGGCGGCCAGCCGCTCGGCGTTGAGCCGCTCGAAGGTCGCGCGCTCCATGTAGACCTCGCCGCGCACCTCGCACGTCACCGGCTCGGCGAGGATCAGCGGCAGCGCGCGGATGGTGCGCAGGTTCGGCGTGACGTCCTCGCCGATCACGCCGTCGCCGCGCGTGGCGCCGAGCAGGAACTTGCCGTCGGCGTATTTGAGCTCGATCGACACGCCGTCGATCTTCGGCTCGACGACGTATACCGGCGCCTCGCCGTCGAGCCCGCGCACCACGCGCTCGTGAAACGCGGTGAGCTCGGCCTCGTCGTAGGTGTTGTCGAGCGACAGCATCGGCACCTTGCGCTCGATCTTGGGGAACCCCGACGACAGGTCGCTGCCCACGCGCCTCGTCGGCGACCAATCGACGATCCAGTCGGGATGCTCGGCCTCTACCGCCTGCAGCTGCTTGTAGAGCCGATCGTATTCGACGTCGGCGATGCTCGGGCTGGCTTCGACGTAGTAGCGCCGATCGTGCTCCTGGATCTCGCGCGCCAGCGCCTCGTACCCTTCTTTCGTCACAGGATCGGCTCTTCCGGCTCGTCGTCGTCGACGCCGTCGAGCTCCTCGAGCTTCTTCTGCTCGCCGACGATGTCGAAGTCGCCGGTGATGAGCTCGACCTCGCCGGTCTTGTCGGCCTCGGCGTCGCCCGGCTCGCGATCGAGGATCAACCGCCCCTCGGCCGGCGTGTGCTCCTTGCGCCCGCGCACGATGCCCGCGTTCACCGTGACGGCGAACGGCCGCCCCGCGTAGTAGGCGTCGATCGCCTCCTTCAAGTGCCAGAACGCGTCCTGCATCGGCTGGCCCTTGCCGGCGATCGCCTTCCACTCGCCGAGCGGCCCGTACTCGATGAGCGGCGCGAAGAAGAACTCGCGGCTCGACTTGAACAACAGCGTGAAGGTGTCCCACTCGCCGCTGACGTCGACGAGCCCGGCGTCCTCGAACCACGCCTCGACCTGCTCGAGCGGCGGATACTGCGTCATGTGCGCGTCGAGCCGATCGATCGCGTCCTGCCGATCGAGCTTGCCGAGCACTTCGCGATAGAGATCGAAGAACTCGTTGAACGTGCCGGCCAGCGGCAGCGTCACCGCGACCCGCCCGCCCGGCTTGGCAACGCGCGCGAACTCGCGCACGGCGCGCTCGGGATCGTCGAACTCGTGCAGCCCGGCGTTGCACAGCACCAGATCGTAGACGTCGTCGGCGAACACCAGCCGCGGCGTCGCCGACTCGCTGCGGAAGAAGATGCGCTTGCCGGCGAGCCGCCCCGCCTTGTTGCGCGCCTCGTCGAGCATCGGCGACGACGGATCGATCGCGATGATGCGCCCCTCGGCGTCCATCTTGCCGAGGATCTCGAGTGACGGATAGCCGGTGCCGCATCCGACGTCGAGCACCATCGCCTTCGGCGGCAGCGCCAGATCGCGCAAGAGCAGGCGACCGAAGCGGCGCGACCAGATCGGCAGCACGTCGGTGTCGTAGATCTTGGCGAGCTTGTCTTCTTTGTGCGAACGCTTGATGCCAGCCATTAGCCTGCCTTCGGCGGCTTCCAGCCCTTCACCGGGCCGGGACGCAGATGCTCGCCGGCGTATTTTCCGCCGACGTACTTCACGGTCATGAGGTAGAGCGCGCTCGACAGGCGATTCATGGCCAGCTTCAAGTCCGCGCGCTCGTCGGCCGACGGGAAGCCGAGGTAGAGCGCGAGCTCCGCCTCGCGAGCGTAGGCGCGCGCCGTGTAGAGCCGCGCGACGACGGGCCCTTGCCGCACCGATGGGAACATGAAGGGCACGCCGTAGAGCTCGTGCGTGTGGTGCGTGTGATAGCGCAGCTCGGAAGCGCCGAGGCCGGCCAGCTTCCACGACTGCAGCGGGCGCCCCGTGACCTCGGCGCCGACGATCGCGCGCGTCAGCTCCAGCGCCTCGCCCAATTCGCCGACGAGGCCGCGCGCACCGTCGGCGTCGGCGGCGCACTGCGCCTCGAGCAACAGGCCCTGCAGCGTGTCGAGCTTGCCGCGCAACGGCAGCCGCGGATGCGCTTTGTCGACGAGCGACTCGTCGTCGGCGAGGTGCGTGAGGTGCTCGGGCTTGTCGTTGAGCCGCTCGCCCGTCGCCAGCACGCGATACTTGCCGGCGCCCTTGCCGCCCTTGGGCCGCGCGCCGAGCGCCTCGCCGCCGCCTCGCGCCGCGCGCGTCGCGTCCGTCGGTGCGCGCGCGATGTCGACGACCGCCGCGGCGAACGCGCGCGCCGCCGCCTCGCACGCCGGCAGATCGCCGACGAGATAGCCGCCGCCGTAGTTCGTCTCGGTCGGCGGCCCGAACCACCTGGCCACGCGCACCGCCGCCGCCTTGAGCGCCGCGTCGAACGCGACCATCGACTCGAGCGGCGGCGCGATCAGATAGGCCATCGGCGCACCGACGGCGATCCCCGCCTCGCGCGACAGATACGAGCCGGTCGCGCGCACCACGTGCGGAAAGAACGCGAGCTGCCCCGCTTCGTCGGCCGCGTAGAACCACGCCTCGCGCTCGAGCGTGCGCACGCAGGCGTCGAGCGCCGCGCGCACCTCGTCGGGATCGCGCGCGGCGTACACGCCGATCGCCTCGCCCGACAACGGCCCCGACGGAAACGACGATCCCGCGTAGAACGACCGCGCGTACACCACCTCGACCGGCGCCGCCTTGGTGCCCTCGTCGAGCGCCACGAAGAGCGCGTCGTCCGACGAGCAGGTCAGCATCCCCGCCGCGCGCAGCCCCTCGGGCAGCTTCCACTCGGCCGCGAGCTGCTCGTCGACGCGCGGGATCGTGCGCAGCGCCAACACGCGCGGCTTGAGCGGCGGCAAGTCGACGAGGCCGAGCCCGCGCGGCTCGTCGCTCGTCGAATCAGTTCCGCGGACCGCCATCGGCGAATCCTGCCGCCTGCAGCTGCGCGTTGGCGTCCCAGCCCTCGGGCGCGGGCTCGTTCTGCGACCACCACTCGGCGCCCGCCTGCACCCACTCCTTGCGCAGCTCGGCGTGCGGCTTGTCGAGATCGTCGGCGCCGAACTGCGTACCGCAGCACGGGCAGATGCTGTAGGTCGGCGAGCCCATCGGATCGACCGGTGGCTCGAGGAGCCCCGCGAAACCGCACACCGGACAGGTCCACCGCGCGTCGCTACCGCTCACAGCACGACTCCCGATTTTTTCGCCGCGAGGATGCGCGCGCACGCGTCGGCGACGGCGTGCGCGGCCTTGGTCGGCTCGAGCCCGCGCGGGTTGATGTTGCTGATGACTTCCCGATCGGCGTCGGTGGCCCCGGCCGCTTTTCCCTGGGGTCGATAGATGTAGTAGCTCGACAGCGAATCGGCGAAGCCGAGCCCCGGCCGCTCGCCGCAGGTGAACACGCACGCCTCGGCGTCGACGAGCCGCGCGATCTCGTCCATCACCTTCACGCGCGAGCGGCGCACGAACAGCGGCGTGCCGACGCGAAAGCCGCGCGCCGTCAGCGCCGACATCAGCGCGCCGTGGAACGCCTCGAGATGCGCGTTGATCGCCGCCGCCGAAAGGCCGTCGCCGTAGCACACCTGCACCTGCGGACCCTTGGTGCATTTGTCGGCCAGCGTCTGCTTGCCCGCGTCGCTGAGCGCGCGCCCGGCGTCGGGCCGCTCGAGGAAGATGCGCTTGTCGCCCGCGCGCGTGGTCAGCTCGACGAGCCCGAGCCGCGCGACGAGCTTCTCGTCGACCTCGGAGACCACTGCGTCCTTCGCCGCCGCGTGATCGGCGCGAAAGCGCAACAGCGTGCTCGTCTTGTAGCGCGTACCCGCGCGGCCGACGCCGATGCGCGCCGGCGTCGAGCGCAGCATCGCGGCCATCGCGTCGGCGTCGAACGGCGACAGGCTGGTGCCGCGATCGGGCGGCAGGAGCAGGCCGGAGTCACCGTCGTCGATCGTTCGCGCGCGCTTGTCGCCGATCTCGGCGAGCGTCGAGCGGACCAGGCGCTCGATGCGCGAACGATCCAGCAAGGGCTCCATCGGACGCCGGTTCTATCACAAATGCGCGCGTTAAGGGCGCGTGGCGCGACCAATCCCGCTCGGCACGCAGTAGTTGCCGAGGATGCCGAGGCTCACGGTGCGGAAGGTCGTGTAGTAGAGCGCGAATCCCGAGGTCGTCGACTTGCCGTCGAGCGGCACGACCGATCCGCTCAGGATCGCCGGGCTGTCGTCGTCCCAGCAGGTGCGCGGTTTCGCCGCCGTGCCGCAGGGACCGACCTCGACCGCCGGATTGGACGGCGAGCGCACCCAATAGAACCCATCGGAGGAGGTCGCGTACCCGATGTGAATCTTGTTGTTCGCGTTGCAGAGGTTCTGCAAGTCGCTGATGTCTTGCGTGCGGGCGTACGAGTACCACATCTTGAACACCGTTCCGTCGACGATGACGCGCGGCGCGAGCAGCACGGCTTCGTTGGCCAGATCGCTCGAGAGCAGCGGCGCCGGCTCGGGCGTGAACGTCTGTCCGTCGGGTCCCGCCGAGGCGCGGCCGATCTCGGCGATGCTGGCGCTGCCCATCGCGTGCCCGGCGGAGAAGAACATGATGTAGCCGCCGTTGCCCGCCGGATCGGGAATCACCGACGGGAAATCGACGGTGGTGTCGCAATATCCGCAGGAGGTGCGGCTCACGATCGGGCCGATCGCCGGGAACATCGACACGCCGTCCGGCGACGGGCCGGCCAGCCACCCGTCCTGGCCGTTCACCACGCCCATCATGCCCTGCGAGAACGCGAGATACCAGTTGGGCCCGACGCCAAACACCGACGGCGAATTGATCTGCGCGTTGGCCGGCATCGCCGGCGTCTTGAAGACCGGATCGGGGCTCGGCGTGAAGGTCACGCCGTCCGTCGAGGTCGCGACGCCGAAGTTGTATCCCTTGTACTGCTGGCTCTGCGCGTAGCCGCCGAAGTACATGCGGTACTGCCCGACGCTGGTGATGATCACGTTGGGCTCGGCGACCACGGTGTCGGCGAACCCGAAGGTCGCCGTTCCCGTCGGTGTCGGCACGATCGCGTTGGTGTCGCGGATGAACGTCTGTGCGCGCACGCCGATCTTGCCGACCGATCCCTTGTTGCCGCCGAACGCCGCCGTCACCGTCGCCGTCTGCGGCGGCAGTGTCTCGCGGTTGAGCGCGACCATCGCCTGCGCCTGACCGTTGACCAGCGCGACCGACGACGGCACCACGTCGCCCCAGCTCGACGACAGCGCGACCGTGCCGTTGAAGCCGTTGGCGTTGGCGCCGTTCTGGTCGAGCGCCTGCAACGTCATCGGGAACTGCTCGTGCTCGCCGACGGTGCCGCTCGCCGGCAGCGTCGCCGTCAGCGTGAACGAGCAGGCCGCCTGATCATCCGACTTCACGCACAGCCCGCAGGTGCAGTGCTGCCCCGACGGGCACGACTTGTCGACCGTCGAGCATTGGTAGGCGCCCGCCGGCGGCGATGGGCTGTAGCAGCCCGCAGCGAGCACGCACGCCGCCAACAAATTGCGCGCCCGCAAAACAATATTGTGCGACCGCAAAACGAAATTGTGCGCTCGCATCAAAAGCGTCCCGCGAGCACGAACCCGCCGCCCGTCGGCGACAGCGACGGCGCCATCGTCAGCTTCGGCGCCTCCTTGTCGATCTTGTTGCCGAGCAGATACAGCCCGATCGCCCCCGCCGCGCACAACCCCGCCACGCCAAAGCTCACGCCCGACACGATCACGTCGATCTGCCCGCTCTTCTGCGTCGCGCTCTGCGCGTCGAACGGCGGCGGCATCGTCGTCGAGCCGCCTTTGCTCACCGCGTCCGCATCCTGCTTGGCGAGCACCGCGAACGCGATGCCGCTGCCGAGCGCGCCGAGCGCGAGCACGCCGAGCCCATAGGCCGCGATGCGCACGCCACGCCCCGGCGGCGGCGGCGCCTGCTTGTAGACGACGAGGGTCTTGAACACCACCTTCTCGCCCGACGACGGCATCGGCGCCACCTGCGATCCCGCCGCCGTCGCCGCCGCGCGCTCGCGCAGGTTGCCGATGCGCGTCTCGACGAGCTTGCGATCTTGCGCCGCCGAATTGCCCTTCAGGTAGGTCTCGTACGCCGTCGCCGCGTCGGCGTAGCGCCCGAGCCGCTCGTAGCACTGCGCCAGGTTGTACTGCAGATCGGGGAGCGGCTTGAGCTGATAGGCCGCCTCCATCTCGCGCGCCGCGTCCTCG
This sequence comes from Polyangia bacterium, assembly GCA_035607415.1. Lineage (GTDB taxonomy): Bacteria > Myxococcota_A > Polyangia > Palsa-1104 > Palsa-1104 > JAQBQH01. Next base: position 43,632 of record DATNAQ010000164.1, read on the forward strand.
TAGCGCGCTTCGTCGTAATAGGCGATCGCCGCCTTCAGGTGGATGCGCGCGCGCTCGGTCTTTTCGTCCTGCTGCTGCGCCGTCGCGACTCGCGCGCTACCCAGGATGAGTAAGCAAACTAAGATGGAGCGCATACTCCATCTTACCACGCAGTGTGACGACCGCCCCTCGACGGGAAGCTACTGCAGGCGCTCCCAACCGGCCGCGAACTTCGGCTTGAGCGCGCTCTCGCCGATCACGACCTTCGACTCGCTCGCCCAGTACACGCGCAACCCCGGCGCGAGCGCATCGTGCGGCACCGGCCACGTCAGATCGCCCTGCGGATCGTCGAACTCCACCATCACCACCAGGCGCGGCGCGCCCGCGCCCTCGTCGACGATCGCCAGGCCGTGCCCGTCGGCGCTCCACACCGGATCGCCGTGCAACCGCGTCATGCCCGCGCGCGGCCACACGTTCTTGCCGTCGACGACGAGCGCTTGCTGCCCCGGCTTGCCGACGAGGAACGCGACGTGCCGATGCCCCGGATCCCAGGTGAAGTCCATGCCCGAGCGCGCCGCGAGCACCTCGCCGGTGTCGGCGTCGTGGACCACGTAGGTCAGCGCCGAGCTGTGCTTGGTGACGTCGGGCGGCGCGAGATAGCCGAGCCGCCGATTGTCGAGCCACGACAGCTTGTCGGGCATCCCCGGCCGATAGACGCTGAAGTCGTTCACCGGATCGCCCGCGAGATTGCGCACGAGCACGTGCGCCGACGCGGCCGTTCCCTTCCCGGCGGACGCTTGCGCCCGCGCCCGCACGTAGGCGAAGCGCCTGCCGTCGGGCGAAAACACCATCTCGTCCTTGTGCACATCGCCGAGCGACCACTCTTCGCTCCCGCGCCGCGCCCACGGCTGATCGCCCTTGTAGAAGAGCTCGACATCGGGCGCGCGCGTGCGCGCCGCCGATGCCGTACGCGTCGATGACGACGCCGTCTTCATCTCCGGAACGCCGGCGGCGCAACCGATCGCGATCAGCGACGCGGCCGACAACGCGCGAATGCGCCTCACCCGAAGATGCTCGGGTCTCCGGCTTTCGCCGTGAGCTTCCCGTCCCTCATGATCCCCATTTCTTCGAGCCACGTTTCGTACTCTGGTGCAGGGCGGAGGCCAAGCAGCTGCCGCAACGTGGCGTCGTCGTGAAAGGACGTCGATTGGTAATTCAACATCACATCGTCGCCCATCGGGAGTCCCATGAAGAAGTTGCACCCGGCCGCGGTCAAGAGGACCTCGAGGTTCTCCAGATCATTCTGATCCGCGTCCGCGTGGTTGGTGTAGCAGGCGTCGCACCCCATGGGAATGCCGTGGAGCTTCCCGCAGAAATGATCTTCCAGTCCGGCGCGGGTGATCTGTCTCGCGTCATACAGATACTCGGGGCCTATGAACCCGACGACGGTGTTCACCAGGAACGGATCGAAGTGACGCGCCAGGCCATAGTTGCGGGCCTCGAGCGTCTGCTGATCGACCCCATGGTGCGCATCCGCCGACAGCGCGGAGCCCTGTCCGGTCTCGAAGTACATGACGTTCGGCCCGGTCGCCTGGCCGAGCTTCAAGGTCATGTCCCAGGCTTCTTGTAAAAGTGACAGCGTGACGCCGAACGAGGTCATCGCCTTCTCGGTGCCCGCGATCGATTGAAACATGAGGTGCAGCCGCGCCCCCGCTTCGAGCGCCTTCATCTGCGTGGTGACGTGCGCCAGGCAGCAGTTCTGCGCCGGAATGCGCCACTCGCGGATGAACTGATCGGTCGCGTCGAGGATCTTGCGCGTCTGCTCGGCGTTGTCCATGACCGGGTTGATCCCGAAGACCGCGTCGCCCACGCCGAAGCTCACGCCTTCCTTCAGCGACGCCAGGATCCCGTCGACGTCGTCCGACGGATGGTTCGGCTGCAGCCGCGACGACAAGCGCCCCGGCAGCCCGAGCGTGTTGTTGCAGTGCACGACCACGCGAATCTTGCGCGCCGCGACGACGAGATCGAGGTTCGACATCAGCTTCGCGCACGCCGCGATCATCTCCGACGTCAGCCCGCGCGACAGCCGCAACAGATCGGCGCCGCTGGTGCTGTCGTCGAGCACGTGCTCGCGCAGCTTGGCCACCGTCCAGTGCTTGATGCCGTCGTAGATCGGCAGGTTCAAGTCGTCCTGGATGAGCCGCGTGACTGCGTCCTCGTCGTACGGCACGACCGGATTGTCGCGCAGCTCGCGCAGCGTCACCTCCGACAGCACGAGCTTGGCTGCGACGCGCTCGGTGGCCGACCCGGCGGCGACACCCGCCAGCTTGTCCCCCGACTTCTCCTCGTTGGCCTTGGCGAGGACCTCTTTCAGATCCGCGAAGCGGAACGTGGTGCCGCGCAAGGTCGCCGCGAGCTTCATCGAGCCACGATCCTCATCGGGCCTCGAACCTATCACGAATCTGCTATCGTCGAGCCGTGCAGCGGCACGAGATTCGGGTCAGCGTCGGCTTCGTCGCCGTGTGCGTCATCCTCGGCGTCGTCACCTTCGGCATCGTCCCGCTCGTGCTCATCCTCTCGCGCCGCAACCTGCCCAAGATCGTCGACGACGAGGGCCTCACGCTCGGCGACGGCACGCGCATTCCGTGGAAAGCGTGCACGCACGTGGCCAAGGTCCCGGGCACGACGCAGCTCGTGTTCGGCGGCACCACCGTCTCGTTCCCCACGTTCTCGATCCATCACGGCAAGGCGATCCTCGCCGAGATCCGCCAGCGCCTCGGGCTATCGGCGCAATGACGGCGCCGCGCCTCTTCGTCTTCCTGTTCTGCGCGTTCATGCTGCTCACCTCGCGCGAGCCGCCCTGGGCCGACGCGCACGTCGTCTACGACACGACGGAAAACCTCGTCGACAACGCGCGCATCGACGTGCGCCTCGACAGCGGCCCGCCGTGGTTCTACGCCCACCGCGACGGCAAGAAGTACGGCGTCTTCCCGCTCGGCAACGTCGTCGCCATGGTGCCGAGCTACCTCGCCTACAAGCTGCTCGCGAAGATCCCGCAGCTGCCGGACAAGCCGACCTTCGCGCTCGCCGCGCACTTCGCGCCTTCATTAATGATGGCCGCCGCCTGCGCGCTCTTCTTCGTGATCGCGCGACGACGCGGCCTCTCGCGCGGTTGGGCGACGGGCGCCACCATGATCGTCGCGTTCGCCACGTTCATCTTCATCTACGCGCGCTCGCCCTACTCCGAAGCGCTGCAGACGCTGGTCCTCATGTGGCTCGTCGAGCGCACGCTGGCGATGGGCGAACGGCCGACGACCGCGGGCATCGGCTGGCTCGCCGTCGCCGCCGGCGTGCTCGTCAACTCCAAGCTGGTCAACGTCCTCTTCCTGCCGTTCGTCGCCTGGTACGTCATCGATCGCGCGCGGCGCAACGGCCAGCTCGATCGCGTGTGGCGCGCGCTGCCGCTCGCCATCCTCGTCTTCGCCGAGTTCTCGTTCGTCGTCCTCTGGCACAACCACATCAAAACCGGCTCGCTCTTCGACAGCGGCTATCAGATCAAGAACGGCGTCTTCTCCGGCGATCTGTTCGCCGGCCTCTACGGCTTCCTGCTCTCGACAGGAAAGGGCGCCTTTTTCTATTCGCCGCCGCTCGTGCTCGCCGTCCTCGGCACGCGCACGGCGTGGCAGCGCCGCCGCGCCGAGACGGCGTTCTTCCTCTCCATCATCGTCCTCAGCCTCCTCTTCAACGCCAAGTTCCGCCACTGGCACGCCGACTATTGCTGGGGCCCGCGCCACCTCACGGCGATCACGCCGCTCGTCATGCTGCTCGCGTTCCCCTGGCTGCCCGAAGCGCTGCAGCGCGGCCGCGTCCGCCTGCGCAAATTCGCCGTCGGCACGCTCATCGCCGCCGGCGTCGCGGTGCAGCTGCTCGGCGCGTCGATCTACTGGGACCACTACATCCGCGTCCTCATCGCCGTGAAGGATCAAACCGGCGCCGGCGGCTGGTTTCAGGAGCACCTCTCGCACGGCCACTACATCCCCGCGTTCTCGCCGCTGCGCGGCCAGTGGTGGATGCTGCGCCACCTCGTGCACGACGACGGCGATCTCGATCGCGACGCGCCCTGGCATTCGATCATCCCCTACCCCGCGAACATGACCGACGCCTGGACGCGCGTGCGCCTCGATTGGTGGCCGCTCGAGTACATGCAAGGCACCGACGCGCGCCCCAAGGTCGGCGCCGCGCTGCTGCTCATCATGCTCTCGGCGACGGCGGCGACGGGCGCGCTGGCGTTACGCCGGCCGCGGCGCGATGAGGAGCGGCAGGTTCTTCCCGCCGCGTAACGCCGCGCGATACGGCGTGTCGCGCTCGAGGCGCATCGCCATCGTCGGATCGATCGTGCGCGTCTTGTAGCCGAGCACCTCGACCTCGTCGCCGTCGCGCAGCGCGAATTCGTTGATGCGCACCTTGCCCAGCTTCTTGCCCTTGGCGCGCCGCTTGTCGCGATTCTCGAGCGTCCGCCGCAGGACGTTCGCCAGCGGCCGCGCCAGCGTCTCGAATTCACGCGCGCGTGGATCCTCGGCCTCGATCGTCGTCGCCTTGCCGTCGGCGAGCAGGCGCGCGTCGGCCACTTCGATCAGCACCGGCTCGCCCTGCCCGACGAGCCAGAAGTCCTGCGCCGTCTCACGCACCGCGCGCGTCTGTCCGTCGAAGCTGAACACCACGCGCTGGTAGACCGCCTTGTCGGCGCCGAGCGCGCGCACCTTGCCGCTCACGTGCACGAGCTCGCCGTCGGGCTCCGCCGGCAAGCGCGACAGATCGACCGCGCCGCGCGCCAGCTTGCGCAAGCGCCCGCGCAACACGCCGCGCGCCGCGCGATCGCCTGCCACGGCGCCGCCGGCCGCGAGGACCGCCAGCCCCTTGCCGAAGGCGTAGAACGGCACGTGCACCACCACGCCGAGCCCGACCAGCCCGCCAATCATCGTCGTCCACAATCCGCCGGCGACCACCCAGCGCACCGCGCGATAACCGGGCGGCAGCCAGTCGAGATCGTGACGGAGGAGATGCGTCCGCTCCATCGTAGCGATCGAGTCTAGCAGAGTGTACGCTCTCGATCGTGCACATCGCCGCGCTCGCGCCCCAGCTCCTCGACGAGGCTCGCGCGCTCCTGACCGCCGCGCTGCCGCACGATCGCATCGACGTCGTCGCCGCCGAGAAGCTGTTCGGCGACAACGGCGCGCGCAGCGGCGCCGCCGTCGGCGCGTTCGAAGGCGACACGCTCGTCGGCGTCATCGCCACCGCCGGCCGCTGGATCAAGCTCCTCGCCGTCGACGAGCGCCATCGCAGAAAGGGCATCGCCACCGCGCTGCTCGCCCGCGCCGAAGGCAACCCGCTGCGCGTGATGGACCATCCCGGCAACTACCTGTCGCCCGGCCTCGACGGCCGCTACCACGACGGACGCGCCTTC
>DATNAQ010000167.1:0-2467 GCA_035607415.1 Polyangia bacterium
GTAGCTGCGCTTGAGCGCCGCGTTGACCAGCTCGGGCATGTCCGACACCGGGCACGCCGGCTTCACCATCGCGTACACCTTCCAGTGCCTAGCGCGACCGGCGCGATCGACGGCCGGCAGCCAGTGCTCGGCGTGCGAGTCACCGAGCAGCACGACCGTCGTGCGCGCCGCGGTATCGCCGAAGATGCACGGCGCCGTGGGATCGGTCAGCATCGAGCCCCAGCACTCGTGCGACATGGCGTCGTCGCGCGCGGCAGCGAATGGCCGCTGCGCCGGCGACGAGGCACGCACTCGCGCCACGGAGAGCGCCACGGTCGCCACGAGCACGGCCGCGACGGTGGCGCCGAGCACGTAGAGATTGAAGACGTGCGGGCGGTCGTCGAGCGTGGTGCCGCGCCGCATCGGCTCCTCGACGAAGCGGTGTGTGAGCACGGCGAGGCCGAGCGCGACGAGCGACCAGACGAGGCGGCCGACGACGCCGATCTCCCAGTTGACGATGCCGCCGAGCACGACGAGCGGCCAGTGCCAGAGGTACCAGGTGTACGAGAGGCGGCCGAACCACCGGAGCGGCGCCGCGCCCAGGACACGGCTGACGATCGCCGGATTTGCAGAACTGGCATTCACATCTTCTGACGCGGACGGCCGGCCGCCGACGAGCAGCGCGACGGCGCCGAGCACCGGCAGGAGCGCCGCGACGCCGGGGTACGGCGTGGCGCCGTTCACGGTGAGTGTCGCGACGCCGATCGCCAGGAGGCCGCCGACCTGGAGCGCCGTGGCCGAGCGGGCCAGGCGGGTGCCGGCGCGCGACGTGGAGTCGAGCGCGACGGCCGTGGCGCCGCCGGCCGCGAACTCCCAGATGCGGGTCGGCATGCCGAAGAACGCCCAGGCCTGCGCCGACCGCGTGACCCAGAGCGAGGCGATGAACGAGAGCGCGCCCGCTACACCGATCCAGGCGAGGATGCGCCGCTTGGTGACGCCGCCTTCGCCGTGCAGACGGCCGAGGAGCGCGAACATCATCGGCCAGATGACGTAGAATTGTTGCTCGACGGCAAGCGACCAGGTGTGGAGCAGCGGATTGTTCGACCGCGCGTGGTAGTGCACGGCGTTGGCGGCGAACAGCAGGTTGCCGGCGTGCACGGCCACGGCGCGCGCGTCGAACGCGACATCGGGCTGGTCGATCGGCGCGTAGAGCCAGAGCGCCAGCGCGAGCGTGGCGGCGAGTACGACGAAAAATGCCGGGAGGAGCCGGCGCGCCCGCCGCGCGAAGAACTCGGAGAGGTCGACGTCACCGCTGGTCGCGACTTCGCGCGCCAGCAGCCCGGTGATGAAGTAGCCCGAGAGGACGAAGAAGACGTCGACGCCAACGTAGCCGCCGGCGAGCCACGACACCCCGGCATGGAACCCGACGACGAGCAGAATCGCCAGGCCGCGGAGGCCTTCGATGTCGGGGCGGAAGCCGGGGCGGTCCGAGGCCATGGTCAATGGTCTACGGGCCCTCGGCGGAGAAAGTTGCGACGAAGGGTCTTGGGCTAGAGCTTCTCGCCGCCCATCAACGCCGCCATGATCGCCTTCTGGACGTGGAGCCGGTTCTCGGCTTCGTCCCACACGCGGCTCTGCGCGCCGTCGATCACGTCGGCCGAGACCTCCTCGCCGCGATGGGCGGGGAGACAGTGGAGGAAGATCGCGTTGGGGTCGGCGGCCTTCATGAGCTCGGGGGTCACGGCGTACCCAGCGAACGCCCGCTCGCGCTCCTTCTGCTCCTCCTCCTGCCCCATCGATGCCCAGACATCGGTAGTCACCACCTGTGCGCCCTTTGCGGCTTCCATCGGATCGCGCACGACACGCACCTTGGCCGCCTTCTGCGCTCGCGCCAGCAGATGATCGGCCGGCTCGTAGCCCGCCGGACAGGCGAGGTCGAGATCGAACCCGAAGCGGAAGGCGGCGTTGATCCAGGAGTTCGCCATGTTGTTGCCGTCGCCGATCCACGCGTACTTCTTGTCGGCGACATTGCCGAGGTGCTGGCGGACGGTGAGCAGGTCGGCGAGCACCTGGCAGGGATGCAGGAGATCGGTCAGACCGTTGATCACGGGCACGTCGGCGAACCTGGCCAGCTCCTCGATGTCCTGGTGGGCGAAGGTGCGGATCATGATGCCGTCGACGTAGCGCGACAGCACGCGCGCCGTGTCGGCGATCGGTTCGCCGCGGCCAAGCTGCACGTCGCGCGGCGAGAGAAAGAGCGCGTGGCCGCCCAAGTCGAAGGTGCCGACCTCGAACGAGACGCGGGTCCGCGTGCTCGACTTCATGAAGATCATGGCGAGCGACTTACCGGCGAGCGGCTTCTTGTCGTAGCGGTCGGAGCGCATCTCCTCGGCGAGATGAAAGAGCGCGTCGAGCTCGTGGCGGGAGAAGTCGGGAATGGCGAGGAAGTCGCGGTGGCTGGGCGTCGGCATGGAAATGGGAGTCGGCG
>DATNAQ010000175.1:0-39544 GCA_035607415.1 Polyangia bacterium
ATCGTTACAACCACCCGATCCGCATCGCCGAGCGCGTGGCCACGCTCGACATCCTGTCGGGCGGGCGCGTCAACTGGGGCTCGGGCAAGTCGGCGTCGCTCGTCGAGCAGCAGGCGTTCGAGAACGACCTTTCGACGCTGCACGATCAGTGGCTCGAGGCGATGGAGATGATCCCGCGCATGTGGTCGGCGGACGTGTTCACGCACGAAGGGCGCTTCTTCAAGGTGCCGCCGACGCAGATCATCCCGAAGCCGGTGCAGCAGCCGCATCCGCCGATGTTCGCGGCGTGCACCAAGCCCGACAGCGCCGTCGCCGTCGGCAAGCTCGGGCTCGGCGCGCTCAACTTCGCGTTCGGCAACGACGAGTACCTGACGCAGAAGGTGACCGAGTACAAGAAGGCGGTCGCGGGCGCGCAGCCGGTGGGGCGCAAGAAGACCGACTGGTTCGCCTGCACGCCGGCGACGCTGGTGCTCGACGACGATCGCAAGGCGTGCGCGTACGGCATCCGCGGCGCGCGCTTCTTCGGCGAGAGCCTGGCCCAGTATTACCTCGCGGGCAATCGGCCGACGGGGAAGCTGCCGGTGTCGCGCGACTTCATCAGCGACGGGGATCTCGACGACGCGATGGCGGCGCGCAATCAGCCGGGGACGCCGGTGGCGGCGATCGTCGGCGACGCGGAGGCGGCGAAGGAGACGGTGGCCCGCTTCGCCGACATCGGCGTCGACGAGCTGATCCTGGTGATGCAGATGGGGACGGTGCCGCACGAATTGATCATGGAGAGCCTGAAGACCTTCGCCGAGAAGGTGATGCCGCACTTCGCGTAGCGCGTCCGCCGTCGGCGTCGTCGGGCACTCGATTTCGGTATGGCAGCAGCTCGTTGTCGACGGCGACAGCGGCTACTTGGTGCGCTCGCCGACGGACTGGAAGAGCGTCGATACCTATCGCGTTGGCCGCTGACGCGCGCGGCGCGCGCCGGAAGGCTGCTTCGTCGCGCCGCCGACGTAGGCCTTGGCTTCACGCTCGAGCGCGGGCCACGCGCTCCTGGGCGCCGCGACGACCAGCCACTCCTTCATGACGCGGCCGGGGCGCGGCTCGAAGCGCGTGCCCTTGCCGGCGTCGACGAGCGCATCGACGCGCGCCTTCGGCAGCTTGACCACGAGCGCGCCGCGCACATCGAGCGCATAGAGCTTGCCGTCGACCTTGCGGCCGTTGTCGCCGAACGCCATCAGCCGCGCCTCGCCTTCGGCCGCGCGCCCGCCTTCGGCCGCACGCCCGGCTTCGGGCGGTTCTCGACGCGCACGACGAGGCGCAGCCCGCTCCACGTGTCGTCGATGGCGCAGACCTTGTTGTCGACGAGCCCGGTCGGCAGCGCCACCTCGCGCACCGCGTTCTCCGTCATGTCCGTCGCCACGCCCGACGCCTTCTTGGGCCACGCGATCCACAGCCCGCCCGCCGGCTGCAGGCGCGCCGCCACGCTCGCGAGCCGCCCGGCGAACCTCGCGCGCGCCGTCACGAACCAGACGACGACGTCGACGTCTTTGGCCTTCCCGTCGACGAATCGTGCGCCCGCGGGCAGGTCGAGCGCGAAGTCCGTCGGCGCGTCGACGAGCGCCACGCGCCCCTCGGGCTTGATCCCGAGCTTCTGCGGCAGCGGCGTGCCCGAGTAGCCCGCGGCCATCACCCGCTCCTGAGCGGCGTCGTCGGCCGCGGCACCGTGTCGGGCTCGGCGCGCGTCAACAGCTCCACGTGCACCACGCGCTTGACGCTCATGCAGGCGTTCTGGCTCGTCGGCACGAGCAGCCGCGCCGGTCCGCCGTTCGCCTCCGGCAGCGGCGCGCCCTCGAGCCGATGCGCCAGCACCGCCGCCGCCCGCGCCTCGGCCAGCGTCAGGCACGCGCGATATTCGCCGTCGTCGTACACCATCACGTGCGTCGCGTCCGCCCGCGGATGCGCCAGGTCGATCACCGCGCCCAGCCGCACGCCCTCGCCGCGCACCTTCGGGCTCAACGCCGCCGTGTCGGCCACCAGATCCGCCCCGTGCGCCAGGCTGTCGAGCGCGCCCCAATCGAGCGTCAGCGGCGTTTCGCAGGCCCCATCCACGATGAGCGAGAAGGTCATGACGCGGCGATCGTATACAATCTTTCGCGATGCGTCGTCTGTTCTCGTCCCTGGCCCTCGGTCTCGTGCTCTTCGCGACCACGGCGTCGGCCGCGGTGCCGACGGTGGCGGTGCTGCCGTTCCGCGATCTCTCCGGCGCCAAGGCCTCGGTCGGCGAGGCCATCCGCGAGACCGTGACCAGCGACCTCAAGACGCTCGGCGGCGTCCGCGTCGTCGAGCGCGCCGAGCTCGACCGCGTCCTCGGCGAGCAGCATCTGCAAGCGACCGAGGTCGATCCGGCCACCGCCGCCAAGGTCGGCAAGATGCTCGGCGCCACGCTCATCGCCGTCGGCGCCTACCAGCAGTCGGCGAGCGACGTGCGCCTGACCGCGCGCTTCGTGCAGGTCGAGACCGGGGAGGTCGTCGGCACCGCCAAGGTCGACGGTCACGCCGCCGAGTTCCTCAAGCTCCAGGACAAGGTGACCGCCGAGCTCCTGCGTTCGGCCGGCATGCAGTCGCACATCAAGAAGATCGTGGAGCGGCAGCGCGCCCCGCTCAAATCGATGCGCACCCTCGAGCTCTACGGCGACGCCGTCGTCGCCGAGAACGACGAGAAGAAGGCCGAGCTGCTCAAGCTCGCCGTCGCCGAGGACGCGTCGTTCACCTACGCCGCCGCCGATCTGGCCGCCCTCGAGAAGCGCATGAAGAAGTACGAGGCGGTGTCCCAGGCCAAGCAGGGCGAGCGCGCGCGCCAGCTCATGAACGACTTCGCGCGCGAGACCGATCCGCAGAAGAAGGCGCTGATGGTGTCGAACGTCTTCAACTCGCTGCAGCAGGCGCGGCGCTTCCGCACCATGGTCGTGCTCGGGCGCCAGGTGGCGAGCGGGCCGGGCGCGTCGGCGACGCTGCCCGGCGGCGGCTTCCGCGTCGACGAGATGGCGCTCTACTACGTGATCATCGGCGAGAACCAGCTCAAGCAGCACGACGCCGTGTTGCGCGACGGCGAGGCCTTCATGCGCCGCTTCCCCGCGTCGACCTTCTTCGCCGGCACCAAGGCGACGATGGACTTCATCATCCGCGAGAAGCACGAGGTCGAGGTCGGCCGCGAGAAGATCAAGGAGGAGATGGCGCGGATGTCGTCGGAGCAGCGCTGGAACCTGTGCCGCGTGGCGACCGAGTACGGCTTCGCGCATCAGTATCCCGAGGCGCAGCGGCTGTTTCGCGCCTGCTTCGCCGTCAACGGCGTCGACAAGAGCGCGCTGCCGCAGCTCATCCAGATCGAGCTGGCGCTCGGCGACTGGGCGGGGATGAAGAAGGACATGGCCGAGCTCGAGAAGAGCGATCCCGAGATGTATCGCAACATGAAGGTGGGCTATGAGATGCAGATCCCCGCTGATCTCTAGCCTCGCCGCCGTCGTCGTGTGCGCCGGCCTCGCCGCCGACGCGGGCGCCACGCGCGATCCGCAGGACGATCCCGCCGTCGTGCAGGAGCGCGACGCCCTCATCGACAAGATCGCGCGCGGCGAGGACGTCGACGCCAGCACGCGCCGCTTCGCCGAGCTGGTCAAGGAGCGCGACCGCGTGGTCGCCACCTCGCGCGCGGCCAAAGAGGCCGAAGAGAGCGCGCGCAAGGCCGAGCGCGACTTCAAGGAGGCCTACCGCAAGTCGGTCGACTACGAAGCCGGCTGGCGCTGCTCGCTCACCGTCGATCCGCGCAACCCCGCGCGCGCGCACGACGGCTACTTCCGCGGCGACTGGGGGCGCGTGGTCAAGAAGGAGGCGCTGCGGCTGGCGCCCAAGAACGCGCTCGACGAGGGCGAGCCGGCCACGCTCTACGAGGTCGCCGGCCAGGCGCGCCACTACTTCATTCGCGGCGAGGACTACGGCATGGCGCGCGATCAGCCGTTCGTCGCCAACGTCGGCGATCTCGCGCTCGTGTGCAACGGCGACACCGGCGAGCACGACAACACCGAGCCGCCGAACTGGCGGGGCAGCCCCAACGATCCGTCGATGCGCGTGCCGCCCTATTGGTACGGCAAGCTGCAGCGTCACGGCTTCGCCGCGCGCATCGCCGCGGTGCCGAAGATCGCGCAGAAGGGGCGCTGGAACCCGATCCACATCCGCGAGTCCGACTTCTTCTGGTCGGTGCGCGACGTGAAGTGGAAGTTTCCCGAGGGTGGCTTCGTGCTGACCAACCTGTTCGTCGGCAAGGATCTCGGCGGCGGGCGCTGGGAGATTCCCGTCGACAACAACCGCGACATCTCCTTCGTCGTCGAGGTGCCGGCGAATCTGCCGCGGCGCGAGGTCATGCAGACCGGGCGCAACGCCTGGATGATCCTCGGCCAGCCGCGCTTTGATCGCACGCTGCACAAGCTGGTGCTCGTGGCCGCGGATCTCGAGTCGCGCTACGTGAACGAGAAATAGCTCAGGGGACCCACTGCCCCCGGCCGGCGACCTGCGCGCCGGGAATGCGTGCGCTCGCTTCGCGACGGACGCCTTCGAACAGCTTGGGCAGATTCTTCGCAGCGCCGCCCGACACCATCCACTTCGGCACCGAGCCGCCGAGATCGATCTGTACGTGATAGCGGGCGTGCGTGCTGGCGCCGTCGCGGATGGGATCGAGCGCCCAGGTGCCCTGCATCGTCGAGACGCGGACGATTCCGTCGCGCGCCGGAGGCCCCTTGGCATTGTCGACGGTGAACTGCTGGATGAGGGTGGGGCCGCGCTGACCCCAGGTGGCGCGCAGCGTGAAATCGCGATCGGAGATGACCGGCAGCTTCAGCCGCTGGTAGACGATGATCTCGCGGTTGTTCTTGGCGAGGACGCGGCTCTCGCCCACGTTCTTGGTGACCTTCGATGCGTGATCGTAGTCGAGGAGCACGTCGCGCACGATCGCCGGCGGCGCGTCGATGTCGCCTTCCGCGTACAAGTCGATCACCGGTGAGGACATCTGGCGAAAGACTTCCACCCCGTGCGCACCGCCGACGTGCTTGAAGTCGGGCGGCGCGGTCAGGAGCGGCAGGAACAGCACGAGCAGGCGGAACATCGGCGACCTCCGCTGCTGTAGGGTGCACGCGCGGTGCCGAATGCCGCTCGGTGGCGGGCGTCCCTCAGGCGCCCGATCCTAATGGCGCCCGACGTCGATGCGCTCGCCCTGCCGCTGCGAAATGATGTACGCCTCGAGCGCGCGCATGGTGCGGCTGTCGTCGGGGAGCGCCTTGCCCTTGAGCGGGTTCTCGATGCACCAGTTGATCATGTCGCGGAGCAGCGCCACGCGCTGCAGCTGCACCTGGTACTTCGGATACGTCTCGGGATGCGTGTTGCGCGCGTTCGGATGGCACATATCGCAGCTGATGCCGACGGTGCCGCCGAGCTTCTTGGCGTCGTGGAACAGCGCGTTGCCCTCGGCGATGAACTTTTGCACCTCCGTCTTCCACACGAGCTCGTCGCGCGCGTCGTACGCCGAGTAGGTTCCGGTCTGCTCGCGTGGCTGCGTGCCCGCCGGCGTCTTGGTGGCCGTGGTCGGGCGCGACGTCGTCTCCGGCGCGACGTCGTGCGTGGTGCTCGGCTGCCCGCCGCGATTCTTCGCCGTGCCGCTCCCCTGCGTGGTCTGTTGTGCCACCGCGGCGTCCCAATGCGCGTCGGGATGCTTGCGCCGCCACTCCGCCATCAGCTGATCCGACACGCGCTGCGCCTCGTCGTGCGACAGCGCCTGGCCGGGCGGCACCGCCACCTCCGTCGACGTCTCGCCGTCGCAGAGCCCGACGACCGTGCCGCCGTGCTGCGCCTTCGGCAGCGTGTGATGCGGCCGCTCGTCGCCGCGCGCGCTCGCGCCCACGCAGCAGCATGCACCCACGAGCGCGATCGCGATTGCGCGCATCGTCGTCACCTCCATCAGAAGCTCGGCAGCCGCGTCGCCGACGGACGATCGCGCGCGCCGTTCGAGGCCAGGTAGCTCGCGCGCACCGTCATCGGGTTGCGGTCCCACAGGTTGTAGATCTTGTCGACGAGCCCGCCCTCGGAGACAAGCATGTGCCCGTTGCCGCAGCCGTCGAACTGATCGAACGGATCGGCGCGGTCCATCTGCACCGTCAGCGCCGGCAGCCCCGACGGCGCATACGGCCACGGCCACGCCGTCGACAACATGCCGTGAAAGTCGATGTTGCCGATGCGGTTGGTCAGCACCTGGTGCGTGTGGCCGTGGATCACCGTCACGTGCTTGTACGGCTTCAGTATCGCCTGCACCTCTTCGGCGTCGTCGGTCCAGAAGTTCCAGTCGCGGTAGTACTTGTAGAGCGGCGAGTGTGAAAACACGAGCAGCGGCGTCGTCGCCGGCACCTTGGCCAGATCGTTCTTGAGCCAGACGCGCCCCTCGGCGCCGACCTCGAAGCGCGACTGTATGCCGTTGTCGAGCCCGGCGACCGTCTGCATGCGCTCCGCGGGCGTCATCTTGCGCGCGGTCCAGAAGTCGCGCTCGACGACGCTCATGAGCACCACCACGTGCACGCCCTTGTGATCGAACGAGTAGCTGGGCGGCCCGAACATCTCGCGCCAGCGCTCGCCCAGGTCGTAGAACCAGTCGTGCTCGCCGACCATCATCTTCACCGGCGCCTTGACGCCCTTGAGGATCTGCGCGCCGAGTGCCAGCTCGCTCGCCCGCCCGAGCTGCGCCAGGTCGCCGCCGAAGAGCACGAAGTCCGGCTGTGGCTGCAGCGCATTGACGTCGTCGACGGCTTTGAGCGCGGCGCGCACGAAGCGCTCGTTCAGCTTCTTCTCGTACAGGTGCGAGTCCGAGATGTACGCGAACGACCACGCCGCCTGCGCGGGATCGGCATAGGCGACGTTGACCAGCTGGAACGAGTGCGGCGGCAACAGCCCCTTGGCGAGCACCGCGCCCGCCGACGCCGCCGCCACCTTGAGGAAGGTGCGCCGGTCGAGCCGCCGCAGCGCGCGCAGCGCCGCCTCGCGCGACTCCATGAACCTGGTCTCGACGCTGGTGTGCTTGCGTGCCATCAGCGGCCTCCAATCGTCGACGGATCGCGCAGCGTCTGCGGCGGCATGGCGTCGCCGAACGGCCCGACCAGCCCCGGCCCCTGCGCCTTTCTGCCGAGCGCGGCGGCGGTGTCGCGCTGCGGCCGCTTGCCGCGCAGCGCGCGCTGCCGCGCCAGCTCCTTCTTGCCGAGCGCCGCGAAGCGATCCGACGTCAGCGACGCGAGGAACGCGACCAGGTCGTCGATCTCGCTCTCCGACAGCCCAAGCCGCACGATGCCGCCGTCGAGATACGGGTTCTGCACGCCGCCCTTGTTGTAGTGGTCGATCACGTCCCACAACGTGTCTTGCGAGCCGTCGTGGAAGTAGGGCGGGGTGATGAGCACGTTGCGCAGCGTCGAGGTCTTGAAGGCGCCCACGTCGCTGACGTTCTTGGTCACAAGGAAGCGCCCCAGCTCCGACAGATCGGTCTCGAGCGCCGCGCGGTCGACCTCCTTGGCGTTGCCGGAGTCCACCATCGCCACGCCCTTGCGCGCCAGCTCGACGAAGTTCTGCGCGTGCGCCGACACGCCGATGTTGTGGAACTTGTTGTCGCTGAAGGTGGGCTGAAAGCCGCTGATGCCGTGGCACGACATGCAGCGCCCGCGGCCGTTGAACAGCGCCCAGCCGCGCCGCGCGCTCGCGTCGAGCGCCTTCTCGTCGCCGGCGAGGAAGCGATCGAACGGCGAATCGAAGGCCACCTGCGTGCGCTCGTAGGCGGCGAGGGCGCGCGCCAGATCGTCGCCGTTCGGCGCGCGGCCGAAGACCTTGCCGAACGCGTCGCGGTACTCGGGGATGTTGGCGATGTTGGCGACGGCGGCGTCGAGGTTCGGCTGCCCCATCTCGATCGGATTGGTGATCGGCAGCTTGGCCTGATCTTCGAGGTGATGCGCGCGTCCGTCCCAGAACTGCGTGTCGTTGTAGAGCGCGTTGAGCACCGTCGGCGCGTTGCGGTGTCCCTTCTGCTGCTTGATGCCGATGGAGGTGCGGCGCCCGTCGGTGAAGCCCTTGTCGGGATCGTGGCAGGTGGCGCAGGCGACGCTGCCGTCGGCGGAGAGCCGGCCGTCGAAGAAGAGCTTTTCGCCGAGCGCGACCTTGTCGGGCGTGGTCGCGTTGTCGGCCGGCGTCACCGCGCGCGTCAGATCCTTCGGCAGCCCGACCTGATCGACCGGCTTCGGTTGGGCGAGCGCATCCGGTTTGGGGATGTCTCCGCGCGCGCCGGCGGCGGCCAGCACGACGACGAGGGCGAGCGTGCAGCGCATGCGCGCATCTGTAGGCACGCGCGCGCCGCGCGCAACGGCGGGCGCCCGATCAGCCGGGCATGCGCCCGACGTAGCGCGACGCGGGACGGATGAGCCGTCCGTGCGCGCGCTGCTCGGCGACGTGCGCGCACCAGCCGGCGGCGCGCGCTACCGCGAACGTGGGAGAGAACAATGTGCGCGGCAGCCCGACGGCGTCGAGCAGCACCGCGGTGTAGAACTCGACGTTGGCCTTGAGCGCCCGCTCGGGATGGCGCTTCGACAGCACGCCCTCGGCGGCGTGCTCGACGGCGCGCGCCAGCGCCAGGCGCGACGAGCGCGCGCCGGAGCTCTCGAGCCGCTCGAGCGCGCGCTCGAGGACGGCCGCGCGCGGATCGCGCACGCGATAGATGCGATGCCCCATGCCCATGAGGCGCCGTCCTGCAGCCAGCTCGCCCTCGAGCCACGCCTCGGCGCGCGGCGGCTCGCCGATGGCGTCGAGCATGTCGAGCACCGGTCCGGGCGCGCCGCCGTGCAACGGACCCTTGAGCGCGCCGATGGCCGCGACCACCGACGACACCAGGTCCGAGCCGGTCGACGCCACCACGCGCGCGGTGAAGGTCGACGCGTTCATGCCGTGATCGATCACGGTCACGAGGTAGGCGTTGAGCGCCAGCGCCGTCGCCGGCGTGGCCGTGCCGCGCACCATGCGCAGGTAGTCGCTCGCGTGATCGGCCGCGGCATCGGGCGGCAGCGCCGCTTCGCCCGCCTGACGGCGCGACCAGGCCGCGGCCAGCGTCGCCAGCGCGCCGACGATCTCGAGCGGCGGTGCGCCGTCGGGCAGATGGGCCGCGGCCGCGCGCAGGGCGTCCATGCCGTCCTTGGCGTCGAGCGCGTCGCCGAGCCGCGGCAGCTTGTCGAACCCGAGCAGGCGCCCGCGCGCCAGCGCCGCCGCCGCGTCGGCGGTGGGGATGTCGAAGAAGAGCCCGCACGCTTCGGCGAACGAGGCGCGCAGGGCCAGCTCCTCGACGTCGTGTCCGCACAGGATGAGCCGGCCGCGCTCGCCGTCCACGTCGGAGAGCCGGGTCTCGGCTGCGATCACGCCCTCCAGCCCATTACTCATCAACGTCGTCTTGGTCGTCGTCATGCTGCTAGAGTGCGGTCGTGGCCAACGTTGATCAACGTGGATTCGACAATCAACCTGCGTGGCTCGGCGCCGCCGAGGCGTGCGCGCTCCTCGAGGTCAAACGGCAGACCCTGTACGCCTACGTCAGCCGCGGCCTGGTGCGCCGCGTGCGCGGCCCCGGCGGCGCGCGCTACTCCCGCGACGACGTCGCCCGGTTGCGCGTGCGCCACGACGCGCGCGCCGGTCACGGCGCCGTCGCCGCCGGCGCGTTGCGCTGGGGCGAGCCGGTCCTGGCTTCCTCGATCACCGCCATCGGCCCCGACGGTCCGCGCTACCGCGGGCAACCGACGCTGAAGCTCGCCGCCGACGGCGTGCCCTTCGAGGCGGTCGCCGAGCTGCTCTGGCGCGATGTGCCGCCCCGCGGTCCCACGACATCGCCGTCGTGGCCGCCACCCTTGCCGCTGCCGCTCGCCCGCCTGCGCGCGCTCTTGCCCGCCACGCCGGCGCCGTTCTCGTCGCTGCAGCTGGCCGTCGCCGCCCTGCGCGCGCGCGAGCCCTCGCCGTGGCCGGCCGCGCTCGACGCCGAGCTCGGACGCGCCCGCGCCCTCATCCGCACCTTGGCCGGCATCCCCGCGATCACGAGCGGTCGCTCCGATCCCGCGCGCGTCGAGGCCGCCTGGGCCGCGCCCTCGATCGCCGCCGCCGTCGTGGTCGCCCTCGGCGGCCGCGCGCGCGATCGCCGCGTCGTCGCCGCCGTCGACGAGGCGCTCGTGCTCTCCGCCGATCATGAGCTCAATGTCTCCAGCTTCACCGCGCGCATCGCCGCCTCCGCCGGCGCCGACATCTACGCCTGCGTCGCCGCCGCGCTCGCCACCATGTCGGGCCCGCGCCACGGCGGCGAAGGCGCGCGCTTCGAGGCGCTCGTCGCCGAGGCCGCCGGCGATCCGCGTCGCGCCCGCGCCGTCGTCACCGCGCGCCTCGAGCGCGGCGAGCCGCTCGCCGGCTTCGGCCACAAGCTCTATCCCGCCGGCGATCCACGCGCGATGCGCCTCATCGAGGTCGCGCGCCGCCTCGCGCGCAGCGCAACGCCGTCGGCGCGCGCCGCGCTGCGCACGCTCGACGCCGTCGTCGACGCCGTCGCCGCCGTCGGTGGCGAGCATCCCGCGCTCGACGCCGGCCTCGTCGCTGTCGCCACCGCCGCGTCGCTGCCGCCGGGCGCCGGCGGCACGCTCTTCGCGCTCGGCCGCACCGCCGGCTGGATCGCCCACGTGCTCGAGCAGCGCGCCGAGCCGTCGCTGTTGCGCCCGCGCGCACGCTACGTCGGCCGCTAGCAAAAATTCACACGCGCGATCCGAAGGTGATATGGTCGCCCGCTAATTGGAGGGGTTCACCATGAACAAACTGGTCCTCGCACTCACGCTGTGCTCATTCGGCGTTGCGTACGCGCAGTCCGGCGGCACCGCCAAACCGGCCACCGCACCGTCGGGCAAGACCGCGACGCCGCCGTCGGGCGCCACCGCTGGCGCGCCGCCGATGGAGATGCCCAAGCCCGGTCCGGATCAAGAGGCGCTCAAGCCCTTCGTCCGCAGCGGCAGCTACACCGGCACGCACGTCGGCATGGACGGCAAGGACATGCCGTCGAAGGGCAAGCAGACCTGCAAGTGGCTCCCCGGCGGCATGTGGGCGAGCTGCGACATCGACATGACCACCGGCACCGGCAAGACGGCGATGAAGTGGATGGGTCACCTCGTCATGGGCTACGACACCATGGCCAAGGGCTATCGCGCCGTCATGACCGACAACATGGGCATGATGGGCCGCATGAAGGGCACGCTCGAGGCCCCGGGCAAGATGGTCTGGGAGTCGATGGACGAGATGAAGAATGCGCCGCCCGGCATGCCGTCGAAGGAGCGCGTCACCGACGACGCCACCGATCCGAAGGCCGAGAAGATGACCTTCGAAGGCTGGATGGGCGGCAAGTGGGTGCAGACCGGCGCCGGCACCTTCAAGGGCCACGGCGGGTAGGGAACCGCCGTCTACTTCCCGTAGCGCAGCACGATCTTTCCTTCCGCCACTTCCACGCGAACCTTCCCGCCGCTCTTGAGCTTGCCGAACAGCAGCTCGTCGGCGAGCGGCTTCTTCAGCTCCGTCTGAATCAAGCGCGCCATCGGCCGCGCGCCGAACTGCGCGTCGAAGCCGTGCTCGCCGAGCCAGTCGCGCGCCTCGGGCGACAGCTCGAGCGCCACCTTCTTCTCCATCAGCTGTGCTTGCAGCTCGCCGACCAGCTTGTCGACCACGCGCTTGATGATCTCGGGCGGCAGCGAGTCGAACGCGATCCACGCGTCGAGCCGGTTGCGGAACTCGGGCGCGAACGCGCGCTCGATCGCCTGCTTGCCGCGATCCGGCGTCGCCGTCGTGCTGAAGCCTGCCGTCGAGAAATCGAACCCGGGCTTGCGCGCCGACATCTCGCGCGCGCCCGCGTTGGTCGTCATGATGATGACCACGTGGCGGAAGTCCGCCTTGCGCCCGTTGTTGTCGGTCAGCGTCGCGTGATCCATCACCTGCAGAAGGATGTTGTAGATGTCGGGGTGCGCCTTCTCGATCTCGTCGAGCACCACGACCGCGTGCGGCGTCTTGCGCACGGCGTCCGTCAAGAGCCCGCCCTGATCGAACCCGACGTAGCCGGGCGGCGCGCCGATGAGCCGCGACACCGTGTGCTTCTCCATGTACTCGGTCATGTCGAAGCGCAAAAATTCGACGCCCATGACCTTGGCCAGCTGCTTGGCCAGCTCGGTCTTGCCCACGCCCGTCGGCCCGGAGAACAGGAAGGAGCCGATCGGCTTGTCCGCCGCCGCCAATCCCGAGCGCGACAGCTTGATCGCCGCCACCAGCGAATCGATGGCGCGGTCCTGCCCGTAGATGACCTTCTTCAGCGACGGGTCGAGGTCGCGCAGCGCCTGCTCGTCCGACGCCGACACCGACGCCGACGGAATCTTCGCCATCTTGGCGACGACGTCCTCGATCTCCCTCGCGCCGAGCGTCTTCTTGCGCTGCGCGCGCAGCTTGTCGACCGCGCCCGCCTCGTCGATCACGTCGATCGCCTTGTCCGGCAGCATGCGATCGTTGATGAACTTCGCCGCCAGCTTGGCCGCCGCCTGCAAACCCTCGTCGGTGTAGACGACGTCGTGGTGCGCCTCGTACTGCGGCTTGAGCCCGCGCAGGATCTCGACCGTCTCGTCGACGCTCGGCTCGTGCACCTCGATCTTCTGAAAGCGCCGCGCCAGCGCGCGGTCGCGCTCGAAGTGCTGCTTGTACTCGTGGAACGTCGTCGAGCCGATGCAGCGCAGCTCGCCCGACGCCAGCTGCGGCTTCAAGATGTTCGACGCGTCCATCGATCCACCCGCGGTCGCGCCCGCGCCGACGATCGTGTGGATCTCGTCGATGAACAGGATCGCCTTCTGGTCCTTGACGATCGCCTTGATCACGCCCTTGAGCCGCTCTTCGAACTGCCCGCGGAACTTCGTGCCCGCCAGGAGCGCGCCCATGTCGAGCGAGTAGATGACGTGGTCCTGCAACACCGACGGCACCTTGCCCTCGAAGATCGCCTTGGCGATGCCTTCGACGATGGCCGTCTTGCCGACGCCCGGCTCGCCCACGAAGATCGGGTTGTTCTTGCGCCGCCGCGCCAGCACCTGGATGGCCCGCTCGACCTCGAGCGCGCGCCCAATCAAAGGATCGATGCGCCCGGCCGCCGCCTTCTCCACGAAGTTGACCGTGTACGCCGCCAGCGGATCGTCCGGCGTCTCGCCCGGCTCCTCGTCGCCGCCGACGTCCGTCTCGTCGTCGGGATCCACTTCCCGTCGCGCCAGCGACGCGTCCTCGCGATCCTTCTTGCTGATGCCGTGCGCGATGTAGTTGAGAACATCGAGCCGCCGCACGCCCTGCTGCTCGAGCAGCCACACCGCGTGCGAGTCGCGCTCGCGATAGAACGCGACCAGGAGGTTCCCGCCGTCGATGAACTCCTTGCCCGACGACTGCACGTGCATCGCCGCCCGCTGCAGCGCGCGCCAGAACGCCGCCGTCTGCTGCGGCTCGCGCTCGGTGCCCTCGGGCAGCTCGGGCATGTTCTCCTCGAAGAACGCCTCGAGGTCCTTCTGCAGCTTCTTCATGTCCGCGCCGGCCGCCTTGAGCACCTTGACGGCTACGGGATCCTTGGTGAGCGCGAACAGCACGTGCTCGAGCGTGACGAACTCGTGCCGCCGCCGGCGCGCCTCGTCGAACGCGAGCTGAATGGTGGACTCGAGCTCTTTGCTAATCGTCATGGTTTGTCTCTGTCTTCATGGCCGCCTTCGTCGTCGTCGGCCGGTTCCAGCGTGCACTGCAGCGGAAACTCCGCCTTCTCCGCCAGCTCCATCACCGTCGCCACCTTCGTCTCGGCGACCTCGTAGGTGTAAACACCGGCGATCCCCACTCCGTTCGTGTGGATGTGCAGCATGATGGCCTGCGCCGATGACTCGTCGTGGTGGAACACGTGGATGAGCAGCGCCACCACGAACTCCATCGTCGTGTAGTCGTCGTTGAGCAGCAGCACCTTGTACAGCTTGGGCCGCTGCAGCTTCTTCTGCGTCTTCCGCTTCGTTTCCTGGTCGACTTCGGTCGCCACGCCGCCGTCGTCAAACTTCGGTTTGCGCGGGTCGCTCATGACGCCTTCTTCAAGATCGGTGTGTGCTCGCGCCAGTGCGCGAGCGCGCGCGCCCGCTCGTCGGCCTCGCGCGCGATGTAGTCGCGGATCGGCCGATCGAGACGCTCGTCGAGAAACAGGTGCGAGCTGAACGTCTCCGACGGCTCGAACCCGCGCGGGATCTTGTGCTCACCACCGGCGCCGCCTTCGAACACCTGCACGCCGCGGCGGATGCACTCCTCGATCGAGTGGTACATGCACACGTTGAAATGTAAGAAGCGATATTCCTCGAAGCATCCCCAATATCGCCCGTAGAGATGCGTCTTCGACGCCACGTTGAACGCGCCTGCGACCAGCTTCCCGTCGCTGCCACGCTCGGCGACGACGAGCTCGAGGTGCTCGGGCATCCGCTCGACCACCCGCCGATAGAACGCCTTGTTGATCCAGCGCCGGCCCCACATCAGCTTGTCGACCGTCGAGCGGTGCAGCTCGTACGCTGCGTCGGCCCACTTCTTGGGCTCGTCGCGCAGCTCGGCCTCGCGCAGCGTCCGCAGCGACAAGCCGTGCTGCGCCACCGACGCGCGCTCGCGCTTGGCCTGGTTGCGCTTCTTCGAGTCGAAGCGCCCGAGGAACTCGGCGAAGCTGCCGTACCCGTCGTTGCGCCAGTGATACTGATACGACACGCGCCGCGCCAGCCCGACGCTCTCGAGCTGTTGCGCTTCGTCCTCGAGCGGAAAGAGCGCGTGCACCGACGAGAGCCCGGCCTGCTTGCAGACCTCGAGCGCGCCGGCGACCAGGAGCTCGGTCAGCTCCTGCCGATCTTCGCCCGCGCGCACCAGGACGCGCCGCCCGGTGCACGGCGTGAACGGGACGGTCAGCACCAGCTTCGGGTAGTAGGCGATGCGCGCCCGCATCGCCGCCTCCGCCCAGCCCCAGTCGCGCGAGAAGTCGCCGTCCGAGTCTTCCTTTATATAGGCGGGCGCCGCCGCCACCAGCTCGTCGCCGCGCCACAGTGTCAGGTGGCACGGCTGCCAGCCGGTCTTGCCCGTCGCGCAGCCCGACGTCTCCAGCGCCTCCAACCAGGCCCAACGCAAAAAGGGGGTCTCCCGCCCGTCGGCGAGCGCATCCCACGCCGCTTCGG
The DNA here is from genome assembly GCA_035607415.1 of Polyangia bacterium. Classification (GTDB taxonomy): domain Bacteria; phylum Myxococcota_A; class Polyangia; order Palsa-1104; family Palsa-1104; genus JAQBQH01. The sequence continues at coordinate 15,312 of DATNAQ010000175.1, forward strand.
GGACCTTCGATATGGCGTCGTAAACCCGTAGCTCCACGGTCGTTCCGAATTGTACCTCGACCCAAGGTGAGTCGCCCGCTCGGCGTGCGCAATGTGCTAAGGATCCGTTCCCATGGGTTTTACCGATCTGTTCAAGCCCAAGTGGAAACACTCGAATCCCGACGTCCGCCTCGAGGCCGTGCGTGCCCTCGGTGACGACGAAGCCGCGCTCCTGGCGACGATCGCGCGACAGGACAATGACGCGCGCGTCCGTCGCATCGCCGTCAAGCGCATCGTCGACGCCGACGTCCTCACCGACGTGGCGGCGCACGATCCCGACGAGAGCCTGCGCAAGGCCGCGATCGAAAAAGCCGAGGAGGTGCTCGTCGGCGGCGCCGTCGCCGGTGACGCTCGCGCGCTCGACGCGCTCGGCAAGCTCGGCCATCCGCGCCTGCTCGGCGCCGTCGCGCTCAAGGCCGCCGACGCCGACGTGCGCACGCGCGCGGTCGCGCTCATCGAGGCGTCCAAGGACGAAAAGGCGCTCACCGAGGTGGTGAAGAAGTCCAAGGACGCGACGCTGCGGCGCCGCATCGTCGACTCGCTGTGGGACCCGGGCGCGCTGCGCGACGTCGCCATCTCCGACGGCAACAAGGAGGTCGCGCTCGCCGCCGTGGCGCGGCTGCAAGATCGCGTCGCGCTCGAGAAGGTGGCGCAGAAGGCGCAGTCGAAGGCGGTGCGCCAGGCCGCGCGCGACAAGATGCCGGCGCCGGAGAAGAAGGCCGAGTCGCCCGAGCAGCAGAAGCGCGCGCGCCTGCTGGACCTCGTGCGCGCCGTCGAGCACGCCGAAGATCCCGCCGAGGTCGAGCACGCGCGCGCACAGTTCTCGTCGGAGGGCGCCGACGACGAGATGCGGCGCCGCTTCGACAGAGCGTGCGAGCGCTTCTACGGCAAGCGCGCCGCGACGGCGAAGAAGCCGACCGCGGTGAAGGAGAAGATCGCGGCCCAGCTCGCCGAGCCGGCAGCGGCGCCCGCGGCGACGGCCGAGCCCGCGCCGTCGGAGCCGGTGGTCGAGGTCAAGGCCATCCTCGTCGACGAAGAGGCCGAGAAGCGCAAAGCGGAGCAGGAAGCGCGGCGCGCCGAGAAGGAAGCCGAGCGCGCGCGCAAGGAAGCCGAGCGCGCGCAGCGCGACGCGGAGAAGGCCGAAGCGCGCTCCCGCCGCGAAGCCGAAGAGAAGGCGAACCTCGAGCGGCTGACCGTGCTCGCCAACGAGCTCGAAGCCGTCAACGCCGAGGATCCCAAGCGCGGTCGCTCCGCCCTCGATCGCGCGCAGCAGGCGTTCGACGCGCTCGGCCCGCTCGGCCGCGACGCCGCCGCCGAGAAGGCGCGTTGGCAGGCCGCGCGCGACAAGCTGCGCGCGCGCGTCAACGAGCTCTACGAAGCCGACGAGTGGAAGCGCTGGGCCAACGTCCCCAAGCTCGAAGCGCTGTGCAAAAAAGCCGAGGCGCTGCTCGAGGAAACCGATCTCAAGAAGGCCGCCACAGAGCTCAAGACACTGCACACCGAGTGGAAGGCGGTCGGCTTCACGTCGAAGGAGAAGCAGGAGCAGCTGTGGCAGCGCTTCAAGGCCGCCGCCGACCAGGTGCACGAGCGCACGCGCGCCCATTTCGCCGTCGTCGACGAGCAGAAGGGCGCGAACCTCGCGAAGAAGGAGGAGCTGGTCGCGCGCGTCGAGGCGCTCGCCGACTCCAGCGACTGGAAAGAGACCGCCGAGCTCATCAAGGCGCTCCAGGAGGAGTGGAAGGCGGTCGGCCCGGTCGCGAAGGAGAAGGGCGACGAGGTCTGGAAGCGCTTCCGTGGCGCTTGCGACAAGTTCTTCGATAGACGTAAGGCGCATTTCGAAGCCAGCGACCAAGAAAGAGCGGCGAACCTTTCCAAACAGGAAACGCTCATCGCCACCGTGGAGAAGCTCGCCGACTCGACCGACTGGAAGCGCACCGCGGACGAGATCAAGGCGCTCCAGGCCGACTGGAAGAGCATCGGCGCCGTCCCGCGCGACAAGGCCGAAGAGACCTGGAAGCGCTTCCGCGCCGCCTGCGATCGCTTCTTCGACGCGCGCAAGGTCCACTTCGACAAGCTCGACGAGGAGCGCGGCGGCAACCTGAAGGCGAAGGAGCTGCTCTGCGAAAAGGTCGAGGCGCTGGCCGACGCTCCCGTCGACGAAGCGCTCGAAGTGGTCCGGCAGCTCCAGGCCGAGTGGAAGACCATCGGCCCGGCGCCCAAGGACGTCGCCGACGACGTGTGGAACCGCTTCCGCGGCGCGTGCGACAAGATCTACGACAAGTCGCGCCAGCGCGAGACGGCACCGGCGGCGGCACCGGCGGCGAACAGTCCCGACGGCTTCCCGCCCGTCGAGGGTTGGTCAGCGCCGAAGCTCGGCGATCTTCTCAAGAAGTAGGTCGCGCAACAGCGTCCGATGACAACGCTCGGCGTCGGTGCACAGCGACGAGCAGAGCAGCGTCAGCGGCTGGCCTCGCGCCACCGACTGCGCCAGCCACGCGATCTTTCCCTGCGGCTCGGGCGCCTGCATCTCCTCGCGATAGCGACGGGCGTACTCGTCCCACGAGATCTTCGCCTGCCCCTTCTTGCCGTAGACGGCGTCGAACAGCGCCGGCGACGGACCGAGCTCCTTCCACCACGCGTCCCAGGTTTCTTCCGCTTTCGGCAGCGCTCGGGGTCGATAGCGTGTGACAAGCAGCCTGAAGCCCTCGTTCGGCCCCGACATATCATCCCAACGCTTGGTCTTGATTAAAGAATCCATAGTTCGCAAATGACCTTGACGACCTATGGGTCACATTCTAAGGTTCGCGTTCGCGGAAGTGAGGTCTAAGCGATGTTCGATCGTTACGTCCAAGGTACCAAGCCGAGCTGGAAGCGCCGCGCCGTTCTGACGGCGTCGCTCGCGCTCCACGGCGTCGCTGTCATCGCGCTCGTGATCTACTCGTTCGTCCACGTCGAGGAGATCACGCCGCCGGCGCTGTCGCTGACCTTCTTCAGCGCGCCGCCGCCGCCTCCTCCGCCGCCGCCTCCCGCCGCGCACCACAAAGAGATCAAGCATATCGAAAAGAAGATCGTCACCCCGACGACGGTCCCGCAGCTCGTCCAGCCGAAGGAAGAAGAGAAGCCCGACGAGGACGACGGTGAAGAGGGCGGCGTCGAGGGCGGCGTCGCCGGTGGCGTCAAGGGCGGCGTCGTCGGTGGCGTCGTCGGTGGCACCGGCGCTCCCGCTCCGCCGGCGAAGCCGAAGAACGTTCCGCCGGCGAAGTTCGATCAGGACGCGATCTACAAGCCCGATCCGCACCTGCCCGACATCGTCCGCATCCAGCGCAAGGGCACCGGCGACGCGGTCTGGATGGGCAAGGTCTGCATCGATCAGTCGGGCAAGGTAAACCAGATCAGCATCATGACGGGCATCCCCGGCGGCGATTCGGAAATCATGAACACGATGCGCACCTGGAAGTTCAAGCCGCAGCCGTTCCCCATCTGCACGCTCATCCGCCTCGTCTACACCATCAACTAGCTCTCCCCCCGAAAACGCTTCGTACCAGCACGCGGCCGCATGTCCGAGCCGCTCGCTCGAAATTGGTCGCAGCGAAATGCTGGTGCGACAGTTTGCCGCACCCACCCTGAGCTGCCTCCGATATCCGATGTTGATCTCGTCCCCTCCTTCTCGCTGACATCCCGCGGCGCCGCTCGAGCAGCCGCCCATACAGGTTTTCGGCCAGCCGTATTTCACAATCGTCCGTGCTCGCCACGCGACGGATGCTCCTCGCGCTTTTCGGTCGACCCTCGACGTCAGAACATGACCTGGTCGTGTCCGAGTTCGACACGCGAGCCGACGACCCCGATGTCAACGAGCGCTTCGATCACCTCGAGCCCGTTTCATCGGTGGATCGCGCTCGGACCGTGCTCGCCGAAATCCGCTACGTCATGTCCGCGTACCGGAAATTCCCACCCATGTTGGAGGGAAGACCCGGTTTTCCGTCGATTATCTGCTGTAGCGCGTTTCGGCCAGCGTTCGTGCTCAGCGTGTCGGGCCTAACCGAATTTCGAGCAACAAATTCATTGCCCAGAATTTTGCTCCGCACGAGCGACTCTGCGACGATGCGCCGGGTTGCCTGCCGTCACAAAACGTTCTTGACAAACTTTTCATTCCATACGATGAGGTCGACACGCGGAGGCGGCCTTTTAGCTTCACTTAACCCGCCTGGAAGGAGCACGAGAATGCGAACGCAGTTCTTCTTTGTCGGGCTACTCAGCGCATTCGCTGGGGGGCTCGTCGGAACAGCCGGATGTGACAACATCACGGCTGGCCAGTCGACGGATTCTAAATCACCGCCGCAGCTGGTGCACGCGCTCGTGCAGGACGCGCGCTACTTCCTGGCGTGGCCGAATCGCGGCTCGTCGCTCGACATCCTCGACAACTACCAGGCTGCCTCGTGCACCAAGGCCGTCGACACCTGCATCAACGAGTTCCTCGTCGACCAGGTCGCTCCTGACGTCTCGTGCACCGACGCCGGCGTCTGCGGCGATCCCTTCAAGATCCCGTCGACGGGCGTGCCGATTCCGCTCGGCCTGACGCTCCTCGGCGCCGCGCCCGACATGCGCGATCCAGGCGGTGGCGTGCAGGTCCGCCTCGTGTTCGACAAGGTGCTCGACTCGAGCATCGAGTCGGTCACGATGGACCCGACCAAGGCGCCGGGCAAGACCGACACCTACACGATCATGCCGGGCCTCATCGAGCTCGACGACGACGCCGGGATGCCGGTCGACAGCGTGATCTACTACGACAACGGCGGCTCGTCGCAGTTCTCGGCCGACCTCGAGCTCGTTCCGCTCGGTCCGGCCATCGTCATCAAGCCGACGGCGAACCTCGAGCCGGGCATCACCTACTCGGTCAAGATCAAGAACCCGTCGGCGCTCAAGGACCGCGAGGGCAATGCGGCCACCGCGCTCGGCGGCGGCGCGCTCCCCGCGAGCCTGTCGTTCAAGACCGAGGACCTGACGCCGAGCAACGCCGGCGTGTTCCCGTCGGACGCGGCCAACGGCAACGGCTTCGACTACCCGGACTTCACCTCGCCGCCGGCGACGATCACCCCGAACGAGGTCATCCAGATCAGCTTCTTCGGCGACATCGCGGGCGACTCGGCGACGGTGACCGTCAAGAGCGGCCCGGCCGCCAAGCCGATCGCGTACAGCGAGCGCTTCAACGACCCGACGATGTGCCCGAAGGCTGCGACGGGCGATCCGAGCGGCCCGGTGCTCGACATTGCCAACACGGACACCGGCGACATCGCCACGGGCGTCCCGATGGATTGGATGCCGGGCGACTACACCATCACGGTCACCGTTCAGGACATCAACGGCAAGACCAAATTCAGCTCGGACTACTCGTTCACCGTTGCCGGCACGGACGAGACCGACCCCATGGTCGATCCGAACATCGCGTCGCAGCACGTCACTCCTGCCCAGTGCATGATGTGATTCGCGCGTGAAGCCAGAGGGGGAATCTACGTCCATGCAAACGGTTAAGGAGACTTCTATGCGAAGCTTGACGCGCATCGCGGGGGGAGTGCTGGTTCTAGCCGCACTCGCCCTTGCGCCCCGCGCCGCCCACGCTGCGGTCACGGGTTCAGTCGAAGGTACTGTCACCGACCAGGCCACCGGCAAGAAACTTGCCGGCGTCACGGTCACCGTCACGTCGCCCGCTCTACAGGGCGAGCAGACGGAATTCACGGATGCCGACGGTCACTACATCATCACCGAGCTCCCGCCCGGTGAGTATCTCGTCCGCTTCTACTTCTCGAGCATCTCGGTCGAGCGCCCCGGCGTCTTCCTCCAGGCCGACAAGACCCTGTCGGTCAACGTCGCGATCCCGACCCAGAAGGCCGAGGTCAAGACCTACCGCATCACCGAGAAGGCGCCGACGGTCGACGTCGGCAACACGCAGCAGCAGACCGCGGTCACGAACGAGTTCGTGCGCAACACGCCGGTCCGCGGCCGTACCTACGAGTCGGTCCTCGCGCTCGCTCCTGGCGCCGCGACCGACGCGGTCGGCTTCTCGTTCAACGGCGCAACCGGCCCCGAGAACAACTTCCTCATCGACGGCGTGAACACGACCGACCCGGCCTTCGGCCTCATCGGCACGCAGCTCACCCTCGAGTTCATCGGTGAGACCGAGATCATCACCGGCGGTTACAACGCCGAGTACGGCCGCGCCACCGGCGGCGTCGTCAACGTCATCACGAAGTCGGGCTCGAACCAGTTCCACGGCGATTTGTGGTTCTACGCCACGCCGTTCCAGCTCGATCCGCAGCTCATCGGGCGCTCGGGCGAAGCCATCGCCTCGAAGACCAAGACCAAGTACGGCTTCGACTTCGGCTTCGACCTCGGTGGTCCGATCGTCAAGGACAAGATCTGGTTCTACGTTGGCTTCCAGCCGACCTTCACGACGCTGACGGCCGATCGCTACATCCGCGCGCGCTCGGCGAACAACCTGCCGTCGTCGATGATGACGGGCGCCTATCAGGGTGACCTGGATCCGTCGGCGAGCTGCCCGAAGGGCCTCGACAAGGCGTTCTGCAACACGCCGGGCCTGCTCGCTCCGGGCTACATCACCAACGTGCTCGACTCGTCGTTCACCAAGCACTACGACACCGACTACCGTCTGTACAACTGGATCGCGAAGTTGAACTTCCAGCTCAACCAGAACAACAGCCTCGTCCTCCAGTACATCGGGTCGCCGTCGACGAACTCGGGCAACATCGGAAACTTCAATGCCCTGGGCGTCAACGCCGCCTCGGGTCTGAACGGCGAGGACACGACGCTCCTCGGCTCGCAGTTCGAGAACACGCACGACGCCTTGCTGCACTTCACCTCGAAGCTGGCGGATCGCCGCCTGCAGCTCGACGTCGTCGTCGGCTACCACTACGACGACATCAAAATCACCCCCGGCGCGGGTGGCGATGGCGCCGGCGCCTTCTACCAGCCGGTCGAGTCGCTCGCGCTCTTCGAGCCGAACATCACGCCCTGCGTCACCCAGATGGTGCACGGCGCGACGTTCAATCCCTGCCCGGTCCAGAACTACTCGGTCGGCGGCATCATCGGCATCGCGCGCACCACCGTGCAGCGTATCTCGGCGTCGGCGGCGGCCACGTACTTCGCCCGCCTCGGCGGTACCCACGCCCTCAAGCTCGGTTTCGACTTCGAGGACAACATCTTCCAGCACCAGCGTAACTACACCGGCGGCGCCTACTACCGCGTCAACACCGACGGCAGCATCGAGATCTACCGTGAGTACGCGCAGAAGTCGCCCGACGCCGACACGAACCCGAACGGCCCGGGCATCCCGCTGCCGGACACGGGCTTCAACTCGACCGAGAAGACGCTGAACTACGGCGCCTTCCTCCGCGACTCGTACAACGTCGCCTTCATCCCGGGCCTGACGGTGAACGCCGGCGTCCGCTGGGAAGCGCAGCAGGTCCAGGGCGCCGACGGCTCGACGCAGATCGGCATCTACGACAACTGGGCGCCGCGCGTCGGCGCGATCTACGACTTCACCCGCAAGGGCCGCGGCAAGATCTTCGCGAGCTACGGCTGGTTCTACGAGTCGATCCCGATGGACCTCAACGATCGCTCGTTCTCGGGTGAAGGCTCGATCCTCGCCGCGACGCCGGGCGGCACCTGCATGCCGAACATGCAGGGCATCTACGACCTGTCGACCTGCAAGCCGGCCTCGATGATCACCAACGCCGGCATCTCGGGCGGTTCGTACTCGTCGGTGTCGCCGGGCCTCAAGGGCATGTACTCGGAAGAGGTGATGGCCGGTGTTCAGTACGACGTCGGCTTCGACCTCGTGCTCGGCGCCACGTACATCCACCGCGACCTCGGCCGCATCATCGAGGATATGTCGCCGAACGCGGGCTCGGACTTCATCATCGCGAACCCGGGCGATACGCCGGACGCGGGCGTCATCAAGGATCTGCAGAATCAGATCTCGGCGACGTCGGACCCGATGAAGAAGGCGGCGCTCACCAAGGAGCTCGGCCTCTACCAGCAGATCAACGTCGGCTTCCCGAAGCCGAAGCGTAACTACGACGCCCTCGTGCTCACGGCGACCAAGCGCCTGTCGCACAACTTCCTGCTCCTCGCGTCGTACACCTACTCGCGCACGCTCGGTAACTACCCCGGCACCTTCCAGGCGTCGAACGGTCAGCTCGACCCGAACATCTCGTCGCAGTACGACCTCCGCGAGCTCCTCGTGAACCGCGATGGTCCGCTGCCGAACGACCGTCCGCACATCCTCAAGGTTCAGGGCTCGTACTTCGTGCCGTTCGGTCAGAACACGATGGTCTTCGGCCTCGCCTTCAACATGCAGTCGGGCACGCCGATCGAAGTCCTCGGCGCCAACACGCTGTACGGTGTCAGCGAGACCTTCATCCTCCCGCGTGGCTCGGGTGGCCGTACGCCGACTCTGACGTCGTTCGACCTCCACGTGTCGTACCGCCGTCAGCTGTCGCGCATCTTCGGGTTCGAGGCGTACGCCGACGTGTTCAACCTCTTCAACCAGCAGGAAGTGGTTGCGGTTGACGAAGCCTACACCTCGTCGAACGTCAACCCGATCGAGAACGGCAAGATCGCGGACCTCGTGAACCTCAAGCAGGTCAACGGTATCCAGCCGCTCCTCAACCCGAACTACGGCAAGGCGATTCAGTATCAGGCGCCGCTGTCGATGCGGGTTGGTCTCCGTCTCTCGTTCTAACTAAGTCGACTAGACTCTTGAAACGCGACTGGCCCGTCGGGGAAACCTGGCGGGCCAGTTTTATTTTTTGCTTGCTGATCGCGGCCCCGGCGGCGGCGCGAGCGGATGCGAACGCGATCGTCGTCGAGGCGCGCACACAGGATCCGGCGCGCATCGAGGCGTGGCGTGCGACGCTGACGGGCGCCAAAGCGACGGCGGATCGCGCGGCGGCGGCGTTCGCGCTCGGTCAGTTGGGGATGGCGTGGGAGCCGGTCGGCGACGCTGCGCGCGGGCGGGCGGAAGCGGCGCTCGTCGCGGCGCTGGCGAGCGAGCGCGACGTCACGGTGCGCGATCGGATCGTCGAGGCGCTCGGCAAGGTCGGCGGCCGCGCGGCGGCATCGACGCTGATGGCCGCGCTCGACGGCAAAGAGCGCGTGCGCGCGGCGGTGGCGCTGGCCGCGCTCGCCAAGGCGAAGGTGCCGCTCGACGGCGCGACGCGCGGCAAGCTCGAGAAGCAGCTCGGCGACAAGGACGCGCAGGCGCGCTGGGCCGCGGCGCTCGCGCTGCTTCGCCTGCGCGATCCGGCGAGTCGCGCGGCGCTGCACGCGTGCACGAAGGACTCCGCGCTGCACGTGCGCGCGACCTGCGCCAAGGCGCTCGCGGACGTCGGTGGTGAGGACGACGCCGACGCGCTCGCCGCGCTCGTCGAGGACAAGGACGAGCGCGTGGCGGCGGAGGCGGCGCGCACGCTGACCAAGCTCATTGCGAAGTGTCGCGACACCGGCTGCCGCACGCTGCGCGCCATGCAGGACGCGCGGCTGCCGTGGCGTCCGTCGGTGGTGCAGGCGGTGACCTTCGAGCATCCGAAGGGCATGGCGGCGGCGGCGTTGTTGCGCGCGGCCTACGACGCGGTGCCGAAGGCGACGGCGCTCGACGAGCGCACGCGCGCGATCCTCGCCTGCAAGCTGGCGATGGCGCACGACCGCGCGCTCGGGCAGCTCGAGCTCGTGCCCGCGTGTGGCGGCGCGCGGGTGAGCGAGCGCGAGCGAGGCGTGTGGAGCGCCGAGGCGCTCGCCGAAGCGGGTGGGCCGACGCTGGCCAGGCTGGCGGCGAGCCCGATCGCGGCGGTGCGCGAAGCGGCGGCCGAGGGTGCCGACGCGGCGACGGTGAAGACGCTGCTCGCCGACGGCGACGCGCCGGTGGTGGCGGCCGCCGCCGAGCGCGCCGAGGCGCTCAAGCTCGCCGACGCGGCGCCAGAGATCCGCGCGGCGCTGGCGCGCGTGCGCGGCCCGGACGCGGTCGAGGCGCTGCAGTCGCTGCTGTCGGCGGCGACGAGCCTGAAGCTGACGGCGCTCGTGCCCGAGGTGCGCGCGCTCGTCGACGCCGATCCGTACGCGCTCCGGCAGGCGGCGGCGCACGCGCTGTCGGCGCTGACCGGCAAGCCGGTGGTGGCGCGCGCTCCAGTGGTTCCGACGGACGCGGCGCTGAAGCCGGCGCCCGCGATCGTGCGGCTGAAGACGACGCGCGGGATCATTCGCGTGCGCCTGTGGGTCGACGACGAGCCGCGCACGGCCGCGAATTTCCTGACGCTGGTGCGCAAGAAGTTCTACGACAAGCTGGCCTTTCATCGCGTCGTGCCTAACTTCGTCTCGCAGGGCGGCGACCCGCGCGGCGATGGCGCGGGCGGACCCGGCTACATGATTCCGTGCGAAATCGGCATGCGACGGTATGCGGAGGGCGTGATGGGGATGGCTCTGTCGGGGCGCGACACCGGCGGCAGCCAGTTCTTCTTCACGCACGCCCCCGAGCCGCACCTCGACGGGCGCTACACCGCGTTCGGCGAGATCGTGAGCGGGCTCGACGTGGCGGTGTCGCTCGTCGAGGGCGACCTGATCCTCGAGGCCAGCGTCGAGTGAGCGGCGCGCTGGCGCGGGCGGCGCTGGCGGCGGCGGGCTACGTGGCGATCGGCTGCGCTGCGATCGGCTGCGTGGCGATGGGCGGTGTCGCAGGTTGCGCGCCGACGGTGCGCGCGGGCGATTTCTACCGTCTGCCGCTCGAGCGTGCGGCGGCACCGCGCGCGCGGCTCTCGGCGCGCTGGCGCGTACAGCCGGCGCCGGCGAGCTGCACCACCGTCGGTGCGCCGATCGTGTTTCTGCCGGCGCTCGGGCTGACCCAGCACTCGTGGGCCGGCGTGACCGCGGCGCTCGGGGCGTGCCGGCCGCGCGTGCTCGTCGACCTGCCGGGCGTCGGCGAATCACCGATGGTCGCCGACTTCACCGCCGACGAGGCGCTCGACGCCATCACCGACGTGATCGACGCCGTGGCGCCCGACGGCGGGCGCGTGGTGCTCGTCGGCCACTCGCTCGGCGGCGCGATCGCGGCGCGGCTGGCGGCGCGGCTCGGGACGCGCGTCGAGGCGCTGGTGCTCGTCGCGGCGGCGGTGGCGACCTTTCCGCTCAACCGCTGGGAGAAGCTGCTGCTGCAGCCGACGCTGTGGCCGCCGCTGTTGCACCTCGCCGGCGATTGGACCGGCGTGCGCCTCGGGCTGTCGAAGGTAGAGAAGGGCGCCGATCGCATCCCGTCCGTCGACCTCGGGCTCATCGCGGCCGAGTGGAGCGACCACCGTCGGCGCGCTGCTTCGCGCACCTATTATGATGCGTTCGTCGCCGGCGACGGCGTCTTGCGCAACGGCCAGGCGCTGCACGACGCGCGCACCAACACGCTGTGCATCACCGGCAGCGCCGATACCATCGTGCCGGCGACGCCGCTGCTCGGCGAGCCGGTGTGCCGGCCGTTAGTGATCGCCGGCGCGGGGCACCTCATGCCGCTGACGATGCCGGCGCGCATCGCCGCCGAGATCGACGGCTTCCTCGCGACGGTGGCGGCGCCACGGCAGCCGCCGCCGGTGTCGGCGGCGCGCGCGCAGGTCACGCGCGAGGGAGCGCGGCAGCCCGGCGAGTGCGTCTGGTCGCCGCGGCGCGAGCTGTTTCCGCTCGTCGGCGTGGGCGCGCTCTTTCCGCTCGACGGGCGCGTCGATCTGTCGTTTCACGCGGGGCTCGCGCGCGGTGGGATCGACCCCACGTTCCCCGTCGAGTCCGGGCGCGTCGCGTTGCTCGTCGGTGCGGCCATTCGCGGCGACGCGAGCGGATGGCAGTTCGCGTATCTTCAGGCGACGGGACGGCTGGAGCTGATCTGGCGCTGGCTCGGCGGCGTGCACGTCGACGGATCGCTGCTCGTCGATCCGCGCAACGGCGACGTCGGCGGATACGGCGCGGTCGGCTACGCGCCGTCGGTGGTGCCGTGGGTGCGCGCCTTCGTGGGCGGCGGCGCGCTGCCGGGCGGCGACGGGCGGGTGCTCATTGGCGTCGACGTCACCGCGCGCGTGACGGGCCTGTTGTTCTAGCCGCGCGAGCGGTGGCCGCAGCGGCGCGCGCGCTCCTTGGCGCGGCCGAGCCGGCCGAGCGCGACGCAGGCACCGCGCTGGGCGCGGGCGTCGTCGGGGTTCTGCGCGAGCGTCTGCTGGAAGAGCGCGAGCGCGGCGGCGGCGCGGCCGTGGCGCAGGAGCCGCTCGCCGTCGGCCGCGCGCGATTTCGTCGCCGGTGCCCGCGCTGCCGTCGAGGCGGGCTGCCCGAGGGGCGCCGCTGCGGCCGTCGTCGTCGCCGCCTGCGCCGTTGTCGCCGTCGTCGCGGCCTGCGTCGTCGTCGCCGCGGCCGGCGCAGTCGCCGCGGCAGCCGGATTCGCCAGCGGCTCGTCGACCACGCGCGCCGCGTGCGTGAGGTGAATCAACACGCACGCGAAGATCGCCGCCGTCAGCACCACCGCGCCAATCACCCACGCCAGCGTCGGCAACCGCCGCGGCTCGTCGCCCGCCGCCGGTGTCTCCGCCATCGCCTCTACGTCCTCGCCGCGCTGAAACCAGACGGCCGTTGCGTCCAACCTTGCCATGCGCCGCGCCCAAAGCAGCTCGCGTGCCATTCGCCGACGTCCGCGCGGCACGGCGACTTTGCTGGACCCGTCGGCAACAACCGTCCCGCGACCCTCCGGAAATCGGAGACCACGCCTCTTGATTCGCGCGAGTCGTGGCCCCATTCTCTGGGCGCGACCCTTGCAAAGCACCCAACCGATGCGCGAGGAAACCCAGCCGCTCGACAATCTGAAACCGCTCGCCGAGGGGCTGCAGCACGCCACCGGCGTGCCGTTTCCCGAGGCGGTCGAAACCATGCGCTGGGTGCGCGCCTACGTGCGTCGCTGCCTCGAGACGGGCATGGCGAGCGATCTGCTCGTCGCCATGGAGCGCTCGGGGCTGGGCGAGATGGCCGAGGTGCTGCTCGAGGTGGGCCGCCGCGAGCCATGACCGTCGCCGAGCTGCTGGCGGCGGCGGTGGCGAAGTGGGGCGCGCGCGACTTCCTCGTCGACGAGGCGGGCGACGCCTGGACGTTCGCCGAGACGCAGGAGCGCGCGCGGCGGGCGGCCGCGGGGCTGCAAGCGCGCGGCGTCGCCGTCGGCGATCGCGTGGGCCTGATGGCCGGCAACTCGCGCGAGTTCGTCGCCACCTGGCTCGGCGCCGCGCTCGCCGGCGCGGCGGTGGTGCCGCTGTCGACGGTGTCGGCGCCGCCGGAGATCGCGGCGCGCACGCAGCTCGCCAGCATCCGCCTCATCGTCGACGACGCGCTCGCCGTCGCGCTGGCGCAACATGATGCGACCGCACAATTAGCGCCCGTCGCAAATGATGCGATCGCACAAATATTGTTCACGTCGGGCACCACCGGCGTGGCCAAGGCGGCGGCGGTGACGCACGCGTCGCTCGTCGAGCACACGCGCAACGTCGCGCGCACCGTCGACCTCGGGCCCGACGACGTCATCCTCGGCGCGCTGCCGCTGACGCATTCGTTCGGCTGTCGCATGGCGATGCTGCTCGCGCTCGCCACCGGCGCGCGCCTCGTGGTCATGCGCCGCTTCGACGCCGCGCGTGCGCTCGCCCTCGCCGACGCCGCCGGCGTGACCTTCTGGCCGGCAGTGCCGACCATGCTCGCCGCCGTCTGCGCGCCCGAGCAGAGCGACGGGCCGCGGCCGCGCGCGCTGCGCTGGGTGCTGTCCGCCGGCGCGCCGCTCGCCGACGCGCTCTGCCGCCGCGCCGAAGCGCGCCTCGGCTGCGAGGTGCGCCAGGGCTACGGCCTCACCGAGGCGTCGTTCTCGACGATCGACGCGCCGCCGGCGCCGCGCACCATCGGCTCGGTCGGCCGCCCCGTCGCCGGCGTCGAGGTGCGGCTCGGCGCCGAAGGGGAGGTCGAGGTGCGCGGCCCGCACCGCATGCTCGGCTATCTCGACGATCCCGCCGCAACCGCCGCGGTCGTCGACGGCGACGGCTGGCTGCGCACCGGCGACGTCGGCCGGCTCGACGGCGAGGGGCGGCTGTTCATCGTCGATCGCACCAAGGATCTCATCATCCGCGGCGGCAACAACGTCTACCCGTCGGAGGTCGAGGCTGCGCTCGCGGCCCACCCCGCCGTCGCCGACGTCGCCGTCGTCGGGCGCCCCGACGACTACTTCGGCGAGGAGGTCGTCGCCGTCGTGGCGCTGCGCAGCGGAGACGCGGTCGAGCCAGCTGCACGGGCCGACGAGCTCGCCGCGTTCGCGCGCGACCGCATCGCCGCCACCAAGGTGCCGCGCGAGTTCGCATTCGTCGCGGCGCTGCCGCTCGGCCCGTCGGGCAAGGTGCAGAAGCGCGCGCTGCGGGCGCGCCTCGCCGACGGCACGTTGCCGACGACGAAACCGTCGCGATAAGCTCGCCCCATGGGGAGCGTGCGCCATCTTCTCGTCGGCAATCCGACCGCGCAGAGCGGCAAGAACGCGGCGCGCATCGCCGAGGCCACGCGCCTCCTCGACGCCGCCGGCGTGCCCCACCGCTTCATGGCGACCGCGCCCGCCGGCGGCACCGTGCGCCTCGTCGCCGACGCGCTCGTCGCCGACCTCACGCTCGACACCGCGATCTACATGGGCGGCGACGGCACCTTCGCCGAAGTGGCCAAGGGTATCCTCGCCTCGGGCCGCGCCGCCGACGTGCGCCTGGCCATGCTGCCGACAGGCACCGCCAACGATCAGGGCAAGAGCTTCGGCCTCGGCGCCGGCGAGCCCGATCTGCCGCGCAACATCCGCGTCGTCACCGAAGGACGCGAGGCACGCCTCGACGCCGGCCGCTTGATCGCGCGCGATCACGCCGGCGCCGTCGTGCGCGAGGACTGGTTCTTCGACTCCGCCGGCTGGGGCATCAGCCCGCGCGTGCTGTCGCTGCGCAACGAAGATCGCAAGCTCATCGGCGCCATTCCGCTCGTGCGCGACGTCTGGCGCGACCAGCTCGTCTACGCCGGCGCGCTCCTGCGCACCTTCCTCGGCAGCTACGTCGACGACGGCAAGTTCGACGTGCGCGTCACCGCCGACGGCGCTACGCACGAGTGGCGCGGCCTGACCGATCTCATCATCAAGGGCACCCGCATCTACGGCGGCCTCTGGGTCTTCGATCCCGACGCGCGCCCCGACGACGGCCGCTTCGAGGTCGTGCCCTTCGTCGGCAAGCGCGACTGGGTGTCGAAGGCGATCGTGCACCTCGACGGCAGCGGCGCCGCCGCCGAAGCCCTCGCCGCCGTCGGCGTGCGCCACTCCGACAACCTCTCGGCGGCGGTCATCGAGCTCGCCTTCGACGAGCAGCCGGGCCAGCCGATCGCCGCGCAGATCGACGGCGAAGAATTTCCCGCCACGCCGACGGTGCGCATCGAGGTCGCCGCGCGCGCCCTGCGGATCGTCGTCCCCGCCGAGTACGCCGGCTAGCTCAGACCCAGACGGCGCGCGGAATCTGCGTCCACATCTCGGCCTTCACGCCCGCGGCGATCGGCGCGATCATCGGCACCGATCCGACGCGCCGCACCCGATCGCCGCCGAGATCGGCGCGCCCCGGAAACGGCCACGGCTGCGCCCACAGACGCACCTCGTGCAATCGCGCCGCCGCCGCCGTGTTGCGCGCCGCCTGCACCAGCGCCTCTGCCTCGTAGGCGTGCGCCGCGTCGAGCCACAGGATCAGCAGCCGATCGTGCTTCCAGTCGGCCACCCAATAGGCCACGCCCTCGCCGGCGCGCGCGCCCACCGACGGCAGCGGCGCGCGCCCGAGCAGCTGCGCGTAGGTGCGCCCCCGCTCCAGGTGCCAATCGAGCTGCTCGCGTGTCGGCCAGACGCTGAAGTCGTCGACGTAGGGCTCGAGCTCGCCGACGATGTCGACGAGCGCATCGACGCCGCGCGCAGCGTCGCCCTGCGCCGGCGGAAACACCAGGTCCTCCGCCGGCCGCGCCACATAGCCGGAGTATTCGTAGACCGCCGGCGGCACGTCGCTGAACAGCGTCGACGCCTGCGCCCGTTCGGCGCGCGCGCGGGCCACCACCGCGTCCATCATCGCCCGCGCGTAGCCGCGGCCGCGCAGCGCCGGCTCCGTGTACACGCTCGCCACCGCCCACGTTTCGCCGCGCTGCCCGTCGACGGCCGAGCACATCTTGTAGGTTTCACAAGAGCTCAAGACGCGCCGCTCGCCGTCGCGCTCGCGCCAGGACCACCACTGCATCGACCCGCGCGCCCAGGCGTGCGCGCACAGCCGCTCTTCGCGCACCAGATATTGTTCTTTGGACAACGCCTCGCCCCAGGCGTCGTAGGTCAGCTGATCTCTGGCCCGCTTCTCGTCGCCGTCCGCGAGCACCAGCTCCATGCTCATGCCCGTGGTTTTACCACGGCGCGGCGCTTACTCCATGTCGTCGGCGGTCGCCGGCGCCGTGCCGCCGTGCATCGCCTTGTACATCTCGATCTTCACCTGCCGGTTGATCTGCGGCCAGACCACGATCAGCTTGGCGAACTGCGCCGGCGTGAGCACGCGCCGGTTGTCGGTGGTGCGCTGCGCCTCGAGCGCTTGCACCTTGCTGCGGTCGTTGACGACGGTGTCGGCGAGCTGCGACAGCCGCGCGTCGTCGGGCTGCGCCGCCGCCAGCTGCGCGCGCAGCTCCTTCATCGCCATGCCCATCTCCTTGTGCAGGCCGGCGATCTGCGGCTCGTACTTGTCGGCGACGGCGCGGAAGCGCTGCAGCGTCGGCGCGTCGAGCCCGAGCTGCGACTGGATCTGAGTCATCGCGAACTCGGTGATGCGCTGCCGCACCTGCGCGCGCTTCTGCCCGTCCTGCGCCATCGCCACCGTCGACAGCGTCAGCGCGCCGCCCACGATCATCGCCATCAGGCTCCGCTTCATCTCACGCTCCTTTGTTGAAAGCCTTGGCCACGCGGTCGACGTCGGCCGGGCTCAGCTCCTCGAGCAGCTCGCCCGGCTCCAGATCTTCGAACACGTGGAACGTATCGCCCATCGGCTCGTGCGCCGCCGGCGCGTGGTGATGCACGCGCAGCCACAGCGCCAGCGCCGCCGCCATCGCCAGGATGCTCGCGCCCGACGCCGCCAGCCGCCGCCTCCGCGTGACCGTCGCGCGCCGGCGCCGCGCCTCTTCCTGCGCGTAGCCGTCGCGCACCGCCGCTGCCATCTCGCCCCAGAACGCCGGATCGCGCTCGGGCCGCGCATCCAACCGTCGGAGCCGTTGCTCGAGCTCCTCGTCGGTCATGACTCGTTCTCCTCGTTCATCAGCACGCGCAGCCGCTTGAGCGCGTGATGGAAGTTCACCTTTGCCGAGTCCTCACTGCACTCGGCGATCTCGGCCACGGCGCGGAACGGCAGCTCGGCGAACACGCGCAGCTCGACCACCAGCCGCTGCTGTGGCGGCAGCCGCGTCACCGCCGCGCGCAGGTGCCGCTGGGTCTCGTCCTCGATCAGCCGCTCGCGTGGTTGCGTCACTGCGACATGATCTTCGAGCTCCGCGGCCGGCTTGCGATCGCGCACGACGTTGAGCGCCAGGTTCACCGCCACGCGATAGACCCAGCCGCGGAACGATCCGACGTCGCGGAGCGCGCGCACTTTGACGAACGCCTGCACCAGGGCGCGCTGCGCGACGTCCTTGGCATCGGCGTCGTTGCCGACGTAACGATAGGCGAGCCAGTAGATCGGCCGCTGATAGCGCACCACGAGCGCGTCGAAGGCGGTGCGGTCGCCGCCAAGAAAGCGCGCCACCAGCTCCGCGTCCTCGGGCTCGCTCGACTTGTCCGCCATCGGCTTGCGCGCCGTCGCCGTCACGATCGGTAGGACACGGCCGCGCCGGAAACGTTAAATCCAGGCTAGCATGCGCCCATGCCAGCCAATGCCGCGTTTTTGAAGGACATCCCGCTCTTCACGCCGATGGACGACAACGAGCGTGCCGCCGTCGCGGAGCTGATGGACGAAGTGACGTTCAAGGCGGGCCAGCAGATCTTCCACGAGCGCGACCAGGGTGGCATCTGTTACGTCATTCGTACAGGAAGGATCGAGCTCACCGTGCTCGACGAGAGCGGCGAGAAGCTGGTGCTCGACATCCTCGAGCCCGGCGAGCTGTGCGGCGAGCTCTCGCTCCTCGACGGCGGCAACCGCTCGACCACCGCGGTGGCGCTCACCGACGTCGAGACCCTGGTGTTGGAGCGCCCCGAGTTCGTGTCATTTCTACGCAAACAACCGGACGCGTCGCTCGACGTGCTGTCGGCGCTGGCCAAGCGCATCCGGCGCGCCGACAAGCTGCTCAAGCAGCGCGTACAGGATCCCAACGAACTGATCGAAGGCGGCGCCACGCTCGGCGACCGCGTGGCCGACGAGGTGGCGTCGTTCGGCGGCTCGTGGCGTTTCATCGGGCTGTTCATCGCCACCATGGCGGTGTGGATCATGTGGAACCTGATCGGGCCCTACAAGTTCGATCCGGCGCCGTTCATGGGCTTCAACCTGATCCTGTCGATGCTGGCCGCGTTGCAGGCGCCGATCATCATGATGAGCCAGAACCGGCAGGACGCGAAGGATCGCGTGCGCAGCGAGGCCGACTACCGCGTCAACGTGCGCGCCATGGTCGAGATCGCCGAGCTGCACGAGAAGTTCGACAAGCTGCGCGGCGAGCTCCGCCTGCAACAGACCGGCGGGCGTCCGTCGCCAACGGTGCCGTCGACGACGGCGTGAGCAGTTACGGCGTGAGGATCTCGAGCGACTTGACGAAGGGGAGCTGGCGCAGCGACGGCTCGACGAGCTTGCGGTCGCCGACGACGACGATGGTGAGCGCGTCGGGCCGGAAGGCGTACCCAGCGACGCGCGTGGTGGCGGCGACGTCGAGCGCGGCGAGCGCGGCGGGCAGCTTGGACCAATCGTCGAGCGGCAGGTGGTGCGCCGCCAGGTCGGCGAGGTAGTTGGCGGTCTCGTTGCCGTCGGCGAAGGCTTCGACGATCGAGTGCATGACCAGCGCGCGCCCCTTCTGCAGCTCGGCGGGTGACAGCGGCGCGCGCATGCCGGCGATCTCGGCGACGGTCTCTTTGAGCGCCGCCGCGGTCGCGTCGGTGCGCACGCCGGCGGCGGCGACGAACGGCCCGGCCACGCTGCGCAGGTCGAACTGCGCGCGCGCGCCGTAGGTGTAGCCGTGCTTCTCGCGCAGGTTGAGGTTGAGGCGCGAGGTGAACGATCCGCCGAGCACCGTCTCGAGCAGCGTCAGCGCCGCGAAGTCGGGCGTGCTGCGCGCGAAGCCGAGATTGCCGACGCGGATCTCCGACTGCGTGGCGCCCGGCCGATCGACGAGCACCACGCGCGGCGGCAGCGGGCGCGGCGCCGGCGGCGTCGTGGGCAGCGACGTTCGCGGCGCCGGACGGCAGAAGCCGAAGCGCCGCCGCAGCGCTCCGTCGTCGACGTCGCCGACGACGATGAAGGTGACGTTGCTCGGCGAGTAGCGCTGCCGCCAGAACGCGCGCAGCTCGTCGACGGTGATGGCGCGCACCGAGTCGACGGTGCCGATGAACGGGTGGCCGTAGGGATGGTCGCCGTAGAGCACCTGCGCGAACACGTCGTCGGCGACGTGCTCGGGCTGGTCGAGGCGGCGCCGGATCTCGTCGAGGCGGCGCGCCTGCGTGCGCTGCCAATCGGCGGGGTCGAAGCGCGGCGCTTCGACCAGATCCTTGAGCAGCGCGATCGCCGGCTCGAGGTTGCGCGCCAACACCGTCATCGTCAGCTGCACCTGATCGCTGTCGACGTGCTCTTCGAGCTCGGTGCCGAGCGCGGCGAACGCCTGCGCCACCTCCGACGAGCTGCGCTTGGCGGCGCCGCCGTCCTCGAGCATGCTGGCGACGGCGGCGGCGAGCCCGGGGCGGTTCGACGGATCGAGCGCGCTGCCGGCGGCGACGGTGACGAGGACGTGCGCGATCGGCAGCTCGTGCTGCGGCAGGCTGACGAGGTTGAACGTCGTCGAGGTCGCGCAGCTCGACGGCACCGGCGCCGTCCACGACGGCGCCGGCGGCAGCTCGGGCGCCTTGGTCAGATCCGGCTTGGCGATCGCACCGGGTTTGTCGGCAGCGAGCGCGGGCAGCGACCACGACGGCAGCGACGCGAGCAACAGGAATGTCGCGAGGGCGCGGCTCACTTGGCCACCTCCGGATCGACGACGACGGTGAGATGCGGCGCGCTCAGCACCTTCTTCGCCCACGTCGCCAGCTCGGTCGCGGTGACGCTGTCGTAGCGGCCGAGATACTTCGTCGACAGCGTGGCCGCGTCGCCGAAGCGCATCTCGAAGTAGGCGAGCGCGCCGGCCATCTGCACTTGCCCCTCGAGCTCGTGCAAGAGCTTCGTCTGCACGAACGCGCGCGCCTGTGCGAGCTCGCTCTCCGTCGGTGGCGAGGCCTGCAACCGCTCCAGCTCGGCCGTGATCGCCGCCTCCAGCTCGGAGGCGGTGTGCCCCGACTGTGCCGTCGCGACGATCACGAACTGCGAGCTCTGCCGCATCGTGCGCTGCTCGACCTCGACCGATTCGGCGAGCTTCTTTTCGTACACCAGCGACTGATAGAGGCGCGACGAGTGGCCGCCGCCGAGCGTCGCCGCCAACAGATCGCACTCGGCGTCGCCGTCGAGGTAGCCGGCCGGCGAGTGCCACGCGAGCACCACGCGCGGCAGCTGCACCGCGTCGGTCAGGCGCACGCGCACCGGCTTCGCCAGCGTCGCCGGCTTGGGCGACGCGTGCGGCGGCACCGGCTTCTTGGCCATCCACGCGAAGTATTTCTCGACGAGCGGCCGCGCCGCCGCCGCCGAGAAGTCGCCACTCACGACCAGCATCGCGTTCGACGGCACGTAGAACTGGCGGAAGAACGCCTTGACGTCCTCGACGCTGGCGGCGTCGAGATCGGCGTGCGAGCCGATCACCGGATGGTGATACGGATGCGACGGCGGGTAGAGCTTGTCGGGCAGGGCCAGCTCGGCCCGTCCGTAGGGACGGTTCTCGAAGATCTCACGGCGTTCGTTCTTGACCACGTCGCGCTGCAGATCGAGCTTCTGCTTGGTCATGTCGTCGGGCAGCGACGACAAGCGATCGGCCTCGAGCCACAAGAAGGTCTCGAGCAGGTTCGACGGCCCGGAGTCGAAGTAGTTGGTGTAGTCCTCGAAGGTCGCCGCGTTGTCGTAGCCGCCTGCGCCTTCGAGGATGCGGTCGAACTCGCCGTTGGGCACGTTCCTGGTGCCCATGAACATGAGGTGCTCGAAGAGGTGCGCGAAGCCGGTGCGCCCGCGCCGTTCGTCCTTCGAGCCGACGCGAAAGAGCAGGTTGACGACGACGGTCGGCAGGCGATGGTCCTCGTGCAGCACCACCACGAGGCCGTTGGGGAGCACGTAGCGGTCGATCGGGATGTTGAGGGTGGTGGTCAGGAGCAGGGCGCTCAGCAAGGCCGAAGGCATTCGGCGACGCTAGCACACGACCTCCGTGCGGGCCCGCGCCGGCGGGGACTGCCGTTCCCGTGGCTGCGGCGGGAGCCACGCAAATGGGCTCATAAGTGCCCTAAACGTGCGGTGCGCACATCGGCCTACCTTTTGCTACAGCAGCGCCGCACCATGCTGAAACGGCTAATAGAGCTTCTCGCCCTCGCCCTCATCGCCGCCGGTTGCGGCGCGCAGTTGGGCTCCGCTGACAACGACGACGACGTCATCGTCCCCGCGGGCAAGGAGGACGACTTCTTTTCGTCTTCGGCCGCCGAATATTGGGTCGCCGGCACCGGCACGGTCACGGTCGAGGACGGGCTCGACGACGCCGCCGCGCTGAAGCGCGCCAAGCAGCTCGTGGAGCTCAAGAACGTCGCCGTCAGCTGGTTCCTCAACACGTACCTCACCGACAAAGAGGACGAGGACAGCAACAAGGCGTACGGCGGATTCGCCGCGCTCACGCGCTTCGCGTCGGAGGACGACGGCAACCTCACCACGACCGATCACAAGACGTTCCAGTTTCCGTACAAAGTACAAGTAGCCGGCGCCAAGAACCTCGCGACCAAGCTCGGCGCGCAGTTCACGCTCGCGCTCGGCAAGGTGTCGAATGACGATCTGGCGCGGCTCGAGTACAACCACGAGTGGTATCGCGACGAGCCGTGGGCCAGCTTCGATCCGTCGAAGCTCGCGGCCGACGAGCTGGAGAAGATGGCGATGACCATCAAGGCGCAGACGGCGTCGCCCGACGCGTGGCTCGCCTACGATCGTCTGCTCGCCGACGGCGAGATCACCATCGGCGTGCACTTCGGTTGGGATTATTGGGACCGGTACGACATCAAGGGTTCGCGTAATTTGTACAATTACCTGGTCGGGCAGGGCTTTGCGTCGCCGGTGGCGTCGTACGACGCGCTCGATCGCACCTCGGGTCCGCTCACCAAGACGATCCAGTCGAACGGCAAGCCCGTCGTCGTCAAAGTGTCGATCTTCCATCCCGGCGATCCGGCCAACCACGTGCTCGGTCCCGATCCGGACACCGACGAAGGCGGCAAGATCCTCGAGGGCGACATGCGCGACTCGCTCGCGCATCGCGAGGTCATCGTGTTCGAGGGGCACTCGGGCCCGCTCTACGGCTTCGCGCTCGCCAACTGGAACAAGACGCTCGAAGGCGACATGGACGATTCGAAGCTGCCGACGGCGGAGATGCCGCGCACGTATCAGATCGTGCTCGCCAACGGCTGCGACACCTACGATCTCGGGCAGGCGTTCTGGCTCAATCCGGCCAAGGCCGATCACGCGAGCCTGAACGTGATCACCACGACCGACTTCTCGAACGCGGGCACCGAGGCGTCGGCCGAGCGCCTCCTCAAGGCGCTGTTCAATCAGACGAGCGGCAAGCTGGTGCCGGTCAAGATCTCGGAGCTGACGCACGGGCTGGACACCGACCAGGGGTCTGGCTTCAGCTCGATGTACGGCGTGCACGGCGTCGACCACGATCCGAAGTACGACCCGATGTCGGACGCGAGCGCGCTGTGCCGCTCGTGCTCGTCGGACGCGGCTTGCGGCGCCGACGGCAACCGCTGCACCAGGCTGTCGTCGGGCACGAAAGTTTGTTCGATCGGCTGCATCGACGACAGCG
This sequence comes from Polyangia bacterium, assembly GCA_035607415.1. Classification (GTDB taxonomy): domain Bacteria; phylum Myxococcota_A; class Polyangia; order Palsa-1104; family Palsa-1104; genus JAQBQH01. Next base: position 38,592 of record DATNAQ010000175.1, read on the forward strand.
GCTGTCCGACCGGCTACGCGTGCCGCGCGGTGGCAGGCGCGACCTCACGGACGATCAAGACGCACCAGTGCGTGCCCACCTCGGGGCGCTGCCGATAGCGGCAACGGGCGCAGCCAAACGCGGGACACAGGCCGGCGCCAAAAAGCGCGGACCAAAAAAGTAGCGGCTGGTTTTTTTTTCCGCGGCATGTGTTAGATCGCAGCCATGCCAGCGAAGACGCCTGGGAAGACCAAGAAGGCCGCTGCACCGAAGGCGCCGAAAAAGGCCACCGCCGCCGGGAAGGCGGCGAAGAAGCCTGCCATCGTCGAGGACGAGGCGGCGGAAGGCGCAGAGCCGGACGAAGACGGCGACGAGGACGACGACTTCGACGACGACCTCGAGGGCGACGAGGAGGAGGCTCCTCGCGCGGCCAAGCCGGCGGCAACACCGGTGGCCAAGAAGCCGGCGGCGGCACCGTCGCGCGCCAAGGGCACGGCGACGGGCGAGGATGCGCCCGCGGTGGTGCCGGCGCGGCGGCTGACGCCCGAGGCGAAGGCGCGCGTCAACGAGATGGTCAAAAAGGGCATGAGCCTCGGCGACGCGCTCAAGGCGGCGGCTGCGTGGGAGACGTTCGTCGCGCCGGTGAAGGACGAGCCGGCCAAGCTGGTGCAGGGGCGCATGGGCGGAGGCGGCGGAGGCGGCGGAAGCAGCAGCGGCGGCGGCGCGGAGCCGCGCTCGAACTTCGCGGGCGAGACCGAGCCCGAAGACATGCACGACGGGGACGACGAGCCCGCCGCTGCCGACGAAGACTAGACCGATACGAACGATGGCAAATCGCGCGGTCGCGTGGGGCGTGAGACGCGCTCGACGCGGCGCTCGCCATTGGCGGCGCGAATGGGAAACCTGGAAGCTAGACGGGAAGCGCGGCTAGAGCAGGCAGAGGCCGGGACCGGGGAAGCAGATCCCGTTGCAGC
>DATNAQ010000176.1:0-13475 GCA_035607415.1 Polyangia bacterium
CACTCCGACCTCAGCGCCGCCGCCGCCGAGCTCAAACAACGCGCCAAGGCCATCGCCGGCTCCGCCTACGTCCGCGACGGCAACGTCATCTTCCCCCGCCCCGCCGCCCACAAAGCCGGCTAACAAATCCGCCGCAACAAGGACGTCCCCGCCTCCACCACCGCCACCCGCGACGCATACGCGTCCACCCCCGCGCGGCCGTAATGGCGCCGCGCATTCTGCAGCAGATACGCGCGCGCGCGCCGCACCTCCGTCGGCGTCTTCAAAATGTGCCCGTGATACCGATCCTCCAACACCTTGCCCCGCCGTCGCATCACCCGATTGAGCCCACGCGCCACCCGCACGCCCAACCCGTTCATCCCCCGTGACAGCGACTTCTCATCCCGAGCCTCGACCAGCAAGTGCACGTGATTCCCCTGCACCGAGTAATGCACGAGCCGAAACCCGAACCGATCGCTCCCGCCCCAGAACGCGCGTGACAGCGCCGTAAAGCACCGCCGACTCCGCAAATTCCAAACCTCGTCCCGCATCCGCCACGTCACGTGCACCGGAAAGCGCGCCTTCAACAAGGGCCGCCGCCGATGCCGCACGCCCGCCCGCGCGCGCACCGGCTTCCGCCCCGCGCCCTTCCGCTTCCCACCCCACGCCCGAAACGCGAACGCCCCTTGCTTCATCTTGATTGAGCATCTTTCCCATGAACTGCACCAGAGAACGTCATCGCCGACGTCAGCACATACACCGGCACGCCGCGGCCCAGCTTCGGCCCCGGCACCTCCACGTTCGTCCAGTACTCCGTCGTCCGACCGCGCTTGCGCTCGTACAGATCGTTCAGATGCGTGCGCCCGTCGAACAAATACGACGGTCATCCCCGGCGGGATCGCCTGCAGCTCGAACGTCGCGATCCGCAGCGCGCCCGCCTCCTTGATCACGAGCTGCCCGAACGCCACCCGCGGTCCCGCCTTCTCGCGCGCGCGGAATTCCACGCGCAGCCGATCGCTGTGATCGATCGCGATCAGCTCGAGCCCGCCCGTCTTCCGCCGGAACGCCACCGCGCGTGAAAGTCCTCGATCGGCGCGCGCTCTCCGCTGTCGAACGCGTCGAGCCACGCGCGCAACGCCCGCCCCGCCGGCGTGTCGGGGATCGCCGGCGCCGTCGTCGGCTCCGCGTTCAGCGGCGTGGCGAACGCCATCATGCCGCTGCTCATTCCGACCGCCAGGACCCACGCGTGGCGGCGCATCCGCCCATCCTATCAGTGCTACTCTGCGCTCTGGATGCGCCTCTGGCACAAGGTCGCGCTGCTCCTCATCGCCGCCGCGACGCTCCCACTCGCGACCGCGGGCTTCGCGCTCATCGCCCACAACCAGCGCGCGCTCGAGTCCGCCGTCCGCGACACGCTCGATCAAACCGCCCGCCACGGCGCCGCCGTCGTCGCCGGCGACGTCGAGGGGCGCGCGCGACAGCTGGCGCAGACCGCCGCCATGATCACGTGGGACACGCTCTCGCCGGCCGAGCTCGAGGGCGCCCTCGCCATCGTCAAGCGGCAGACGCGCGCGTCGGTCGCGACGTTTCAGTCGGACGCCGATGCCGCCTCGGCGAGCGCGAAGTCGATCGACGCGCCGTACGAGCGGGCGCGCAAGGAGGGGATCGGCGCGGTCGTCTATTCGGCGCCCTACAAGAGCGCCGGCGGCAGCGGAGAGCCGATGCTCTCGGCTGCGACCAGCGTCCGTGGCGGCGTGCTCGCGCTCGCCATCCCGCTCGGCGAGCTCTCGCGCCGCCTCGATGAAGTGCGCGACACGCAGCCGCTCGCGCTCGTCCTCGTCGACGCCGCGGGCACGCCCATCGCGCGCGCCGGCCGCCCCGCCGCCGAGGTGCCGCTCGATCCCGATCTCGTCGCCGACGCCGTCGCCGCCCGCGACGGGCACGCGCGCCGCGTCGCCCGCGGCCGCCTGCTCGGCGCCTTCGCGCCCGTCGGTGGGCTCGGCTGGTCGCTGGTCGCCGCCGAGCCGGCGGCCGAGGCCTTCGCCGCTGCGCACACGCTGCGTCGCCAGACCCTCTTCGCCACCGGCGCCGCCGCGATCCTCGCGCTCCTCGTCGCGCTCGCGTTCGCGCGCCGCCTCACCGGCGCGCTCGAGCGCCTGACCGCCGCCGCGCGCGCCGTCGGCGCCGGCCAGCTCGACGCGCGCGTGGCCCTCGCCTCCGACGACGAAGTGGGCACGCTCGCCCGCACCTTCAACCGCATGGGCGAGGAGCTCGCCCAGAACCGCGCCGAGATCGAGCGCTGGAACAAGGAGCTCGAAGAGCGCGTCGCCGCCCGCACCCGCGAGCTCAAAGAGGCGCAGGCCCAGCTCGTCCAGGCGCAGAAGCTCGCCGCCCTCGGCCAGCTCGGCGCCGGCGTCGCGCACGAGATCAACAACCCGCTCGGCGGCGTCATCGGCCACGTGCAGCTGCTCCTCGCCGAGCGCGCCCCCGACGCCGCCGACTACGAGGCGCTCAAGCACATCGAAGAGGGCGCGCAGCGCGCCTCGGCCGTCGTGCAGAACCTGCTCCGCTTCAGCGTGCAGCGCAAAGAGCCGGTGCGCACCGCCGTCGATCTCAACAAGCTCGTGCGCGACACGCTCTCGCTCACCGAGTCGCTCGTGCGCGATCAAAAGATCGAGCTCGTCTACGCCCTGGCCGACGGCAAGCCGCGCGCGCGCGCCGACGCCGGCCAGCTCGCGCAGGTGCTCATCAACCTCGTGGCCAACGCGCGCACCGCCATGCCCTCGGGCGGCACCTTGCGCCTGACCACCCGCGCCACCGACGACAAACAGGTCGCGCTCGTCGTCGCCGACAGCGGCAAGGGCATCGATCCCGCCATCCGCGACCGCATCTTCGAGCCCTTCTTCACCACCAAGGACGACTGGTCCAACGTCGGCCTCGGGCTCTCGGTCAGCTACCGCATCGTCGAGGAGCACGGCGGCCGCATCGACGTCATCTCCGAGCCCGGCCACGGCGCCACCTTCACCGTATACTTGCCCGCAGCGTGAACCGCGCCTCCGCGATCGTCGTCGCGCTCGTCGCCGTCGCCGCCCTCGGCGCGTCGTACTGGTTTTTCTTCGTGCGGCCGGAAACGAGAGCAGGCGGCGCCGACGAGCGCGCGCGGCAGGCGCCCGAGACCCTCGCCATCACGGCTGTCTCCGGCGGCGTCGAGGTCGCCGGCGCCGACGGGACCTGGCGGCCGGCGCACCCGGGCGAGCGGCTCTCGGCGAGCGAGCGCATCCGCACCGACGACGAAGGCACGGCCACGCTCACCGCCGCCGACGGCTCGACGGTGCAGCTCATGCCGGGCACCGAAGCGCGCATCGACGAGCTGCGCCGCGAGCTCAAGCGCCTCAGCTTGTCTCGCGGCGAATTGGAGGCCGAGATCGCCGACAATCCCGCGCGCGTCTTCGCGGTCGAGGTCGACGGGCACGGCGCCGTCGCCCGCACGCGCGGCGCCCGCTTCACCGCCACCGCCGACGGCGCCGGCTCGGCCGCCGTCGCCACGCGTCGCGGCGAGGTCATCCTCTCGGCGCGCGGCAAGGAGGTCGTCATCCGCACCGGCCAATTCGCGCGCGTCGGCCCCGGCGGCGCTCCCGACGGGCCGCGCCCACTTCCCGAGTCGCTGTTCCTCAAGGTGCAGTGGCCGGCGTCGACGACGAACAAGCCCGAGGTCGTCGTCGCGGGTCAGGCGTCACCCGGCGCGCGGGTAAAAGTGGCTGGCCACTTCGTAAGAACCGACCCAGAAGGACGCTACCGTGAAGTAGTCCCCCTCCCCGACGGCAGCCACGAGCTGCACGTCCACGCCACCGACCTCGCCGGCCACGTTGCCGACGAGAAATCGCCGCGGATCGTGGTCGACACCAAGACCGACTTCACGGTTCACCGCCCAAATTGGCAGTAGTTTGAATTACATTAATAACATATCGCTTAGTCTGAAGATTCGTAAGCTATTTCATACAATTGAAAACCCAAAAGCTAAGTGACTAGAATGCTGCGCATGAAGTATGCGTTGCGAACGTGTGCCTTCGCCCTGGGCGTGACGGTCGCGTTCGCTTCGTCGGTGAAGGCCGATTCGGGCACCTCGGTGCAGCTCGGCGGAGGCACCGCCGGCTGGACGCAGAACTCGCCGACGCTGAGCGGCGCCGGCGTCGTCTGGACCAACTTCGACGGCACGCAGTTCGACGTCTACTACGAGGACGTCTCCGTCGCTGGCTCGACGCCGACGAACCTCACCGCGTCGCTGCCCGGCGATCAGTTCCTGCAAGACATCGACAAGGGCTCGGTCGTCTTCACCAACACCAAGCCGGGCGCCGCCAGCTCCGACATCCTGCTCGTCGACGCGACGACGCAGATGACGACGAACATCGCGTCCGGCGGCACCACCGTCAACTTCGCGCATCCGGCGATCTCGGATTCGTGGATCGTCTTCGAGCGCATCACCACGCAGTACGACATCGATCTCGTCGACCGCACGACCAACTCGTCGCCCGGCTTCCAGGTCACCTTCGACGCCGCCGCGCAGCGCTTCCCGCGCGTCTCGGGCAACGTCGTCGTCTACGAGGACTACGCCGCCAACCCGTCGGTGGCCTCGGTCGCCGGCTGCTTGATCGGCACCGCCGGCTGCACCACCTTCAGCGTCGCCGCCGTCGGACGGCAGCCCGACATCGACGGCGACACCATCGTCTACGTCGGCAAGGACGCGTCGGGCGGCGATCAGATCTTCCTCTACACCATCTCGACGGCGACGACGACGCAGCTGACCTCGGCGCTGTCGAACAAGTCGCAGCCGCGGGTCTCGGGCAACCGCGTCGTCTGGGCCGACAAGCGCTCGGGCGACTACGACATCTACAGCTACGACCTCGGGGCCAAGACGGAGACCAAGATCCTCGGCGCCGCGGGCGTCGACGAGACGCTCGGCGACATCGACGGCGACCGCGTCGTCTACCAGACCTCGACGGGCGGCGTGTTCGTCTTCACCTTCGCCGGCCCGCCGCCGTCGAACCTGCCGATCGGCTGCGATCCGGCCAAGACCGATCTCGTCGACGGGCCGATCTCGTCGATGCAGCCGACCAAGCGCCCGGTCTACGCCAGCCACAGCTTCACCACGCAGGCGGGCAAGACCTATTACGTCTGCGTCGACAATGGCGCGGCCGACGGCTCGCACCGCACGGGGCAGGTCATGGTCACCGTCGACAACGGCATCGTGCTGACGCCGGCCGACTTCAAGCCCGACACCAACCCGCCGGCGCACGTGTCGGCCAAGCTGTCGCTCGGCCTCTTCGAGCATTTCCAGGAGCACGGCTTCGGCCACTGCGACGGCGATGATGACGACGACGGCCATGGCCGCGGCCGCCATGACGATCCGCGCACCAGCAAGCACGCGTGGGCGTCGGCGCTGTTCGGCAACGCCGGTTCGACCATCGCCGTCAGCATCCGCGTAGCGAAGTAGCTCGCGTTCACGATATGCTCCGGGCCGGGCGCATGCGCGTCGTCCCGTCGCTGGTGCTGGGTTGCGTGGTCGCGGTGGCGCTGCGCGCCGCAGCGGCGCCGATCGACGTCGTCGTTCTGCCGTCGGCGCCGCTCGACGCCGACGGCGAGCGCGCGCACCTGTTGCGCGTCTACGTCCTCGCCGGCAACGCGCTCGCGACCGGGCTGCCGTCGGTGCGCGCGCAAAAGGGCGCGGTCGTCGGCGCGCCGGTGCCCACCTCCGACGGCGGCGTGGCGCTGCGCTACCGGCCGCCGCGCGTGTCGGCGCCGGCGTCCGACACGCTGACGGTGACGCTGCACGGCCAGACGCGCACGCTGCCGCTGGCGCTGCAGCCGGCCGGGCGCGGCAAGCTCGCGCTCGAGGTGCCGGCGGCGCCGCTCGTCGCCGGGCGTGGCGCGCCGACGACGCTGAAGCTGCACGTGCGCGACGCCGCGGGACGGCCGGCGCGCGCGGCGCTGCGCGTGGCGGCATCGGTGGGACGGCTCGGCCCGCTGCGCGAGACGGCGACCGGCGAGTACACGCTCACCTATACGCCGCCCGACGAGAAGTATCCCGAGGTGGCGATCGTGGCCGCGCTCTCGGTCGCCGACGGCGCGTTCACCGCGGCGCCGATCCGCCTGGCCGCGCGCGTGACGGTCAACGGCGAGGGCGAGCCGGGCGCGCGCATGACCATCGCCGTCGACGGGCGCGACTTCCCGACGACGACCGTGGGCGCCGACGGCAAGTTCAGCGTGCCGATCGTGGTGCCGCCGGGCGGGCGCGCCACCGGCGTATCGGTCGACAAGCTCGGCAATCAGCAGCGGCGCGAGATCGACCTGGCGCTGCCGCCGTTTCCGCACCTGCTCATCGGCGCGGTGCCGCCGACGCTGCCCGCCGACGGCGCGGCGCGCGCCGAGGTGGTGGCGTTCGCCGTCGACGCGCGCGGCAATCCCGAGCGGCGGGCGCTGCCGCCCTTGTCGGCGAGCGCGGGCACGCTGTCGGCGCCGACCTCACACGGCGACGGCTCGACCACCTGGACGCTGACCGCGCCGTCGACGATCGGCACCCACGCGGTGACGCTGCGCGCCGGCGGCGCGACGACGTCGGTGACCTTGCGCCCGGGGCCGCCGCGCACCATCGAGGTGCTGACGCCGAAAGAGCCGCTGCCGGCCGGGCTCGACGCCGCCGTCTCCGTCGACGCGCGCGTGCTCGACGCCGATGGATCGCCGGTGCCCGGCGCGCGGCTGACGGCGGCGCTCGAAGGCGGGCGCGTGCTCGGAACGAGCGAGCGCGGCGGCGGCCTGTACGCCATCGAGCTGGTGCCGCCGCGCGACGCCGGACGCGGCACCGCGCAGCTGCACGTCGAGGTCGCGGGCGTGGCGCCGGGGCCGCCGCGACGGGTGACGCTGCATCCATTGCCGCGCGCGCCCGACGGCAGGCTCACCGCCGAAGCCTGGGTCGACGACGATCTCGGCCTGCCGTGCGCCGGCGCCCGCGTCGAGCTGGCGGCGCCCGGCGCCGGTGGCTCGGTTGCCGTCGAGACCGTGACCGCCGATCGCTACGGCACCGCGCGCGTGTCGTTCGCCGCGCCGCCGGCGCGCCTGTTTCGCGTGACCGCGCAGCCGGCCGAGCTCCCCGGCGTCGCCGCCGCGCTCGACTACCTCGTCGTCGGCGGCGTGGTCCACGCCGTCGGCTCGACCGCCGGCGGCGGCGTCGTCGAAGCCGGCGAGCCGCCGAGCTTCCCGTCGGTGGACGCGCCGCTGCCGCTGCGTCCGGCGGCGCCGCTCGACCTGCGGCTCTCGGTCGATCCGCCGCGGCCCAAGCCCGGCCAGCCGGTGCGCGTGCGCGTGGCGGTGCGCGGCGGCGCGGCCTCGCAGCTCCTCTACGAAGCGTCGGCGGGCACCATCGAGCTGGTGCGCCAACCCGACGGCGGCGTCGCCGAGCTGCGCTTCGTGCCGCCCGCCGACGCGCCGCCCGGCCGCCGCTATCTCATCTCCGTCACCGACGCCAAGACGCGCGTGACCGCGTTCACCGAGGTGCAGACGCAATGAGCCGCGCGCGCATCCGCCGCGGCGCGCCCGCGCTCGTCGCTGCCCTGGTCATCGCCGGCGTCGTCGGCGCGGCCTCGCCGGCGCGCGCCACGGTGTCGCTCACCAAGATGGCGAACGGCGGCGCCTACACCGGCGGCACGCTCAGCTTCACCCTCATGGTCAAGCGCATCGGCCCGGAGACCACGCTCGTCGTGCACGACCCGACGCCGGCCGGGCTGACGCTCTTGCGCGTGTCGGCCGGCGCCGCCACGCTCGACTGCACCACCACGCCGTCGGGCCCGCTCGGTCCCGACTACCCGATGGTGAGCTGCAACGTCGGCGGCGAGCTGCAAGCGACGGTGAACGATCTCACGTCCAACCCGGCGACGCTGAACCTCACCTATCGCGCGCCGCCGTCGCCGGCGACGGTGACCAACAGCGCAAGCGCCACCTGCTCGGGCGGCTGCACGCCGACGCCGACGGCGAGCGCCACGGCCACCGTCGTCGCGCCGACGATGACCATCGCCAAGAGCGGCGCGGCGACGGCGCGCCCCGGCCAGACGGTGCGCTGGACGCTCACCGTCACCAACGGCGGCCCCGACCCGCTCGACAGCTACCTCGTCGACGACGTGCTCCCGGCCGGCACCACCTTCGCCGACGTGGTCATCGGGACCGCCACCTTCTCCGCCGCCGATCTGGCGTCGCCGAAGACCGCCCCCGACGGCACGACCGCGACGCTCATGGGCGGCAAGCTCGAGCTGCAAGGCAAGATGCTCGCGTCGATGGCGGCGAGCACCTTCTTCTTCGACGCGGTCGTCGACTCGGCCGCCAACGAGGGCGGCACCATCACCAACCAGGCGACGGCGACGCCGCTCGGCGGCGCGACCGTGAGCTCGCCGACGGTGGTCACGACCGTGACGTCGCAAGCGGCGGCGCTCACCTTCACCAAGACGGTCACCTCCAAGCAGGCCAAGATCGGCGACACCATCACCTACACGCTCACTGTCACGCCGACGGGCGCGCAGCCGGGCCCGATCACGCTCAGCGATCCGATCGATCCCGCGCTCAAGCTCGGCGCCGTCAAGGTCAACGGCGCGGCCGCCCCCTGCGGCCCGGCGGCGATGCCGTCGGGCGTGTTCCTCGTCGGTTGCGGCGCCGACGGCCGCACCGTCACGGTCACGCTGCCGGCGGGCGAGTCGTTGACCGCGCCGCTCGCGGTCGAGATCGCGGCCACCATCCTGCCGTCGGCGGGCACGCAGGTGCAGAACAATGCGTTCCTCACCGACGCCAGCAACGTCACGCAGCAGGCCGCGGCGCCGCTCACCGTGTCCAACGCCTCGACCACCGGCGCGTCGATCACCGTCACCGCCGCCAAGCTGGTCGCGCAGAAGGACGACCTCGTGCCCTTCCTCGTGCAGGCCGGCGTGCCGCTCGGCGCCGCCACGCTCGGCGCGCCGATCGTGCAGCTCACGCCGTCCAAGGGGCTGCGCGTGGCCGACGCGCGCGTCACCGCCGCCGACGGCAGCGTCATGGCAGTCAAGCCGGTCGAGGCGGGCGCATCGCTGCTCGTGCCGGTCGGGACCATCGCGCCCGGCGCCAGCATCAGCGTGCTCGTGCGTGCGCGCCTCAATGCCCGCGCCAACGTCGGCGGACGCGAGACGCTGCGCGCGCAGTTGGTGGAAACCTCCGCCACGCTCGCCGACGCGAGCGCGGCCGTCCGCGTCGAAGCCGATCCCGAGTTCGATCTGGGCACGCTGCTCGGCGAGGTCTACCGCGACGACAACGGCAACGGTCAACGCGATCGCGGCGAGCCCGGCATCGGCGGCGCCACCGTCGTCATGGACGACGGTCTGCAAGCGGTCACCGACGGCGCGGGCCGCTATCACCTCTCGGCCATCATCCCCGGCGATCGCGCCATCAAGGTCGCCGAATACACACTGCCGCCCGGCTCGAAGCTCACCACCGACGTCACGCGCATCGTGCCGGTCACGCCGGGCTCGCTCACCAAGATCGACTTCGGCGTGCGCGTCCCCGCCGTCGAGCCGCCGCTCAGCCGCCCGCAGATCTCGACGATCCTGCCCGAGCTGCGCCCCGGCGACGCCGGCGGCCTCATCTATCGCCTCTCCGGCGTCGCCGTCGTCGGCACCCGCGTCACCGTCGACGGCCACGCCGCGCGCGTCGACAAGACCGGCGAGTGGAGCGTCGACGTCACGCTGCGCCGCGGCCTCAACCGCTTTTTGCAGGTCACCGAGTGGCCCGACGGCCGCGTCGTCGTCTCCGCGCGCGACATCTTCTGGACCGAGCGCGCCGAAGGCGGCTCGCTCATCATCCCGCGCGAGGACATCCCGCGCCTGACCTTGCGCTTCCCCGCCGGCGCGCTCGCCGATCCCATGTTCCTCCTCGAAGGCGCCGTCACCGCGCCCATGCGCTCGCTCACCGTCGCCGGACAGGCGTTGTCGCCCGACAAGACCGGCAAGGTCGCGGTCAAGCTGCGCGTGCCCGAGTCGGGCGCCGGCGTCGCCGTCGACGTCGCCTTCGCCGACGGCCTGAAGACGCATTTTTCGCACACGCTGTCGGCCGCGGGCGACTTCGTGCTGCTCGTCGGCCTCGCCGAAGGCAAGGTCGGCTACGTGCAGAAGTCCGACGCCTCGGGCGGCTCGTCGGGTCTCTACGCGCAGGGCCGCGTCAAGCTCTACGCCCGGGGCCGCATCCAGGGGCGCTGGCTCCTCGAAGGCGGCATCGACATCGACACCTCGCAGCTCGAGTCGTGGCGCGATCTCTTCCGCGGCGATCCCACGCGCATCTTCCGCAACCTCGATCCCGACCGCTTCTACACCGTCTACGGCGACAGCTCGCAGGTCACCGCCAACGCGCAGTCGAACGCGCGCCTGTTCGTGCGCATCGCCATCGATCGCTCGGAGCTGATGTTCGGCAACTTCCAGACCGGCCTCACCGGCGTCGAGATGGGACGCTACTCGCGCGCGGTCACCGGCGGGCGCGTCAACTTCGTGCGCGCCTCCGACGATCCCAACGCCCAGCCGTCGACGCAGGTGATCGTCTTCGGCGCCTGGCTGCAGACGGCGCGCGCGCACGACGAGCTGCGCGGCTCGGGCGGCTCGCTCTACTACCTCTCGCACCGCAGCGTCGTCGAGGGCTCGGAGCAGGTGCGCATCGAGATCCGCGACAAGATCTCGGACCGTCCGGTCAACAACACCGCGCAGCACACCACCGTCGACTACGAGGTCGACTATCTCGCCGGCCGCATCATCATGCGCGATCCGGTCTCGTCGGTGGCGCCGTCGCCATCCTTGGTGCGCGGCTCGAGCGTCGACGGCGACTTCGCCTACGTCATCGTCGACTACGAGTACGTCATCGACGGCGACTCCGACGACGGCACGCTCGGCGCGCGCGCCACGCAGAAGATCGGGCCGGTGCGCCTCGGCGGCACCGTGGTCAACGAGTTCCGCTCCGGCGGCAACTACACGCTCCTCGGCGGCGATCTGCAGATCGATCTCAAGAAGTACGGCGTCATCATCGGCGAGTACGCGCACAGCTACGGCGCCCTCAGCTCGTTCGCCAAGTCCGACGACGGCGGCCTCACCTACCAGGATCAGCTCGGCCCGGCGCAGGCGTCACCGACCACGCGCCAGGGCAACGCCTACAAGGCCGAGGCCGACCTGTACCTCGGGCCGGTGCAGCTGCATCCGTACTTCCGCGGCATCGATCAGGGCTACACCGACACCGCGCACGCCGAGGACGCCGGCTTCATGCAGTGGGGCGCGCAGGCGGCGGCGAAGTTCGTCGGCTTCACGCTGAGCGCGCACTACGACGAGCGCCGCTTCCAGCAAGCGCTCGTCTACGACGCCGCCGGCAACCCGATCACGATGACCTCGGAGACGCGGCGCGACATCGGCGGCGAGCTCGGCCGCACCTTCAGCATCGTCGGCGTGCGCGTCGGCGCCCGCTCCGAGCGCGCCGACGACACCGACTACACCCGCTCGGGCCACCGCACCACCGTCGCCGCGCGCGTCGACGTCAAGGTCGTGCCGCGCCTGACCCTCTACGCCGCCGGGCAATACGCCGTCGAGCACGGCGGCGGCGATCCGACCACGAGCGTGATCGCGCAGGACAACTCGCTCGGCGCCGTCGGCGCCATCGTCAAGCTGCCCTGGCAGACCAACGGCACCGGCGAGGTCTCCTACGGCGCGCAAGGCGTCGGCGGCATGCTCACGCTCAAGAGCGAGCTCGGCCCCGGCAAGGTCCTCTACGGCACCTTCACGCTCTCGCAGGATCGCGACGATCGCGTCTCGGCCGCCGTCGCTGCCGGCGGGCGCGAGCGCATCAGCGACGCCAAAGGCAACGCGCGCGCCACGCTCTTCGCCGAGGATCAATTCCGCGACGGTCCCTTCGTCGGCACCGGCACCACCGACGGCGGGCGCGCGCACATGATCACCACCGGCCTCGACATCCCGCTGTCCAAGCGCTTCGTCCTCGGCGCCACCTTCGAGCGCGGCGAGGTCTCGCCCGCCGGCGACACGCAGACCAACACGGAGCCGCTCACGCGCGTCGCCGGCTCGGCCTACGCCTCCTATGCCGGCGAGGTCTTCCGCGCGCAGATCAAGGGCGAGCTGCGCCAGGACTCGCTGGTGCAGCCGGGCGGCGTCGGCACCACCGACGAGTCGCAGTGGCTCGTGCAGGGCATGGTCACCTGGCGCGTGCACCCCGACTTCACGCTGCGCGGCAAGATCTTCTTCTCGAACTCGACGGCGCTCTCGTCGAACTCGTCGATCGCGCGCTCGAGCGAAGCCACCGCCGGCTTCGCCTGGCGCCCGTCGTGGACCGATCGGCTGGTGCTGCTCGGCCGCTACACCTATCTCGACGAAGGGCTGCCCAACGCGCAGGCGACGACGGGCCCGACCGATCCGCTCACCGGCGCGCCGCTCGGCTTCCGCGAGCGCGCGCACGTGACCTCGCTCGCCGGCGACGGACGCGTGTTCTGGAAGATCTCGCTCGGCGAAAAGGTCGCGGCCAAGCTGCGCGAGGAGCTCACCCCCGACGGGAGCTCGTCCGCGTGGCTGATCTTGTGGATCAACCGCGTCACCCTGCACGTGACGCGCGCGTGGGATGGGCTCGTCGAGTATCGGCTCCTATACGGCCCCGGGCCGGCGCTGTCGCACGGCGTGGCCATCGAGGTCAACCGCATCATCGTCGGCCACCTGCGCCTCGGCGTCGGCTGGAACTTCACCAACTTCACCGACGACGAGACGCGCCTCGGCGACGGCACCGAGAAGGGCTTCTTCGTGCGCGCGCAGGGGTTCTACTAGGCGGCGCGAATAGAACGCGCGTCACGGCGTTCTATCGTCATGCTCGCCATTGGCCCGCCCCGCCTTCCGTACCGGCCTGCGCTGATCGCGATGACGATTCCGCTCGCGTTCGGCGCCCTCCTCTACGTCCCCGTCACCCACCAGCTCCGCCTGGAGGCGATCGTGAATACGGCGCACACGATGCACGGCGTCGCCCACGCGCTCGCGCGCTACGGATCCGAGCACGAAGCGCAATGCCCACGCTCGATGAAGGTGCTGGTGAACCGCGGCTACCTCGCGCACCCAGCGAAGGATGACTGGGGCACCCCCATCGCCTTCACGTGCACGAGCCCGTTCGCGGCGGACCACGCGCTGGTCGTGAGCGCGGGTCCCGATCGCAAGCTCGGCACGCGCGACGACATCCGGACCGACCGGTAGCGCGGCGTCATGGAGACGATCCTTCGCGACCGCCGGCTGCTCGGTTTCGTGCTGGTCGGGACCATCGTGCTGCAGATCGGCGGGGCCGCGTACTGCTGGCAAGCCGGCGAGCGTCGTCATTGGGCGCACGCGAACACGCTGAAGCAGATGCGAAACGTCTACGAGGCGCTCGTGCGCCACGGCTTCGAGCATGACGATCAATGCCCGCAATCGATG
>DATNAQ010000181.1:0-39885 GCA_035607415.1 Polyangia bacterium
AGCGACCGGCGGCGACGCCATCCCGGAGCTTCTGGGCGAGCTGCGGCGCCGCAATGACCGCATCCGGACCCTGGAGATCGACCTAGGCGCGGCCCGGCGAACGCCAACGATGATTGAGGAGATGCTGGCCAAGTCGGAGGCCAACGCTCGTAGAAGGGTCGAGGAACTACGCGAGCTGCTCGACAACCCGGCCGATGCGCGGGACGTCTTCGAGTCGGTTTTTCTGCCAGAAGGTTTGGAATTTCAGGAGGCTTGGAGCAGCGATGGGCGCCGACGGGTGTGGGCGATCTCGGCGACCGCCCACCCCGTCAGATCCATCTTAGCAAGTGACCCCACCGGGACTTGAACCCGGGATTTCGGCGTGAGAGGCCGACGTCCTAACCGCTAGACTATGGGGCCGTTGAGATCGACCTGGTATCGATCTCGTTGTTCGGGGATAGGGATTCGAACCCCAATAAGCAGCTCCAGAGGCTGCCGTCCTACCGTTAGACGATCCCCGAGCGAACGGAAACGCCGCTGGATTTATCCTCGACTCGCACACCTGTCAAGCCGTTTCCGTGTTACGGTCGCTCGAAGCCTGCGATGTACACCACGCTCTTCCTCGTTCGCAACGCGGACACCGACTTCAGCCGCGACGGTCGCGTCGCCGGTCGCCGTGACATCAGCCTCTCAGCGGACGGCCGCAAACAGGCCGAGCTACTGCGCGATCGGCTCTTCGCCGGGCGTCACGATCTCGTCGAGATCCTCGCCTCGCCGCTGCCGCGCGCCGTCGAGACCGCCGAGCTCCTCGCCGCGCCGTTGGGGCTCGGCGTCGTGCGCGATCCGCGGCTCATCGACTTCGACGCCGGCCGCTGGGAGGGCCAGAAGCACGGCGAAATCGGTGCGTCGGCGGAATATCAGCGCTTCATCGCCAACCCGGTCGACGAATCGATCCCCGGCGGCGAGCGCATCGACGCCGTCCGCGACCGCATCGTCGCTGCCGTCTCGCAGGCGCTCGCCGACAACGAGCTCGGCGCCAACATCCTCATCGTCTCGCACGCCGGTCCGCTGCGCGTGCTGCTCGCGCATTACCTTGGTATGAACCTGGTTCACTATCATCGGTTGCGCCTCTCGCCCGCGTCGGTCTCGGTCCTGCGTTTCGAGTCCGAGCACGGCGTGCCGCGCATCCTCACCATTAATTGCACCGCGGAACCCGGCCCAGCGCTGCGCTGAGGAGGTCTCGCATGCCCGTCAGCATCGGTGGTCATCTCGTCGCCCGCGCGCTCGCCAAGGCCGGCGTCAAATGCGTCTTCACCCTCTGCGGCGGCCACATCGCCCCCATCTACGACGGCTGCCTGCGCGAAGGCATCGACATCATCGACACGCGCCACGAGCAGGGCGCCGCGCACGCCGCCGACGCCTGGGCCCGCCTCTCGCGCGGCCCCGGCGTCGCCATCGTGACCGCGGGCCCCGGCGTCACCGACGCGGTCACCGGCGTGGCCAACGCCATGCTCGCGCAGTCGCCGCTCGTCGTCCTGGGCGGCGCCGCCGAGCTGCGGCTCGCCGGGCGCGGCGCGCTGCAGGAGATGGAGCAGCTGCCGCTCATGCGCTCCATCACCAAGTGGGCGGCGACGGCGACCGATCCGAAGCGCCTGCCCGAGATGATCGCGACCGCCATCCGCCACGCCAACACCGGCGTGCGCGGTCCGGTGTTCCTAGAGCTGCCCTTCGACGTGCTGACCGCCCAGGTCGACGAGGCGCACCTTCCGCCCGTCGCCGCGGCCGTGCCGCTCGGCACCGCGCCTGCCGATCCGGCGCTCGTCGACGAGGCCGGCAAGCTCATCGCCGCCGCCGAGAAGCCGGTGCTGTTCGTCGGCTCGCAGGTCTGGTGGGACGACGCCTCCGAGGTCTTGCGCGAGCTCGTCATGCGCGTCGGCATCCCCGTCGTCATGAACGGCATGGGCCGCGGCTCCTTGCCCGCGTCGAACCCGCACGCGCTCAACCTCGCGCGCAAGAAGGCCTTTCGCGACACCGACTGCATCGTCGTCGTCGGCACGCCGCTCGACTTCCGCGTCGGCTACGGCGCCAGCATCAACGCCGCCGCCAAGGTCATCCAGATCGACCGCGATCCCACGCAGCTCGGCAAGAACCGCGCGGTCGACGTCGGCCTCGTCGGCGACGCCAAGGCGATCCTGGCGCAGATCGAAGCCGCGGCGCTCAAGCACGGCGCCCTGCCCCACCGCTACGCGGCCTGGTGCGCCAAGCTCCTGACCGACGAGGAGAAGGCGCGCGCCGAGCTTTCACAGCACGAGCGCAACGATCAGCGCCCCATCAACCACTACCGCCTGGCGCGCGCCATCGCCGACGCCATCGACGCCGACACCATCGTCGTCGGCGACGGCGGCGATTGCGTGGCCATGGCCGCGCGCGTGCTCGGGCCCGAGCGCCCCGGCCACTGGCTCGATCCCGGCCCGCTCGGCTGCCTCGGCGTGGGCGCGCCGTTCGCGCTGGCCGCCAAGAAGATGCATCCGGACAAGAAGGTCCTCGTCCTGTCGGGCGACGGCTCGTTCGGCCTCAACGGCTTCGACTTCGAGACCTGCATCCGCTTCAAGCTGCCGGTCACCTGCGTCGTGGCCAACGACGCCGCGTGGGGGCAGATCCGCGGGCCGCAGGTCATGATCTTCGGCGCCGAGCGCGCGCCGGCGACCAAGCTGGCGCCGACCCGCTACGACAAAGTGGTCGAGGCGATGGGCGGCCGCGGCTACCACGTCGAGGACCCGACCAAGCTCACCGCCACCATCAAAGAGGCCCTGAATTCGGGCCAAACGAGCTGCGTCAACGTGCCGATCGACCCCGAGTTCGTGTTGCGTATCGGCGCGTCGAAATTGAGTGTTTGACAGTTCGGGGTGACGCTGTTACACGAGCGCCATGACTCGCGCCTCCCTGTTTGCGGTCGCCTGTTTCGCCCTCGTCGCTACCGGATGTGAAGAGAAGAAGGAAGCGCCTCCGGCGACGGCGCCGGCCGCCGCCCCGGTGACGCCGTCCACGGGCGCCGCCGCCGCGCCGGTCTCGGGTGCCGCAGCCGTTCCCGCGGGCGACAAGGGCGAGGTCACCGGCACCGTGACCGTGACCGGCAAGCTCCCGGTCATGGAGGACCTCAAGCGTCAGTCCGACGCCTTCTGCGCCAAGACGCCGATGAAGGACGAGTCGGTCATCGCCGGCAAGAAGGGCGAGCTCGCCAACGTCATCGTGCACATCAACGGCCTGCCGGCGGCGCCGCCGCCCGCCGAGAAGGCGTCGCTCTCGCAGGACAACTGCATGTACGTGCCGCGCGTGCAGGCCGTCGTCGACGGGCAGAAGCTCGAGATCCGCAACGGCGATCCCGTCCTGCACAACGTCCACACCTACGAGGGCGCGCGCACGCTGTTCAACGTCGCGCAGGTGCCGGGGACGCCGAACATCGAGAAGACGTTCACGCAGAACGGCGTGCTCCTCAAGTTCAAGTGCGACGTCCACCAGTGGATGACCGGCTTCGTCTGGGTGCAGAACAACCCGTACTTCGCGGTCAGCGACAAGGACGGCAAGTTCACCATCAAGGATGTCCCCGTCGGCACCTATGACATCGAGGCGTGGCACGAGCGCTTCGGCACCAAGACGGGCAAGGTCACCGTGGTCAAGGGCAAGCCGGCCGAAGTGAAGTTCGAGTTCAACGGGACCGAAACCGCCGCCGCCAAGTAGGGAGCAGTAGATGTCGTTACGCCGCTTCGCCATCATCACCACCGGGTGCACGTTCATCCTGCTGCTGCTCGGCGGGCTCGTGCACAACACGCGCTCGTCGCTGGCGTGCCCGGACTGGCCGTTGTGCTTCGGGCAGGTGTTCCCCAAGATGCAGGGCGGCGTGCTGGTCGAGCACAGCCACCGGCTGGCGGCGGCGACGGTGGCGATCCTGGCGTTCGTGCTCATGGTCGCGTCGATCGTGCGCGCGCTCAAGCGG
This sequence comes from Polyangia bacterium, assembly GCA_035607415.1. Lineage (GTDB taxonomy): Bacteria > Myxococcota_A > Polyangia > Palsa-1104 > Palsa-1104 > JAQBQH01. The sequence goes on from DATNAQ010000181.1 coordinate 3,974, forward strand.
CGTGACTCGGGCGTGGCCATCGCCGGCGGCATCGCGTTCGCGCTGGTGATGGCGCAGGCGGTGCTCGGCGGGATCACGGTCATCTATCGTTTGCCGACGATCGTCTCGACGGCGCACCTGGCGACCTCGCAGCTCTTCTTCGTCACGCTCATCTACGTCGCGTTCCGCGCCGGCGATACCGGGCGCGCGCTGCCGAAGAAGGTGCAGCGCATGACGTTGTGGGGCGCGGGCCTGGTGTACGCGCAGATGATCCTCGGCGCGCTCATGCGTCACCTCGGCGCGGGGCTGGCGTGTACCACGGTGCCGCTGTGCGAGGGCAAGATCTGGCCGACGGGCGTGCATCCCAACGTGACCCTGCACGTGATGCACCGGCTGTTCGCGCTCGTGGTGTTCGGACATCTCGTGGGCATGGCCATCGTGGTCGTCCGGAACGTCGACCGGCCGCTGGTGAAGGCGCTGGCGATCGCGGCGCCGGTGCTGGCGGTCGTGCAGATCACGCTCGGCATCTTGTCGATCACCACGTTCCTCGACGCGGTGCCGGTGACGGCGCACCTCGGGGTGGCGGCGGCGATCCTGGCCGACTGCACGATCCTGTACCTCGTGGCGCGCGGGCCGCTGCGCGCACGGGCGAGCGAGACGGCGCCGGTGGTCGGCGCCGAGGTGGCGGCGTGAGCGCCAACGCCCGCGCGGAGCAGAGGGTCGCCTTCTCCGATCTGATCGCGCTCGGCAAGCCGCGCGTCACGCGCATGGTGCTGATCACGACGGCGGCGGGCATCTGGCTGGCGCCGTTGCCGCTGCACGTGGCGCGCGCGGTGGTCACGCTCGTCGGCGTCGCGCTCATCGTCGCCGCGGCCAACGCGCTCAACATGTACATGGAGCGCGACGTCGATGCGCTCATGTCGCGCACCAAGAACCGGCCGCTGCCGGCGGGGCGGCTGCAGCCGGAGGTCGCGCTCGGCTTCGGCATCTTCTGCGCCGTGATGTCGCTGCCGTTCGTGCGCTTCGGCGCCAACCCGCTGACGGCGGCGCTGGCGCTCTTGTCGTTCGTGCTCTACGTGTTCGCGTACACGCCGCTCAAGCGCCGCTCGACCTGGGCGCTCGTCGTCGGCGCCGTGCCGGGCGCGATCCCGGCGCTCCTCGGCTGGACCGCCTCGACGGGGCACATCGATGCGCCCGGGCTCGCCATCTTCGGCGTGCTCTTCGTCTGGCAGATCCCGCACTTCATCGCCATCTCGATGTTCCGCGCCGACGAGTACGCGCGCGCGGGCCTCAAGGTCGACGGCGTGGTCCACGGCCTCGACGGCGCGCGCATCCGCATCATCGGCTGGTCGTTCGTCCAGTTCGCGGCGTCGCTGGCGGTGCTCAAGACCGGCGTCGGCGGGCGCTTCTACGAGGGCGCGGCCTTCGCGCTCGGCGCGGTGCTGCTGGCCATCTGCGGCTTCGGGCTGCGCGCCATGACGCGCGAGCAGACCAACCGCTGGGCGAAGAGCTTCTTCATCTACTCTCTCGTGTACCTGCCGGTCTTGTTCGCAGCGATGGTGATCGGCCGCTGAGCATGGGTGACGCCGGTTTCCTACGGCTCGAGGGGTTGGTGCGTCGGTTCGGCGAGCGCGTCGCGGTCGATGGGCTCACCGTCGACGTCGGGCGCGGCGAGGTGTTCGGTTTTCTCGGGCCGAACGGCGCCGGCAAGTCGACGACCTTTCATCTGTTGACGGGCCTGCTCGCGCCCGACGCGGGCCGCGTGCTCCTCGAGGGGCGCGAGGCGCCGCCCACCGACGGGCGCGTGCGGCGGCGGCTGGGCGTGCTCTTCCAGGATGCGTCGCTCGACGACAAGCTGACGGCGCTCGAGAACCTGAAGCTGGGCGCCGCGCTCTACGGCCTCAGCGGCCGGCGCGCGGCGGCGCGCATCGAGGAGCTGCTCGCGCTCGTCGAGCTCGGCGATCGCAAAAAGGAGCCGGTCGAGCGCTACTCGGGCGGCATGAAGCGGCGGCTCGAATTGGCGCGCGTGCTTCTGCACGAGCCGGAGATCCTGGTGATGGACGAGCCGTCGCGCGGAATCGACGCGCCGACGCAGCGGCGCATCTGGGAGCAGCTGATCGACCTCAAGCGGAAGAAGGGCATGACGATCCTTTTGACCACGCATCAGCCCGAGGAAGCGGAGTATTGCGATCGCATCGCGGTGCTCGACCACGGGCGTGTGATCGCGTGCGCCACGCCGAACGAGCTGCGCGCGCAGGTCGGCGGCGACGTGGTGACGCTCGACGGCGACGAGGCCGAGGCGCTCGCCGCCGAGGTGAAGGCGAAGTTTTCGCTCGAGGCGCGCGTCGTCGACAACGCGGTGGTGATCGAGACGCCGCGCGGGCACGAGCTGATTCCGCGGCTCGTCGAGTCGCTGCCGTCGGGACGCCTGCGCGCGGTGGCGATGCGGAGGCCGACGCTGGCCGACGTGTTCGTGCATCTCACCGGCCGGGGGCTGCACTGATGGACGCCGTCGTCGCCGAGCGCGCCGCCGAGGCCGCACCGCCACCGTCGCTGTTGCGGCTCAACGTCGCCACCGTCGGCGTCTTGGTGTCGCGCGATCTGCGGCGCTTCTTCCGCCAGATGTCGCGCGTGGTCGGCGCGCTGGTGCAGCCGCTCATCTTCTGGCTGGTCATCGGCTCGGGCATGGCGAGCTCGTTCCACATGCCGGGCGCGGAGAACGTCGGCTACGTGCAGTACTTCTATCCCGGCATCGTCATGCTGGTCGTGCTCTTCACGTCGATCTTCACGACCATGTCGGTGATCGAGGATCGCCACAAAGGGTTCCTGCAGGCGGTGCTGGTGGCGCCGGCGTCGCGCGCCGCGCTCGTGCTCGGCAAGACGCTCGGCGGCGTGGCCATCGCGATGATGCAGGCCGCGATTTTCCTGGCGCTGGCGCCGCTCGCCGGATTCGATGCGCGCGTGGTGTCGTGGGGCGAGCTGGCGCTGCTCCTCGTGCTCGTCGGGGTCGGGCTGTCGTCGATGGGATTCGCGATCGCGTGGTGGCTCGACTCGACGCAGGGCTACCACGTGGTGATGTCGGTGCTGCTGTTGCCGCTGTGGATCCTCTCGGGCGCGATGTTCCCGATGACCGCGGGGCCGAAGTGGATCGTCATCGCGGCGCGCGCCAATCCGCTCGCCTACGCGGTCGCCGGCGTGCGGCGCGCGCTCTACGGCACGACGCCGCCGGGCGCGGTGTCGTCGTCGCCGGCGCTGGAGCTGGCGGTCACGGCGGGGTTCGCGCTCGTGGCGATCCTGGTGGCCGTGCGCGTGTGCAGCCGTCGCGGAAACAAGCCGTGAAGCGCGCGATCGTCATCGTCGTCGCCGTCGTGGTGCTCGGATCGACCGCGGCCGTCGCCATGCTGCGCGGGCGCACGCGCGACCTGCCGCGCTACGGCGCGGTGCCCGCGTTCGCCTTGCAGGACGCGGCCGGGCAGCCGTTCGGTCCGGCGCAGGTCGACGGGCACGTCTGGGTCGCCGACTTCATCTTCACGACCTGCCCCGAGGTCTGCCCGCGCATGTCGGAGGACATGTCGCGCCTGCAGTCGTGGCTCGTCGACCGCTCGCTGGCCGATCGCGTGCGCCTGGTGTCGGTGAGCATCGATCCCGCGCACGACACGCCGGAGAAGCTGCGCGCCTACGCGCACCAGTTTCACGCGCGGCCCGGCACGTGGACCTTCGCGACCGGCTCGCAGCAGGCGATCGAAGACGCGGTGGTGCACGGCTTCAAGATCGCGGTCAGCCGCGAGAAGGACGACAGCCTGAGCAATAGCGACGGCTTCGCCATCGTCCACGGCACCAAGTTCGTGCTCGTCGACGGCAAGCGGCAGATCCGCGGCTACTACGATCCGAGCGACGCGGCATCGGCGTCGCAGCTGCGCGACGATCTGGCCGCGCTCGCCGACGGGCGCGCGCGGTGATCGCCGGCGGCAACGAGCGGCTCGGCGCGACGCTGGCGCTGTGCAACGCCTGCTTGAACGGCACCGCGGCGACGCTGCTTTTGTGCGGCTGGGTGGCGATCCGGCGCGGGCGGCGCGACGTGCACTGGAAATTCATGGCCGGCGCCTTCACGGTGTCGTGCCTGTTCCTCGTCAGCTACATCACGCGCGTGCTGGTGTCAGGGACGCATCGCTATCCCGGCGGCGGCGTGTGGAAGGCGATCTATCTCGCCATCCTCATGACGCACATGCTGCTGGCGGTGACGGTGCCGCCGCTGGCGCTGCGCACGCTCTACCTCGCGCTCAAGAAGCGGTACGCCGAGCACCGGCGCATCGTGCGCTGGACCTGGCCGATCTGGATGTACGTGTCGGTGACCGGCGTGCTCGTGTACGTGTTGCTGTATCATCCTCCGGGATGAGGCACGCGCTCGTACTCGTCGCGATGTTGGGCGCCTCGTCGCCGGCGTGGGCGCGGCCGTCCGACGAGAACCGGCCGGCGAACGACGCCGAGAAGGCGCTCATGCACGGCATCGCCTGCACCTGCGATACGTGCGACAAGGAGCCGATCGACGAGTGCAGCTGCGCCAACGCGGCCAAGATGCGCGGCGCCGTCCAGGCCGAGCTGGCCAAGGGCAAGGACGCCCCGGCGGTGCGCGCGGAGATCGCGAGCATCTTCGGCGCGGCGGCGCTCACGCCGAGCGCGCCGGCACGCGAGGCACGGATCGGCTGGCTGCCGATCGTGATCTTCGCCGGCGGGTTCCTCGTGCTGCTCAACGGGACGCGCCGATCGCTGGCGCGCCGCCGCCGCGAAAAAGCCGCCTCCCCGCCGCCTACCTGAGCGGGTGCTATCATTAATGGATGCGGGGCGCCCCGTGCGTGTCGTTCGCGGCGGTCGTGTTGCTGGCGGTCACGCCCGCCCGCGCGGCCGACGGCGTGCTCGACACCGGCGGCTCGCACGAGGTGGTCTGGACACCGCCGTCGCTGGTGCCGGTGCGCGGCCCGCGCTACGCGCCGGTCACGATGGACGCCTACGTCACGCTCGGCAGCCCGCCGTCGTACATCAGCGCCGAGTTGGTGCGCCGCTGGGTCGACAAGGATCCGAGCGTGCGCGGCATCCTCCACCTCTACGCCTACGGCGCGCACGCCGAGCAGGCGATGGAGGCGCTGCTCGAGGCCGCCGACGAGGGGCGCTTCTTCGCGCTCTTCGATCGCCTGGTGCAGGCGCGCCTGTCGTTCGCCACGCCCGTCGATGTGGCGCGCATGGGCCGCGACGCCGGCCTCGACGGCGCCCGGCTCGACGAGGCGCTGGCCACGCACCGCCACAAGAGCGACGTCGAGCGGCTGCAGCGCGAGGCGCGCACGGCCACGCACCGCCCGCCGGAGCTTCTGATCAACGGGCGCCGCGTGTCGCCCTACTCCGGCGAAGAAGCCATCGGCAAGGCGATCGGCGAAGCGCGCGCGCGCGCCGAGGATCTGCTCGCCGACGGCGTGCCGCTGAGCCAGCTCTACGAGCGCGTCGTCGAGCTCGACGAGGACGTGCCCTTCGGCGGCGATCCGTTCGCGCACGGCGCGCAGAAGCGGCTGAACATCGACCTGTCGTCGTCGCCGGTGCGCGGTCCGTCGACGGCGCCGGTCACCATCGTGGTGTGGGGCAACTTCGCCTGCATGCAGTGCGCGGAGGTGGCGGCGTCGATCGCGCGCATCGTGCAGGCGCACCCCGGCCTCATTCGCGTGGGCTGGAAGCACTTCCCGTCGCCGTACCGCGCCGCCATCGGCGAGACCGCGGCCGAGTACGCGGCGGCGGCGCACGCGCAGGGGCGCTTCTGGCCGCTCTACGATCTGACGATGGCGTCGCACCTGGTTCCGTCACGCGTGACGCGTTCCGAGCTCGACCGGCTCGGCGCGCAGGTGCGCGTCGACGAGGCCAAGCTGCGCCTCGAGATCGACAGCGGCCGGGCGCGCGCCACCGTCGAGCGCGACGCGGCCGAGGCGCGGCGCCTGGGCGTCCCGACGGCGGGCGCCATCGCGGTCAACGGCATCCCGGTGCCGGCGCCGCAATCGGCCGAGCTCGAGCGCCTGGTGGCCGCCGAGCTCGACGCCGGTGTTCTGGAGCGCCTCCGCCGTCACTGACAGCACACTGACGGTCGTAACATCAAGCAATCATTTGTGCTTGCCACCACCCCCACCCCGATGCGACGCTGTGGGAGCCCAACACTGCGACGAGGCCCAGCGTGGAGCTCAAGTTCTTCGCCGCAACAGACATCGGCCGGCAACGCGAACATAACGAGGACAACTACCTCGTCGATCCGACGCTTCACCTGTTTGTCGTCGCCGACGGCATGGGCGGCCACGCCGCGGGCGAGGTCGCCTCGCAGATCGCCGTGCACGAGGTGTCGCGCGTCGTCCGCGAGAACGCCGACGTCATCGAGCGCTACGCCAAGGAGCACGACGCGCAGGCGCGCCAGGAGATCCTGGCCGTCATGGAGCACGCGGTGCAGACGGCGTGCGCGTCGATCTACCACCGCGGCCAGGCCGAAGCCGAGAAGCGCGGCATGGGCACCACGACGTCGGCGCTGCTCATCGCCGGCGATCGCGGCTTCATCGCGCACGTCGGCGACTCGCGCATCTACCTGTTGCGCCAGAACCAGGTGCACCAGCTGACCGAGGATCACTCGCTCATCAACGAGCTGGTGCGGCGCGGCAAGATCAAGCGCGACGAGATCGATTCGTCGCCCTACTCGAAGTACAAGAACGCGGTCACGCGCGCCGTCGGCGCCTACGAGAGCGTCGAGACCGACACGCTCGACTTCGAAGTCCTGCCCGGGGACCACTTCCTGCTCTGCTCGGACGGGCTGCACGCCTACTTGAAGGACTCGGACGTTCCCGAGATCATGAACGCCGACGACATCGCCGACGCGCCCAAGACCATGGTCGCCTTGGCCAACGCCGGCGGCGGGCACGACAACATCACCGCCGTCGTGGTGCGCGTCGAGACCGAGGCCACGAACGAGCACGCCGCGCGCGCCAGCGATCTGGCCAACCGCGTCGACGTCCTCAAGAAGATGCCGCTCTTCAAGCACCTCACGTACAAGGAGATCATGCGTCTCCTCAACGTGCTGGTGGTGAAGGACTACAAGGCGGGCGAGAAGATCATCGAGGAGAAGACCGACGGCGAGGAGCTGTTCATCATCCTGTCGGGCAAGGTCAAGCTGCACAAGGAAGAGGCGTTCATCACGCACCTCGAGCGCGGCGCGCACTTCGGCGAGATGGCGCTCGTCGATCGCTCCAAGCGCTCGGCCTCGGCGACGGCGGAGGAGCCGTCGCGCGCGCTCATGCTGCGGCGGCGCGACTTCTACGAGATCATTCGCAAGGAGCCGACGCTGGCCACCAAGCTCCTGTGGAGCTTCGTGCAGGTGCTCACCGAGCGGCTGCGCAAGACGACCGCGGATCTGTCGGGCGCGCGCCTCGAGGCGCAGGCGGTCGATCTGTCCGAAGACGTGCTCTTCGAAGGCGGCGACGATACCCGCCGCACCCAGCCGCACAAGACCGTCACCAACTAGCGATCAGCGACGCGCGATCACCACGTCGTCAGGCTCAGCCAGGCCTTCTTCACCTTCGACGAATCGGCGGCGTAGAGGATGCCGGCGACCGCGCACAGCGCCGTGCCCGACAGCGACGTGGCCAGGATGGCGATGCCCTGGTCGTGCGCGTTCAGGTAATTGGTGAGCCCGAAGAAGTAGCTCGCGCCGACGCCGGCGAAGCCCATGATGCCGAGCGTGGTGCCGACGGAGAAGAGGCCGCGCCCCGGATCGGCGCCGAGCTTGTCGAGCACGTGGTGCTCGTAGCCGAGCCCGGCGGCGTTGAGGATGAAGCCGGCCGCCGACGCGCTGGCGCCGGCGTACGCGAGCGCAGGGCCGACGTCGCTCGGCTTGGCCGGCGTGAGCACGCTGGAGGCGCTCGGCGGCCAATCGGTGACGCCGATGTAGATGGCGCTGGTGAGCGACAAGACCGTTCCGAGGATGTTGACCACGCTGCCGGTCACCGACAAGGCGCGCGCCGTACGCCAGCGCCCGATGTACTCGGGCGACGGCGCCGCGCGCACCGCCACGGCGGCGCTGTTCGTCTGCGGCGGCGGATTGACGACGATGGGGCTGGGCGGCGGCGCGGGCACCGCCTCGACGGGCGCGGCCGGCGTCGGCGGCGCCTCGGGTGACGGCGGCTCTTGCGCGGCCGCGTTGATCGCAAAAGCGAGCAACGTCAGGGCGACCAAGGGGCGCATGCTTCATTGTAGCGCCGCTCGGCGGCTTATGATCAGCCCATGCTGCTCGAAGGCTCTTGCCAATGCGGCAAGGTCCGCTTCACCGTCGAGTCGGACACGCCGCTCCCCTATCAATTCTGCTTCTGCTCGATCTGCCGAAAGGTTTCGGGGGCGCCCACGTGCAACATCATGGGTAAGCGCGAGACCCTCGAGATCATCGGTGCGCGCTTTCTCCGTCGCTATCACGCGCGCATCCACAAGCCGGGGCGCAAGACGCAGCTCACCGAAGGCTGGCGCGTCTTCTGCGGAAAGTGCGGCACCCATCTGTGGCTCGTCGACGATCGCTGGCCCAAGGGCATCTGGCCCAACGCCGCCGTCATCGACACCGAGCTGCCGGTGCCGCCCGCGCACGTGTTTCTGATGACGCGCTACAGGCCGAAGTGGGTGCCGTGGCCGCACGTGCAGCACGCCGAGAAGTTCGAGGAGTATCCCAAGCTCTCGATCGCCGAGTGGCACGCGCGCCGGAAGCTCCACGGCTAGGCGAACCCCTCCGCCGTCGCCGTACGCGCCGGAACGTCGGTTGCACCGTCGGTGAACGGACACCCAATCAGGAGGGGAATCATGCGCGTCTGCTTGCTCGTACCACTCATCGCCGTATTCGGCTGCGCCCACACGGGCGGTGAGACCAGCAACTCCGAGAGCTCACCGACGCAGGAACCGGCTGTCAGTCAGTCGGAGATACCGCCGACGCCGGATCAACAGCAGCAAGTGCCGGAGCAGCAGCAGCAACCGCCGGCGCCGGTCGCCAGCGCGGAGACCAAGGCTCCGAGCGGCGCCGCGCAGACGGCCTGCGCGCCGGTCAAGGTACACTTCGCGCTCGACTCGGATCAGCTCTACACCGAGGAGAAGCCTCTCCTCGACACGACCGCGAAGTGTCTGAGCGAGAATGACAAGCAGAAGGTGACCATCGTCGGCAACGCCGACGAGCGCGGCAGCCAGGAGTACAACATGGACCTCGGTCAGCGCCGCGCCCAGACCGTCGCCACGTATCTGGAGTCGAAGGGCGCGGCCCCGGCGCAGGTCGAAGCCGTCATCAGCCACGGCGAGGACAGCCCGATCTGCACCGAGGACACGCTGAAGTGCTGGCAGCTGAATCGTCGCACCGCGGTGCGCGAGAGCTGCCACATGTAGCGTTAGAAGACGTAGCCGACGTGGGCCTGCGCCACCCACTGATGCAGGGCGCGCGAGTTCATGATGGTGATCCCGTTGTCGGGGATGTAGCGATAGGTGCCGCGCAGGTCGAGCGTCGTGTGCTTGCCGATATAGCCAGCCAAGCCGCCGCCTGCCGGCACGGTCAACTGATCGTCGCTGTTGTTCACCGGACCAGCCAACGTCACGCTGTCGGTACGCGTGATCGCCATGTGGTTGTAACCGACGCCGCTGAAGATGTACGGCTGCACGGCATAGGGCAGCTGCACGCGGAAGTCACCGTCGAGGCCGTTCGAGCTCACCTGCCCGTGATTACCTGAGACCGTATCGATGTTGTTGCTCGAGCCGATATAGGCGGCCTCGAGCGCGAGGATCGAGCGCGTGCCGAAGGTGAGGCGCGCGTCCCAGCCGGCGCCGGGGTCCATGGTGCCGTTGGTGGGCGTGCCGAAGTAATTGGCCACGCCGGCGCCGGTGGTGATGGCGACCTCCTGCGGCGCAAAGACGATGTTGTGCTTCTTCTCCGCCACCGGGGCGGGCGGCGGCGGCGGAATCGGCGCCGGAGCCTGCGCCTGCTCGGGCATCGGGCAGGGCGGCAGCTTCTCGGCGGGCGGCTGCTCCTCCGACGCCGGCGGGCTCGTCGCTGGTGGGGTCGTGTCTTCCGGCGCTTCCTGCGCGTTCGCGGCCAGCGCGAACCCGAAGACGGCGATGGCGGCGCCGCAGATCTTGGTGCCTCGTTTGAGAGCTCGGCAGTTCATGCGTCTACCTCTCGCTCGCGATGGCGAGCCTGTACTCCGACGCTGCAGAGCTTGCGCCACCGCGCTTTAGGCACCGACGGATCTCCGGGTGTGCAAGCATCGTGGCGGGCGCGTATTGTGCCGGCGACGGGAGCGACGCGCTAAGGCGCGGACGGGAGCAGGTCGGCGATCTCGGCGACGGTGCGACGTGCGTCGGTGCCGGCGGCGAGCACGAGCTTCTTGTCCTTCTCGACGACGAGGCCGCGCTCCTTGAAGTACGCCACCGCGTTCTGGTAGTTCGCGCGCACGCACGCTTCGCGGCGGCGCACCTCGCCGGTGAAGAACATCTTCTCGCCGAGATCGTGGATGCGGCGCACGAGGTCCTTGTCGCTCGTCGGCGACGTGAGCGTCTCGAGGCTGCGCGCGGCGATGAAGTACGACTCGACGAAGTCGGTGACCAGACCGGCGAGGAGCGCGAGCCGCGGCGCCGCGCCCGGGGCCGGGTGCACGCCGTGCGTGGCCGCGCCGACGAGCCCGGCCGCCTTCAGCCCGGCGAGCGTCTGATCGAAGATGGCCTCGAAGGTCTCGCCGACGCGATAGCTGAACTCGAGCTTGAGCAGGCGCGAGGCGCGCAGCGTGCGCGCGCGCAGATCGTCGACGCTGACGAGGCCGTGCTTGGCCGCGCCGAGGAGCGCCAGCGCGACGAGCCCGTCGGCGACGTAGAGATGGATCGCGTTGTTGCGATAGTAGGCGAGGCGCGGGCGGCGATCCTCGGGCACCGTGTAGATCTCGTCGAGCGGGCGGCCACTCTTGATGTCGAACGCGCCTGACGCGCCGCCGGCGCGCACCTCGATGTCGCCGTCGCGCGCCAGCAGCTCGATGGCGCGATCGAGCGCCTCGATGTCGAGCTCGTCGCGATCATCGACGAGCGCCGCCGACAAGCGGCCGCGGTTGGCGCGCGCGCGCTGGATGAGGAAGCGCGCCTGCGCCAACAGGTCGCGGCGCACGATGCCGCGCTTGCCGGTGGCCAAGAGCGCGCACGCCGTCAGCGCCGTCGGCGTCACCGCGGTCACCCGATCGATGCCGTAGACGATGCGATGCGCGAGGCGCTGCGTCGCCTGCTTCCATTGCGCCTCGCCCGCCGGCACGACCACGTTCTCCACTTCATCCCACGCCGCGAGCGCGCCGAACTCGCGCAGCGTCTCGCCGAGCGGCAGCGGGTCGTCGAACTGGATGTTGAGCCGCCCGTACTGCGCGCCGAGCACGCGCGTGGCCTTGAGCAGGCCCTTCATGTCTTCCTTCTTCTTCTCGCCGCCCGCCGCCTCCTTGGCGTACGACTTCTCCTCGATCACCTTCTCGTAGCCGATCGAGATGGGCACCACCTGCGCCTTGCGCGCGTGGGCGCCGTCGTCGTCGAGCGCGGCCTCCACCACCATGCCGAGGAGGCCGAGCTTGGGCGCCAGGAGCTTGCCGGTGCGCGAACGGCCGCCTTCGATGAAGAACTCCGTGTTGAACGACTCGCGCAAGATCCTGCGCACGTAGGCGCGGAACACCGCGCCGTAGAGCCGATCGCCCTTGAAGGTGCGGCGCAGGAAGAAGGCGCCGCCGCGACGGAAGAAGAAGCCGAGCGGCCAGAAGCTCAGGTTGGCGCCGGCCGCCACCAGCGGCGGCACCAGGTCGTTCTCCAGGAACACGTACGAGAGCACGAGGTAGTCGATGTGGCTCTTGTGCGACGGCACGATCACGAGCGGGCCCTTGCGCGCGGCGGCGCGCACCTTCTCGAGCCCCTCGACGTCGACGTCGATGCCGTCGAAGATCTTGCGGAACACCCACGACATGATCGGCCGCGCGAAGCCGAACATCCACGGCTTCGGGTCGGCCGCGATCTCGCGCAACGCGGTGCGCGCGCGCTTCTCCACCTGCGCCGGCGTGAGCTTCTCGGCCGTCTCGATCTGTTTGGCCTCGGCGACGAGGCGGCGGCTGCGTAGCACCTCCTCGCGGATGCGCTGCACCGTCTTGCGCGGCGGTCCGAGCACGACGCGCAGCTCCGACTCGAGCCGACCGCCGAGCTGCCAGCGCAGGCGGCGCGCCAGGATCTCGTCGCTCGACTGCTCTTCCTCGGCGAGGAACTTGGGCAGCTCCAGCGGCTCGGCGACGAGCACCTGCGACTCTTTGTAGTTGGTGAAGAAGGTGTACATCGCGCGCACGCGCCCGGGCGCCTCGCGCTCGCCGAAGATGAGGTCGACGATGCCGCGTCGCGTCCGCGCCGCGCGCACCGCCGGCGAGCCCCACACCAGCGTCAGCGGCACGAAGATGATCGGCCGTCCGCTCGGCCCGCGCTCGCGCTGCACGCGGATCAATTCCTCGACGTACGCCCCGCGAAACTGCGCCGGCTCCCAGCCGAACAGCGTGTGCGGCCGCTTCAAGAACAAGAGCGCCGACTCGCCCTGCCGCACCACCTCCGCCATGTCGGCCACGGACGAGCTGCGCCGATCGCGCCACAGCCGCAGCGCGCCGCCGAGGATGCGCCCGATCGGCTGCATGAGCAGCGTCTTGACGCCGTTGGCGAAGCGCGACAGCGGCAGCCCGTACTTCAGGAACGCATACGAGAAGTAGAGATAATCGATGTAGCTGAGCGTCTTGCAGACGTAGACCACGGTGCCGCGCTCGGCCGCGCGCCGGATCTTCTCGGCGCCTTCCTCGGGAAACGCGATTTCACGAAAAAAGCGCCCGAAGAACCACCGCAGCACCGGCCCCGGGCGCTCGATCATCGCCGTGGGGTGCGGCTCGCCTCCGCGGCGTCGCTGCATGAGTCGGTGTTCGCGCGCGATCACGGCGCTCCACCCTACCACGTACAGCCAAGTAATTGGATTACCTGCTATTGACAGGTAGCGAAGTTCCGCGATACGGTATACTCCGGGAGGCGGAGTCATGCGTAGCATCGGCCTGAGCCTGGTACTGGCCCTCGCGGCCCTTGGCTGTCATTCCTCGAACAACGGCCACGGCGGCGCCGACCTCTCCGCGGGCGGCGGCGATGCCGGCACCGATGACCTCGGCCTCGGCGGCGGCATGGGCTGCGGCACGGCCGGCACGACCTGCGCCGTCAACGGCGACTGCTGCTCCAACCAGTGCGACCCGACCATGCACGTCTGCGCCATCGGCCAGTGCCTGTCGGCCGGCTCGACCTGCGCCAACAACACCGACTGCTGCAACCTCAACTGCACCGGCGGAGTGTGCGGCTGCGGCGCGTGCATCTCGGACGGCCAGGCCTGCACCGCCGGCAGCGGCGACGCCTGCTGCTCCACCAACTGCGACAACGGCACGTGCAAGGCGCTGTCGACCACGTGCAAGACCGCGGGCAACGACTGCGGCGGCAACGGCGACTGCTGCAGCGGCGTCTGCTCGGGCGGCAAGTGCGCCCCGCCGTCGTCGATCTCGTTCTGCACGCAGCTCAACGACATCTGCTTCCACGACGCCGAGTGCTGCACCGGCATCTGCAGCATCCCGTCGGGCTCGACGGCCGGCACCTGCGCGCCGATCCAGACCGCCTGCCGCGTCGACGGCCTGACCTGCGACGGCTGCAGCGGCTGCTGCAGCTCCTACTGCGCGCCCTTCGGCTCGAGCAGCACGAAGATCTGCCAGCCGGCGTCGGGCTGCCACGTGCTCGGCGATCTCTGCACCAAGGACACCGACTGCTGCGGCGGCGACACGCCGAGCGGCTTGCCCGGCGCGGGCCTGGTCAAGTGCGTGCCCGATGCGCAGCACCCGACCATCGGCACCTGCTCGCAGGCGAACCCGAACAACTGCCCCAACGGCGAGGCGACGTGCAAGAACACCTGCCAGCCCGAGGGCGACGTCTGCCATTACCTCGGCAACGGCGGCTGCTCGTCGAACTCGTTCCCCAACAACTGCTGCGGCGCCACCGGCAACAAGGGCGCCTGCCAGCTCGACAAGCTCGGCGTGCCGCGCTGCTACGGCGTCGCCGCGTGCGTGCCGTCGGGCGGCGCCTGCGCGTCGGCGGCCGACTGCTGCGACCTGTCGCCCTGCGTCCCCGACGGCACCGGCCACCTGCACTGCGGATCGATGAGCTGCGTGCCGTCGAACGGCACCTGCACGACGACGGCGGACTGCTGCGCCGGCGGCTTGTGCACCATCCCGCCGGGCTCGACGATGGGCAGCTGCGTGGCGCCGCCGGCGCCCGACATGGGCACGGTGTCGATGTGCGCCTTCGCCGGCCAGATGTGCTCGACGACGGTGCCCTGCTGCACCAACAACGGCACCTGCGAAGGGCCGACCGGCACCGCCTGCGCCGCCGGCGAGATGGACTGCTCCTGCATCGTCCCCATCCAGTGAGGTAGCATCGCGAGCGTGGAGCTCGCCGCCGTCGAAGCAGCGCTGCATCGGCTGTTCATCGCTGCCGAAGGCACCTCGTTACGTCGAGAAGACCTGAAGAAGGCGCGCGAGACCGCGGCGCTGCTCGACCACCTCGCGCGCATCGGAAGGCCCGATCGGCTCGTCGTCGACGCGGCGGCGGGCAAGGCCTACGTGGGCCTGCTCGCCGCCGAGCTCTGCGGCTTTGCGCGCGTGCACGTGATCGAGCGCGATCCGCGGCGCGCGGACTTGTGCCGGCAGGCGGTGGCGCGGCTGTCGCGGCCGGCCGAGGTGCGCATCGTCGAGGGCGACGTCGCCGATCGCGCCGCCTGGCCCGACGCGCCCGACGTGGTCGTCGGGCTGCACGCGTGCGGCTCGGCGTCGGACGCGATCCTCGACGCCGCCGTCGCCGTCGCGGCGCGCTGGCTCCTGGTGGTGCCCTGCTGCTACGCGCAGGCGGTGGCCTTTTCACCGACGGCGGAGGCGCACGCCGATGCGCTCGGCGTGCCGCGCCACGCCGAGGTGCGGCGCCGCGTCGTCATGTCGCTCATCGACGCCGAGCGGACGCTGCGCCTCGAGGCCGCGGGCTGGGAGACGACGGTGGCGGCGCTGGTGCCGCCGACGGTGACGCCGCACAACCTCATGTGGCGGGCGCGGCGCATGCGCGAGCCGGGACGGATGCAACAGGCGGCGGCGCAGCTCGCGCGGCTGCGCGCGGGAGGATCGCCGTAGCGCACGATTCGCGGTAGCATCGGCGCATGCGTTCGCTTGCTTTGATCCTCGCTCTCGCCGCGCTCGGCTGCGGCTCCAGCTCCGACAACAACGACGGCAGCGTCGGCATGGACCTGTCCGCGCCGGCCGGCCCGGACATGGCGTTCCTCTCGCGCTGCGGCCACCCGGGCGACACCGGCAACAATCTCGGCGTCGGGAAGTTCTGCACCAACACCGGGCCCGACTGCACCGGCAACGGCATGTCCACCACCTGCAGCGCGCTGTTCAACGGGCAGACGCCATCGGCCGACGACACCTACTTCTGCTCGTTCCAGTGCCAGTCGACCGATCCCGCCGGTACCTGCGGCGACAACGCGACCTGCTTGTGCAACGCGCAGAACCTCTGCGCCTGCATCCCCACCAAGTGCGTCCCGCCGTCGGATGGCGGCGCGTAGGGTAACCAGGACGGCTGGGTCGCGGAGGTAGTAAGGGTCGCTGTCGGCGTCGGAAAACGGCGCAGTCCGCCCGCCTTCGCGGGCGGTGCGCCTCCATCGGGCGCTATACAGTCGCGCTGCGCGCGACCGCGCCCTCTACGCCGCCGTCAGCGACCCTTACTACCTCCGCTCGGCGCCTGGTCCCACCGCACAAGCGCGCTTCGATTGGTACCAGGCGTCAGGAGCGGAGGTAGTGAGGCGCCATCCCGGCGGCGTAGAGGGCCGCGGTCGCGCGCAGCGCGAGATGAGCGGCCCGATGGAGGCGCACCGCCCGCGAAGGCGGGCGGACTGCGCCGTTTTCCGACGCCGGGATGGCGCCTCACTACCTCCGCGACCCAGCCGGCCCGGTTACCTGCCGCGCTACTTCACGAGCTTGGCCAGCGCGCGGAAGTTCTCGCCCTCGGCGCGCTTGACCAGGTCGAACAGGACCGCCTCGGTCGACGTCGGCACTGCGCCGGCGCGCGCCATCAGATCCATGCCGACCTTCCAGTTCGCCTGCGCGCGCGACACGCACGCATCGGCGGGCACGTGCACGCGCAGCCCGCGCGCCACCATCGCGCGCACCGTCTGGTAGACGCAGACGTGCGTCTCCATGCCGCACACGATGAAGGTGCGCCGTCCGTTGGCCAGGAACTGCTGGTAGAGCGGAGTCTCGCAGCAGGAGAAGTCGAGCTTCTCGAGCCAGCGCGTCGGCGGCATCACCTTCATGAGCGCTTCTTTGAGCACCGGGATGGTCGGCCCGAGCCCTTGCGGATACTGCTCGGACGCGCACACCGGCAGCTTCAGGCGCGCGGCCATCTCGACCATCGCGATCCAGTTGCGCACCGCCGAGCCGAGCACCGCCGACGGCATGGCGTTGGCGAGCTTGACCTGGCAGTCGATCGTCACGAGGCACGTGTCGGCCGGATCGAGCACGAGCGACGCCGAGGGAGTCACACCCCGATTTTACACCGAATCGCTACGGTTTGTTCAGGGCTACAGTTTGTTCAGCTGCTCGAGCGAGCTCGACAGCTTGGCGATGCGCTCGACGATGGCCTCGAGGTCGCGCTGCGTCTTCTCGACGACGTCCGGCGGCGCCTTGTCCTTGAACGACGGATTGGCGAGCCGCCCGGCCACGCCGGCCTTCTCCTTCTCCGCCTTCTTGATGTCCTTCTCGATGCGCTGCTTCTCGGCGCCCACGTCGATGTTGCCGGCCAGGTGCACGCTCACCTGCACGTCGCCGACGACGTTGACCACCGTCCCCGTCGGGGGCGACCCGGGGGTCGTCATCGTCAGGTTGTTGATGCGCCCCTGCGCCGTGATGAGCGGCTCGTGCCCTTCGAGCATCGCGCGCGCCGCGTCGTTCGCCTGCACCGTCACGTCGACCTTGCCCTTGACGTTGTACTCGGCGACGAGGTTGCGCACGGCGACGATGACGTCCTGGATCATCTTCATCTGCGCTTCGGCCGCTTCGTCGACGAGGACGGCGTCGGCGACCGGGTACATCGTGATCATGATCGAGCCCGGCGTGCCCGTCGCTTTCGGCAGCTGCTGCCAGATCTCCTCGGTGATGAAGGGCATGAACGGGTGCAACAGCCGGCACGACGTCTCGAGCGACATCGCCAGGCAGCCCTGCGCCGCGCGCTTGCGCTTCTGCGCCATGACCTCGTTGGAGTCGTCGTAGAGGATCGGCTTGACGAGCTCCATGTACCAGCTGCAGAACTCGTCCCACACGAAGTGGTAGATGGCCTGCGCCGCGTCGTTGAAGCGATAGGCCTCGAGCGCCTCGTCGACCTCCGACGCCGTGTGCTGCAAGCGCGAGAGGATCCAGCGATCGGCCAGCGTCAGCGCCGCGGTGTCGACGCCCTCGCGCAAGGCATCGCCGAAGCGATCGGCGTCGAAGCCCTGCAGGTTCATCATCGCGAAGCGCGCCGCGTTCCACAGCTTGTTCGCGAAGTGGCGATAGCCCTCGACGCGCTGGAGCGACAAGCGGATGTTGCGCCCCTGCGCCGCCAGCGACGCGAGCGTGAAGCGCAGCGCATCGGCGCCCGCCGCGGGAATGCCGTCGGGGAACGTCTTCTCGATGTTGGCGATGGCCGACGGCGGCGACAGCTGCTCCTTGGCCTTCGCCACCAGGTTGTCTTTGGTCGCGCCATAGACGACGTCGAGCGGATCGATGACGTTGCCTTTGACCTTCGACATCTTGTCGCCGTGCTCGTCGACGACGATGGCGTGCAGGTACACGGTGCGGAACGGCACCTTCTTCATGAAGTGCAGCCCCATCATCATCATGCGGGCGACCCAGAAGAAGAGGATGTCGTAGCCGGTCTCCATGACCGACGTCGGATAGAAGGTCTTGAGCTCGCGCGTCGGCTCGGGCCAGCCGAGCGTCGAGAACGGCCACAGCGCCGACGAGAACCAGGTGTCGAGCACGTCGTCGTCCTGCTTGATCGCCGTGTCGCCGCACTCGCCGCACGCCGGCGGATCCTGCTCGGCGACGGTGACGTGCCCCTTGCCGCAGTACCACACCGGGATGCGATGGCCCCACCACAGCTGGCGCGAGATGCACCAGTCGCGGATGTTGGTCATCCAGTGCATGTACGTCTTGGTCCACGACTCGGGGATGAACTTGGTCTTGCCTTCGTTCACCGCGTCGATCGCCGGCTTGGCGAGCACGTCGGCCTTGACGAACCACTGCAGCGACAGCATCGGCTCGACCACGTCGTCCGAGCGCTGGCAGCGGCCGAGCGAGAGCTGGTGCGGCTCGGTCTTGACGAGCAGGCCGGCGGCCTCGAGATCGGCGACCACCTCCTTGCGCGCGATGGGCACGCTCAGGCCGCGGTACTTCGCCGGCACGTTGTCGTTGAGCGTACCGTCGAGGTTCAAGATGTTCACCATTGGCAGCTTGTGCCGTTGGCCCACCTCGAAGTCGTTGAAGTCGTGCGCGGGGGTCACCTTCACCGCGCCGGTGCCGAACTCGATGTCGACCAGCTTCTCGTCGCCGATCACCGGGATCTTGCGCCCCGTCAGCGGCAGCTCGACCTCTTTGCCGATCCACTTGGCGAAGCGCGGATCGTTGGGATGGACCGCGACCGCGGTGTCACCGAGCATCGTCTCGGGGCGCGTGGTGGCGACGACGAGCTGGCCCGAGCCGTCGGGCAAGGGATAGCCGATGTGCCACAGCGAGCCCTGCGTGTCGGCGTGCTCGACCTCGAGGTCCGACAGCGCCGTGCGGCACGTCGGGCACCAGTTGATGAGGCGCTGCGCGCGGTAGATGAGCCCTTCTTTGTGCAGCTCGACGAAGGCGTGGCGCACTGCCTTCGACAGCCCCTCGTCCATGGTGAAGCGCTCGCGATCCCAATCGCACGAGGCGCCCATGACCTTGAGCTGCTCGATGATGCGGTCGCCGTTCTTCTCCTTCCACTGCCAGACGCGCTTGATGAACTCGTCGCGTCCGAGGTCGTGGCGGGTCTTGCCTTCGAGCGCCTTCAAGTTGCGCTCGACCACCATCTGCGTGGCGATGCCGGCGTGGTCGGTGCCGGGCATCCACATCGCGTTGTACGCGCCCATGCGGCGCCAGCGGATGAGGATGTCCTGGATGGTGACGAACAGCGCGTGCCCGAGGTGGAGCGACCCGGTCACGTTCGGCGGCGGGATGGCGATCGAAAACGGCGCCTTCGGCGTCTGTGCGTCGGCGTGGAAGTAGCGCTGCTCGAGCCAGAAGCGGTACCACCGCTGCTCGACTTGCGCCGGATCGTATGCTTTGGGCAGCTCGTTCATCGTCGGGAGTCGCTAACGTCGTAAGGTTGAAGAGTCGAACGCGCGAGAGTTACTTCTGGCGCTCGGCTACCAGGCGATCGAGTTGCTCGCGGATGATGGTCTCGGCGAGCTCGGGGACGACTTCCCACGCGATCCGTTCGATCACTTCGCGCGAAAGCTTGGCCACCGCTTCGTAGTCGGCGCCGCGCGCGCTGACTTCGGCGACGGCGCGATCGGCCACCGCGCTGACGACGGCGGCGTGCGCCGGCGACGCGACCGGCGGCGGCATCGGCTGGGGCGGCGGCGGCGTCGGAGCCGGCGGATGCGGCGCATGCGCGGCCGGGGCAGGCGGAGCCCAGGGCGCAGCCGGCTTGGCGCCGGGCGGCGGCAGCGCGACGGCGCCGGGCGGAAGGTTCGCCGGATTCACCGTCGGAATGCCCATGAGCGTCGCGCGCGGCGGCGGTGCCTTCGGCGCGTCGGGCGCCTTGGCGGCAGGAGAGGTCGGCATCGGCACGCCCGGGATGAGCGGCGTCCGCGGCATCTGCGGCACCGACGACGGCATCCCGTGCGCGGCGACGGCGGCCGGAGCTGGCGCGGGCGGCGGCGCAGCGACGACCGGCGGCGGCGCGACCACCGGCGGCGGCGGCGCGACCGGCTTCGGCGCGGGCGGCGGCGCCGCGGCCACCGGCGGCGCGGCCGGCTTCGGCGGCGGAATCGTCGGCGCGGGAATCCCCATCATGGTGCGCGCCTGCGGCGGCGCGGTCGCCGGCTTCGCGGCCGGCGGTGCCGGCGCGGGCGGCGGCGGCGCGGCGGCCGGCCTGGTCGCCGGCACCGGCGTGGGCACGTTCTTGCCGCCCTCGATCTGGATCTCGAGGCTGTCGTCCTTGCGCCCCGCCGTCGTCGCCACGATCGGCGGCGCCGAGGCGGCCGCGGCCGGACGGCCCGCGCCCTTCTTGCTGATGGCGTCGGCCACCTTGTCGATCAAGGCCTGCGTCTCGAAGGGCTTGACGACGTAGCCGTCGGCGCCGGACTTGGTGCCGCGCGCTTCGTCGTAGGGCGCGAAGTTGCCGGTCAGGATGAGGACCGGCGTCGACGCCCCTTCGCTGCGGAGCGACGCGCACAGATCGTAGCCGCTCTTGCCCGCCATCCCCGCGTCGGCCAGCACGATGTCCGGCTTGAGCTCGCGAGCCTTGGACAACCCTTCATCGGCGCTTTTGGCCGAGATCACCTTGTAGTCGGCTTCATGAGCGAAGGTGAGCTCCACCACGCGCTGAATGGTGACGCTGTCGTCTACCAGCAGGATCTGCTTGGGCATCGGATCTTCTTGATATCACGGGCCGGTTGGCAAATCAAACGTCTGTGGAGCCGATCATCGTCGAGGCCACCTCGGTGGGCATGGGGGTCCCTTCGGACGAAGCGCGCAGCATCGCGTTCACGCACGCCGCCAGATCGGCGACGTTGCGCAGCGTCCATTCGGGATGATCGTCCTGCTCGGCGTGCGGAAAGTGTCCGCCGGTGGCGACGAGATGACGGATGTGCGTGCGCGGAAAGCCGAGCGCGTCGAGCGCGGGCTCGAGGATGCGCGCGGGCGCGACCGGATCGACGTCGGCGATGGCCACCAGGCAGCGCTGCAGCTGATCGCCGGCGGCCGGCGCCGAGAGCGCGTACTGCCGCGCGATGGTGGAGATGACGCGCGGCGAGGCGTGCTCGAACTCCGCGGCCATGAGGCGCTGCTCGCGCCGCGTGTAGTCGCGCGCGGAGGTCGAGAACATCTTGGCCATGAGCTTGCGCAGGAGCGAGATGGCGCCGAGCGTGGGCAGGAGGTTCGCCGTCGCCTTCAAGAGCGTGCGATAGCGCTTGTCGACGGCGGGGAACACCGGCGTGATGGCCAGGCGGCTGACGCGCTCGCCGAGCTCGTCGTCGCGCACGGTGAGGAGCGCGGCGCCGCCGAACGAGTGGCCGACGAGCACCGTCGGCAGATCGCGCAGGCCGAGGAGCTCGAGCCAGGCGAGCAGCATCGTGCAGACGCCGCGCGGCGAGGCGTGCTCGGCGGCGGGCGTGGCGGCGGCGAAGCGAGAGGCGCCGAAGCCGGAATGATCGACGGCGAGCACGAGCGCCTGCGCGTTGTCGCGCGCCACCGACGGGGCGACTGGCGCCCAGCTGTCGCGGTTGCAGAACATGCCGTGCACGAGCACCACCACCTCGGTGGCGCGCGCGAAGGCCGACGGATCGGTCAGGCGGCCCAGGCGGCCCGAGTTGCCGTAGACGGTGAAGCCGACGTCGGCGTAGCCGCTGCGCGCGGCGAAGCGCTCGAGCGCCGCAGACGGCAGCAGCCTGGCCTCGGCGAGCGCGCTCAGCTGAAAGTCGGCGCGCGAAAGATCGGGCGCGAGCATCTCGGCGCGCGCGGCGCCGGCGGTCCAGCCGAACGGGGTGCGCACGCGGACCTCGGGCGCGAGGCGCCGCGGCGCGGAGTGGCGCGTCAGATCGACGGCGGCGAGCGCGGCGGCAAAGTCGCTGATCTCGGCGAAACGATCGCTCGGCGCGACGGCGGAGGCGCGCGCCAGCGCCGCACGCAGCGCGGCCGGCAATTGGGCGGGAAGCTCGGCGAGCGCCTCGTTGGGATTGAGCGGCAGCGTGCCGCCGACGAGCATCTCGAGGAGCGTTCGCGCGAGCGCATATTGATCGGCGGTCGGGCCGGCGAGCGCGCCGGCGGCCTGCTCGGGCGCCATGTACGCGGGCGTGCCGACGCGGTGCTCGTCGTCGATGGCCTCGGGCAAAAGGGCGAGCCCGAAGTCGGCGAGGAAGGCGTTGCCGGCGGTGTCGAGGAGGATGTTCGACGGTTTGACGTCGCGGTGCACGACGCCGTAGGCGTGCGCGTGCGCCAGCGCCGAGGCGATCTGCAGGGCCAGGTGCACCGCGGTCGCCGGATCGATCGGCGTCTTCAAGCGGCGCGCGAGATCGGTGCCGTCGACGTAGGCGGTGGCGAGCCAGTCGGGGCCGACGTCGAAGAGCGCGACAATGTGCGGATGGCCGAGGCGCCCGATGGCGCGACGCTCGCGATCGAAGGTCTTGGCGACGCGCTCGCGCGACTTGACGTTCTGCCGGAGGAGCTTGACCGCGGCGAGCGTGCCGGTCACGGTGTGGCGGCCGAGCCAGACTTCGCCCATGGCACCGGAGCCGAGGCGGCGCTGCAGCCGATAATCGCCGATGGTGGGCGTGGCGTCGGGCGGAGGCGCCGCGTCGTTGGCGATCATGTGTCGTCGATTCTACCGAGGGCGCGCGGCGCGTGCGAGCGGCCGATGAAGCCGGCGAGCGTGACCATCGTCAGCACGTACGGGAGCATCTGCACGGCCCAGCCCGGCACGCCGACGCCGGCGGCCTGCAGCGCGATCTGCATCGCCTCGGCGAGGCCGAAGAGAAGGCAGGCGGCGGCGGCGCGCGCCGGGCGCCAGCCGCCGAAGATCATGGCGGCGAGCGCGATGTAGCCGCGGCCGTTCGACATGCCGGCGACGAACTGGCGCTGATCGGCGGCGAGCCAGGCGCCGCCGAGGCCGGCGAGCGCGCCGGCGAGGAGGAGCGCGACCCAGCGGATGCGCGCGGGCCGCACGCCGAGCGACGCGGCGGCTTCGGGGTGCTCGCCGACGGCGCGCAGGCGCAGGCCGAACGGCGTCCAGTAGACGACGGCGTGGAAGAGCGCGACCAGCACGACGGTGAGCGCGATGAGCCGCGTGCCGACGTCGCCCCAGGCGTCGATGCGCGGCGAATTCGACGACGAATCGAAGGTCGCTTTCAGGAGGAAGCGCGTGATGCCGTCGGCGAGCAGGTTGAGGGCGACGCCGCAGACGATCTGATCGCCGCGCAGCGTGACCACCAAGAGCGCGTAGAGCGCGCCGAAGGCGGCGCCCCCGATGACGCCGCCGAGCACGCCGGCGATGGCGCCGTGGCCGAAGTACGCGCCCATGGTCGCGGTGAAGGCGCCGATGAGGAGCAGCCCCTCGAGCGCGATGTTGATGACGCCCGAGCGCTCGGACAGCGTGCCGCCGAGCGCGGCGAGCGCGTAGGGCACGGTGATGCGGATGACGGCGGCGGCGAAGCCGAGCGTGAGGATGGTGTGCATCATGCGGCCGCCTCGAGGCGGCGGCGCACCGACGGGGCCGCGGCGGCGACCGAGAAGATGATGACCGCGGTCATGACGTCGACGAGCTCTTTGGGGACGACGGCGTTGACCGCCAGCGCGCCCTGCGAGAGCGTGCCGAACAGGAGCGCCGCGAGCACCACGCCGAGCGGGCGCGAGCGGCCGAGCACGGCGACGGCGATGCCCATGTAGCCGATGCCGCCCGAAAAGCCGTCCTCGTAGTAGTGCTTGTAGCCGAGCACGAAGTTGGCGCCGACCAGGCCGGCGACGGCGCCCGAGAGCGCGAGCGCGAAGAATTGCACGCGCGGGACGGAGATGCCGCTCGTGGCCGCGGCGTCGGGCGAGGCGCCGACGGCGCGCAGACGGAAGCCGGCGCGCGTGCGCTCGACGAGCCACCAGGCGGCGAGCGCGACGGCGACGGCGATGAAGAGCGACGCGTTGGCCGCCGATCCGTGCAAGCCGGGGATGAAGCGCGACAGGCGCGGCAATTCGGCGGAGGCGGCGACAGGCGCGGTGTGGATCTGCTCGCGCTCGAACAGGTGCGCGCCGACGCCGACCATGACCGCGCGCACGATGAAGTTGAGCATGATGGTGTTGATGACTTCGTGCGCGCCGCGCCACGCCTTGAGCGCGCCGGCGATGGCGCCGACCAGCGCGCCGCCGAGCGCGCCGGCGACGAGCGCGAGCGGCACCGCGACGACCGCCGGCAGGTGCGCGCAGTGCAGGCCGACCATGGCGGTGGCGAAGGCACCGACGGTGAGCTGGCCTTCGGCGCCGATGTTGAAGAGCCCGGCGCGCAAGGCGAGCGCGACCGACAGGCCGGTGAAGATGAGCGGCGTGGTCTTGAACAGCACCTGGCCGATGCCGTAACCGTTGCCCCAGGTGCCGGCGAGGAGCAGGCGATAGACGGCGAGCGGCCCGCCGCCGACGGCGATGATGAGCGCCGAGGCCGCGGCGAGCGCGATCAGCGTGGCCCACAGCGGCGGCAATATCGACTTCACGTGCCGGCTCCGAGCATGAGCGCCGCGATCTCGCCGCGCAGCTCGGCGCGGCGCTCGGGCACGTTGTCGACGCAGCCGACGACGCGGCCGCGGAAGAGCACGCCGATGCGATCGGCGAGCGCGAACAGCTCGTCGAGATCGGCGGAGACCAGCAGCACCGCCTTGCCGGCGACGCGCGCGTGGGCGATCTCGGCGTGGATGCGCTCGATGGCGCCGACGTCGACGCCGCGCGTGGGCTGCGCGCAGACGAGGACGCCGTGCTCGCGCGAAAGCTCGCGCCCGACGACGACCTTCTGCTGGTTGCCGCCCGACAGCGTCGCCATCGTCGCGCGCGGCTCGGGCGGGCGCACGTCGAGCCGGTCGATCACGCTCCGGGTCACCTTGGCGAGCTTGGCGCCGTCGAGGGCGTCGTCGCCGAGGCGCACGTTGTCGGCGATCGAGAAGCCGAGGACGACGCCGCGCGCGTGGCGATCCTCGGGCACGTGCGCGACGCCGCGGTCGCGCCGCGCGCGCACGCTGTCGTGCGAGACGTCGTGGCCGTCGACGAGGATGCGCCCGCTCCGTTGCGCGATCACGCCGGCGATGGCCAGCGTCAGCTCCGACTGGCCGTTGCCCTCGACGCCGGCGACGCCGAGGATCTCGCCGCCGCGCACCGACAGGCTGACGTCGTCGAGCGCGCGCGTGCCGTCGTCGCGCGTGACGGTGAGCCCCTCGACGCGCAGCCGCTCGCGCGATTCTCCGGCGAAGATCGGGCGGGGCGGCGCCGCGACCAGATCGCGCCCGACCATGGTGCGCGCGAGCTCGCCGGCCGTCGTGTTGCGCGGATCGAGCGACCCTACCACCTCGCCGCGCCGCATGACCGTCACGCGCGTGGCCAGCTGCAGGACCTCGTCGAGCTTGTGGGTGACGAGCACCACCGTCTTGCCGTCGGCCACCAGCTCGCGCAACACGCCGAACAGCTCGCCCACCTCGAGCGGCGTCAGCACCGCCGTCGGCTCGTCGAGGATGAGGACATCGGCGCCGCGCCACAGCACCTTCACGATCTCCACGCGCTGCGCCTCGCCCACCGACAGCGACGACACCAGGCGCCGCGGCTCCACGCGCAGCCCGAAGCGCTCCGACAGCTCGCCGATCTCGCGCTCGGCGCGCCGCAGATCGACGAACGGCCCGCGCCACGGCTCGCGCCCGAGCACCACGTTCTCCGCCGCCGTCAGCGTCGGCACCAGCATGAAGTGCTGATGCACCATGCCGACCTTGCGCGCGATCGCCGCCGGCACCGACGGGCGCGCGATGATCTCGCCGCCGATGCGCACCTCGCCCGCGTCGGGCGGATGCATGCCGTAGAGCGCGCGCATCAGCGTCGACTTGCCGGCGCCGTTCTCGCCGATGACGGCGTGCACCTCGCCGCGCATCACCGACAGCGACACGTCGCGGTTGGCCACGACCGCGCCGAAGCGCGTCCACACGTGCGAGCAACCGATGGCTTCGGCCGGCGGCCCCCCGCTCGCCGTCGCCGTCGCCGCTTCGCTCATTGGGCGGGCACCTTGATCTTGCCGGCGATGATGTCGCGCCGGATCTGCTCGACCCGCGCGCGCACCGCGTCGCCGATGAGCGCGCGGTTGTGCTCGTCGTAGACGTAGTCGACGCCGCCCTCGGCCAGGCCGAGCTGCAGGACGCCGCCCTTCCACGTCCCTTGTTGCGCGCGCTCGACCGTCTCGAACACGGCCTTGTCGACCACCTTGGTCATGCTCGTCAAGACGCGCCCCGGCGCTTCGCTCCACTGATCGGCGTCGACGCCGATGGCGTACTTGCCGGTCTCGCGCGCCGCCTCGAACACGCCGAGCCCCGTCGTCCCCGCCGCGTGAAACACGATGTCGGCGCCGGCCGCGTACTCGGCGAGCGCGAGCTCCTTGCCCTTCGCCGGGTTCTTGAACGCGTCGCCGGTCACGCCCGCGTAGCCGACCATCACCGGCATGTCGGGACGGATGTACCTCGCGCCCGCGCGATAGCCGGCCTCGAACTTGTGGATGAGCGGAATGTCCATGCCGCCGACGAAGCCGATGGCGTGCGTCTTCGACACCAGCGCCGCCAGTGCGCCGACGAGGAACGAGCCCTCCTCCTCGCGAAACTTGAGCGCCACCATGTTGGGCGGCGGCACCACGAAGCCGTGCGCGTCGAACTTCGCGTAGTCGATGCAGGCAAAATGCGTCTTCGGATATTCGCCGGCGATGTTGTACAGGTCGTCGGAAAAGATGAACCCGACGCCGAGGATGAGGTCGAACTTCTCGGCGGCGAGCAGGCGGATGCCGCTCTCGCGATCGCTCCCCTCGCCCGGCTCGATGTACTCGGCCTCGACGCCGAGCTCGCGCACCGCGCGATCGAGCCCGCGCCACGCCGAGTCGTTGAACGACTTGTCACCGCGCCCGCCGACGTCGAACACCACGCCCGCGCGCAACCGCCGTCCGCCGCCCGCGTGGGTCGCCGCGCCGGCGCGCACGAGCAAGAGGCCGAGGTCGAGCGCGACGAGCAGCGCGGTGTAGACGGCGAGGCGCCGCACGACCGCTACCGCGCCGTGGCGAGCTTCGAGTGGTGCCGCCCGTACAGAAAGTAGATGACGAGGCCGATCACCAGCCAGACGCCGAGGCGCAGCCAATTGGTCCAGCCGAGCCCGAAGATCATGAGCGTGTTGGCGAGCACGCCGAGCGTCGAGATCACCGGCACCATCGGCACCTTGAACTGGCGCGGCGCGTCCGGATCGCGCACGCGCATGACCCACACGCCGATGCACACGAGCACGAACGCGAACAGCGTGCCGATCGACGTCATGTCCCCGACGATGTCTTCGGGCACGAACGCGGCGAAGGCGCCGACGAACAGGAAGAAGGCGACGTTCGACTTCCACGGCGTGCGGTACTTCGGGTGCACGTCGGAGAACAGCCGCGGCACGAGACCATCGCGCGACATCGAGTAGAACACGCGCGACTGCCCCATCAGCATGACCAGGATGACCGACGTGAAGCCGAACAAGATGGCGACGGTGACGAGCTTGGCCAGCCAGGCGTAGCCGGGCATGTGCTTCATGATGGCGTAGGCGACCGACGCCTCGCGGCCGCCGGTGCGGAAGTCCTGGACCGGCGCGATGCCGGTCAGCACGTGCGCGAACAGGATGTAGAGCACGGTGCAGACGACGAGCGAGCCGAGGATTCCGATGGGCATGTCGCGCTTGGGGTTGACCGTCTCTTGCGCCGCCGTCGAGACCGCGTCGAAGCCGATGAAGGCGAAGAAGACGACGCCGGCGGCGCCGATGATGCCGAGGAAGCCGCCGTAGTGCTGCGCGACGCCGCTCGGGTCGGTGATGGTCTGCGACGGCGGGATGTAGGGCGTGTGGTTGGCCGGATCGATGAAGTGCCAGCCGAGCGTGATGATGAGGATGACGATGGCGACCTTGGTGATGACGATGATGCCGTTGACGAACGCCGACTCCTTCATGCCGCGAATGAGGAGCAGCGACAGCATGAGCACGATGAACAGCGCCGGGATGTTCATGATGCCGTGCGAGGCGCCCATGTGTTGGAACGGCGAATGGCACCACGCGTAGGGGATCTGGTAATGCCCCGGTAGAAACTCGAGGAGCTTGTTGAGGTACTCCGACCAGGCGATGCCGACGGTGGCGGCGCCGATGGCGTACTCGAGCACGAGGTCCCAGCCGATGATCCAGGCGATGAGCTCGCCGAGCGTCGCGTACGAGTAGGTGTAGGCGCTGCCCGCGATCGGGATCATCGAGGCGAACTCGGCGTAGCACAGCCCGGCGAAGGCGCAGCCGATGGCGGCGAGCACGAAGCCGAGCGTCACCGCCGGGCCCGCGTGATCGGCTGCGGCGACCGCGGTGCGCACGAAGAGGCCGGCGCCGATGATGGCGCCGATGCCGAGCGCGATCAGGTTGGCCGCGCCGAGCGTCTTCTTGAGCTCATGGCCTTGTTCTTCGCCGCCGGCGACGAGCTGCGCGAGCGACTTTCGTTTCCACAAGTTCGACATTCCTACCCCTTTACACGCGCCAGCCGGCTCTTACGCACGCCGTAGGCGAAATAGATGACGAGGCCGATGACGAGCCAGCCGACGAAGCGGATCCACGTTGGCCACGGCAAGGGCAACATGAGCGCGATGCACGAGAAGATCGAGAGGGCCGGCACCACCGGCGAGCCGGGCACGCGGAACGGCCGCGGCCGATCCGGCTCGAGGTAGCGCAGCACGATCACGCCCGCCGACACGAGCACGAAGGCGAACAGCGTGCCGATGTTGCAGAACTCGAGCGCGTCGTTGAGATCGACGAACATCGCCGGCACACCGACGGCGACGCCGGTGATGATGGTGGTGACGTAGGGCGTGCGGAAGCGCGGATGCACCTTGGCCGCCCACGGGGGCAACAGGCCGTCGCGCGCCATCGACATGAAGATGCGCGGCTGGCCGAGCTGGAAGACGAGCAGCACCGCGGTCATGGCGATGACCGCGCCGAACGAGAAGACGCCGGCGAGCCGCATGAGGCCCGCCTTCTGCAGCGCCAGCGCCAGCGGATCGGCGACGCCGAGCTCCTTCGACGGCACCATGCCGGTGAGCACGACCGTGACCGCGATATAAAGGATCGTGCAGATGACGAGCGACGCGATCATGCCGATTGGCAGATCGCGCTGCGGGTTCTTGGCCTCCTCCGCCGTCGTCGAGATGGCGTCGAAGCCGATGTACGAGAAGAAGATGATCGAGGCGCCCGTCATGATGCCGTGAAAGCCGTTGGGCGCGAACGGGTGCCAGTTGGCGGGCGTCACCCAGAAGGCGCCGATCGCGACGAAGGCGATGACGAGGACGATCTTGATGCCGACGATCACCGAGTTGACGCGCGCCGACTCCTTGACCCCGACGACGAGCAGCGCGGTGATGAGCGCGACGATGGCGCCGGCGGGCAGGTTGAGGACGAGGGGGATGCCGAACAGGTGCGGCGCATCGTGGAAGATCTGCGGATTGGCGCGCGCCTGGTTGATCGTGGAGGTGAGCCAGGTCGGAAGGTGCCACCCGAAACCGCCGATGAACGATTGGAAGTAGCCCGACCAGCTCACGGCGACGGCGACGTTGCCGACGGCGTATTCGAGGATGAGGTCCCAGCCGATGATCCACGCCAGGAACTCGCCGAGCGTC
The DNA here is from genome assembly GCA_035607415.1 of Polyangia bacterium. GTDB lineage: Bacteria > Myxococcota_A > Polyangia > Palsa-1104 > Palsa-1104 > JAQBQH01. The sequence goes on from DATNAQ010000181.1 coordinate 33,768, forward strand.
ACGTAGGAGTAGGTGTACGCGCTGCCGGCGATCGGGATCATCGACGCCATCTCGGCGTAGCAGAGCGCTGCGAAGCCGCAGGCGACCGCCGTCAGCATGTAGGAGATGATGAGCGCGGGGCCGGCGCCGATGTGCGCGCCGCCGCCGGCGGCGGCCGATCCCGTCGACGAGAAGATGCCGGCTCCGATCACGGCGCCGATGCCGAGCGCGGTCAGGTCGACGGCGGTCAAGGTGCGCTTGAGACGATGCTCCGGCGCTTCCGCATCGGAAGTCGCATCGTCCACCGCCTTGCGCCGCAGGAGCTGCTCGAGCATTTTTCCCGTTCATTAACACGATTCTTCGCCAACGCGTTCATTCCGATGTCAAATGGCACGCATGGCGGAAGCACTCGAGCGTCGGCTGGGCGTGTTCAGCGCCACGACGCTGATCGTGGGCTCGATGATCGGCTCGGGGATCTTCATCGCGCCCTCGATCATGGCGGGGCTGATCGGCACGCCCGGCATCTACCTCGGCCTGTGGCTCATCGGCGGCGCGCTCACGCTGCTCGGCGCGCTGGCCTACGGCGAGCTGTGCGCGATGATGCCAAAGGCGGGCGGGCAGTACGTGTTCTTGCGCGAGGCGTTCGGGCCGCTCGTCGGGTTCCTCTACGGCTGGACCGTGCTCCTGGTGATCCAGAGCGGGTTCAACGCCGCCGTCGCGATCGCGTTCTCGAAGTTCCTCGGCGGCGTCGGGCTGCACCTCGGCGAGGGCGACATCATCTTCAAGCTCGGCTTCTTCACGCTGTCGCGCGCGCAGGTGGTGGCGGTCGTCATCATCGCGCTCTTGACCTGGGTGAACTGCCGCGGCGTCGAAGCGGGCGCCTTCGTGCAGAACCTGTTCACGGTGCTCAAGGTCGGCGCCATCGCGCTGCTCGTGCTCATCGGCTTCTTCTCGGGCAAGGGATCGTTCGCGAACTTCAGGCCGCTGGTCGGCGCGCAGATCGGCACGGCCGCGGTGGGCATGACGCTCATGGCCGCGGTCGGCGTGGCCATGTCGAAGGCGCTCTTCGCCTACGACGCGTGGAACACGGTGACCTTCGCCGCCGAGGAGATCCGCGAGCCGCAGCGGAACCTGCCGCGCGCGCTCGTGCTCGGCAGCGTGGTCACGACGCTCGTCTACACCGGCGCGTGCGCGGTCTACCTCTACATCCTGCCGCTGCACAAGATGGCGGCCGTCGTCGAGAACCGCGTCGCCGCCGACGTCGCCGGCGTGCTCCTCGGCGGCTTGGGCGTGACCGCGGTGTCGATCGCGATCCTGGTGTCGACCTTCGGTTGCGTCAACGGGCTCATCCTCGGCGGCGGACGCGTGATCTACGCGATGGCGCGCGACGGCCTCTTCTTCTCGTCGGCGGGGCGCGTCCACCCGACGCGCCACACGCCGGCCAACGCGCTCGTCTTGCAGGGCATCTGGTCGTCGGTGCTGGCGCTCTCGGGCTCGTACTCGGATCTTCTGACGTACGTGACCTTCGCGTCGCTGGCGTTCAACGCGCTCACCGTCGCCGGGCTGTTCGTGCTGCGCAAGAAACAGCCCGACGCGCCGCGCCCCTACCGCACGTGGGGCTATCCGCTCACGCCGGCCCTGTACCTCGTGGGCGCGACCTTCTTCGTCATCTACATTTTCATCGGCGCCCAGCGCAACGCGCTCATCGGCATCGGCCTCGTGCTCCTCGGCCTGCCGGCGTATCTCTGGTTCAAGCGCGGCCGCGCGGCCGCGGCCTAGCGCGCGCTCAGATGCAGCCGCTGGCGCCGGCGCAGAAGTCGACGCGCGAAATCGGCTCGGCGCTCAAGTAGGAATCACCGTCGCTGCACGAGACGCTGCCGGCGGTCACGATGACGAACGTGTTCGGCGCCGTCGAGCTGATGGAGAAGCCGACCGGATCGTTGCCGTGATGCTGCACGTCGGTGACCGTGATGCTCCCGCCCGAGACTCCGAGCGTGAGCCCGGCTTGCAGCTCACCACCGCCGATCTGCACGCAGCCACCTGGGGCTGCGGACTCCGATTGCGTCGCCGCCACCCCAGCCGGTTGCCGTCCCTCGACGCCGGAACAGCCCGCAATCAATAGCAACGCTCCGAACACCCACCGCATGCGACGCATGACTTTGCAAGGCGGCGGCCAGATTCGCCGAACAAGCGCGGGCAAGCGGTGTTCCTGAACGCATGACTCGCTCGCTCAAGACGATCCTGGTCACCCTACCGTTGCTGGGCGCGTGCGCCGGCACGCAGACGCCGTCGACCGGCCGCGACGCGCCGCGCACGCTCGCGCCGCTGCAGGGCGACCTCGCCTCGGCCGATCCGGCCGCGTTCGACGCCGCCTGCGCCGGGCACCTGGCGTCGGTGCGGCAGAAGCTGGCCGCGCTCAAGGCCACGCCGCGTCCGATCACCAAACACGACGTGCCGCGCGTGCTCGAGCTCTACGACGAGGCCAACGCCGAGCTCGACACCATCGGCAGCACCGCCGACGTCGTGTTCAACGCGCATCCCGACGCCGCGTCGCGCGCCGCCGGCGAGCGCTGCACGGTGCAGGCGTCCGCGCTCGGCTCCGAGATCGCGCTCGACCGCGGCATCTACGACATCGTCGCCGGGCTCGACCTGTCGGGCGAGGACGCGGCCACGAAGTATTGGATCGCGCAGGACCTCGCCGACTTCAAGCGGGCGGGGGTCAACCGCGACGACGCGACGCGCGCCAAGGTCAAGGCGCTGCGCGACGAGATCACCACGCTCGGCAACAAGTTCGAGAGCAACATCAACGAGGACCAATCCAAGGTCGAGCTGGCTCCGTCGGAGCTGGCCGGCATGCCGCCCGACTACATCGCCAAGCACCCCGTCGGCGCCGACGGCAAGGTGACGCTGACGGTGCAGTACCCCGACTACTACCCGTTCATGAAGTTCGCCCGCAGCGAGAAGGCGCGCAAGGCGATGTTCCTCGCCTTCTCGAACCGCGCGCATCCGCAGAACCTCGAGGTGCTCGGCCAGCTCCTCGGCAAGCGCTACGAGCTGGCGACGCTGCTCGGCTATCCGAGCTGGGCGGCGTACTCGATGGAGAACAAGATGATCCGCACGCCGGCGGCGGCGCATGCGTTCGTCGACCAGATCGCGCGCGTGTCGCAAGCGCGCGCCGACGAGGACTACAAGCTCCTCTACGCGCGGCTGCAGAAGGACGAGCCGCGCGCCAATAGTGTGCCGGCGTGGGACGTGTCGTATCTGAAGGAGCGCGTGCGCGCCGAGCAGCTCGACTTCGACGCGCAGTCGGTGCGCCCCTACTTCGAGTTCAAGCGCGTGGAAGCGGGCCTGCTCGCCATCACGTCGCAGCTCTTCGGCGTGCAGTATCGCAAGGTCGAGGACGCCAAGGTCTGGCACCCCGACGTCGACGTCTATGACGTCTTCGACGGCGGGCGCCGCCTCGGGCGCATCTATCTCGACCTGCATCCGCGCGCCGGCAAGTTCTCGCACGCGGCGCAGTTCACGCTCGTGACCGGCAAGGAGGGCGCGCGGCTGCCCGAGGGCGTGCTTCTGTGCAACTTCCCGAAGGGCGTGGGCGGGCAGCCGGCGCTCATGGAAGAGGGCGACGTCTCGACCTTCTTCCACGAGTTCGGCCACCTCGTGCAGCACGTCTTCTCCGGCCACACGCGCTGGACGTCGACGGCGAGCTATCGCGAGTACGACTTCGTCGAGGCGCCGTCGCAGCTGCTCGAGGAGTGGGTCGAGGACGCGCCGACCTTGCAGACGTTCGCCAAGCACTATCAGACGGGCGCGCCGATTCCGACGGAGCTGGTGGCGAAGATGAAGCGCGCCGACGAGTTCGCGCGCGGGCTCGACGTGCGGCGCCAGATGAACTACGCGGCGGTGAGCCTCGCCTACTACGATCACGATCCGGCGGGCCTCGACACCACGCAGGTGTTCGCCGACATGGAAGGCAAGTACACGCCGTTCGCGCACGTCGACGGGACCTACCCGCAGGAGGCGTTCGGCCACCTCGTCGGCTACTCGTCGAACTACTACACGTATATGTGGTCGCTCGTGATCGCCAAGGACCTGTTCACGCCGTTCAAGGCGCACGGCCTGCTCAACAAGGCCGTCGCGGCGAAGTATCGCCACGCCGTGCTCGAAGGGGGCGGCAAGATGCCGGCGGCGGAGATGGTGCAGGACTTCCTCGGTCGCCCCTTCTCGTTCGACGCCTATCAGAAATGGCTCAACGAAGGCGCTCGCCAGTAGCGGCGCGGATCTGCAGGAAGTTCGGCACCACGCCATAGCGGTAGAGGCTCGGGAACTGCGCCAGCGTGGCCGCGTCGGGACGCGGCTCGGCCACGCGCTCGATGGCGAAGCCGGCGCCGGCGACGCGGTTGAGCCAGGACGCGAGCGTGCCCGAGAATATCGGGCAGCGGAACGGCGGACGCTCGACACCGTCGCGGCGCGCTGCGCCGAAGGTCCACTCGTCGATTTCGCCGTCGAGCTCGCGAAAGTAGTTGGAGACGATGCGCGCGCGGCGGCGGCCGTCGGCGTCTTCGGCCCATTCGAACGGCGCGCGACCGAAGCACGGATGCAGGGTCGAGAACTGTAGGAAGCCGCCCGGCTTGAGGACGCGCGCGATCTCGGCGAAGACACGATCGTGCTCGGGCATGTCCTGCAGGCTCATGAACGCCACGGCGAAGTCGAACGACGCGTCGGCGAAGGGCAGCGCCACGCCGCTGGCCCGAACTAGGCGTACGCCGCGCGGCTCCTCGCGCTCATGCGCGGCGGCGGGGCGGACCATGCCCCAGGCGATGTCGACGCCGGTCATGCGCGCGCCGCGATCGGCCACGAGCCGCGTGTTGTAGCCCTCGCCGCAGCCAAGGTCGAGTCCGTCGAGTCCGCGAACCTCGGGAAGCATCGCGAAGAACGACGGGTTGTTGACGTAGTCGCGCGCGCGGTCGTAACCGCGGCGCACGAGCTCGGTCCACGTCGCCGCGTTCTCTTCCCAGTGCCGTGCGTTCTCGCGCTCGTCCATCTACAGCTCCATCAAAGTGGGCCCTTGAGACGCCAGCAACTGCTGAACCGTTCCTTCGCTCCCGCGCTCGTCGTTGCCGAGGCCCCAGGCGCAGCGCGCCACGTACGCGCACGAAAACGCGAAGGTCGCGCCGCACAGCCGCCGCTCCTCGACCGTAAAGCCGCGGCCGCGCGCGCGCTCGTAGTCGGCGACGAAGGCGCGCGCCTCGTCGAGCGTCGGCACCGGCGCCGGCGGCGTGCGCGACCAGTCGCACGCGAACGCATGGGCCGTGAAGCCGACGAGCGACGGCTCGTACTCCTTGCACAGCGAGTCCCAATCGAACGCCCCGACGATTCGCCCGCCGTCGAAGCGCACGTGCTCGGCGCGCCAATCGCCGTGACCGATCACCAGCTCGCCCGCCGGCACGAAGCGCGCACGCGCCGCCCGCGCGACGTCGTCGATCCACGGCACCGGCTGGGAGAAGTCGAACAGCTTCGAGTGCGGCGTCGGCCACAGCCCGCGGATGGCGGGCGGCGTGCCGAGCAGCTGCGGCTTCAACGTCGACCCCGCGACCAGCCCGCGCCCCGCCGCCACGATCGCGCACAGCCCCTCGGCGATCGCCGCCCGCACGGCCGGCGCGTGCCCGTCGGGCGTGGCGCCGCCCTCGACGAACGCCTCGACGATCGCGAGGCCCCGCCCGATCGGCGCCGGCCCGCCGCACACCGTCGTCGCCGGCAGCCCGCGCGACGCCAGGTGCATCTGCACGCGCACGATCTCTTGCAGCCACGAAAGCTCGCGCTCGGGCTGATGCGCCTTCACCACCACGCGCCGCCCGTCGCCGAGCTCGACACCGGTCACCGCCCCGACGCTCGCCGAATGAAACAGTCCGCGCGCCACGCCCCCGCCGAGCTCGCGCCGGCAGAACGCATCGATCTCTTCCGCGATCGAACGTCCGTCGCCGGTCTCGTAGATGGCGAGCTCCACCCACGGCGTGTCCCACGTCGCCAGGTCGGCGGCGATCACTGCGGCAAGCTGCGCGACGCCGTCGTCCATGCTAGGGTGCCCCCACTTTACGCGAGGACAACGCATGGCGGGACAGTTGCCTTCCCCGATCGA
>DATNAQ010000182.1:0-2310 GCA_035607415.1 Polyangia bacterium
GCCCTTAGCGGCTTGCGATCCCGGATCGACCTTCGGTCGTCCGGGATGACCCTCCTCAAGCCCCCGTCTTCACCTCGAACGTCACGCCCTGCGCCAGCGGCAGCGTCGCGCCGTAGTTGATCGTGTTCGTCGCCCGGCGCATGTAGGCCCGCCACGAGTCGGAGCCCGACTCGCGGCCGCCGCCGGTCTCCTTCTCCCCACCGAAGGCGCCGCCGATCTCGGCGCCGGACGGGCCGATGTTGACGTTGGCGATGCCGCAGTCGGAGCCGCCCGACGACAGGAACCGTTCGGCCTCCCGCACGTCGGTCGTGAAGATCGACGAGGCGAGTCCCTGGGGCACTCCGTTGTGCAGCGCGATCGCCTCGTCGAGCGTCGTGTAGCGCAGCACGTACAGCAGCGGCGCGAACGTCTCCGCGTGCACGAGCGCCGTCTGCTTCGGCATCTCCACCAGCGCCGGATGCACGTAGTAGCCGCCGTCGCAACCCTGCACGGTTGCGCGCTCACCCCCAGTGACACGGCCGCCGTCGGCGCGTGCGCGAGCGAGCGCCTCCTGCATGCGCGTGAACGCCGCAGCATCGATCAGCGGGCCGACCAGCGTGCCGTCGGCGAGCGGGTCGCCGATCGGCAGCTTGCCGTACACCGTGGCAAGCTTGCCGACCAGCGCGTCGTGCACCGACTCGTGGACGATGAGGCGTCGCAGCGACGTGCAGCGCTGTCCGGCGGTACCGACCGCGGCGAACGTGATGGCGCGCAGCGCGAGGTCCAGGTCCGCCGACGGCGCGACGACGAGCGCGTTGTTGCCGCCGAGCTCGAGCAGCGTGCGCGCGAGCCGCTCGGCGGCGAGCGCAGCCACCTCGCGGCCCATCCGCGTGCTGCCGGTCGCCGAGATGAGTGCAACGCGCGGGTCGCGCGCGACGACCATGCCGACGTCGCGTGCACCGATCACGACCTGGGACAAGCCGGCCGGCATGCCACCTACCTCGTGCGCGGCGCGGGCGAACAGCGCGTCGACCGCGAGCGCCGTCAGCGGCGTCTTCTCCGACGGCTTCCACACCACGGCATTGCCGCAGACGAACGCCAGCGCCGCATTCCACGACCACACGGCCACCGGGAAGTTGAAGGCGCTGATGACGCCGACGACGCCGAGCGGATGCCACGTCTCCATCATCCGGTGGCCGGTGCGCTCCGATGCCATGGTCAGGCCGTAGAGCTGCCGCGAGAGCCCGGTCGCGAAGTCGCAGATGTCGATCATCTCCTGCACTTCGCCCAGGCCCTCCTGCAGGATCTTGCCCGACTCGATGGTCACGAGCCGGCCGAGCGCAGCCTTGTGCGCGCGCAACAGCGTGCCGAACACGCGGACGAGCTCGCCGCGGCGCGGCGCCGGCACGTCGCGCCAGGCGAGCGCCGCCTGCGTGGCCGCGGCGATCTTCGCCGATGCGCGTTCGGCGTCGTCGCCGCGCAGCGTGGCGAGCGTCGAGCCGTCGATCGGCGAGCGCACGGTAAGGTCGCCGCCGCGATGCGCGTCGAGATCGACGCCGAGCGACTTGAGGAGGGATGCGACGTCCATCGCCATGGTGGTAGCTCCGCGAGCGGGCGCGACCGAAGTCGCCGCGCTCATTGATAGTAGCGCCCGAAGCGATTGGCGAGGAAGTCGGCGAGGCTCGCGTCTTCCTGGCGCACGAAGCCCCGCTGCGGCAGCTTGCCGCCGACGAGGAGATCGACCATCGCGCAGATGCCGGCCGCGGTGGTGACCTGGATCGCCGACAGGTGCTGGCCGTTGACGACCTGGCTGTAGATCTTCTTCGCGTACGTCTGTTGCGTGAGACGCCCGCCCTTCATGCCGCTCACGGTGACGAAGATCAGCACGACGTCCTGCAGCGTCATCGGGATCGCCGTCTCGAGCACGTCCTTCAGGATGTCGCGGCGCTGCCCCAAGCGCAGGTCGCGGATCAGCGTCTTGACGATGTCGCGGTGGCCGGGATAGCGCACCGTCTTGTAGTTGAGGTTCTCGACGCGGCCCTTCAGCGAATCGCACAGCGTGCCCAGGCCGCCCGACGTGTTGAACGCCTCGTAGGCGATACCGTCGAGCGAGAACGCCTCGATCTCCTCAAGCGCCAGCGTTTCCATCAGCGCGCCGTCGATGATCGCCTCGCACGGGTTGCAGTACTCGTTGATGAGGCCGTCGGTGCTCCACGTGAGGTTGTACTTCAGCGCATTGGTCGGGTAGATCGGCAGCGCGCCCACGCGCATCTGCACGTCGCGCAGCGTGTCGAAGCCCTTGGCGAGGTCGTTGGCGACGATCGACACGAA
>DATNAQ010000183.1:0-17250 GCA_035607415.1 Polyangia bacterium
ATGCCTCCTTCTTCGACGGAAATGTCGGATCTCGTCGAGCGGTTGCGCAACGGCCGCTGTGTGCTCTGCGCCGGCTCGCGCCTCTCGGCTGCCGACGGTGAGCGCAGCTTCCGCACGCTCGTGGGCAAGCTGCTCGCGGAGCTGCCCGAGGGCGACGCCGACGGCGCGCGCCAGGTGCTCGAGACCCGCCCGCTCGCGGCGGCCGGCTTCGTGCGCCGCCGTCTCGGCGATCGCTTCGCCGACGAGCTCAAGAAGGCCGCCGCGCCGTTCGAGGAATTGCCCGAGGCCATCAAGCTCCTCGGCGAATTGCCGTTCCGCGCCATCGTCACCACCGCGTACGACGACGCGTTCGAGCGCGCGTTCACCAAGGACGGCGTGGTGCCGCGCATCTACACGCCGCGCGATCACGAGGCGCTGCGCAACGACGGCAAGCTGCGCTTCGTCTTCAAGGCGCTCGGCGATCCGTCGCGCGCCGATTCGATCGTGTGGTCGGCGGAGGACCTCAACTCGGCGCTCGCCGACGGCGGCTACCGCACGGTGGCGCACGATCTCTATCGCTCGCGCAGCTTTCTGTTCGTCGGCTTCGACGGGCGCGATCCCGATCTGGCGATCCTGCTCGAGCGCGTGCTCGCCGGAGCGCGCGCGGGCGAGGTCGAGCACTTCGCGGTCATTCCAGGGCTCGGTCCCGTCGAGAAGGAAGAGCTCTACGCGGCCTATGGCATCCGCGTCTTGTCGGCCGAGAACGTGGCCGAGCTGGCGCGGCAGCTCAAGGAAGCGGTCGGTGACGAGGTCGCGCCCGCGCTGCCCGACGACGACGACTTCGAGGGCTGGCTCGTCCTGCTCGCCGAAGAGCCGGCGCGCGCCGATGCGCCGAGCCGCCCAGCGATCGATGACAAGCTCGACACGCTGTCGAAGAAGCTGCGCGAGGCGAGCGACTGGGAGAAGCTGGTCGACCTCTTGCTCGGGCGCGTGGGCGTCGAGCCGACGGTAGAGCGGCGCGCCGAGATGCTGCTCGAGGTCGCCAAGATCTTCGAGCACGAGGTGGGCGATCTGTCGAAGGCGTTCACCGCGCTCGTCGCCGCTTATAAGGAGCATCCGCGGCCGGAGGCGTGGGCGGAGCTGGAGCGGCTGGCGCAGGCGACCGGCACGTGGAGCGAGCTGCTCTCGGAGCTGGCGGAAGTGATGCCGACCTTGCCCGACGGCGAGCGCGCCCAGGCGTGGCTGCGGCTGTCGAAGCTCTACGCCGACAAGCTCGGCTCGGCCGAGTACGCGCTCACCGCGCTCGAGGAGGCGCTCAAGCTCGACCCCGGGCTTGCCGAGGCGGGCGAGCTGCGCATCGGGCTCTACAAGCGGCTCGAGCGCTGGAGCGAGCTTCAGCAGGCGTACGGCGACAGCGGACGCTTCGTCGAGCAGGCCGAGGTGCTGGAGGCGCGCATCGGCGACAGCGCCGGCGCGGCCGCGGCCTATCGCGCGGCGCTCGACCAGGAGCCGACGGCGCACGAAGCACGCGCGGCGCTGGAGAACCTGCTGCGCAAGACGAGCGAGTGGCGCGCGCTGGCCGCGGTGCTCGACGAGCGCGTGGGCTATGCAACGGGCGAAGAGGCGCGCGCGCTCAAGGCCGAGGCGGCGGCGCTGTTCGCCGATCGGCTCGACGATCGCAAAGAGGCGATCGCGCGCTACGAGGCGCTCTCGTCCGAAGATGCGAAGGATCTGACGGTGCTGCGGGCGCTCGAGCGGCTCTATTCGGCCGACGGGCAGGAGCAGCAGTACATCGAGACGCTCGGGCGGCAGGCCGAGGCGGTCGACAGCGATCGCGAGCGCGCGGCGATCTACCGTCGCATGGCTTCTTTGTGGGAGGAGATCCCGGGCTCGTCGGCGCGCGCCGAGGAGTGCCTGGAGAAGCTGCTCGCCGTCGACCCGCGCTCGGAGGACGCGCTGCGCTCGCTCGAGCGGCTCTACTACGCCGAGCGTAAGTGGAACGAGCTCATCGAGGCGTGCCGCCGTCACGCGGCGCTGGTGCCGCCGCCGAACGCGGGCGAGATCTGTTTCCAGATCGCGGCCATCTACGAGCATGAGCTGCGCGACTGGGACAAGGCGATCGAGGCCTACCTCGACGTCGAGACGCACCTGCCCAATCACGGCGACACGATGGAGGCGCTGACCCGCGTCTACGAGAAGATCGAGGCCTGGCAGAAGGCGGCCGACGTGCTCGAGCGGCGCGCGCAGGTGGCCGAGGTCAAGTCGCAGAAGCTCGAGATGGTGCACCGCGCGGGCGAGATCTACGCCGAGAAGCTGGGCGACGCGCGGCAGGCGGAGACGCGCTTCGTGCGCGCGCTCGAGCTCGACCCGACGCACGTCGGCTCGATGACGGCGCTCGTCGAGATCTACCGCAAGAACGGCGACTTCTTGAAGGCGGCCAAGCTGCTCGTCGAGGCGGTGCCGCACACGCCGAATCGGCTCGAGCGCACGCGCCTGCTCGTCGAAGCGGGCGAGATCTACGACGGGCTCGACGACAAGCGCAAGGCGACCGAGCTCTACCTCGACGCGCTGGCGGTGGATCCGGAGCACGTCGAGGCGGGCGAGCGCGTGGCCGAGCTTCTGTGGAAGGCCGAGCGCTACACGGATCTCGTGCCGGTGCTCGAGATGCTGACGCGCAAGGAGCTGGGCCCCCGCCCGGAGGCCGGGGTTGGCGGCGAAAGCCGCCGAAACATCGAGCCGGCGCTGCAGGTCGAGCGGCTGACGCGGCTGGCGCACGCGGCGCAGGCGCTCGGGCTCGAGGAGAAGGTCGGCAAGGCCTACGCGCGCGCGGCCGAGATCGACGAGACGCACCTCGAGGCCCAGCGCGGGCGCGCGGCGTGGCACGAGAAGCGCGAGGAGCACAAAGAGGCGCTCGCCGCGTTCGAGATGGTGTTCAAGCACCACGTGGAGGATCTGCCGCCGTCGGAGCGCGTCGAGCTCTACTACTCGATGGGCGCGTGCGAGCTGAAGCTCGGCGACAAGCAGAAGGCCAAGGCGCGCTTCGAAAAGGCGCTCGAGCTCGATCCGGCGCACCGGCCGTCGCTGCTCGCGTCGATGGAGTTCGGCGAGGCCAAGCCGGAGTCGCTCATCGACGCCAAGAAGGCGCTGCTGGTGACGTCGACCGACGTGAACGAGCAGGCGCGGCTCTACGGCGAGATCGGCGACGTCTGGCTCGAGAAGCTCGACAACCGCGACGAGGCGGTGTCGGCGTGGCGCGAAGGGCTCGAGCTCAAGAGCGACGATCACAAGCTCCTGCACAAGTGCCTCGACGCGTACGTCGAGGAGAAGGCGTGGCCGCAGGCGCTGGAGATGCTCGAGCGGCTCATCGAGTTCGAGAAGGTGTCGTCGGTGCGCGCCAAGTACCGGCACGCGGCGGGCCTGATCGCGCGCGACGAGCTCGGGCGCGCCGACGAGGCGGCGGCGCAACTGTCGGCGGCGCTCGACGACGATCCGACGCTCGATCGCTCGTCGGAGGCGCTGGAAGAGCTCTTGCGCGACCGGCAGCAGTGGAAGGAGCTGGCGCGCTTCTACCGCAAGTACCTGAAGCGGCTCGGCGCGGAGTCGGTCGGCGACGCCGACGGCAAGAACGGCGAGCGGCTGCGCGTGTGGAGCGCGCTCGGGCAGCTGTGCCTCGACGAGCTCGGCGAGCGCGAGAGCGCGGTGGCGGCGCTCGAAGTGGCGCTCACGCTCGATCGCGCCAACCTCGACCGGCGCAAGCAGCTGGCCGATCTCTACGTGCAGGCGGGGCCGTCGATGTTCGAAAAATCGATCATCGAGCACCAGCTCATCCTGCGCGCCGAGAAGAACCGCGTGCTGTCGTATCGCGCGCTCAAGCACCTCTACATCCAGACCTCGCAGCGCGAGAAGTCGGTGCAGCTGTCGGTGGCGCTCTGCTTCCTCAAGAAGGGCGAGCCCGACGATCTGACCAAGGCCAACACCTACAAGCACCAGGCGATGGCGATCGCGCGGCGTGCGCTGTCCGACGAGATGTGGGCGCGGCTGCAGCACCCCGAGGAGGATCGCTACCTCGACGCGCTCTTCGCCATCCTGGCGCCGATGCTGGCGGCGTCGACGGCGCAGCAGCACAAGGCGCTCGGGCTCAACCGCAAGGAGGCGCTGTCGATCGAGGATCAGCACTCCTACGGCAAGGCGCTGAAGTACGTGACGACGACGCTGAACGTGGCGCCGCCCGAGAGCTACGTGCGCGCGGATCAGAAGGACGCGGTGCAGTTCGCCAATTGCATCGACGGGCGCAACCTGGTGCCGGTGTTCTCGCTGGGCGCGCCGCTCGTCGGCGAGGGGCGGCAGCACAAGGAGCAGCTGTTCGAGCTGGCGCGGCGCTGCGCGCACCTCAGGCCCGAGCGGTTCATCCGCTTCATCCTGCCGCAGCCGACGCAGCTCGGGCTCATCATCGACGCGGCCATGGCGCTGGCGGAGCTGCCGGCGGACAAGACGCCGACGAGCTCGGGGGCAACGGAGGTCGGCAAGACGGTGTCGGCGATGCGAAAGGCGCTGCAGCCGCAGCAGCTCGAGAACGTCGCCGCCATCGGCCGCAAGCTGCGCACCGACGGCGTGAAGCCGGAGGAGGCCGCGCTCAAGTGGCTGCAGGCGACCGACCTGACGGCGATCCGCGCCGCGTTCGTGATGACCGGCGACCTCGAGGGCACGGCGCGCCTGGTCGCCGCCGAGCCGCAGCCGGCCACCGCGCTGCCGGCGACCCAGCGCCTGCTCGACCTCGTCTGGTCGTCAGCGACGGAAGAGCTGATGACCGTTCGCAAACACCTCGGCATGTTGTAAGGTCCCCCCGGTTTCAATTCCTTCGCTTGGCTTGGAAATAGAAGGGGGCCTTCGATGAAGTCGCGCGCGTATCCGTATGCCTTCGTTGCGCTCATGGTGTGTGGCGGCGGCGTGGCGTGGATGGAATGCTCGAGCGCGGTCTGCGGCAACATGAAGGTCGAGAACGGCGAGCAATGCGACAAGGGCGCGATGAACGGCGCCGACGGGTCGGGCTGCTCGTCGAGCTGCCAGTTCGCGAACATCGCGGTGGCGTCGATCCAGGTGAGCTACTCGAAGCTGCTCAACGAGGTGCCCGGCTTCGACGGCGTGGCCTGCAATGACCTCGGCATCGGCGCCGCGCACGTGGTGCTGACCGGGCCGCAGCCGGCCGACGAAATCTGGATGGGCTGCATGCAGTCCAAGCAGTACGCGAACGTGACGCCCGGGACCTACCAGGCGACCATCACGCTGCTCGACAGCGACATGAACCCGCTCACCAACCCGGTCGTGACCATGATGACCGACGTGCAAAAGGGGCCGGTGACCAACCTGGCCATCAACTTCAAGCAGGCCGACTTCGTGAAGCAGGACTACACCGGGCAGCTCGACATCGACGCGCAGTGGGGCATGAGCGACAAGCGCTGCAACGACGTGGGCGTGACCATGGAGTCGATCATCCTGAAGGACAAGAGCGGCGCGCCCGTGACGACGCCGTCGATGACCGACGATGGGCTCAAGCTCGACGGCACGTTCGGCTCCTGCTTCGTGGGCAGCTCGACGGCGCCGCAGCGGGTGAAGCCGCTGACCTGGGGGCACTACTTCGTGACGCTGCAGGGCAAGACCGCGGCGCAGCAGTTCTGTCAGACGTTCGAGGTGTTCGTGCCGCCGGGGACGACGCCGGCGACGAACGAGCTGGTGGTCAACGCGTACGATCCGAACGCCGACGGCGGCACCACCTGCCCGTAGCGCTTACGGCGAGACCGACATCTCGGTCACCGTGATGGTGCCGCCCTGCACCTTCCAGATGTCGTAGGGCGCGATCACGTCGCCGCTGTCGTTGACGTCGACGGAGCCGGAGGCGCCCTCGTAGTTGACCTCGCCGCCCACGGTGAGCGCGCTCAGCGCCGACGCCCACTGACCGGGGCCGACGGTGGTGCCGGGTGGGTTGGACACGCTGTGCATGGAGGCGGCGATGGCGGCGCCATCGGCCTTGGCGCCCTTCTCGATCGACAGCGCCACCAGGTAGGTCGCGTCGTAGACGTTGGCCGAGAAGGTGCCGGGCAGCGGCGGCGCGCCGTAGGCGGCCGCGAACGCCGCGGCGTAGGCGCTATAGGCCGATCCGCTCGGCGCCGCCGAGCCGGTGCCCTCGTGATTGAAGGTGAAGTTGTTGGGCCCGATGGCTTGCACGAAGCTCGGATCCTCGGTCGCGTCGGTGAAGAACCAGGTCGTCTGCTGCGACGAGAACGCCGAGTTGTAGTCCTTGATGATCTGCGCGCCGTCGATCGGATAGGCGACGAGCAGGACCGCCTCCGGGTTGGTCGCGTAGATCGAGGTCAGCAGGCTCGAGTAGCTCGACTGACCTTCGGTGTACATCTGCTGGAAGGTCACCGTTCCGCCGAGCATCGTGAAGTTCGTCGCGAACGAGTTGGAGAGCCCTTCGCCGTAGGGCCCCGGCACGTAGGTGACCGCGACGCGCGTCAGGTTCGCCGCCTTGGCGCGCTTGGCGATGAGCTGCCCCTGCAACGCGTCCGACGGACAGGTGCGGAACACGTACGGGCTCATGCCGCTGATCGCCGGCGACGTCGAGGCGCCCGAGATCAAGACGACGTTCGCCGGCGCCGTCACCATCGCCGCCGGGATCGTGCTGCCCGAGGCGATGGCGCCGACGATGGCGGGCACGTGGTCGCTCGTCACCAGCGTCGTCGCCGCGGCGCTGGCGCCCATCGGATCGGAGCGATCGTCGACGTTGACGAGCTCGAGCTTGCTGCCGAGCACGCCGCCGGCGTTGTTGATCTCGTTGACCGCGAGCTGCGCGGCTTGCAGCTCCTGCTGTCCGATGGTGGCCAGCGTGCCGGTCTGCGACATGATGGCGCCGATGGTGATCTTGTTGCCGCCGCTGCCGCTGCAGCCGACTCCGATTGCGACGATCAGCCCCAGAGCTGCTCTTCTCATCCTTCCGATCCTCCTTACAGTGATTGAACGACGGTGAGGAACGCGGTGATGCCCTGCGCGGGGACGTCGACGCCCCCGAAGCCCGGCTCCACCCACGCGTAGTTGATGACGTTCGAGATGCGCAGCGCGATGCTGGTGTCGCGCTTCGGGATGAGGTGGCGCGCCGCCGTCGAGATCGACAGCGCGGTGTACGCATAGCCGGGCAGATCGTACGAGCCGCCGCGGATGAGCGCGTTGGAGAACGAGGCGGTGCGCGCTCCGACGTACGAGACCTCGGCCGCCGCCTTGAGCCCCCACCAGGGCAGCGCGTAGTCGGCGATGAGGTGGAGCTGATACTCGGGGAACAGCGGATTGTCGACCTCGGGCTTGCCGAGCAGCGCGCTGCCCGTCGAGCGCGACAGCGTGCGCGCGACGCCGGCGAGGAACTGCAGATGGAGCGCGCGCGTGAGGACGAAGCGGCTGTCGAGCTCGCTGCCCATCACCCACTCGTCCTGGATGTTCTCGGCCTGCACGAAGTTTCCCGAGGGCAGGAACTCGACGCGCCCGATCACGTCGGTGGCGAAGACGTTGACCGCGATGCGGCCGCGGTCGCGCGGGAGCAGATAGCTCGCCGCCGCCTCGAGGGTGTGCGCCGTCTGCGCCTGGAGGCGCGGATTGCCCTGGATGCCGCCGAAGGTGATCGGCTGCGCGTAGAGCTGCTCGGCGCTCGGCGCCTTGAAGCTCGATCCGTAGAGCAGCTTCACGCTGAGCGCGCGCAGCGCGTAGACCAGGCCGGCGCGCGCGCTCACGTTGGCGCCATAGATGTTGTGCTCGTCGACGCGGATGCCGCCGATGGCGGTCCACTCGGCGCGGGGCGTGAACACCGCCTGCGCGTAGGCGCCGAAGTTGTCGAACACGCTGCCGGCGCCGTGCGCCACGCCGGGGATGATGGTGCCGGCGGCGCGCAGCACCGTGCCGTCGGGCGCGAGCACCGGCTCGGTCAGCTTCTGATCCCAGGTCTCGAGCGTGTAGCGCTCCTGCACGAAGTCGGCGCCGATGGTCAGCTCCAGCATGCGGTGGGCATGGATGCGCGCCTCGGCGTTGAAGCCGCCGCCGTCGGCGCTGCCCGACGGCAGAAGGATGTAGTCGGTGCGATTGATGTCGGCGCGCGAGCGGCTCGTCGGTGAGGAGTTGAAGTAGTAGCCGGAGACGCTGAGCGACAGGCGCTGAGTGGGCGCCACCTCGTAGCTCAGCCGGTAATCCTGGTTGAGCTCGGTGATGCGCGTGTCGTGCGAGAGCGGACCGTAGCTCTGATACTCGCCGTGCGCGTCGAGGTATTGCAGCGACGCGAGCGCGGTGAGCGTGCCCCACGCGACGTCCTTGATGCTGAGCTTGGCGAACATCGTCGACGGCTGCGCGGTGTCGCCGCGCGACGGCGCCTGCGCCTGCAAGACGGCGTTGGGCAGAAGCGGGCTCGTCGACGGCAGGCCGAGCCCCGAGCGATCGAGGTACAGGTAGTTGGCGCCGGCGAGGACGTCGATCGGTCCGCTCTTGCCGCCGAGCACCACGCCGCCGCCGCCGCCGGGGTGGTTGCGCACGAGCGCGCCCTGGCCGACGAGGTGCGCGCCGTTGATCGACGCGCCCGAGCGCGTGACGACGTTGACGACACCGAGGAAGGCGTTGGCGCCGTAGAGCGCGGAGGCGGGGCCGCGCACGATCTCGACGCGGTCGATGACGTCGATGGGGATGAGCTCCTCGCCGAAGAAGTTGCCGGTGGTGGGGCGATAGTCGACGGGCTGGCCGTCGATCATGAGCTTGAGGACGTTGCCGGCGGCGTTTTGTCCGCCGTTGATGCCGCGGATGCCGACGTTGTGCGTGACGCCGTCGTAGACGTCATAGAAGCCGGGGACGGCGCGCAGGATGTCGGCGAGGCTGGTGTAGCCGCGCGCCTGGATCTCGTCGGCGTTGATGACGGTGACGATGGCTGGCGTCTGGGCGGCGTGGCTCTCGGCGCCGGTGGCGACCTTGACCGACGGGTTGAGCAGCTCTTCGAGCGAGACCTGCTGGATATCCGTGATGTCCTGGATGTTTATCTCTTCGCCGGGCTGGTCGGCGAGGGCGGTCCCTGACGAAACGAGGAGGAGTAGAGCCGCTAGGGAGGATCTCGTACAGGTCACCGGACCTTCATCGTACCGCGGGTATAATCTTGCCGTCAACGGCAGAACGCGGGCAGCGCGTTTACCGAAAGAAAGCGCGCAGCTCGTTCAGCGCGGGCTTGCCGCGCGGGGTATAGCCGGTCGAGGTGGGGCCGCCCCAGCCGTACCAGTTCCAGTAGTAGACGCCGCCGAAGCGATCGGGCGGCGCCGACTTCCAGACGCGCCGGAAGGCGGCGTAGCAGCGGCGCTGCTCGTCGAGGTCGACGGTGCCGGCGGAGCCTTCGTCCCAGGGGCTGGCGCTGGAGCCGTGGATGGAGCGGTAGCCGAGCTCGGTGAAGACGATGGGGCGGCCGGCGAAAAAGCGCTCGAGCTCGACGCGCATGTCGCGCCAGCCGCGCGTGAGGTCGTCGACGGTGGCGGGGGCGCCGGGCTCGACGAGCGCGAAGTAGGCGCACAGGCCGACGATGTCGACGAGATCGTAGACGGCCACGTGGCGGTAGTGATCCCAGTTGCCCGAGTACATGAGCGCGCCGTGGAAGACGCGGCGGAGCGCGGCGACGGCGGCGGCCCAGGCGGCGTGGTCGGCGGGGCCGTCGAGCGTGGAGAGCTCGCTGCCGACGGAGAGGACGGCGACGTGCTCGCGGGCGGCGAGGCGGCCGAGCGCGACGAGGCGCTCGCTGTAGCTGCGCCACCAGGCGGCGCGATCGCGCGGGGCGAGCGTGCCGCGCCACTCGTCGGGCGTGCGCGGGGCGGAGAGGCGCACGATGGGGAAGAGCGTGACGGCGAGGCCGGCGGCGCGGGCGTCGCGGATGGCGGCGACGATGGCCGCAGGTGTCGGCGAAAAGCGCGGGTGGTCGACGATCACGGTGGCGGCGGCATCGGTCTGGTACCACGGGACGACGAGCTCGACGTGGTCGGCGCCGGCGGCGGCGATCTCGTCGAGGAGCGGGCGGTAGGACCAGCCGGCGTCCTCGGAGAACAGGCCGAGCGCGATGCCGTGCACCTGCGCGGCGGCGGCGGCGGCGGCGGGCGCGGCGCCGGCGTCGGCACGGGGCACGAGCATGCCGAGCACGAGGGCGGCGGCGACGGCGGCGGCGACGGCGCGAACGAGCATCATGAGCCGCCACAGTGTATCCTTGCGGCGTGCGCGCGCTGCTCCTTTTGACCATCACCGCCGTCGCCCAGCCGCCGGCGGTCGAGGCGCCGACCGGGCGCGCGACGGTGGTGCAGCGGCCGCTGGCGGCGATGGTGCCGATTCGCGGCGGCGTGTTCACGATGGGCGCCTCGAGCGAGCTGCAGTCCGCGGCGCTCGAGCTGTGCCGCGAGGAGATCGGGCCGCGCAACCGCATCTCCTGCGTGCGCGACGTGGTCGAGAGCGAAGGGCCGCAGCGCAAGGTCTACGTGTCGCCGTTTTCGATCGATCGGGTCGAGGTGACGGTGGCGGCGTGGCGCGCGTGCGTGCAGGCCGGAGCGTGCTCGCCGGCACCGCTGGCGCTCGCCGACGCGCGCTTCTTGCGGCCGAACCTGCCGGTGACGGCGGTGACGTGGGCGGAGGCGGCCGACTACTGCGCGTGGCGCGGAGCGCGGCTGCCGACCGAGGCCGAGTGGGAGCGCGCGGCGCGCGGCACCGACGGGCGCGTGTGGCCGTGGGGCAACGTGCTCAAGCCGAACGCATTCAACCACGGGCGCTTCGCCGGGCCCGAGGACGTGGGCAGCGACTTCTCGGCGCTCATCCGCCCCGACAGCAGCGACGGCGCCACCTTCCTGTCGCCGGTGGGCGCGCATCCCGACGGCGCCTCGCCCGAGGGCGTGCTCGATATGGCGGGCAACGTCATGGAGTGGACCTCCGACTACTATCGGCCGGAGTCGCCACAGTCGATGGGCACGGTCAATCCGCGCGGGCCGGACGCGGGGGCGATGCGCTCGTTGCGCGGCGGGTCGTGGCGGCAGCCGCCCTTCTTCGCGCGCACCAGCTACCGCGAGGCGACCGCCCCCGACACGCGCTCGACCGAGATCGGCTTCCGCTGCGCGCGGTAGCTTTTGTCCCGCTGGCGCCTCCGTGATATAGAGGCGCGATGACTCGCCTCGTTCGTCTGACCGCCGTCGTCGCGCTGCTCGCTCCGCTCTGCCTCGTTGCCGGCTGCAAGCAGGGCGTGGGCGATCGCTGCCAGGTGCAGACCGACTGCGACGACGGGCTGCTCTGCGTGCTCAACGCCGGCGCCACGCCGCAGGCCGGCGGCACCTGTCAGATGCCGAACACGACGGGCGCCGACATGGCGTCGCCCGTGTCGACGGACATGGCCGGCATCGGTCCGGACATGGTCCCGCCGTCGGACATGACGCCGCCCCTCGCCGACTGACCCCCGCCTGAACAGCGTCGCATTGGTTGTCTACCCCTCGGGCGCGCGCAGCGCATCGAGGAACGCCGCGCCATACTTTGCCAGCTTCGCCGGGCCGACGCCCGGGACCGCCGACATCTCGTCGAGCGTCGCCGGACGTTGCCGCGCCAGCGCCGCCAGCGTGCGATCGTGAAACACGCAGTAGGCCGGCAGCGACTCGGCCTTCGCCAGCCGCGCGCGCAGCTCGCGCAGGCGCGCGAACAGCGGCTCGTCGATCGGCTCGTCGTCGTCGCTTGCGCCGCCGCCGCCTGCCCCGCTGCCGCCGCCTGCTCCGCCGCCGCCGCCTGCTCCGCCGCCGCCGTCACGCGCCCCGCCGCCGTCACGCGCCCCGCCGCTCACGCGCACGCGTCGCGGCGCCGCCGCAGCCGCGCGCTCGGCCGGCAGCGCCGCCTGCATGCGCGCGCGATCGAGCATGACCTCGCGCCCGTCGGCGGTGATGCGCAGGCACGGGTACTCGTCGCCCTCGGGCACCACCAGGCCCGCCGCCTCGAGCGTGCCGAGCACGTCGAGCACCCACTGCAGCGGCCGCCCGCGCAGCGCCCCGAAGGTGCTCACGCGATGCAGCCCGGCCTCGACCACCTCGCGCGCGTCGGAGCCGACCAGGCAGAGCGCGATCCGTTTGCGCCCGAAGCCGCCGTTGAGCCGCGCCACGCACGACAGCACCTTACGCACGAGGAGGTGCTCCTCGTCGGACAGAGGAGCGTCGCTGGCGCGGGCCGCGCAGGTGTCGCAGGGCAGCGCGTCGCCGCCGCAGCGATGCGCCTCGTCGCCGAAGTAGTCGAGCAGGAACGCGCGCCGGCAGCCACGCGCGTAGGCGTAGGTCATCATCGCCCGCAAGCGCTCGCGCTCCGCCTCGACCACCGCCGCCGGCCGCGGCGGCCCGTCGCTGCCGCTCGACGAGATGAGGAACTCGCGCAGCCGCACGTCGGCGTGGTTGAAGAGGAGCACGCAGCGCGCCGGCAGCCCGTCGCGTCCGGCGCGTCCCGCCTCCTGATAGTAGGCCTCGGCCGATCCCGGCAGCTCGTGATGCACGACCAGCCGTACGTCGCGCTTGTCGACGCCCATGCCGAACGCGTTGGTCGCGACCACCACGCGCACCTCGTCGCGCATCCAGGCGTCCTGGACCTCGGCGCGCTCCTCGTCGGAGAGTCCGGCGTGATACGCGCGCGCCGTCACGCCCTCGTCACGCAGCGACGACGCCACCTCCGCCGCCTTCTTGCGCGTGGCCGCGTAGACGATGGCCGGCGCGCCACGCGCCTCGGGCACCGCGAGCAGCCGAAGGACGTGGCGCAGCTTGTCGTCGCCGCCCTGCACCGGCGCCACCGAGAGCTGCAGGTTCGTGCGATCGAAGCCGCGCACGAACACCGCCGGCTCTTCCATGCCGAGCGCGATCGCGATCTCGCGCCTCACGTCGGGCGTCGCCGTCGCCGTCAGCGCCACGATCCGATTGGCGCCGAGCTGCGCGTGCACCTCGCCGAGGCGCGCGTAGTCGGGCCGGAAGTCGTGGCCCCACTCGACCATGCAGTGCGCCTCGTCGACGGCGAGCAGCGCCGGTTGCGCCTTGGCCAGCGTCGCCGCGAAGCCGGGCGCGCGAAAGCGCTCGGGCGCCACGTACAACAGGCGCAGCTCGCCGCGCACCGCCGCGCGCAGCCGCTCGGCCCGCTCGTCCGGCCCGATCGAGCTGTTGATGTAGGCCGCCGGCACGCCGCGCGCGGTGAGCGCGTCGACCTGATCCTTCATGAGCGAGATGAGCGGCGACACCACCACCGCCAGCCGCTCCAGCGCCACCGCCGGCAGCTGGTAACAGAGCGACTTGCCCGCGCCCGTCGGCAACACGGCGATCGTCGGCCGTCCGGCGAGGACGGCTTCGATGATCTCGCGTTGGCCGGGGCGAAACTGGGCGAGCCCGAGCCGGCTCAGGGCTTCGTCGATCGGGACGTGCATCGCGCTTCGATACAGCATGCCCAACTTATCGTGCGGTCGTGCGAGAAGTTGCGTGCGCGCTGAAAAAAAGTTGCCGGCCGGCGCAGCGGCGTTATTTCGTAGCCATGGCCAAGCTGGTGGTATTCGGGGCCAGCGGTGACACGGGGCGCGTCCTCGTCGCCGAAGCGCTGGCCGCCGGCCACACGGTCACTGCGTTCGCGCGCAACCCGGCCGCCGCGAAGCTGCCCGACGGCGCGCGCGCCGTCGCCGGCGACGTGCTCGATGCCGGCGCCGTCGCCGCTGCCGTCGCCGGCCAGGACGTCGTGGTCAGCGCCATCGGCCACCGTCGCAAGACGCGCTCGCCGTTCTCCAAGCCGTTGTCGCCGCCCGATCTGTTCGCGCGCGGCGTCGACCATATGATCGATGCGATGCGCCGCCACGACGTGCGCCGCCTGCTCGTCGTCGGCGTGCACGGCGCGGGCGACAGCCGCGCGCGCACCGGCTGGCTCTATCGCTGGCTCGTCGAGAAGACCAACATCGGCCTCGCGCTCGCCGACAACAACGTCATGGAAGCGCGCATCGCCGCGAGCGGGCTCGACTTCCTCATCGCGCGCCCGGTCTCGCTCACCAACGGGCGCGGCAACGGCCAGCCGCGCGTGCGCGAGGACAAGATTGGCTCGTTCGCCAGCATCGCCCGCGCCGACGTCGCCCGCTATCTCCTCGCGCACGTCGACGGCGCCCTGCCCGCCCTGCGCACGCCGTCGCTGACGTCGTAGCTACTGCAGCTCTTTGAAGGCGACCTCGAGGATCTCGTATTCGCGCGATCCCTTGGGCGTGCGCACCGTCACCGTGTCGCCGACCTCGCGCCCGATGAGCGCGCGCGCCACCGGCGCCGAGATGCTGATGAGGCCCTTCTTGATGTCCGCTTCCTGCTCGCCGACGATCGAGTAGACGACCTCGTCGCCCGAATCGGACTCGCTCAGCTTGACCGTGGCGCCGAACATGATCTTGCCGCCCGACAGCTTCGCCGGATCGATGATCTCCGACAGGGCGAGCATCACCTCGAGCTCCTTGATGCGCCCTTCGTTGAAACCCTGCGCCTCTTTGGCGGCCGAGTAGTCCGCGTTCTCCGACAGGTCGCCGTGGCCGCGCGCCTCTTCGATCGCCTTGACGATGGCGAAGCGGTCGACCTCCTTGCGGCGCTTGAGCTCATCCTTGAGCTGCTGCGCACCACGCGGGGTCATCGGGATTTTCTGATCAGCCATGATTTGTCGTCCGGTTCGAGAAAGCTAGGAATGGTACTCTTGCAGGGAACGCACGTCCAATGCGCCACGCTTGAGCGAGGCGATGGCGAGCGCCGCCGCGCGCGCCGCCGCGATGGTCGTAAAGTAGGGCACGTCCTTGGTCAGCGCCGTGCGCCGGATGCTGAACGAGTCGCGGATCGCCTGGCCGGTCGAGGTCGTGTTGACCACCAGCGCGAACTCGCCGTTGACGATGGCGTCGACGCAGTGCGGGCGCCCTTCCTGCACCTTGTTGACGCCGTCGGCGGGCACGCCGCGCTCGCGGAAGAACTGCGCGGTGCCGTGCGTGGCGACGATGCGGAAGCCCATCTCGTGGAGCTTCTTGGCGACGTCGAGCGCGGGCTCCTTGTCCTCGTCGCGCACGCTGATGAAGGCGGCGCCCTTCTTCGGATCGGTCGGCAGGCGCGTGCCGGCGCCGATCTGCGCCTTGGCGAAGGCGAGCGGGAAGTCGCGGTCGATGCCCATGACCTCGCCGGTCGAGCGCATCTCGGGGCCGAGCAGCGTGTCGGTCCCCGGGAACTTCACGAAGGGGAACACGGCCTCCTTGACGCCGACGTGCGGCGGCACGATCTCGCGGACGCCGAGCTCGGCGAGCGTGCGGCCGACCATCACGCGCGCGGCGATTTTGGCGAGCGGCTGGCCCGTCACCTTCGACACGAACGGCACCGTGCGTGAGGCGCGCGGGTTCACCTCGAGGAGGTATACGTCGTCGCCCTTGACCGCGAACTGCGCGTTCATGAGGCCGATGACGCCGAGCTCTTTGGCGAGCGCCTTCACTTGCGACGCGATGGTCGCCTTGATCTTCGACGACAGGGAGTACGGCGGCAGCGCGCACGCCGAGTCGCCCGAGTGGATGCCGGCCTCCTCGATGTGCTCCATGATGGCGCCGATGATCGTCTCGTGCCCGTCCGAGACCGCGTCGACGTCGACCTCGGTGGCGTCGTTGAGGAAGCGATCGAGGAGCAGCGGATTTTTTTCTTCGTCGCCCGCTTGCGCCGCCATCGCGCGCGTCACATAGCCGGCGAGATGCTCGCGATCGTGCACGATCTCCATCGCGCGCCCGCCGAGCACGTACGAGGGCCGCACCACCAGCGGCAGCCCGATCTTGTCGGCGACGGCGAGCGCCTCCTCGACCGACGACGCGGTGCCCCACGGCGGCGCCTTGAGGCCCAGCTTCTCGATGACCTGCCCGAAGCGCTGGCGGTCTTCGGCGCGATCGATGGCGTCGGCCGAGGTGCCGAGCAGCTTCACGCCCGCCTGGCCGAGGCCGACCGCGAGGCGCAGCGGCGTCTGGCCGCCGAACTGCACGATCACGCCGTCGGGCTTCTCGACCTCGCAGATGTTGAGCACGTCCTCGCGCGTGAGCGGCTCGAAGTACAACCGGTCGGCGGTGTCGTAGTCGGTCGACACCGTCTCGGGGTTGCAGTTGATCATGATGGTCTCGAAGCCCTCTTCGCGCAGGGCCTGGACCGCGTGGACGCAGCAGTAGTCGAACTCGATGCCCTGGCCGATGCGGTTCGGTCCGCCGCCGAGGATCGCGATCTTCTTCTTGTCGGTCGGACGCGCTTCGCAGACGTCTTCGTACGTCGAATACAAATACGGCGTGTGCGCGACGAACTCGGCGCCGCAGGTGTCGACGCGCTTGTAGACCGGCGTGACGCCGAGCGACTTGCGGCGCGCGCGCACGTCGTCGGAGCTGGCGCCGGTGAGCGTGCCGATGCGGCGATCGCTCAACCCGTCGCGCTTGAGCTCGCGCAGCTCCTCTACACTGATAGATGCGAGCGCGCGGCCGCGCAGGCTCTCCTCGCGCTCGACGATGCGCTTCATGTGCGCCAGGAACCACGGGTCGATCTTGGTGATCGCGAAGATCTCGTCGACGGTGACGCCCAGGCGCAGCGCCTCGGCGAGCTGGAAGAGCCGCTCCGCCGTCGGTACCGCCATGCGCCGCTTGAGCTCGTCGGCGTCGGCGGGCAGCTCGAGGTCGAAGCCGGTGCGCCCGGTCTCGAGCGAGCGGATCGCTTTTCCGAGCGATTCGCGGAAGGTGCGCCCGATCGACATGACCTCGCCGACCGACTTCATCTGCGTGGTCAGCGTGGCGTCGGCGCCGGGGAACTTCTCGAAGGCGAAGCGCGGCACCTTGACCACGACGTAGTCCAGGGTCGGCTCGAAGCTGGCCGGCGTCTCCTTGGTGATGTCGTTGGGGATCTCGTCGAGGGTGTAGCCGATCGCCACCTTGGCCGCGATCTTGGCGATCGGGAAGCCGGTCGCCTTGGAGGCCAGCGCGCTGGAGCGCGAGACCCGCGGGTTCATCTCGATGACGACCATCTGGCCGTTGCTGGGGTCCACGGCGAACTGGATGTTGCAGCCGCCGGTGTCCACGCCGACCGCGCGGATGATCGCGATGCCGACGTCGCGCAGCCGCTGGTACTCGCGGTCGGTGAGGGTCATCGCCGGGGCGACAGTGATCGAGTCGCCGGTGTGCACGCCCATCGGGTCGAAGTTCTCGATCGAGCAGACCACCACGAC
>DATNAQ010000008.1:0-3479 GCA_035607415.1 Polyangia bacterium
CGCCGAGCGTCGCCTCCGTGGGAACAACCAGGCTGGGGACAACTAGCCCGCTGGCCGGCTAGCGGAGCTGCCGGCTACTTCTTCGGTCGCATCATATCGAACATCTGACCGAGCGCGGTCTGGTCGAAGGCGGTAAAGCCGTTGAACTCGCCGCCCATCAGCCACTCGCCGCCGTCGATCACCACGCACTCGCCGGTGATGTACGCCGACTCGTCGGCGAGCAGGTAGGCCGCCAGGTTGTTGAGCTCGGCGTGCTCGCCGTAGCGGCCGGCGGGGATCTTGTGCTTGACCATCCCGCCGGCGGCGTCGTCCATTCCGGGCGGCACCAGCCGCGCCCAGGCGCCCTCGGTGGGAAACGGTCCGGGCGCGATCGCGTTACAGCGGATCTTGTAACGCGCCCACTCGACCGCGAGCGAGCGCGTCATCGCCAGCACGCCCGCCTTGGCGCACGCCGACGGCACCACGTAGGCCGAGCCGGTCCAGGCGTAGGGCGTGACGATCGAAAGGATCGAGCCGCCCGTGCCCTGCGCGATCATCTGCTTGCCGGCGGCGAGCGTGCAGTGGAACGAGCCCCGGAGGACGATGTCGATGACCGTCGCGAACGCGTTCGGCGACAGCTTCTCGGTCATCTGCAGGAAGTTGCCGGCGGCGTTGTTGAGGAGCACGTCGACGCGGCCGAAGCGATCGACGGTGGCCTTGATCATGGCGTCGACGTCGTCGGGGTTGCGCACGTCGGCCGGGGCGACGAGGACGTCGGTGATGCCGTCCTTGGCGAACTCGGCGGCGGCGGCGTCGAGCACGTCCTTCTTGCGCGACGAGAGGACCAGCTTGGCGCCGAGCTCGCCGAAGCGGTGGGCCATCGACTTTCCGAGGCCGGTGCCACCGCCGGTGACGACGATGACCTTATCCTTCAACAAGTCTGGGGCAAACATCGCTACTTCTTGTCTTTGTTGCTCGGGCCGCCCTGCGCCTTGCGCTCCTCGATCTTCTTCTGGAGCTTCTCGACGCGCTCCTTGAGCGAGGCGATCTCTTTGTCGATGGGCGCGCGCACCTTGGCGACGGCGGCCTTGACGCCTTCGTCGATGCGGCGCTCGAACTCCTGGCGGTTCTTCTTCACGCGGGCGAGCAGCTCTTCGCCGAGGTTGGCGTCGGGGGCGACGCCGAGCGTCTCGTAGAAGCGCTTCTGCACCTCGGTCTCGGCGGTGGCGAGGGCGCCGGTGAGCGCGAGCCAGGCGTCGCGCACGGCGGCGATCGGCGTGCGCTTGCCGTCGTCTTTGGGCTTCGGTTCGTCGGCCATATTGGGTTTGTCACTTACGCGCTGCGTCGGAAGAAGTCAAGCCGCCGTCGGAGGTTAGTGGCGCGTCGATGACCTTGAACAGGTTTTCGGCGGCGGGGCCGCACTTGCTCTTCATGACCAGGACGGCGACAAGGAGCACCACGAGGATGACGATGCGGACCACCTGGCCCGTCGGAAACGCGGGCGCGCGGCTCATACTTCAGGCGACAGATCGCGTAGCCGCACGCGCACGCGCCGGACGCCGCGGAAGGTGTCGACCTCGGGCACGAAGGCAGCGCGCACGAGGGAGCCGGCGCCGGGATCGCGGTCGGCGAGGCGGAAGCCGATGCCGTCGCGTGCGTGCAGGCCGTCGCGGAGGGTGACCTGCAAGTGGTTCTCGCCGACGACGCGGGCGCGCTCGAGGGTGACGCCGCGCGCGGCGAGGACCGGCTCGGGGTTGCCGACGCCGAAGGGCTCGAGGCGGCCGACCTCCTCGGCGAGCAGCTCGTCGACGGCGTCGAGCGCGATCTCGGCGTCGACGCCGAGGATGGCGGCGGGCACCTCGCCGCCGAAGGCCTCGCGCGCGGCCGACGAGAGGCGCGTCCGCAGCTCGCCGAGGTGCTGCGCCTCGACGGTGAGGCCGGCGGCGGCGGCGTGGCCGCCGTAGCGCACGAGGAGATCGGCGCAGCCGACGAGCGCGCGGTGCAGGTGGAAGCCGCCGACGGTACGCGCGGAGCCGACGCCGACCCGTCCGGCGGCGTCGAGCGCGATGACCACCGACGGGCGCGCGAAGCGATCGACGAGCTTGGCGGCGACGATGCCGACGACGCCGGCGTGCCAGCCGGCGCCTGCCACCACTATCACGGGGTCGGTCTGGGCCTCGGCCTGCTGCATCGCCTCGACGGCGACGCGATCCTGCACGGCGCGGCGCTCGACG
This sequence comes from Polyangia bacterium, assembly GCA_035607415.1. Lineage (GTDB taxonomy): Bacteria > Myxococcota_A > Polyangia > Palsa-1104 > Palsa-1104 > JAQBQH01. The sequence continues at coordinate 2,214 of DATNAQ010000008.1, forward strand.
TTGGCGGCCTCGCAGGCGGCGGCGCGCGCCTCGGCGTTGGAGGCGTCGGCCATGAGCAGCGCGAGCGCCGGCGCGGCGTCGCCGAGGCGACCGGGCGCGTTGAGGCGCGGGGCGAGCTTGAGCGAGATGTCGACGCCGCGCATCGTGCCGTCGTCGAGGCCGGCGACGCGGGCGAGCGCGGCCAGGCCGGGACGCGGCGCCTCGCGCAGGCGGGCGATGCCGTGGTGCACGAGGATGCGGTTCTCGTCGGTGAGCGGGGCCAGATCGGCGATGGTGCCGACGGCGACGAGATCGACGAGCGCGCGCGGATCGGGCAGCGACGTGCGCCCGGCCGCGCGCAGGCGCGTGCGCAGCGCGGCGGCGAGGTAGAAGGCGACGCCGACGGAGGCGAGCCCCTTGAAGGGGAAGCGGCACGAAGGCTGGTGCGGGTTGATGAGCGCCAGCGCCTCGGGATCGCGCTCGGGGACCTGGTGGTGATCGACGACGATGACGTCGATGCCGCGGGCGCGCGCGGCGGCGAGCGCGTCGTGATCGCTGGTGCCGCAGTCGCAGGTGACGACGACCGCGCAGCCGGCGTCGGCGAAGCGCGCAGCGTCGTCGACGCCGAAGCCGTAGCCGGCGTCGCGGCGGGCGACGCGCGCGACCACGCGGCCGCCGGCGTCGCCGAGAAACGAAGCGAGCAGCGCGCAGCTGGTGACGCCGTCGACGTCGTAGTCGCCGAAGACGCCGATGGTCTCGGCGGCGGCGAGCGCGCGGGCGAGGCGCTCGACGGCGACGGCGAAGCCGGCCATGGCCTCGGCGCCGTCGGGACGGCGCAGCTCGGCGAGGCGCGGCTGAAGGAAGCGGCGCGCGCGATCGGGATCGGCGAAGCCGCGGTTGATGAGCAGCTGCGCCGTCACCGGCGAGATCGACAGCGCGGAGCCGAGCGTGCGGGCGCGAGCCCAATCCGCCGGTTTCACTGCCCACGCCGCATCCGCCATCGCCGCTTGCATAACGCAGCGCCAGGATCGGATTGCAGCTTGTGTTTCGCAAATAATCGTCGCGTCCGCTTTCGGGACGGGCGCGTCCCACGGGCGGACACCGGCGCGCGGGCGGGCGGCGTAAGGCCGCGCCGCGCATGGCCCGCGCGGCGGTACGTGGCTTGCTGATACGCGCGCGAATGGGCACCTTCCTCGCGGACCTCAAGTACGGCGCGCGGCTCCTCATCCGCACGCCGGTGGTGAGCCTCATCGCGATCCTGACGCTGGCGCTCGGCATCGGCGCCAA
>DATNAQ010000010.1:0-42498 GCA_035607415.1 Polyangia bacterium
GCTTAAATATTTCAGCGTCATGCACGGCCGAAGCGCATCGGGTCTTACACTGAGGCCGACCGCGGATCCCGTATGTTTCGGCAACCGATCTAGTGGGTTGTGGCCCGCGTATTGGCGTGATGCGGCCGCTACATCCTCGGAGTCCAGGTGAGCATCACCTCCACCCCGCCGTTGTCGCGCTGGACGCCCGGCATGAAGGCGAACGTGTCGACGTGCTCATACAAGGCGCGCGCGTCGACGCGCAGATCGGCACGCACGATCATCTCGGCGCGGATGCCGAGGCGAATCCGCGATTCCTCGTTGCCGAAGGCGGTGCGAAGGATCGGGCCGTAGTCGACGAAGGTATATTTGTCGTCGGAGCGGCGTACGAATTCGAGCCACGGCCATAGGCGTGCGCGCAACAGATCGATGCGCGGCGAAACGAAGATGGACCAGCTGTCGGGGCCGAGCGGTGTACCGAGCGTGAAACCGGCGTTGGTGAGCCCAGACGTGTATGTCCCGTGCGTTTGTGAGCGGACGCCGATGTGTTGGTATTCGATGGTGAGGCCGTGGCGGCCGGATTTGGTCAGCGACGGGATGTCGATGCCGGCGAGGTGGTCGCCGTCGTAGAGCCAGGCGTCGAGGACCTCCTTGCGCAGGTCCTCGAAGGCGAGCTCGTAGTAGAAGCGGATGCCGCGGAAGTATTTGAGCGTGTAGGCGGTGTCGAAGGAGACGCGGCGGTTCGAGTAGTCGAGGCCGTCCTGGTAGCCGCCGTTGGAGACGAGGCCCTTGCGGGTGAAGTGCTCGGCGATGGCTTCGCCGAAGGAGAGGTGCGGCGCGCCGTCGCCCTCGATCTGGAGGAGGTGCGTGGCGCCGAGCTCGAACTGATCGAACAGATCGAGCTGGGCACGCAGGATCGTGAGGTTCGTGTCGTGGTAGGTCTGCGGATCGCGGAGCCAGGCCACGGCGCCGAGGAGCGAGATCGCGACCGGGATGCGCGGGATCTTGATCGGGTGGGAGGTCGATATGCGGATCATATCGAGGGGTGCGGCATTTTCTCCCACCATCATTTGCGCGCGTACGCCGGGACCGAGCACCAACATGTCGCGGCCGCCTTCGAGCGCGACCGGGCCGAGCTCGACGTTGGCGTAGCCGCGCTCGAGCAGCGGGCCGGTCATGTAGTTGGCGCTGCCGACGGGGAGCATGACGCGCGTGAAGGCCGAGACCCAGCGGCCGTAGCCGACGGACGAGTCGAGCTCGGAGACGAGGCCGACGCCGGTGCCGCACGGGCGCCCTTCGTTGTATTCGCAGCTCACCGAGACGTTGCCGATCATGAGCTCGGGGCGCAGCGGCGTCGAATAAGGAACCGCGTCGTCGGAGAAGGCGTCGAAGCGGGTGATGGCGCGCTGGAACGGGCGGAACCAGAAGCCGCGCAGCTCGCGCGGCAGCGACGGCTGGTCGCGCGCGATGCCGTCGTCGTAGAAGATGCCGACGCTCGACATCAAGTCGCGGACGCGCGCCTCGGTCAGCGGCTCGATGCCGCCGGTGTAGAGCTTCAAGTACCCGAGCGCGCGCAGCTGCCGGAGCCGGAGATACGCCGGATCGTCGAGCGGAAGGTTCGGCGACGCGCCGGCGCGCGCAGCGCTCGCGACGAGCACGACGGCGACGAGCATGGCGGAGACGAATGAGCGGGCGCGCAAGGACGATGGATCGCTAATGAGCGCTCCCGAGCGCGTGGGTGATGCGGGCGGCTTCGGCGGCGGGGTCGGCGACATCGAGGACGAGCGCGTCGAAGCGATCGTGGCGGAGCCAGATGGTGATGGCGTGGTCGCCGCTGTGGATGTTCCAGAACATCCAGCGGCCGTGCTCGACGTAGCTGCCGGCGGTGATGATGCCGGGCAGGTGCGTCCCCGGCATGCGCAGGCTCTCGCGCAGCCGTTCGCGCGCCTCGGCGGCGACGCCGATCTCGACGCGCGCGACGTGCGCGAGCGGGACCTCGAGGTGGTGCTTGAGCGCCAGGATCACGTCGAAGCCGCGCACCGTCAGGACCAGCTTGTCGTCCGCGATCGCGATCTCGGTCATGGCCACATCATAGCAACGAGCTCGCGTCTGCGCGTAGTGGCTGCTGCATCCGCCCGCCGCACGCCCCGCGTGGACGCTCAGGCTACGCCGCGCCCGACGGCGCGTGATCGGCCGCGCGAACGTGACTGGCGCGACATTTGCGTTCTGGCGCGGCGTGGCTTCGATCAAATCGACTGTACGTTCGCTCGCGCTCCTCTGTCTGGTCCCCGTTGCTTGCGAGCGGTCCGCGCCGCCGCTGCCGGCGGAGCTCTCGCCCGAAGAGCCGGACGTGCTCTTCAACACCGTCGCCGGTCCGCCGTCGACGCACTCGTTCCGCATCATCAACACCGGCGGGACGCGCACCGCGTATCTTGCGGTCGAGCTGCGCGGCGATGTCGACGCCTTCTCCATCACCGACGACGAATGTACCGCCGCCCAGGTGGAGCCGAACGCGTGGTGCATCGTGACGGTGGCGCTGAGCGCCGACGACGCCGGGAGCTACGCGGCGCAGCTGCACGTCGGCGACGCCGCCGGCAACGTCTACGCGGACGTGGCGATGTCCGGGCGCGTGAGCGACGCGAGCCTGTCGATCGATCCGCCGCAACCGACGCCGGTCGTCGAGGGCGACGTGGGCACGACGCGCGTCGCGGTGACCAACGGCGGCGGCGCGCGCACCGGCGCGCTGACGGTGACCGTGCCCGGCGCCACGCTCGACAACGACACCTGCAGCGGCCACACGCTCGTGGGCGGCGGATCCTGCCAGTTCATCGTGCGCTACGCGGCGCCCTTCGGCAGCCTCGGGGACACGAAGCTGCGCGCCGCGGTGACCGCCGAGGGCGGCGACCACGCGGACACCGATCTCGTCTTCACGGCCACGCGCGCGCCCGGGCTCGTCCTCGGCGACGTCGATTTCACGACGATCGATCCGATCGAGCAGGTCGGCGTCGACTTCACGATCTCGAACCCGACGGCATCCGACACCGGACCGTTGACGGTGACGCTCGCCGACGAGAGCCCGACGCCGGCGCCGGTGGCGCCGTTCCAGATCGACCACAACCGCGATCTCTGCTCGGGCGTCTCGGTGCCGGCCCACGGCAGCTGTCATCTCGAGATCATGACGGCGCTGAACCTGCCGGTGCCCGGCATCTACACGATGGCGCTATCGGCGAGCGGGCCCTTCGCCCACGTCGGCACCGGCGTCTTGAAGGTGTCGACCGCGCTCATGCACGGCACCATCACGCTCGCCAAGGGTGGCACCGGCGACGGCAGCGTCGGCTACAACGGCACGCCGAATCCGCTCTGTGTGCCGGGCAACGCGACCTGCGCGAGCGTCACGATCCTCGACGGCGAATCGGTCGCCTTCACCGCGACGGCGGCAACGGGATCCGTCTTCACGAAGTGGGATGCGGGGCCGTGCACGGGCAGCAGCAACGCGGTGTGCACCTTCAAGGGCGCCAACCACGCGAGCTTCGCGCTCGACGCGGTCTTCGACAAACAATAGCTACTGCGTCGTGATCGGGCCGTGCCTCACGACCTCGAAGTCGCTGCCCGCGATGCCGCCGATCTTGTGCATGTCGTCGTCGTTCCAGCGCGCGTCGGGCGCGCCGGAGATGAACCAGTTGCTCCCGTTGTCGGCGACGATCATGCCGTACTTCTTGAGCGCGGTCAGCACCACCTGCACCGACGGCGGATAGGTCGAGATGTCGACCGACGCCTTGAGGCGCACGCGCAGGCCCATCGGCGGCAGCGCGGGATTGGTGTCGCTCGAGGCGAAGTGCGATGCCGGCGCGACATAGCCCGCTTGCGACGTGACGACGGTGAAGCGCAGCGCATGCTCGATCGCGCCGGCGGTGACCTCGTCGTAGCGCACGAGGCCGGGGAAGATCGGCAGACCGGCGGCGTCGGCCGAGGTCCAGCCGGGCGTGCGGCCGGCGTTGCTCGTCAGATCCCACTTCGCGCCCGAGTCGGCGTGCCAGCCGGCGGCGCCGTGGCTGGCGGCGAACAGCTCGTAGAGCATGCAGTTGCCGCGATCGACGACGAGGACGTGATGATCGCTGCCGCCCTCGATCGGCGCGTCGTCGGGGATGGGATAGGGGCCGGGATCGCTCTCGTCCGCGTAGGCGTCGAACGTGATCGGCACCTTCGGCTGATCGGCCGGGACCTCGACGTAGGGGATGCCGTCGCCGACGGCGTCGAAGTCGGGGTGCATGCCGGTGCCCATGCCGATGCTCGTCAGGTACGCGTCGGACATCGGGTCGACGGGCGCCGTCGAGATGTCCGTGTTCCACGCGTTGTCGGCGGGGAAGATCGTCGCGCACGCGGGGTTGCTGCCGCCGCCTCCTCCCCCGCCGCTGCCGCCGCCGCCGTCGCTGCCGCTGTTCTTCGAGCTGCCGCAGCCGGCCGCGAGCGCGATCGGTACGGCGAGCGCGAGACAGACGGCGAGCGCGGCGCGGCTCACGGGCAGCCCTTCTTCTCGGGGAACCAGATCGTCGTCGGCTTGGTGCAGGCGCGGTTCATCTGATCGGTCACGCGCAGGCCGAACTTGTCGGGTCCCGGCTTGCGCGGCGGACACGGGCGCGTCGGATCGCACGACAGCACCGTCCAGCCCGCCGGATCGAGCGACACCGCGATCACCGTCTGCGGCCCGATGTCGGCCATCAGCGTGGCGAGCACGTACTTGGTGCCGAGGCCGGGCAGCGACTGCCCTTCGAGCGCGGTCTTGGCGCAGGCTTTGACCTCGTCGGCGGTGATGAGGTGGCCGTAGCCCCACTTCAAGCAGTGCGGCTTGGGCATGCTCTCGAGGCCGAACGACTGATCGAGGAGGCGCATCGCCTTCAGCATCTCGGCGGCGTCGGCCTTCGACGGGCTCGGCTCCTTGGCCACGGCGGGTGCTGCGCAGGCGAGGCATACGATTATGAGGACGGTGCGCATGGCTCGATAGTATCCTCGCGAGCGTGAAGATGCGATTCCTGGCGGTGGCGGCGTTGGCGGCGGCGGTCGGGTGCGCCTCGGCGTCGACGTCGGGTGCGAAGGACGCGGGAGTCGACATGACCATCGGGCACTGCGATTCGAGCACGCTGTTCGCGTCGTGCAGCGATCAGTGCGGCAAGCCGGTGTGCGTGGTCTCGTCGGCGATGTGCGCCGGCAGCGACTGGGTCTGCGACTGCAATGCGGTGCAGCCGTGCGGCTCCGACATGCACGCGGCCGACTGAGCTTCCGTTCGCGGGCGCGCTACGGGCAGGGATCGTCGGCGGCGCCGTCGGGCGGGACGCGCGGCGTGGCTCCGTCGGCGAAGCTGCGCAGAAAGCAGCGGTACTGGTGCTTCGGCGGATCGGTCTGGAAGACGACTTCGTGGCCGTCTTCGATGGCGTCGCCGGGGTGCTGCACGACGATCGCCGTGGTCGCGCCGCCGACGTTGCCGGCGACGGGCAGCGCCAGCGACTGCAGGCCGGCGAGCGGCAGGCGCGCGGCGAGCGGCACCTCGGCGAGCGACTGCTCCTCGGCGTTGCCGGCGTCGTACAGCGGGCCGGCGGCGTCGAGCCCGAGCGCGAGGCTGGTGGCGTTGGCGATGCTCGGCAGGATGTAGTGATCGACGATGCCCTGCAGCATGAGCACGTGGCGCGGCGATTCGCCGGCGGCGGGCTCGCGCACGATGCGGCGATCGTAGGCCTGCGGATCGGACGATTCGGTCGCCCACTGGAAGAGGGTGAGCGCGGGATCGTGCGCATCGAGCGAGCGCTGATCCATGTTGTAGTCGAGGAGGATCTCGGCGTAGGGGCGGACGTGGATCGGTTTGATCTTGTCCATCACGTTGGCGATGTAGCTGGCGCCGGCGCCGGAGAGCACGGCGGCGCCGAAGCGCGGCTCGAAGGCGAGCGCGAGCGGCGCGATCCACGAGCCCATCGAGTGGCCCATGAGCGCCAGGTGCGCCAGGTCGAACGCGACCGGCGCGGCGCTCGTGCCTGAACAGGCGGAGGCGTCGAAGCCGAGCGACGGCAGCGCGCGCGCGACGAGCGAGAGCTCCATCGCCGACTGGCGCACGTTGTCGCGCAGCGCGGCGGGATTGAGCACATTGAAGATGAGGAAGTCTTCGTCGCCGTTGGTGGTGTTGCGCAGGCCGCCGAGCGGGCCGTCGATCTGCACGCCGGCGTAACCGACGCGCGCGAATTCCATCGCCGGGCCGGTGCCTGGCGTGACCGGCATGTTGAAGGTGGGATCGGTCGCCGGGCCGCGATCGACGAGCGGATCGTCGCCGCCGCCGCCGGTGCGCACGAAGACGACGGTGGGCCAGCCGGCGGCGGGCATGGGCGCGCGCGGGATGGTGAAGACGATGCGCGAGGTCTCCATGTGATCGAAGAGCGGGCGGCCGGCGGCGTCGAAGAGCCAGTCGCCGCCGGAGTTTTGATAGGGCGGCGCGCCCGATTGATAGACGGGGAGGTCGATGGTGGTGCGGAAGACGCAAAAGTCGTCGTAGGTGTCGAGGAGCGCCGGCGGCGTCGCCGGCAGCGCGAGCGGATGCGCAGCGACGGCGTCGTCGCGGACGAGCCCGACTTGTGCAGCAGGATCGTCGGTCGTGAAGACGGCGAGGCCGGCGACGCCGGAGGCGGCGACGAGCGGCGCGATGGTGGCGAGCGCGTCCGCGTAGTCGCTGCGATCGGGCGCGGGCATGGCGGCGAGCCGACGGCCGTGCGCGTCGCGGACGTTGCGCGTGACGACGGCGGCGTAGCGCGTGTGGGCGCGCAGCGGGATGCCCTGGATGGGCAGGAGGGCCAGAAGGTTCGGCGCGCCGAAGGGCCCGCCGTCGGCGGTGAAGGCGACGTCGAGCGGGACGCGGTGCAGGTAGTCGGGCGCGTCGGGATCGATCGGCACGACGAAGACCGAGCCGGCATCGGCCAGGCTGCCGGCAGCGTCGGGGAGCGAGGCGGGGTCGAGCGGCGCCGACGCGCGGAAGAAGATGCCGCCGGCGAGCGAGAAGCCGCGCGCGTCGCGGGCCACGAGCGCGAGCAGCTGGGTGACGATGTCGACGCCGTTCGGATTCGGAATGCGCGAGACGTCGATGGTGCCGTCGGCGCGGCGCAGATCGTCCGACGGAAACGGCGCGTCCCAGAACGAGGCACGAGCGAACGACATCGCGATGGATGTGTCATCGCCGCTCGCGCAGCCGGCCGCCGCCAGCGCAGCGACGACGAGCGCGGAATTAATCAAGCGCTTAATTAATTCCTTCGACCGTGTCATGGACGGAGCGCCTGCAGCGCGCGCAGGAAGTTGCCGCCGAGGATCTTGCGCACGCGCTCGGGCGACCAGCGGCGCTGCAACATGATCTCGACGAGCAGCGGCAGCTCGAGGCAGGTCGCCATGTCGCGCGGCGTGATGATGGCACCGTCCCAGTCGCTGCCGAGCGACGCGTGATCCTCGCCGACGGTGTCGACGATGTGCGCGAGATGATCGACGACCGCCTCGGCGTGCACGCCGTAGCCCTTGCCGAGAAAGCTCGTTTGATACATCACGCCGATGACGCCGCCGGTGTCGGCCACCGCGCGCAGCTGCTCGTCGTCGACGTTGCGCCAGTGGTGTCGGACCGCGTCGATGCCGGTGTGGCTGACGAGGAGCGGTTGCGACTTGTCGTGCGCGGCGACGGCGTCGAAAAAGCCCTGCCGGTTGATGTGCGCGAGGTCGACGAAGATGCGGTGGCGGTTGAGCGAGCGCACGAGCTCGACGCCGCGTCCGGTGAGCTCGCCCTCGCCGTTGCCGGCGCCGACGCCGAGCGGCGGCGCGCTGGTGGTGCCCAGGCTCGACGTCGACAAATGCACGAGGGTGACCTTGATGAGCACGCCCGGGTCGAAGCTCTCGAGCCCGAGGTCGGCGTCGAAGGCGTTGCCGCCCTGCACGCCGATGAAGGCGGCGTGGCGGCCGGCGGCGCGCGCGGCGCGGTGATCGGCGGCGGTGCGACAGAGCGCGACCTCTTCGGGCGCGCGCGCGAAGATGGCGACGAGCCGCTCGAGGTTCTTGCGAAACACGATGGTGCGGCGCGAGGCGCGGCGCAGCGGGTTGGTGGTGATCGACCAGATGGCCGCGCCGACGCCAGCTTCGCGCAGGCGCGGCAGATCGGCCTGGCCGTAGAAGCGCGCGCCGAGGAGCCCGCGGCCGTGGCGGCGCAACAGGTCGTAGCCGAAGACGCGCGTCCAGATGAAGGTGTCGACGTGCAGGTCGAAGACTTCGCTGGCGCGATAGAGCTCGACGGCCTCGCGCGACACATTCATCATCCGAGGAACCTCCGGCCGAGGCCGCGATAGGTGGGCGCGCGCGCTTCGATGCGATCGCCGCGCACGCACAGGTACTCGTCGAAGTGCTCGGCGAGCTCGCCCGACTTGGCCGGGCGGAAGAAGACCGGTTCGCCGAGGGCGACGCCGGCGCCGTCGTCGAGCGCGACCGGCGTCTGCACCTCGCCCGCGCCTTCGAGCGGCAACAGGCGCGCGCCGACGGGGAACACCGGCGTGGGCAGGCGATCGACCCCGCCGGGGCCCGACGCGATCCAGCCGCCGCCGTGGCACGTGACGATGCGCGGCGTCGGGCGGCGCGTCGCCTGCAGCGCGAAGAACAGCGCGGGCTGCAGAGGCAGGCCGTCGTAGTGATCGAACAGGTGCCCGACGAGAAAGCCGGAGCCGATGGTCAGCTCGGTGAGCGCGCCGTCGGTGGAGGACCAATCGGCGGAGCCGGTCCCGCCGCCGTTGACGACGGTCGGCGCGAGCGCGGCGGCGCGCAACGCCTCGACGACGGCGGCGCGCGTGCGGGCAACCGCGGGGCGTGAGCCGCGTTTGAGGGCGCGCTTGATCGGGTTCTGCCAGGCGGCGTGCGGCGCGGCGTCCTGCACGCCGGCGATCTGCGCCTCGTAGCCCATGATGCCGTCGAAGGCGAGCGCGGGATCGGCGGCGATCGTGCGCGCGAGCGTGACCACGGCGTCGGCGTCGCGCAGCGGCGAGCGGCGCACGCCGACGTGCATGGCGGCGAGCGGGCGCCAGCTCATGTCGACGTCGATGACCACGGGCACGCGCGTGCCGGCGGCGCGCGCGGCGGCGGCGAGCGGCGGTAATTGGGCGGCATCGTCGACGACGGCGGCGGCGCGCGCGTGGCGATTGGCGTCGGCGAGCGCGGCGGCGTCGGCCGGTTGCAGCGTCGGATAGGCGCAGACGAGATCGCGCGCGATCGGACCGGCGAGCGCGGCGCCGTCCGAGGCCCAGAAGGCGGTCTCGCGCGCGTCGTAGGTCATGAGCCCGTGGACGGCGTCGCCGGCACGCGCCGCGACGCGCGCGATCAAGGCCGGACAGCGCAGCGACTTGGTGGCGATGCGGACGCGCTTGCCGGCGGCGCGCGCGGGCGCGAGCAGGCGATCGACGTTGGCGTCGACGGCGTCGAGATCGACGATGGCGGCCGGCAGCGCCTCGCCGGCGAGCGCGCGGCGAAAGCGGACGAACGCGGCCGCGTCGACGGAGGCGGACATCGGCGGCAGACTATCGCGAAGGCCGCGGTTGCGTCGAGAGCCAGGCTTTCTCGGCGCGCCAAACGCCTGCGTGCGCGCGACGCGGCTCGGCCGTTACGGGCGCGAGCGCGACGGCACGAGCGCGACGGTCGGCCAGCGGATGGCGCCGTCGCGGTCGCGCAGCGTCTCGGCTTCGCCGTCGATTGTCTCGACGAGCCCCTGCGCGTACGCGTCGCCGAGCGCGGCGCGCATGCCGTCGAGCTCCAGCCGCAGCCGCTCGCCTTCGGCGCGATGGAGCGCCTGCAGCCCGTACCACAGCCGATTGCACGCGTCAGTCGCGTCGGCGCCGAGCACCTCCGCGACGTGCCCGAGGAACCACGCGTGGTCGGCCACGATCAAGGCCCCGATGAGCGCCTGGCCGCCCAGCTGCGAGGCGAGCGCGCGATGGCGCACCGCGAGCTTCGACGGCTGCGCCGCCAGCGCCCGCGCCAGCGCGCTCCGCACCTGCCCGTGTGTCTCCGCCGACAGCTCGGTTCGCGCCAGCGCCGCCTCGATCGCCGCCACGTCGACGACGGCCGGGTTCGCCGAGCTCTGCGCCAGCCGCACCTGGTCTTCGTCGCCCTCGCGGAAGAAGCGCTCGAAGATGCGACTGGCCTCCGCCTCGAGCGGCGACCCGCGCAGGCGCGACATCAGCTCCGTCGCCGCCGGCCCGCCCCAGGTCTGCAAATCCGGCTTGGAGTCCCCCGGCAGGTTGTGCGCGCACTTGCGCAGGAGCGCCTCCAGGTTGTCCGCCGTCGCGACTTCGTCGAGGACCTCTTCAGCGCCCATGGCTCCGCTCACCCGCCGCTGCGCTTCTCGTTGCCGAGGAGCCGCGACCGCTCGCATGTCGTCGCCGCACCGCCGCTCTCCGGAATCGCCGCCGGCTTGGCCTCGCCGCGCGGTCCCGGCCGATGGGTGCGTCCGCCTTCGCTCAAGTATTCCTCCGCACAACTATTTATCGGCGACTTCTCGGCAGAGTTGCGCGTCCCGCCGCCCACCTGGTGCATCCCCCCCGCAACAGTGGCGGTCCCCACCCCACCCCATGGGCGCCCGCCGGTCACAATCTTCAATGATTTCGAGTCCACCACTTTGGCCGGCCCCTTGCTCTAGGTCTCCGCCAAGAGGGGCGACAAAATGACGACACCGATCGAGGAAATTCTCGGCCGCGCCGAGCAAGCCGGCGACGCCTCCGCGCAAGCGGACCTGCTCGTCGAAGCGGCCTCGCTCTACGAAGCGACCGCCGAATACGACCGCGCCTTCCTCGTGCGCGCCACCGCCTATCGCTTGCGGCCGACCGCGCGCGAGCGCGCCGGGCTCGAGCGCCTCATCGCGCGGCTCGATCGCTGGGCCGAGCTCGAGGCGCTGCTCGCCGAAGTGGTCCCGACCCTCACGGCAGAAGAGCGCCTCGCCGCCAGCCTGCTCCAGGCCGACGCGCTCGCCGCGCTCGGCCGCACGCGCGAGGTCGAGCCGGTCTTGCGCGCCATCATCGACGGCCACGCCTCCGACGGCGATCGCCGGCAGGCGCGCGCGCGTCTCGAGAAGCTGACGCGCGAGCACGGCGACGGCCGCGCGCTGCTCTCGCTCCTCGACGAGCACGCCGCGCTCGCCACCGACGACCTATCGGCGCTGCGCGAAGCGGCCACGCTCGCCGAGACCGTCGACGGGCCGGCCGCCGCCGCCGAGCGCTGGCTTTCGCTGCGCGACCGCTTGCCCGGCGATCCGCAGCCGCTCAAGGCGCTCGAAGCGATCTACGCCAAGCTGGGACGCATCCGCGATCGCACCGAAGTCCTCGAGGCGCTCATCGGCCTGCAGGACAGCATGCGCGAGCGCGCCTCGGCGCACCGCGCGCTCGCCGCCGCCTGGGCCGAGCTCGGCGAGCGCGGGCGCGCCATCGAGTCGCTCGAGTGGCTGCTCGAGTACGAGCCCGACGAGGCTACCTGGCGCGCGCTCGCCGATCACTATCGCGCCGAGGGCCGCTTCGCCGCCTTCGCCGACGAGTGCACGCGCCACATCCCGACGGTGCCGCCGGCGCAGCGCCCGGCGTTGTGGCGCGAGCTCGCGGCGGTCTACGCGCGCGATCTCGGCGATCCGGGTCAGGCCATCAAGTGCTGGAAGGAGGTGCTCGCCGTCGAGAACGACGCCGTCGACGCGCTGCAGGCGCTGGTGCCGCTCTACGAGGCGATCGACGCCTGCGATCGCGCGGTCGACTGCCTCGAGCGCTGGGCCGCGCTCGCCAAGGTCGGCAAGACGCGCGCGCATCGGCTCCTGCGCGCGGCCGAGCTGTGCGCCTCGCGCATCGATCTCGCCGATCGCACGAGCGAGCTGCTCGAGCGCGCGCTCGACGCCGACGACGAGTCGGTGCCGATCCGCGTCGCGCTCGTCTCGCACCTGCGCCAGCGCGGCGAGATCCAGCGCGCGGCGCACCTCATCGCCGACGTCGTCGGCGATCCCGAAGCGCACGTCGCGCTCGTCGCGCAGGCGGCGGCGGTGCTCGAGGCGCAGGGCGATCTCGAAGGCGCCTTCGCGCAGCTGCGCGGGCTGTGCGAGCGCATCCCCGGCCACGTCGACGCGCGCTGGCACGCCTGCGTGATCGGCCAGCAGCTCGGCCACCACGCCGACGTGCTCGAGCTCGCCGCGGCGCTGCCGGCGGCGCGCGCGGAGACGGCGATCGAGCGCTGGCTGCTGGTCGCGCGCTCGGCGCGGGCCACCGGCGATCGCACGCTCGCCGCCGATGCGCTCGAGCATGCCGCCAAGCTCGCGCCCGATCGCGGCGACGTGCAGCGGCTGCAGGCCGAGCGCCTGCTCGCCGACGGCGACGTCGACGGCGCCGAGCGCTGCGTCGAGACGCTCGCGGCCAATGCCAGCGCGGCATCGCCGTCGGACCGCGCGGCCATCGCCTTTCTCGCCGGTCAGTGCGCGCACGCGCGCCATCACGCGGCCGCCGCGCTCGCCTGCTATCGCACGGCGGTCTCGCTCGATCCGTCGCACCGCGCCGCGCAGCGCGCCATCCTCGACGACGCCGTCGAGCTCAAGCGCTGGCACGAGGCGCTCGCCGCCCTCGAGGCGCTCGGGCAGCTCGAGAGCGATCCGTCGCTGCGCGCGCGCTACCGTCACCTCGCCGGCCACATCCTCGAGGAGGAGCTCAACCGCCCGACCGACGCGCTCGCCTGCTACCAGGCGGCGCTCGTCGACGATGCCGATCATCCGCGCTCGTGCGAGCGCATCGCGACGCTGTTGCGCAACGCCGGCGACTTCCAGGCGCTCGCCGCGCACTGCGCCCGCGCGCTCGAGCGCATGGGCCAGGGCGGCGACGTCGTGCGCCGCTCTTTCCTGTGGAACGAGCTCGCCGCCGCCGCCACCGGCCTCGGCGATCGCGACGGCGCCACCGCCGCGCTCGAGGTCGTGGTGCGCCTCGACGCCGGCCACTGGGACGCGCGCCGCACGCTCGCGTCCTACTACGTCGAAGCCGGCGCCGATGCGCGCGAGCAGGCCATCGCCGCGCAGCACGAGCTCTTGCGCCTCGACAAGCTGCACGTGCCCGCTTATCGCACGCTCGCCAAGCTCTATTACGAGACCGGCGCCAACGCGCGCGGCCTCGCCTGCGAGCAGGCGGCGCGCCTCCTATCGGCGCGGGATCCGGCGCGCGCGCGCGACGGCATGCCGCCGACGCCGCCGCCGATGCGCACGATGGCGCCCGCCGATTGGGCGCGCCTGCGCCATCCCGACGAGGATCGCTCGGTCTCGGCGCTGTCGGTCCTGGTCGCGCCGCTCCTCGCCGCGTCGTCGGCGGTGCCGCTCGACGGCAAGACCCGCCCGGGTCTGCCGCTCTCCGGCGACGGCGCGCCGCGCATGGTCGAGGCGGTGCGCTGGGCCGCGCGCACGCTCGACGTGCTCGTGCCCGAGGTCTACACGCGCAACGATCTGACCGCGCCGGTGCGCTTCGTCAACGGCCGCGACGCGCGCGCGCTCAAGCCGGCGCTCGTGATCGGCCTGCCGCTGCTCGGCGATCGCCGCCGCCTCGGCGAGCTGCTCCCGCCGCTGACGCTGCAGATGGCGCTGTTGCGCCCGGAGCGCTTCCTGCGCCTCCTCGTCGCCGACGCGGAGATGCTGACGACGCTCCTGCGCGCGACGGTGAGCGTGGCGTGCAACGAGACCGCGCCGGCCGAGCTCGCCGTCACCACCGCGGCGCTGCGCCACTCGCTGCCGCCGCTGGCGCTCGATCAGCTCGGCGTCATCGGCCGCCGCCTGCGCGACGAAGGGCGCGACCTTTCGCGCGTCGCCGCGGCGTGGCTGCGTGGCGCCGACCTGACGGCGGCGCGCGCGGCGCTGGTGTTGTCGAACGATCTGCCGCGCACGCTGGCGGCGGTGGAGGCTTGCGCGTTCGATCCGGCGGGGCTGCGTCAGGCGCTCGGCGAGCTGGTGTGGGTCAGCGTCACCGACGAGGTCTGGGTCACGCGCGAGCGCCTCGTCGAGGGCGCGCGCGCCGCACAAGAAGCGGCACAGCGGCAAGGATGAGCAAGGTCCACATCGCCCCGACGTCCCCCGTCCCCGACATCGAGCAGCCCTTCTTCGCCATCTGAGGCGCGCCCGGATCGCCGGCGCCGCCCGTGTCGCCGTTGTCCCCCGTGTCGCCGTTGCCGCCGGTGCCGTCGCCCGAGCCGTCGCCCATGTCGGCGCTGGCGCCGCCGTCGGGCTGATCCTGCGGCTGGTCCGTGATCACGAGGTGCAGCTTCAGGAAATCATCGGCCGGCCCGCCGCCGTTGGCCGCATCGGAGAACCAGGCCACGCCCTCGTCGACGAGCCCGAAGGTCTGCGTGACGTCACCCGTGGCCGTCGGATCGAGCGGAATCAAGAAGTGCCCGACGTCGCCCGGCGCCACGTCCGCCGCCAGCGTCGAGACGCGCGTCGGCGACAGCCAATCGGCCGTGGCCAGCGGCGAGGCCTGATCGCGCGGCGTCGGCGCCAGCCTGGTCTCGCCCGCCTTCCAGGTCTCGGTGCCGACGTTCTTCAGATCGATCCACGCCGTCACGTTTTGTCCGACGCCGATCATCATCGCCGACTTGTCCGCCGCCGGGAACGACTGCCCCACGAACTCCGCCGAGTACTTCGGCACCGTCACCACGATTTGCGCCTC
Organism: Polyangia bacterium; assembly: GCA_035607415.1. GTDB lineage: Bacteria > Myxococcota_A > Polyangia > Palsa-1104 > Palsa-1104 > JAQBQH01. The sequence goes on from DATNAQ010000010.1 coordinate 14,691, forward strand.
GATCTGGTTGTCGGGCGGCCCGCCCTGTCCCGGATCGGAGAACCACGCCACGCCCTCCTGCACCAGATCGAAGTACTCGGCATAGGTGCCCGCCTTCGCCGGCGCGTGGAAGTTGAAGCTGAACTTGAAGGTCCCGCCCGGCGGCACCGTGCCGGTCACGTGCGCCGCGCGGTTCGGCGCGAGCCAACTGCCGTCGGCGAACGCGCTCGAGCGGTCGCGCGGCTGCGTGGTGCCGAGCTTGGTGTTCGAGTCCCACGTCTTCGAGCCCGTGTTCTTGAGCGTGATGCTCGCCGCCACCGTCTGCCCCGCGAACATCGGCATCGGCGACGACGCCAGCGGCCACGACTGGCTCACGTAGCCGGCCGCCCACGGCGCGCCGCCGGCGATCACCTGCAGCTGCGCGAGCGAGCCGTTGAACTCGTCGGTGTCGACGGCGCCGGAGATGCCCGCGACCGAGCCGTTGTCCGCCTTCTGCCACATCTGCCACGTCGACCAGCCGCCCGCGGGCAGGCTCGGGCAGCTCACGCCCCAGTTGGCGACCCACAAACGATAGTGCGACTCGTTGGGGCTGCCGAGGTTGGGCCAGAAGCCCGGCGACACGTAGATGAACGGCGTGCGCCCGGTCTTCTGCTCGACGTGCGCGAGCCACGCCTCCATGTTGGTGCGGATCGTCGCCGCCGACTGACCGTCGGTGACCTCGACGTCGAGCGTGGGCGGCAGATCGCCGTCGCCGAGCGTGCCCATCTTGGCGAGGAACTGATCGGCGATGGTGATCGGATTGTCCGACGCGCGGAAGAATTGATAGGCGCCGCGCAGAATGCCCGCCGCCTTCGCGCCCGCCCAGTTGCTGGCGAAGTTCGGATCTTGATAGGTGCCGTCGGAGACGCGGATGAAGGCGAACTTGATGCCCGCGTTCTTCACCGCGGTCCAGTTGATCGAGCCCTGGAACTCGGAGACGTCGATGCCCTGCACGACCGAGCCGCCGGGGCAGACGGTGACCGCATCTTCGGCGACACCGACGGGCGGCGGCGCGCCCGTGCACGCGGCGACGAAGAGCGTGGCTGCGACGAAAAGGATTGCGCGCGTTGGCTTCATGCGCGCCCGTAGAGCAACGCGCGTGCCCGCCGCAAGTGCGCGGGATTGTGCGTGTAGGACACGCGCCCCGCGGCCGATCGTTTGCGCTCGTGCGCACTCGGGTGAGCAGCGTCGGCGTGATACTCTCCGACGATGCGAATCCGGGGGATCCTCATCATGCTGGCGCTGGCCGCGGGCGGCTGCGGCGACGACACGACGACGAGCGGCATGGACATGGCGACCGTCGCCGACATGGCGGTGCCCGATCTCGCGGTCGGCGCGACGGCATCGCGCGGCGAGGAGCTGGTCAAGCACCTCCTCTTCTGCGGCAGCTGCCACACGACGCCCGACGCCAACGGCAATCCGTCGACCGATCCGGCCGACTTCCTCGCCGGCGGCAAGCTGTTCACCGTCAACGCCGGCGGCGACGGCGGCACGGTGACGGTGTACGCGCCGAACCTCACGCCCGACGACGCCACCGGCACCGGCATGTGGACCAGCTCGATGATCGCCGACGCGGTGGTGGTCGGCGTCGACAACGACGGCGCGCCGCTGTGGCCGACGATGCCCTATCAGCGCTTTGCGGCGATGACCCGCGACGACGCGGAGTCGATCGGGCTCTACATCAAGTCGCTGCCGCCCAAGAGCCACGCGGTGCCCGAAGACAGCGCGCATCCGACGCTGGCGGGCACGGCGTTCGACTACACGACCTTCCCGCACACGACGCTGGCGGCGACCGATCCGGCGTTCGCGTCGGCGGAGCGCGGGCGCTATCTGGCGACGCTCGGCTGCCTGCAGTGCCACACGCCGTCGGGCGGCGGACCGGCCGGCCTCGACGTGTCGAAGGCCTACGCGGGCGGACGCTCGTTCGGCGGCGGGCTCAAGTCGGCGAACCTCACGCCCGACGCCACCGGCCTCTCGGGCTGGACGATCGCCGACATCGTGGCGACGCTCAAGACCGACAAGGAGAAGGGCACCGGCGTGACGCTGTCGACGACGATGCCGGGCGGCGCCGACGGCTTCGGCGGGCTCACCGATCCCGATCTGAACGACCTGGCCGAGTTCGTCCAGACGCTGCCGCCGGTGATGAACGGGCCGTTCCTGCATCCCGACATGTGACGCGCCTCGGGCGGCTGCGGTATTGTCGCGCCGAGGAGGTCCGCGATGCCGTCACGCCGTCAGTTCCTGTCGTCGAGCGCGCTCGGGTTGGCTGGGCTCGCCGTCGGTGGGCGCGCCGCCGCCAAGGGCGCCGACAAGCCTGCCGCGCCCGTCGAGGCGACCGCGCCGCCCGCGTTCGGCACGTCGCCGGCCGCGGGGCCGCCGGTCACCGCCGCGACATTCGCCGAAGCCGAGAAGCTGGTGCAGATCACGATGACGCCGAAGGATCGCGCGCAGGCGGCGTCGAACTGGCGCGTCTCGATGGCGGCGCTGTTCGAGCGGCGGGTCGGCCCGCGCAAGCTGGCGCTCGAGGACGCCGACGTGCCGGGCACGGTGTGGAATCCGTGGGCGGCATCGGGCGCGTCACCGACGGCGCGCGCGCCCAGGGATCGCTTCGTGCGCTCGCGCGGCGCGGTGCCGCCGTTGCCGGCCAAGGAGGACGACATCGCCTTTGCGCCGCTGACGACGCTGTCGCGCTGGATCGAGACCAGGAAGCTGACGTCGGAGCGGCTGACGTCGATCTACCTGTCGCGGCTCGAGCGTTTTCAGCCGAAGCTCCTGTGCAGCATCACGATCCTGCGCGAGCCGGCGATCGCGGCCGCGCGCCGCGCCGACGCCGAGATCGCGCGCGGCAAGTATCGCGGGCCGCTGCACGGCGTGCCGTGGGGCGCCAAGGATCTCGTCGACACCGCCGGCATCCCGACCACGTGGGGCGCCGAGCCGTATCGCGCTCGCGTGCCCAAGAGCGACGCCACCGTGGTCAAGCGGCTCGCCGACGCCGGCGCGGTGCTGGCGGCCAAGCTCAGCCTCGGCGCGCTCGCGCTCAACGACGTGTGGTTCGGCGGACAGACCAAGAACCCGTGGAACCTCGATGAAGGATCGTCGGGCTCGAGCGCCGGCCCGGGGTCGGCCACCGCGGCCGGCCTCTGCGGCTTCGCGCTCGGGTCGGAGACGCTCGGGAGCATCGTCTCGCCGTCGACGCGCTGCGGAGTGTCGGGCCTGCGCCCCACGTTCGGGCGCGTGCCGCGCACCGGCGCCATGGCGCTCTGCTGGTCGCTCGACAAGCTGGGGCCGATGGCGCGCGGCGTGGAGGATACGCTGCTGGTGCTGCGCGCGCTCGCCGGCGCCGACGCGGCCGATCCCTCGACGATGACGGTGCCGGCGGCGCTGACGCGCAACCTCGACTTCGACGGCAACGCGCCGGTCAAGGGGCTGCGCGTCGGCTTCTTTCCGGCGTGGATGAAGACGGCGCCGGCCACGCCCGTCGACAGCGCGGCGGTCGAGCACCTGCGCGCGGCCGGCTGCGTGCCGGTCGAGGTGTCGCTACCGGATTGGCCCTACGACTCGCTCGCGAGCATCCTGTTCGCCGAGTCGGCGGCGTCGTTCGAGGAGCTGACGCTGTCGCACGGGGTCGATCAGCTCAAGATGCAGGTGGCCGACGCCTGGCCCAACACCTTCCGCCAGTCGCGCTTCCTGTCGGCCGTCGACTTCGTGCAGGCCGATCGCATGCGGCGAAAGGTCGCACGCGCCATGGCCGCGCTGTTCGACAAGGTCGACGTGCTGCTGGTGCCGTCGTTCTCGGAGATGCTGACCATCTCGAACTTCACCGGCCACCCGTCGCTGACGGTGCGCGCCGGCTTCATCGAGATCGATCGCGCGCGCGATGACTTCGCGCCCGACCCGGCCCATCCGCTGCCGACGTTCAAGCCGCCGCGCCGCGTCCCGCACGGCACCACGCTCGTCGGGCGGCTGTTCGACGAAGGTACGCTGGTGCGCGTGGGCATGGCCCTCGAGCGCGCCGCCGGCGTGGCTGCCGAGCGGCCCGCCGGCTTCGTCTGAGTTACGTTCGTCCCCCGCCATCGAAATTAATCGGTTTCATTTTCCAAAATTAATATCGAATCACTGATTCTCCGAATTGCGGCCGTAGTTACATTTCGCGCGCGCGCTGTAGCCGGCAAGCCTCACATTGCGTCCGCAGCACCGCAGGGGGCGAATGCAAGCAAGCATGCATTTGTCTGACGCAGCGATCGCGTTTCCCGTCGAGAACACGATCGACACCCGCGCGATCGCGCGAGGCCGAATCCCGCGAACGCGACGTGCCACAGATTGGTCCGAGGTGCCGCGCTGGACCACCTGCAACTACGCATTCCAGGTTACGTCCCGACGATTACAAATTCAAAAAACCCTATTAATTTCGCATTGACTGAATATCGATTACGCATTTACTGTGGCGCTGACCGAACTAGGAGCAGTGGATGCTCATGAATCACGTAGATCACGCGCTCGGAGATGTGGTCGGGCGCTACCGGCTCATCGGCGAGATGGCCCGCGGCGGGATGGGGATCGTGTACGTGGCGGCGGCGCAGGGGCCGGCCGGCTTCTCCAAGCTGGTGGCGCTCAAAGAGCTGCGTCCCGATCTCGTCGAAGACGAAGAGTTCCTCACCATGTTCCTCGAGGAGGCGCGCATGGCCGCGCGCCTCAACCACCCGAACATCGTCCAGACCAACGACGTCGATGAATCGCAGGGGCGCCACTTCATCGCCATGGAGTACCTCGAAGGGCGCTCGCTCTATCACGTGGTCAAGCGCTTCGGCGCGCGCGGCGGCTTTCCCCAGCGGCTGGCGCTGTCGGTGTTGCGCGACGTGCTCTCGGCCCTCGACTACGCGCACGAGCTCACTGGTTTCGACGGCAAGCCGCTCGGCTTCGTGCACCGCGACGTCAGCCCGCACAACATCTTCCTCACCTTCGAGGGGCACACCAAGGTCATCGACTTCGGCATCGCCAAGGCGCGCGACTCGTCGCTCGAGACCAAGACCGGCGTGCTCAAGGGGCGCGCCAACTACATGGCCCCCGAGCAGCTGACGCGCGGGACCGATCGCAGAAGCGACATCTTCTCCGTCGGCGCGGTGCTCTTCGAGGTGCTGAGCGGGCGCAAGCTGTGGCAGGGCATGGGCGAGATCGAGATCCTGGCGGCGCTCACGCGCGGCGAGATCCCGGCCCTGCACTCGGTGCGTCCCGAGACCTCGCCAGCGCTGGTGCACGTGTGCGAAAAGGCGCTGGCGGCGCGGCCCGAAGATCGCTTCGCCACCGCGGCCGAGATGCGCGACGCGCTCGACCAGAACCTGTGGGCGACCGGCGGCGCGCCGCGCCACCGCGACATCGCCGACTGCCTGTCGCAGGAGTTCGACGCCGAGCGCCAGCGCGTGCGCGCGCTCATCGAGGGCGCGCTCTTCCGCCTGCAAGCGGGCGAGAGCGGACGGCTCGAGGCGCTCGACTTCCGCGACCCGCGCGACGCCACCGTGCAGGGCTCGCGGCCGGGCAACACCAGCCACTCGCATCCGCATTCGTCGTCGCGCGTCGGCTACGCGCCGCCGTCGGTGGTGCAGCGCAACAGCGTGGTGGGCCCGCTGCCGGCGGCGCCGATGACGCACACGCCGTCGGCGCTGCGCAGCCTGCCCGGCGTGTCGCTCACCGGCGTGCGCGCCAACGCGTCGCTGCCGGGCCTGGCGCCGGAGCTGCTCGAGCCGCTCGAGCCGCCGGGATGGACGCAGCGCCTCTGGCGGGCGCAGCCGTGGCTAATCGTGGGCCTGTTCGCGGTCGTCTTTCTGGCGACGACGGCGCTGGTGGCGATGCACCGGCCGGTGGCGATGCCGGCGCCGGAGCTGGTGGCGCCGGTCGCGGTCACGCCGCCGCCGGCGGCCCCGCGCGCGCCGACGATCGAGATGGTGGTGCTCTCGGTGTCGGTGGCGCCGTCGTCGGCGGCGATCTCGATCGACGGCGTGCAGATGCCGTCGAACCCGTTCATGGGCCACTTCCCCAAGGCGCCGGGCACGCATCGCATCCGCGCCACGGCGTCGGGCTACGCGGCCAAGGAGCGCCTGGTCAGCTTCGACGACAACGTGATGATCGACCTGAGCCTGACGCCGAGCTCGTCGCCGTCGCCGTCGCCGCCGGTGGTCCGCGCGTCTCCGGCGCCGTCGTCGCGTCACAGCGAGTCGCGCGGCGAGTCGCGGCGGGAGGCGCCGGCGCGCCACGAGCCGCCGCCGCCGCCCGCGCGTCCGCAGCCGGTCCTGGCGGCGCCGTCGCTGGCTCCGGCGCCCGCGTCCGAGCCGCCGCCCAAGCGCGCTTCGTCGAACGACATCGTGCCGCGCGGCGAATGGGAGCCGCCGCGCAAGCGCGTCATCGACACCAGCAACCCGTACGGGGAAGAAAAATGAAGACACCCGCATCGAGGGCCTTCGTGTCGTTCGCCGCCGCGCTCGTCGTCGGCGCCGCCGTGCTCGTCGCCGCGCCCACGACCGCGCGCGCCGGCGACACCGCCAGCCGCGACGCCTCCAAGCACTTCCAGCGCGGCGTCGACCTCTACAACGACGGCGACTTCCGCGGCGCGCTCGTCGAGTTCAAGAAGGCGTACGCCACCTGGCCGCGCGCCAACGTGCTCTACGACATCGGCCAGACCGAGTATCAGCTGCTCGACTATGCCGGCGCGCTCAAGACCATGGAGCGCTACCTCGCCGAGACCGGCGCCAGCGCCCCGCACCGGCAGGAGGTCGAGGCCACCGTCGAGGTCTTGCGCACCCGCGTCGGCCGCGTGCTCCTCACCACCGACGGCGGCGCCTGCGACGTGACCATCGACGATCAGCCGGCCGGCACCACGCCGCTCGACGGGCCGCTGCTGGTCTCCGTCGGGCCGCGCAAGATCGCGCTCGCCTGCACCGGCGACCGCGCGATGATGAAGCGCGTCGAGGTCGTCGCCGGCGAGACGCTGCGCCTCGATCTCAAGGCGCCGTCGGCGCCGATCGCGGCGGTGCGCGCGGCCATGAACGGCTCCTCCAGGGACACGACGCCGCAGAAGCCGGGCCGGAGCTACGTGCCGGCCTGGATCGTCACCGGCGTGCTCGTCGCCGCGCTGGTCGGCGTCGGCTCGGCCACGCTCGTCGAGCAGAGCCACCTCGCCTCGATGCGCAACAGCTTTCCCGCCAACAAGGCGGATCTCGATCATCTCTCGTCGGTGACGACGGGCCTGGCCATCTCGAGCGACGTGCTCGGCGTGGCCGCGCTCGCGGCCGCCGGCGTCTCCACCTATCTCACGATCAAGTACGAACGGGGCAAGCACGTGAATGTCGGGCTGTCCGCGAGAGGCGTCCAGGTCGGAGGGACTTTCTGACGATGGAGGTTGTCATGCGTAGTCTGCGCTTTGTCGTCGTGATCGTGCTCGCCGGCGGTGTGGGGACCGCCGGCGCCGGCTGCAGCTTCCTCGTGGACCGCTCGAGCACGCAGTGTCGCACCGACGACGACTGCGCCAGGTTCGGCGGCCATCCGCTCTGTCAAGAGGGCGTGTGCGTGCCGTCGGGCCTCGGCCCCGAGGGCTGCTTCGCCGGCACGCCACAGAGCCAGAGCGACTACCTCAACGCCTGCTCGACGGCGGCGTGCGTGCCGTTCGACAACTGCACGCGGCTCGGGCTGTGCGGCCCGTCGGACATGCTGCCGACGGCGATCACGCCCACCAATCCGGCGATCCCGCCGCTGGTCAACCCGGTGGCCATCCCGACGCAGAACTGCACCGACGTGTCGCCGAACCGCATCTACATGTACGGCACCTCGGACTTCGCGCCGATGCTGCGGGCGGCGCAGCCGCTGCTCTCGGCGGAGACGCCGGCCTATCGCGCGATCTACGTGAACGCCAGCTCCTGCGCCGGCGTCATCTCGGTGTTCGACTCGACCAAGCGCGTGATCAGCAATCCCGCGCCGGGCGCGACGCCGAACTACGCCTATTACTACGACGACAACGGCAACCAGCAGAGCTGCCTCCTCGACTCGGCCGGCAACACCGTCGACATCGGCGTCTCGAACCTGTTCTCGACGACGTGCAACACCTCGACGGCCAGCTACGTCTCGGGCACCACGGTGAGCGACTACACCGGCCCGATCGTGCCCTTCGCGCTGTCGGTGCCGTCGGGCTCGTCGCAGGTGTCGATCAGCGCCGAGGCGGCGCACGCCATCTTCGGCCTGGGCGGCAAGATGAGCGGCATCGGCGGCTTCAAGGACGCGGCGCCGTGGACCGATCCGACCTTCTACTTCATCCGCAACTCGGGCGCCGGCTCGACGGTCTTGAGCGCCGTGCTCTTCAACGTGCCCAAGGCCGGCTTCTGGGGCATCGATCGCCTCTCGACCGACAACCTGCGCGACTCGATGCTGGCGTCGACGGAGGCGGAGTCCTCGATCGGCATCCTCTCGATCGTCGACGCCGACACCAACCGCGGCAACCTGCGCAGCCTCTACCTGCAGTCGACGGGGCAGCTGTGCGGCTACCTGCCCGACTCGAACAAGAACTCGTTCGACAAGAACAACGTGCGCGACGGCCACTATCCGCTGTGGGGCTATCAGCACTTCTTCACGCCCATCACCGCCGGCGGCGTGCCCTCGGCGGCGGCCAAGGCCTTCGTCACGCGCTTCTCGATCGCGCGGCTCGACCAGACGCTGCTCGACAACATCATCGGCGCGTCGCTCGTCCCGCAGTGCGCGATGAAGGTGGTGCGCTCGGGCGAAGAGAACAACTTCGCGCCCAACACCGGGCTGCAGTGCGGCTGTTACTTCGACTTCAAGACCACGGGCAAGACCACCTGCCAGACGTGCACCTCGTCGTCGGACTGCCCCGCCGATCGCAGCGCCTGCAATTACGGTTACTGCGAAGCGAATTAGTAACTCGTTTTCTGCAGTCGATATCTTCGCCGCGATCACGCTTACAACTCTCATCACCGACGATGATTTATCTTCGAAGGCCGACATAGCGGCATTCGACCATGCGTCGATATCGCATATCACCTCATTCGATTGAATCGAGTATTTTTACACTGGCAATCGTTGCTGTCCGCAAGACTACAGACACGTGATCACGCTCCGTCATATCGTCGTCGGGTGACAGGCGTGTCGCGGCGATCGCTGCGGCAGCTCGCCGCACCGAACGTCGCCGGACACGCGGCGAGATGGAGGAACCGGATGTTTTCGCAAACGCCCGTCGCTACCTCGAACCTGATCGCCGTCAATCGCTTCGTGCGCAAGCACTTCGTGCACCTCATCTCGCTGCTCGCGCTGCTCGCGTTTCTCACGCCGGGCGTCTCGCAGAAGGTGCGCGCTCACCGCGCCGGGCCGCTCGATGCGTCGAGCCTCTCCTTGTTCCTCATGATGCTGTCGGCCGCGATCCAGTGCGGCTTCCGCGCCTTCCGCGCGGTGGTGGCGCGGCCCAAGCCGCTGCTCGTGTGCCTGGTGCAGTTCTTCGTCGTCCTGCCGGTGGCCTGCTGGGTCGTCGGTCAGCTGTGCGTGCCGCTGCTCGGCCGCGAGCTCGGCGAGCCGATCCAGATCGGCATCGACCTCGTGATGCTGATGCCGGTGGCAGCGACGGCGACGATCTGGGTGCGCGACACCAAGGGCGACATCGAGCTGCTCGTCAGCCTCGTCATCATCACGATGTCGCTCGGCACGCTGATCGCGCCGACGTACCTCTACTTCATGAGCGATCTGACGGCGAACTCGATCGTCATCCCGCGCGTGCTCATCCTGAAGAACCTGGCCCTCGGCGTGTTCACGCCGCTCGTCATCGGCATGACGCTCAACAAGGTGCTGCGCACACGCCTGCCGCGCGTGCAGCCCTACTTCTCGTTCGCCGGCAACGTCGGCCTCTTCATGGCGGTGTTCCTCAACGTCGGCACCGCCTCGCCGCTGCTTCGTCATCTGTCGCTGCACCAGGTCGCGTTCGCCATCCTCATCGTGCTCGCGGTCAACGCCACCAACTTCGTGCTCGGCTCGGCGGTGGGCCGCGTCGTCGGCCTCGGCCGCGATCACCAGGTGACCTGCGAGTTCTCGAGCGGCATGCGCTCGAACGGCACCGCGCTCGTCGTCGGGCTGGCGTCGTTCCCCAACACGCCGCTCGTGACCGTGCCGGCCGCCATCTACATCATCTTCCAGCACCTCCTCGCCGGCATCGTGCGCTCGCGGCTGGTGAAGCGCCTCGGCGACGGCGAAACGGCGGTGACGGCGGCTCCGGCGACGGCCGCGACCACCACCGGCGCCGCGCGCGCAGCGTGATGCCGGGCGGCGAGCAGGGAACGTCGCGCGCGATCGGACGCGCGCTCCTCCTCGTGGCGCTCGTCGCGACGGGCGCCGGCGCGGTCAACGCCGACGCGCAGGAGCCGCAGGCGCCCAAGGAGCCGGCCGCGGTTCCCCCCGGCGGCGGCGACGAGGCGCTGCGCCGCGAGCTCGAGGAGCTGCGTACGCGCCAGCGCTGGCTCGAGCGGCGCCTCACCGCCGCCGAGAAGGCCGCCGCCGACACCAAGGCCGCCAACGAGGCGCGCGCCGCCGAGGAGATGCGCCGCGCGTCCGACGAGGCGCGCCTGGCCGCGCAGGTGCAGGCGGCGGCCCATCCGCCCGACGCGGGCTCCGAAGAGGGCCCGGTGCGCCTCCACTTCGGCCGCCACGGCTTCTCCTTCGGCACCGCCGACGGCAAGAACACGCTGCACATCGGCCTGGTGCTGCACGTCGACGGGCGCGCCTACTTCACCGATCGGCTGCCCATCTCCGACACCTTCCTCATCCGCCGCGCGCGCCCGGACATCGCCGGCACGCTGTTCGGCATCGTCGACTATCGCCTGCTCACCGACTTCGGGCAGGGCACGCCCCAGATCCTCGACGCGTACATCGAGCTGCACCCGGTCCCGTGGCTCAAGCTGCGCGCCGGCCGCTGGCGCGTGCCCATCGGCCTCGAGTGGCTGCAGTCCGATTCGACCATCGTGCTCGTCGAGCGCTCGCTCGCGAGCGACCTCATCCCGCTGCGCGATCTCGGCGTCATGCTCAACGGCGCCGTCGGCGGCGGCACCTTCGAGTATCAGATCGGCGTGTTCAACGGCGCGCCCGACAGCGGCAACGGCCCCGACTTCGATCCGCAGTCGTCGAAGGACTACGTGGGCCGCGTCTTCTTCCACCCGCTGCGTCCGTCGCATCGCGAGGTGCTGAGCAACCTCGGGCTCGGCGTCGCCGGCAGCTACGGCACCAGCGCCGGCGCCGCCGCCTCGGCGCTGCCGAGCTACAAGTCGATCGGCCAGCAGGTGATCTTCAGCTACATCGCCCCCGGCCCGGCGATGCCGGGCGCCCTCGCCGCCGCCGGCGTCCTGCCCGGCAGCAATCGCTGGCGCGTCTCGCCGCAGCTCTACTGGTACCTCGGCCCCGTCGGCATCCTCGCCGAGTACATGCTCTCGTCGCAGAGCGTGCAGCGCAACGGCGAGACCGCCGATCTGCAGAACCGCGCCTGGAACCTCACGACCTCGTTCGTGCTCACGCTCGAGCACGCCTCCTACGAGGGCGTCGTCCCGCGCCACCCGGTCGACTTCCGCCATCCGCACTTCGGCGCCATCGAGGTCGCCTTCCGCTACTCGGAGCTACGCATCGACCCGCAGGCGTTCCCCGACTTCGCCGATCCGTCGCTGTCGGTGAAGCAGGCGCGCGAGCTCTCCGGCGGCTTCAACTGGTACCTGACGGAGCACGTGCGCTTCATGCTCTCGTTCAGCCACACCGACTTCTTGCAGGGCGCGCCGCTCGGCGGCAACCGCGAGCCGGAGAACGCGCTCCTCGGCCGACTGCAGATCAAGCTGTAGGGGGATTAGAAGCTGACGAAGTAGACGCCGGGCGACGACGCCTTCGGTGCATTGACGAAGAGCGCGCGCTTCACGACCGGGCCGACCTCGCTCACGCCGGTGAGCAGCGGCTTGGCCGGCTTCATCGTCGGCGTCGCCACCGGCACGAACTCGAGCGCGCCGACGTAGTTGTCGACGGTGGAGTCGAACGCCGAGCCGCCCACGTAGACGAGGTTGCTGAAGTCGTCCGAGATCTGGTACTGCCCGAGCCGCGCGTTCGGGTCGATCATCGTCGTCCCGCTCGTCGTGGTCAGCTCGAGCCCGCCCGAGATGTTGCGAACCGCGTCGATCAGCTGCTGGCTCATGCTCTCCGTCGCGCCGGTCAGATGCGCGCTGACCCACATCGCCGAGCCCGAGCCGGCGCCGGGCGGTGTCTGGATGCTGAGGAAGCCGATCGGCACCTTCGTCCCGAGCGCGGTGGCGCCCGAGCCGTCGCGCGCGCTCTTGAAGGCGTCGCCGGTGGCGCCGGTCATGTCGACGTTCGCCAGGTAGAGGAGCACGCCGTCCGGCAGCGGATGCACGTCGCCGAGCGACGCCGCGTCGGCGACCTTCGACGGCGCCGCCCCCGCGCTGACCGACAGGTGCATGAGCGTGCCCTGGCTGTCCTGCGAATCGACGTGCTGGAAGTAGTAGGCGTCGGCGCCGTCGTCGGAGATGTAGACCGGCGAGTTGGGATCGGCCACCGCGGTCGCCGCGGCCACGTCGAGGATCGCCTTGCCGTCGATCCCGACGACGTGGAACGAGCCGTCGCTGCCCACGTAGGCCACCGGCCCGCTGCCACCGACGGCGAAGTTGAGCGTGTCCGACGCGATCTTGGTGCCCGTCGCCGGGCGCGCCGTCGCGTCCCACGCGAACAGCTCGCGCGTGTCGGCGCGCTGGTACACGAGCGTCTTGTTGTCGCCCGTCGGCGTGTAGTTGCCGGTGCGCTCGTCGATCTGGGTCGACGTCGGCGAGCCGCTCGTCAGGTCGGTCCAGAACAGCGTCTGCACGCCGGCGCCGCCGGAGATGCCGCCGTTGCCGCCGACGGCGTCCTGAAACACCATGACGTCGTTCGGCAGCACCAACTCGAGATAGTGGAAGGCGCCGTTGTCGCGCGAGAACACGTCGGTGCCGGTGGTCATGTCGATCACGTGCAGGTCGGGCGTCGCGCCCTGGCCGACGATGTAGAAGCGCCCCGACGGCGACTGGAAGCCCTGCTGGAGCAGCGGCGCCGCGATCTTCGGTGACTTCGGATCGGACGTGATCCCGACCGTCTGCATCCCGGTGGCGAAGACCATCTTGGGCGGCGCCGTCGGGTTGGTCACGTCGACCCACTGCAAGTTGGCGTCGGTGGGATCCGAGTTCTGCTGCACGAACAGGAGCCCCTTGCCGTCGGCGGAGAAACCGAAGGTGCCGATGTTGATGCCGGTGGCGATCTTGGTGTCCTTGCCGGCGGCGTCGGCGATGTGCAGCTCGCCGCTGGTGCCGTAGCTCGGGCCGGCGTTCAGGATATAGGCGACGTGCGACGCCCCGTCGGTGGCGATGCCGTAGGTCGAGGTTCCGCTGGCGCTCACCTTCTTGGTGCCGTCCTTGCCGCCGCTCGAGCACGCGGTGACGCTCACGGCCACCGCCATCATCATTAGTATGCGCATGGTCCTCACGGCAGGTTCGAGATCAGGTTGACGACGTTCGGCGTGCCGAGCCCGGTGGCCAGGTCGTAGCCGGGGCCCGCCAGATAGCCCGCCGAAGCATCGTCGGGTCCGCCGTTGTCGCCCGTGATCACGTCGTTGAACGCGTTGGTTCCGGCGACCGCGTAGAGCTTGGTGAGCGCGTCGGTGATGCCGCCACCGCCCTTGCCCTGATCGACGAGCGCCCAGGCACCGGCGAAGATCGGCGCGGCGACGCTGGTCCCATAGACCGGACCGACGATCCTTCCCTGGTAGCCGATGTTCGCGCCACCGCCGCCGGCGAGCGCCGCCACGTCCGGCGTATCGCGCGCGTTGTCGGCGGGCGTCTTGCCCATCTGATAGGCCGGCTTGGGAAACACCTCCGAGGGCGCGCCACCGCCGGCGCCGACGCCCGTCGTGTTCTGGTTCCACACGATCTCGACGCCGCCGTTGCCCACCATGGTGCCGCCGACGCCGACGACGAACGGGCTCGAGGTCGGCCAGCCGGCGGTGATGTGCTTGTTGCCGGAGCCGTCGCGGCAGCCGTCGGTGCCGCTATCGCCCGAGGCGAAGAACCACTGCTGCCCTTCGGCCTGCGCCTGCTCCATGAGCGTGTCGAGCACCGGCATCTCCTGCGAGGCGCCGCGCTCGCAGCCGCCGTAGCTGACCGAGACGGTATGCGCCTTGGGCAGCTGGTTCACGATGTAGGAGATCCCGTCGGTGAAGAGGCCAGGCGCGTTGGTGGCGGTGAGGACGTGCACGACGTTGGCCAGCGGCGCCATCGACAGCACCATCTCGGCGTCGAGGATGTTCTCGATCTGCTCGTTTTGCGCGCTGGTGACGTCGTCGCGGTTCGGTCCGCCGAGGAACGTCTGCGAATAGCTCGCGGCGCTGGCGACGCCGTACGGCTTGTAGTGCGACATGAACGTGCCCACGTCGGCGGTGGGATCGGGTGCCAGCCCCGCGCCGAGGATGGCGACGGTCTCGCCCATGCCCGGGTTGGCGTAGGTCATCGTGTTGTAGAGCGTGTGCATGGCGTCGGGCGTGATGACCGCGCCGGCCGAGAGATCGGGCCACGCCAGGTGCGACTGCCAGTTGCCGCTGCCGCTCAGGCCGACGACGCCGTTGACCACGCCGACGAGCTCGTTGGCGACCGTGATCGGCCCCGAAGCGGCGAAGAAGGTGCCGCCCGCGTCGGAGTATTGGTGCAGCTCGACGCCGAACAGCGACTCGACGGCGCCCGCCGAGCCGAGGCCCGACACCGTCGTGCGCCCGGCGTTGGCGCGCGTGACGATGATGCCGTGCTGCTCCATCCACGACATGACGCGCGCGTAATCCTGGCGCTTGGCCGCGTACAGATCGGCGAAGTCGTCGGGCGCGAGCATGGCGTCGCCGCTCCGGCGCATCGCCACGTACTTGTGCAGCTCCGTCGGACGGCGCGGCGACAGGCCGATCACGAAGTCGACCAGCGTGCCGGGCGGCAGGCGCCCGAGATCGACGGCGGCGGCCACGCGATCGGGCGGCCTCCCGTCGAGCGGGGCATTGCCGGAGCATCCGAGGGTCGAAGCGAGCCAGACAAAAGCGATAGGGACGAGGCCAAGCAGCTTCTTCATCGCCGAGGGTTTTATCATGGAATGTCGCGGCCGGGGCGCGCCTGTGAGACGCGCTCTCGCCCGCCGCGCCGCCGCGATGCTACACTGACGGGCGGGTGCCCCCGACCGGTTCCATCCTCGTCGTCGACGACGAGCGCTCGATGCGCGAGTTTCTGCGCATCGCGCTCACCCGCGCCGGTCACGACGTGACCGTCGTCGAGTCGCCGGCCGCCGCCGCCGTCGAGTACGGCGCGCGCGACTTCGACGTGGTCATCACCGACCTCAAGATGTCGGGCGGCAGCGGCCTCGACGTGCTCGACGGCGTCAAGACGGCGCGCGCGCACACCCAGGTCATCGTGGTCACGGCCTTTGCCACGACGGAAACGGCCATCGCCGCGATGAAGCGCGGCGCCTACGACTATCTGACCAAGCCGTTCAAGGTCGACGAAATCGGGGTCGTCGTCGAGCGGGCCCTCGAAAAGCGCGCCTTGCTGCGCGACAACCTCGAGCTGCGCGCCGAGCTGCAGGGCCGCTTCCGCCTCGATCGGCTCGTCGGCAAAGCGCCGCCGATGCAGCGGCTCTTCGAGCTCGCGCGCCGCGTGGCGCCGGCCAAGACCTCGGTGCTCATCACCGGCGAGAGCGGCACCGGCAAGGAGCTGGTGGCGCGCGCGCTGCATCACCTGTCGCCACGCGCCGACAAGCCGTTCGTCGCGGTCAACGTCGGCGCCATCCCAGACACGCTGCTCGAGTCGGAGCTGTTCGGCCACGTGCGCGGCGCCTTCACCGGGGCGCACGCCGACAAGCCGGGCCTGTTCGCCGCCGCCGACGGCGGCACGCTCCTCCTCGACGAGATCGGCGAGCTCTCGCCGCAGATGCAGGTCAAGCTCCTGCGCGTCCTGCAAGAGCGCAAGGTCAAGCGCGTCGGCGGCGTGAGCGAAGAGGAGATCGACGTGCGCGTCGTCGCCGCCACCAACCGCGATCTCGAGGCCGAGGTCGAGCGCGGCGGATTCCGGCGCGATCTGTTCTATCGCCTCAACGTCATCCAGCTCCATCTGCCGCCGTTGCGCGCGCGCCGCGAAGATATTCCGCTCCTCGTCGAGCACTTCGTGAAGAAGCACGCCGCCGCGCTCGGCCGCACGCTCACCGCCGTCGAGCCCGACGCGCTCGCGGCGCTCGTCGACTACGACTTTCCCGGCAACGTGCGCGAGCTCGAGAACATCATCGAGCGCGCCGCCACGCTCGAGCCGGGCGAGCGCATCACGCGCGCTTCGTTGCCCGAGCTGGCGCCGTCGAAGAAGGGCGCGCGCTCGTCGAGCGGCGGCGAAGAGGGCTTTCCCGACGAGGGCGTCGATCTCGAGCGGCTCGTCGCCGACTACGAGCACGACGTGATCGCCAAGGCGCTCGAGCGCGCCAACGGCGTCCGCAAGACGGCGGCGAAGCTGCTCGGCATCTCGTTCCGCTCGCTGCGCTACCGCCTGGCCAAGCTCGGCTTCGACGGCCCCGACGACGGCGACGACGGCAGCCCCGGCGGAAGAGACGACACGCCGACCTGAGCTGCGCGCCGACTTCGTCCTACATCGCGGGTGACGCTTTTCGTCACCGCGACGGCAAATTTCGTCCCGCTACCGCATGAACTGGACAGGTGTCCTGCTAAGTGGCTAAGATCGTGGCCCGCGCGAAGCCTGACTGCGCGGCATGAGGCGTGCACAGGAGGGCGACACCGATGGCTCGTGGCCGCAACATTCGAGGCTTCACGCTCGTCGAGCTCATGATCGTCGTGGCGATCATCGCCGTGCTCGCGACCATCGCCGGCACGGCCTATCGCCGCTACATGGATTCGGGCCGCACCACCGAGGCGATGGCGATGCTCGGCGAGATCCGGGCTAAAGAAGAGGCGTACCGCGCCGAATTCAACGCATATGCAGGTTGGTCGGCCGACAGCGAGCTGGCGGCGAAGTCGCTGCCGGCCGTCGACAACACGACCTGCGTCGGCGGCACGACCAAGGAGCCGTGCTGGAAGACGCTGCCGACCGATCCCTCGACGTCGTCGGCGCCGTGGCCGGTGTGGGCCGGGCTCGGCATCAACGCCGGCAAGCGGCAGCTGCAGTGCGGCTACATCCTCAACAGCGGAACCGGAGTGGGCGGCGCGGGCACCGGCTATCCGACGAACACGCTCGGCCAGGGCATGATCGGCGCGACCGCGTTCGGTCAGCCGTGGTGGTACGCCGTCGCCATCTGCGACAACGACGGCTCGACCGGCACCAACGCAACGTTCACGACAGCGTCGAGCACCACGGTGGTGTCGGCGCTGAATGAGCACCAGTGACCAATTTTGAAGGAGGGAACATGTTGAGACGGATCCGAAACGGCTTCACCCTGATCGAGCTCATGATCGTCGTCGCGATCATCGGCATCCTGGCGGCCGTCGCCATCCCGGCGTTCATGAAGTACATCCGCCGTTCGAAGACGGTCGAAGCGACGATGAACGTGCGCAAGCTGTTCGACTCGTCGGTGTCGTACTTCGAAGGCGAGCACGCGGACAAGACCGGCAACGCGCTGGCCAAGCAGTTTCCGACCAAGGCTGGCCCGGCGCCGGGCGCGTCGGCCACCGCGGCCTGCTGCGGCAAGACGGGCGACAAGTGCCCGCCGTCGCCCACCAACTTCACGGCCGACACGTGGTCGGCGCTGAACTTCTCGGTCGACGATCCGTTCTACTTCGTCTACCAGTACGACTCGGCCGGCACGGAGACGAGCTCGAACTTCCAGGCGTGGGCCTTCGGCGATCTCGACTGCGACTCGATCCAGTCGACGTACGAGCGCTCGGGCTCGGTCATGTCGGACCGCTCGGTGTCGGGCGGCTCGGGTCTGTACTCGAAGAACGAAATCGAATAACGATCGCATCATGAGTGGCCAGAACGCCCGCCGTGGGATGACCGCGGCGGGCGTTTTGCTTTTGGTCGTCGCCCTGGTCTTCGTCGAGAACGCGGCCAACCGGCGGCGCGCGGCCTTCCCCGCCGGCGAGGACATCTTGTATCTGCCGCGGCCGTCGGCGCTGCACGTGCTGGCGCTCGGGCACGACGAGGTCGCCGCCGACCTGGTGTTCATCCGCGGGCTGGTCTACTTCGGCTCGCAGATGGAGCAGAAGGGCGACTTCCGCTGGCTCGACAACTACCTCGACACCATCACCACGCTCGATCCCGATTGGAAGACGCCGTATCGCTGGGCGGGCGTGGCCACGATGTACAACGGCCGGCCGATCACGAACGCGGCGGTCACGATGTCGAATCACTTTCTCGAGCGCGGGGTGCGCCAGTTTCCCGACGATTGGGAGCTGCCGTTCATGCTCGGCTGCAATTACCTGTTCGAGCTCAAGACCGACGATCCGGCGAAGAAGGCGGAGAACCGGCGCATCGGCGGCGAGTGGATCCGGCACGCGGCGATCGTCGGTGGCGGGCCGCCGTGGGTGCCGCTGCTCGCCGCGACCATCATGCGCGAGGAAGGGCGCGACGAGGCCGCCGTGCGCCACCTCGAGGAGGTCTACGTCTCGACGCAGGACGAGCGCACGCGCACCGAGGTGCGCAACCTCCTTTTGGCGCTGCACGCCAAGATCGACCTGGCGCGCGAGGAGCGCGAGCGCGCGGCGTTCGAGGCGTCGTGGCGGGCGACGCTGCCCTACGTGCCGGCCGATCTGTTCGTGGCCATCGGCCCGCCGCGGCCGCCGCGCATGGACCTCGAGGCGTTGAGCCCGCTCGGCAAGGTCACGGGCGAGGCGGCGGCGCCGGCGGCTCCAGCAGCTCCGGCGGCTCCGGCGGCGCCGACTTCGCCTTCGCCGTGATGCGCGCGAGGATGGCGCGGCCCGCGGACGTGTCCTCCTCGGCGAGCGACGCGCGCGCGGCGGCGATCGCCTCGTCGTAGCGGCCGAGCTCCTCGAGCGCGAGCGCGATCTGCATCGATGTGGCCGGGCCGCCGCCGGAGAGGCGCGCCGCCGCTTGCAGATGCACGAGCGCCTCGGCGGGCGCGTGCGCGCGCAAGAGCGTGATGCCGAGGTTCGACTGCGCCAGCGCGGCGTCGGGCTGCACGTCGACGGCGTGGCGCCAGAGCGCGAGCTCGTCCTGCCAGGCGCGCGCCTCGAGCGGCACCGCCACGGCATAGACGAGCGCGAGCGCGCCGGCGGCGGCGAGCGCGACCTTGCGCGCGCGGCCGGCGGCGGCGAGGAGGACGGCGACGGCGAGCGCCACGCCCACCGACGGCACGTAGGCGAAGCGATCGGCGTAGTACGCGAGCAGCGGCACGACGTGCAGCACCGGCACCAGCGAGAGCGCGAACCAGGCGACGGCGAAGGTCAGCGTCGGCTTGTGCGCGCGCCACAGCGCCAGCGCGACGGCGACGACGCCGAGCCAGGCGATCGCGGCGCGCGCGCGGCCGAGCGCCACCGCGGAGTAGGCGGCGGCGTGGCCGAGCGGCGCGACGATCACGACGAGGTACTTCCACAGGTAGATGGGGATGGCGCGCAGCGCGATGCGCGCGGTGAGCCCGGTGATGGCGCCCTGCCCCACCGCGCCGATGACGTGCGTGCGTAAGACGAGGAAGCCGAGCGTCAACGCGGCGTGCGCGGCCACGACGGCGACGGCGCGACGGCGCGCATCGGGCGCGAGCGTGCGCCAGGCGCAGGCGGCGCCGGCGGCGAGGATGACCCCCTCGGTGACGGCCATCTCCTTGGCGCCCATCGCCAGCGCGGCGGCGACGAGCGAGCCGGCCGCGGCGGCGACCGAGAGGCGCGGCCTGGCGATGGCGCGCGCCGCGAAACCGAACGCGACGAGCTGGAAGACGAGCGAGAGCTGATCGCCCAGAGCCGAGGCGTAGGCCACCGGCTCGA
The DNA here is from genome assembly GCA_035607415.1 of Polyangia bacterium. Lineage (GTDB taxonomy): Bacteria > Myxococcota_A > Polyangia > Palsa-1104 > Palsa-1104 > JAQBQH01. The sequence continues at coordinate 34,723 of DATNAQ010000010.1, forward strand.
CGTGCACCGGCCAGAAGGCCCAGAGCGCGGTGGCGGCGAGCGCGGCCGGCCGATCGCCGGCGACGACGCGGAGCGCGAGCGCGGCGACCAGCGCGATGGCGAGCGCGTAGAGCGCGAGGTTGACGACGCCGAACGGCAGCGGCCGCGCGCCGGCGGCGGCCACGACGGCGCGCATGGCGACGGTGCGGATGGGGCGGTACGACTGCCAGGTGAAGTCGGCGCGCGAGGCGGTGGTGCGGCGATCGAAGAAGTAGTCGGCGAGCGGCGCGCCGCGCGTGACCGCGTCGTTGTCGGTGATGTAGTAGGCGTCGTCGATGACGAAGCCGTGGCCGAGGGAGGGCACGTAGAGCGCGGCGGCGACGGCGATGACGGCAGCGACGGCGAGTGTGTACGCGCGCGGCGACAGGCCTCGAGTGTACTACGTCGCCGGCTCTTGCACGCGGCAGCTGGCGGCGACGGTCGCGCTCGCGTCGGCGCCGTGGACGACCAGGCGCAGCTGCTGCGTGGCGCCATCGGGGCCGCTGCGCGCGGCGCAGCCGGCGTCCTCGACGAGCTCCCAGCAGCCGTCGGCGCCGGTCGTGGCGCAATGCGGAAAGATCGCGCCGTCGACGGCGACGCCACAATCGGGCGTGGCGAGATCGGCGACGGTTCCCGGCAGGCAGCCGGGCGTGAGCCGGGCGCCGATGGCGTCGGCGAAGGCGTCGACGGTGGGTGTGTAGTCGGTGTCGCAGACCGAGCCGACGACGGCGCCGGGCACCGCCGAGCTGACCGCGGCGATGCGCACCGCCGGATCGGCGAAGAAGCTCGCGTTCTGCGGGGCGATGCACGAGTGCTCGAGGATCGGGCACGACGATTGGCTCGCCTGATCCGCGCACGGCGTCGTGATGGTCACGCCGAACGGCGCCGGCGGAGCGACGATCGTGGCGAAGACGATGTCCTCGGCGTGACGGCGCAGCCCGCCCGGGGCGAGGAGCTGCTGATAGCGCGACACGTCGTAGAGCGGGCCGCCGACGACGGGCGCGCAGTCACTGGTCGGCGCCAGCGCGTCGCCGGTGAGCGGCATGCCGTTGCACTCGATGCCCCACTGCGTGCAGCGGAACGAGTGCAGCACGCCCCACATCGCCATCCCGTCGGCCGTGTTCTCGAACAGCGTCGTATCGGGCGGCGCCGAGCAGTCGTCCTCGTCGGTCATGAGGAGGACCGCGACCAGCGAGTCGTCGCGCAGAAAGCCGGGGTTCACCTCGGGCTTGGCGAGCACGGTATAGACCGCCTCGAGCGGCGCCTCGAAGCCGCACCCGTTGTCGCCCACGTTCGAGATGCAGTCGAAGGCGCTCACCACGTCGAGCGGGGCGGTGTTGTTGGTGCCGTGGATGGTGTCGTAGTCGATGAAGACGTCGCCGTTGCCGAGCGCGAAGCCTTGGCAATCCGCGGGGGGCGGGACGCTCCCCGCCGGATTCGGCCCGGTGCGCAGCTTGCCGCCGTCGCCGCCCGCCTTGCAGCTCGTCGTGTTGATGCCCGCGCCCATGTCGGAGTCGACGACGCCGATGTGATACGACGCCGGCTTGCCGTCGAGCGCGAGCTGATCGAGCCGCTGGATGAGCTCGGGGAAGCGATTGCGCACCTCGTTGATCTTGGGCGACGTGCCGAGCGAGTTGTCGATCATGTAGAGGATGTCGACGTTGCGCCGCACGCTCACCGGCTCGTCGACCGTCGTGAACTCCGGCGTCGGCGGTTGCGACTTCTTGCCGCATCCCGCGAGCAGCACCAAAGCGGTCAGGACCAGGCGCCGCACGCCACGATTGTAGCTCACGGCGCCGGTTCGTACAGCGGGCAGACCGCGTGCACCGACGACAGCGGCGCGCCCTGCACCGTGAAGCGCAGGTTCTGCGCGTTGCCGCCGGGCGTCAGGCGCGGCGGGCAGCCCTGGTCCTGCACGAGATCCCAGCACGGCGGCGCGTTCGCCACCTCGCAGCGCGGCGTGTCGACGCCCGCGACGGTGACGTTGCAGCCCGGATCGTGCTCGTCGACGATGGCGCCGGGTAGACAGCCGGCACGCATGCGCGCGCCCATCGCACCGGCGAGCGAGCTGATCGCGTTCGAGTAATCGGGGTCGCAGATCGAGGCCTCGACCGAGTTCACCGTCGAGGACATGACGGTGTGGAGACGCACCGCGGGATCGCCGAAGAACATCGGATTGCTGCTGCCGGTGCACGAGTGCTCCAGGATCGGGCACGAACCGACCGACACCTGATCGGCGCACGGTGAGCTCACGTCGACCGAGAAGGGTGTCGGCGGCGCCGCGATCGAGACGAGCAGCACGTCGGACGCGCTCTGCTTGAGGCCACCGGCGGCGAACAGCGCCTGGTAGCGCGAGACGTCGTAGAGCGGGCCGCCGACCACCGGCGTGCAGCTGGTGGTCGAAACTGCGCTGCCGTCGAGCGCCTTGCCGTCGCAGGTAATGCCGAATTGCGTGCAGCGGAACGAGTGCAGGACCCCGTACGTCGCCATGGCGGCGGGCGTGTTCTCGAACAGCGCGGTGTCGGGCGGCGCCGAGCAGTCGTCCTCGTCGGTGAGCAAGACGACGACGAGGAGCGCGTCGTCGCGCAGAAATCCGGGATTCAGCGACGGCGAGGTGAGCGCCTGATAGACCGCCTCGAGCGGCGCCTCGAAGCCGCACCCCATGTCGCCGACGGACGCGAGGCACGACAGGGCATCGGACACGCCGAGCGTGCCGGTGTTGCTGGTGCCGCTGCCGGAGTCGTAGTCGATGTAGGGCGCGTCGGCGGAGAGCGCGAAGCCGGCGCAGTTTGCAGGAGGCGGAGTCGTGGAGGCGTCGGACGCGGCGGTGCGCAGCCGGCCGCCGTCGCCGCCGGCCTTGCAGTTGGCGGTGTTGAGACCCGCGCCCATGTCGGAGTCGACGACGCCGATGTGGAACGACGCCGGGGCCCCCATCGTGGCGAGATCGGAGATCTGCTGGAAGAGACCGGGCAAGCGGTTGCGCAGCTCGGTCTGCTTCGTGATCATCGACAGCGAATCGTCGATCATGAAGAGCAGGTCGACCTTGTTGCGCGGCGTGAGGTTGATGCTGTCGTTGACCACGGACAGCGTCGGCTGTCCGACGGTGCGCCGGGCGGTGCAGCCGGCGGTCGCGACGAGGAGCACGAGGACGAGCGGTTTGGCGCGCATGCCTACGATTGGAAGGACGGCCCGCGATCCGTCACGGCATCGCCCCCACATCACTCGGCGACCGCGCGCTTCACCGACGGCAGGAACAGGCTGTCCGGATGGCGGCGCGCGAACTCGTCGGCGTGGCGGCGCGCGCCCTCGTGATCGCCGGAGAGCCACAGCGCCGCCACGCGCAGGGCGTCGCGCTCCTCGGCGAGCTGCCCGCCGGCGAAGCGGCGCGCGTGATCATCGAGGATGGCGAGCGCGCGCGGCGCATCCGACATCTGCATGGCGTTGCGCGCGTCGGCGAGGAGCGCGCGCTCGACCTCGAGATCGTCGTGCGCCTTCGCTGCCGACGTCTTCGTCGCACCCGTTTTCGCCGCAATGGCCGCGGCCGCGTGGTGCGCGGCGTGATGCGGCGTGCTCGCGCGCGCGTCGCCCGACGAGGGTGCCGTCGACCCGGGCGCCACCGCCGCCAGCGACGGCACGTTCGCCGGCGCCGTCGCCACCGCCGGCACCGGTGGCATCGGCGCGGGCGGCACCGACGGCATCGGCGGCGCCACGGCCGGCGCTTGCGGCGCCGCCTGGCGCGCGTGACGGTGCATCAGCGCCACCGTCGCCGCCACGCCGCCGGCACCGACGCCACCGACGATCGCGGCCACCATCAGCTTCGCCGCCAGCGACTTGCCCACCAGCGCCTTGGGCAACACCGTCTGCGCGCCCGAGGTCGCCGCCGTCGACGCCCCCGCCGCCGCCAGCGTCACGCCGAGCGTCGACGCCAGCTTGCGCGCCACGCGATCGTGCGCCCCCGCGTCGGGCCCCGGCGCCTCGCGCTCGGCGGTGAGCAGCGCCTGCAGCTCCGGCGTCAAGTGCTCCTCGTCGCTCATCGCTGGCCCCCTTGCGCGCGCCGCACCGCCTCGGCGAAGTCGGCGCGCGCCAGGCGCAGCCGCGAGTACGCGGTGTTGAGCGGAACGCCGAGCGCCACCGCGATGTCGGGCATCACGTGCCCGTCGATGTCGTGCATGACGAAGACCGCGCGCCGATCGAGCTCGAGCGTCTCGAGCGCGCGCAGGACGAGCCGCTGCCGCTCGCGCTGCAGCATGACCTCGTCGGCGGGCGGGGCCGGGCAGACGACCTCGCGCGTGGTGCCCGCGACCTCGCGCCGGTGCCGCGCCGAGCGGCGGTAGTCGCTCGCCACGCGAAACGCGATGCCGAACAGCCAGGGCCGGATCGGCCGCCGCGCGTCGTAGACCGCGAGGTTGCGGAACACGATCACGAACACGTCGTGGCACAGATCGTCGAGATCGCGCTCCTGCACGCCGAGGCGGCGGAGCGTCGACCATACGTAGCCGAGCTCGGCGGCATACACCGCCGGGAATTCCACGGTGGGCAGAGGCGTAATCACGATCGCCGGCTGCGGCACGTCTCTATATTGGGCCGAGCCCATCCAATCCGTCACGCTCATCGGGTGGACAGCGCCAGCCCGAAGCTGTTGGACAGCGGCGACGTGCGATAAACCCTTACAGGACGCTCAGTTCCGACGTAGAGCTCGGTGCGCGTCAGCGGCACCTCGAGGTCCACGCGCACGAGCAGCGCCAGCACGCGGTTGAGCGGCACCGCCGCCTCGATGCGCGCGCCCACGGCCACGTACGGCGCCCACGACGAGCGCGCCAGCACGTAGCCCTCGCCGCCGACCTCCTGCGCGCCGGCGCCGCCGAAGACGCAGAAAGCGACGATGCGGTGCTCGACGCAGGGCACGAGGAACGCCGCCATCGTCGAGGCCGTCACGCGGCCGCCGTCGATCTCGTCGCTGGTGCCGGGCAGATCGCCGCGCAGCTCGACCGCGAGCGACCAGCGCCGCAGCACGAAGCCGACGCGCCCCATGAAGCCCACCGTCGGCCCCGGCGCCAGGCCGACCGACGCCTGCACGCCGAACGCGACGCGCAGGTGCAGATCGCCGGCGAGCTGCATCGCCGACCCCGGCTCGGGCGGCAGCGTCGGCTTGATGTCGGGCTCGGTCTCCACGTGCGGCTCGACCGGCTGCGGCTTCGGCCGCACGGGCAACAGGCGCAGCGGATCGATCGCGACCGCGATGGCGAGCGTGATCGCCTGCGACAATTCGCCGCACCTCGGTGCTTCCAGCTCGCGCGCGCCCAGGTGCTTGCCGTCGGGCGCGAGCATCTCGACGCGCCCGTGCACGCGATCGCGCCCGGGGCGGATGGTCACGACGATGCGCGGCGAGCTGCGATCGTCGACGGGGTCCCACGGGTCGTAGCCGAGCTCGCCGGAGACCGCGACCTCGAGCGCCGCCTCCGTCGGACAGGCGGCCAGCGCGGGTGGCTCGTACTCGAGCACGAACGTCTGCTCGGTCGCGGCCGACGCGGGCGCTGCCTGGCCGAGCGCGACGAGGCAGGTGACGCCCGCGACAAACCGCACGATCCGCTAGTCTGAGTCGCCTCCCTGCGGACGCAAGTCTTTGATGACCGTTTCTGTCTCTCCGGCCTTGATATCGACGGAGAAGGTTTCTTTGATGCTGAATTGCGGGTTGGTCAGCGTGATGCGGTGCGACCCCGCGCCCAGCTTGAGGTGGGTCTGCGGCGTGTGCAGCCCGGTCTCCTTGCCGTCGACGAGGATGTTGGTCCACGGCTTCGATCCGAGGCGCAGCCAGCCGTCGCCACCGCCCGACGACGACGGCTTGTCCACCGCCGCCGGCTTCTCGGCCGGCGCCTTGGGCTCCGGCGTCGCCTTGTCGGCCGCGGCCACCTTCTTCGGCTTCTCCTCGTCGGGCAGCGTCAGATCGGGGCCCTTGGCCTTCTTCGGCTCGGGCGCCTTGTCCGCCGACTTCGGCTTGTCGCGCGGCGGATCGGCCTCTTTGGCCTTCGGCGCCACCGACGGCGTCGCCGGCTTGTCCGGCTTCTGCGCGCTGGCGACGACGGTCGGCGTCTTGGGCGCCGGCGTCTTGTCGACGGTCTTTTCGGGCGCCTTGTCCGGCGTCTTCGCCGCCTGCTTGTCCGGCGCCTTGGCCGCGCTCTTGTCTGGCGTCGCCGGCGTCTTGGCCGCCAGCGCACCGACGGTGGCGCGCACATCGAGCATCTTGCCCGCTTCGATCGTGACCTCTTGGGTCCACGATCCCGCCGCCGTCTTGACCTCGATCTTGTGCTTGCCCGGCATCACCGACTGCACCTTGAGCGGCGTGACGCCTTCGAGCGCGCGCCCGTCGAGCAGCGCCTGCGCGCCCGGCGGATCGGACACGAGCGTGAAGCCGGTCCCGGAGGCCAGCGGATCGAGCGTGATACGCCGCCGCGTGGTGTCGCCCGGCTTGACCTCGACCTGCTCGTTCCACGGCACGTAGCCTTCGCGCTGCACCGTGAGCACGTACGAGCCCGGCTCGAGCTTGAGCGTCGCCGGCGTGCCGTCGACGGCCTGGCGCTTGTTGTCGAGGAGGATCTGCACGTTCGTCGCCGGATCGGAGGCGATGAACAGCGTGCCCGGCCGCGAGTTGTAGTAGACGACGCCGCCCGCCGCCGCGACGCAGATCGCCGCCGCGGCCACGCCGCCGCCGACCCACAAGGCGAGCGGGCGCACCCGCTTGCGCGGCGCCAGCATGGGCGTCTCCGTCGGCGCCGCGGACACAGAGCCCTGGGGCGGCGGCGAATCGGGCAGCACGTAGTCGAACGGATTGCGCCGCGCGCCGCGCGCCGGCGTGCCGTTCCGTCCCGAGTCGGGCGCCTCGACGACCTTGAACGGCACCGCCTCCGACGGCGCCGTCGGCAGCTTCTGCGCCACCGAGTGGTGCGGCACCGGCGCGCCGTCGCCGAGAGCGAGCTTCGACAGATCGGGCTTGTCGTCGAGGACGGCATCACCCGCGTCGGGCGCCGCGCCGTCGTAGATGTTGGTGGCGAGCTCTTCGTCGTCCCACGCCAGCTCGCCGGAGGCGGCGTGCTGCGCGTGGCCGTTGGTGCCCTTCGTCGCGGGAGGCGGCGTCTTCGCCGGTGGCGGCACGATCGCGTGCGCGGCCGAGTTGCGCACCGGCACCGGCGGCGGCGGCGGCACCACCGCCATCGCCCCCGACGTGCGGCGCGGGCGATCGCCGCCGGCTTGCGGCGCCGCCGACACGCCCGGCATGGGCTGCTGCACCGACGGCGCCACCGGCGGCACGGGCATGTGGCGATACTGCTCGAGCTTCGCCGACTCTTCTTCGATCTCCTGGACGAAGACGCGCTTCATCCACGCCGCCAGATCTTTGCGCGAGTAGAACTCGCCGGCGGTGTACATGAACGCTTGCAGGTCGTCGTGCAGATCGATCGCGTTCTGGTAGCGATCGTCGACGTCCTTGGCGAGCGCCTTCATGACGATGCGCTCGAGCTCGTCGCCGATGCGGCGGTTGTACGTCGACGGCGGCAGGATCTCGACGTTGCGCACCTTCTCCAGCGTCGAGAAGTCGCTCTCGCCGACGAAGAGGCGCTCGCCGGTCAACAATTCGTAGAGCACGATGCCGAGCGAGAAGATGTCGCTGCGGCGATCGAGCGGCAGCCCGCGCACCTGCTCGGGCGACATGTAGCCGAACTTGCCCTTGAGGATGCCCTGCTGCGTCTTGGACGCCTTGCCCGA
>DATNAQ010000038.1:0-45856 GCA_035607415.1 Polyangia bacterium
AGCTGGCTCGGGATCGTGGCGCAGAACCGGCGCATCGACCCGCGCGTGCGGCGTCACCTCGACCTTCTACAGGAGTCGGGCGTGGAGGTCATGAGCGTCGAGCCGTCGGGGCCGGCGGCGTCGGCGGGCGTGCGCGACGGCGACATCGTGCTCGCGCTCGACGGGCGGCCGGTGCAGTCGGTCGACGACGTGCACCGCACGCTCACGCAGTGGCCCGTCGGCAAACCGCTGCCGCTGGCGGCGCTGCGCCGCACCGAGCGCGTCGACGTCGTCGCGCTGCCGACCGAGGCGCGCGATCAGGGGCAGAGCGTGACGGCCGGCTGACAGCTCGGCACGAGGAAGGTCGCCGGCCCGGCGTCGCAGCCGTCGGAGAAGTTCCCGTGGCCAATCACCGCGACGAGCGCGCCGGTGGCCTTGTCGTAGTACGACGAGGTCGAGGTGTCGACGTAGCCGATGAGGACGCTCTGATAGTCGCCGCAATCGGCGAGGAACGCGCGCGCGTGCACGGGCGGCAGCCCCGCATCGGGAGGGCAGAGCCGGGCAACGATCTCGTCGATCGGCAGGCACGCGTCCGTGGCGGAGACGTCGCCGAAATCGGCGCGGCCGCAATAGTCGGCGAGCGGCCGCATGCACGTGTAGATCGGCTGCGCGAGATCGTCCGGGGCCGCCAGATCGGGCGCGCTCGACGACGCCGAGCCGCACGCCGCGGCCGTGGCGAGCCCGCGGAGCAAGAGCCGGCGCATCAGATCGACGTTAGCACGGACGCGTAGTAGAGTCCGCGCATGGCCAACGAGACGGTGACGACTCCAACGGGGCTGCAGTACGTCGACGAAAAAGTGGGCGACGGCGCCTCGCCGCAGAAGGGCAAGAAGGTAAGCGTGCACTACACCGGCACGCTCACCGACGGCAAGAAGTTCGACAGCTCGCGCGACCGCGGGAGCCCGTTCCAGTTCGTCATCGGCGTCGGACAGGTCATCGCCGGCTGGGACGAGGGCGTGATGTCGATGAAGGTGGGCGGGCGGCGCAAGCTGATCATCCCGGCCAACCTCGGCTACGGCGCGCGCGGCGCGGCGGGCGTGATCCCGCCGAACGCCGAGCTGCACTTCGACGTCGAGCTCCTCGGCGTCGGCTGACGAGCGCAGCGCGCGCGCGATGGCGATCGAGCGCTCGTTCTCCGTCGCCGACGCGGCGACCACGGCACGCATCTATCGGGCGCCGTCGCCGCGCGATCGCACGCTGGTGCTCGCGCATGGCGCCGGCGCCGGGCAGACGCACGCGTTCATGGTCGCGTTCGCCGAGGCGCTGGCGGCGCGCGGCATCGACGTCGTCACCTTCGACTTCCTCTACGTGGCCGCCGGACGGCGCGCGCCCGATCGCCCGCCTGCGCTCGAGGCGTGCTGGCGCGCGGCGCTGGCGCTGGCGACGGCGGAGTGGAGCGGGCGCGTGCCCTTCATCGGCGGCAAGTCGATGGGCGGGCGCATCGCCTCGCACCTGGCCGCAGCCGGCGACGCGGCCCGCGGGCTCGTCTGCCTCGGCTATCCGCTGCATCCTCCCAAGCAGCCCGACAAGCTGCGGGTCGCGCACCTTCCCGGCATCACCCTGCCCACCTTGATCCTGCAGGGGCGCCGCGACGAGTTCGGCGCGCCCGACGAGCTGCGCCCGCACTTCCCGCCGCACGTGCAGATCGTGCCGCTGCCCGGCGGTCACTCCTTCGACAAGAAGGCGTGGCCCGAGGCGCACGCGCGCGTGGCCGACTTCATCCTCGGATGACGCGCACCGCGTAGGCGTCGCCCGCCGTCGAGAGGATGACGTCGTCGCCGCGCGCCTCGCGGTAGGGGCGCCAGTGGCGCGCGATCACGCGGTCCCCCTCGATCCACATCGAGCCGTCGTCGTCGCTGATCACGGCCAGGCCGGCGACCGCGCAGGCGGCGACGGCGTTGGCGCAGGGCAGCTCGACGCGGCCGCCCGGTCCGTCGAGCACGGTGCGCCGCCAGCCGGCGAGCACGGCGGTGTCGCCGCGCCAGGCGACGTTCACGCCCTCGCCGTCGGGCTCGTCGAGGAGCAGGGTGAGCGTGCCGTCGTAGTCGAGCCGCCAGCCGCTGCGCGGTCCGCCGATGAGGAGGCCGCGCTGTCCGACGGCGAAATGGCTCGGATAGTAGACCCATCCCGGCAGCGGCCGCTCGACGCGCCGCGCGCCGGCGACGAGCGCGATCCGGTCGAGGTGGCAGTGGGCCACCGGCTCGCGCAGAAAGGCCAGGATCTGCCCGTCCGGCAGGTGTACGGCCCACTCGTCGTCGCGAAAGCCGTCGGCGGGCGGCAGCGGCGGAGCCGGCGGCGGCGCCTCGCTCAGCGGCCGCAGGGCCACGGTCACGCCCTCGACCTCGGGATCGAGCGCGATCTCGTCGTCTTGCAGGTCGGTCACGGATTCGATTCTAAGCCCCTTGACAACTGACTCGGAGTCAGTAAATTAATGACTGAGAGTCAGTTATGGCCTTGCGCGAACGAGCGAGATCGAGCGAAGACAAGCAGGCGCGGCGGCGCGCCATCCTGACGGCGGCGCGCGCCCACTTCGGAGAGCGCGGCTGGGCCGGCTTCTCCATGGGAGAGGTGGCGGCGCGCGCCGGCGTGGTCAAGGGCACGCTCTACCTCTATTGGCCGACGCGCGAGGAGCTGCTGCTGGCGGTGCTCGAGGAGCTGCTCTGGCAGTGGCTGGACGAGCTGGACGGCCGGCTCGACGAGCTGCGCGAGGGCGTCGGCGCCACCAAGCTGGCGGCGGTGATCTGCGATTCGCTCCTCTCGAAGGAGCCGCTCGGGCGCCTCCTGGCCGTGCTGCAGACGGTGCTCGAGCACAACGTGTCGCGCGCGTCGATCGAGCGCTTCAAGCGCGAGCTCGCGCTGCGCGTGGCGGCCACCGGCGCGCGCATCGATCGCAAGGTGCCGCTGCGCGAAGGCGAGGGCGCGCGGGCGCTGCTGCACGCCAACGCGCTGCTCGTCGGGTTGCAGCAGATGGCTGATTCGGCGCCGATGGTGCAAGAGGTGCTGGCGGAGCCGTCGCTCGGCTGGCTCAAGATCGACTTCGCGCGCGAGCTGCGCGCTTCGCTCATCATCTATTTCGAAGGGCTCATCAACGGGAGGCTTCCATGGAATCGCGTAAGACGGCGCTCGTGACCGGGGCATCGAGCGGCATCGGGCTCGATCTGGCCAAGCAGTTCGCGTCCGAGGGCTACGACGTGGCGCTGGTGGCGCGCTCGGAGGGCAAGCTGAAGGAGGTGGCGGCGGCCATCGAGCGCGATCACAAGGTGCGCGCGCACGTCGTCACCGCCGATCTCGCCAAGGCCGGCGCCGCCGATGCGCTGGTGGCGGCGTTGGAGGCGCGCGGCATCGACGTCGACGTGCTCGTCAACAACGCCGGCTACGCGTCGTACGGCGCGTTCGAGAAGACCGATCTCGCCGACGAGCTCAACATGATCCAGGTGAACGTGGTGGCGCTGACCCACCTGACCAAGCTGTTCGTGCGCAAGATGGTGGCGAAGAAGTCGGGCCGCGTGCTCAACGTGGCGTCGACGGCGGCGTTCCAGCCGGGGCCGCTCATGGCGGTGTACTACGCGACCAAGGCGTACGTGCTGTCGTTCTCCGAGGCGCTGGCCAACGAGCTCGGCGGCACCGGCGTGACGGTGACCGCGCTGTGCCCGGGGCCGACGGCGACCGGCTTTCAGGCGCGCGCGCAGATGGAGGAGTCGAAGCTGGTGCGCGGCAAGGCGATCATGACGTCGGAGACGGTGGCGCGCGCCGGCTACACCGGCCTCATGAAGGGCAAGACGGTGGTCATCCCGGGCGTGAGCAACAAGATGATGGCGCAGGCCGTGCGCTTCCTGCCGCGCAACACCGTGACCAAGCTGGTGCGCAACGCGCAGGAGCGGGCCGCGCACTGATCGCGCGATCGCGCGGCCCGGTCGAGCCCGCGGCTCCGCGCGGCCCTAGGTGCGAGGCCAGTCGAGGACGAGCGCGTCGCCGTCGGCGAGCGCGCGCCACGCGGCCAGCTGCGCCGCGAAGTCGGCGACCATCTGTTGTGCGAGCTCGACGGTGAGGGCGGGCAGGGCGGCCTCGCCGAGCTCGGCGCGCACCAGCGCCGGCAGCTCGTCGGCGCCGCAGCCGCCCGTTGCGGTGGCGCCGAGCGCCCGCGCCAGGCACTCGGCCGTCCACGCCTCGGCGCCGAGCGTGCGGATCACCGCCGGATCGCCGAGCTCCGCGATCGTCCGCCCGGCGGCGACGTTGCCGAAGAACCCGGCGCCGAGGCCGAGCGCGCGCTCGGCGACGAAGTGCGCCAGGTCGTGCGCCGGCAGCCCCGGCCCGGTCTCCGCCTGCGTCGTCGAGCCGTCGGCGCGCGTGCAGATCAGCCGATGGCGCCCGTCGCCCTTGTGGATGCGGATGCGCACGCGGCCCTCCTCACCGCGCCGCGCGCTGCCACAACGGCGGGAAGCTCTCGCGCCGCGGTGGCGGCCGGCGCGTCACGAAGAGGCGCACCAAGAGGAACCCCGTCGCGAAGCCGCCCACGTGCGCCATCCACGCCACGCCCTCGCCGGGGATGAAGAACTGCGAGACGAACCACAGCCCCAGGATCAGCCACGCCGGCACGTAGACGAACGTGATCAGGATGAACAGGATCCACAAGCAGCGCACCCGCGCGTGCGGATAGAGCATGAGGTACGCGCCGAGCACGCCGGCGATCGCGCCCGACGCGCCCACCATCGGCAGCTGCGACGACGCCGACGTCAGCACCTGCGACATCGCCGCCGCCAGCCCGCAGAGTAGATAGAAGACGAGGAACTTCACCGGCCCCATCGCGTCTTCGACGTTGTCGCCGAAGATCCACAGGAACCACATGTTGCCGATGATGTGCAGCCACGAGCCGTGCATGAACATCGACGTCAGCACCGTCCAGGGCCACGGCACTTCCTGGTGCAGCTGAATGGTGTGACGCCCGAGCTCGAGGATGCCGTCGCGCGTGCCGTGCAGCACGAACGACGGGATGGCGCCGTAGTCGAACGTCGATTCGAAGACGCCGTGGCTGAGCTCGAAGAACCACGCCAGCACGTTCAGCGCGATGAGCGCATAGGTCACCCACGGCGTGCGCGAGGCGCGGTTTTCGTCGCTGATGGGGATCGGTACCACGGCTGCTTAGGATCTAAGACGCGCGCGGCGCCCCGTCAATTCACGCCGAGGACGATCTTGCCGAATCCTTCGTTCGACGCCATCGCCTGATGCGCCGCGGCGGCCTCGGGCAGCGCCATCACGCGCTCGACGACCGGCACGAGCCGCCCGGCCTCGACGAGCGGCACCACGTGGCGCGCGAACGTGCGCGTGACCTCGATCTTCTCGCCGAGCGGCCGCGCGCGCATCTGCGTGCCGATGATCGCGAGGCGCTTGCGCAGCACGAGCCCAAGGTCGAGCTCCGCGCGCACGCCGGCCATGAGCCCGACGAGCACGATGCGCCCCTCGGGCGCCGCGCAGAGCAGATCCTCGGCCATGTAGCCGCCGCCGACCAGCTCGAGCACCACGTCGACCCCGCGCCCGCCGGTGGCGCGCAACACGTCGTCGGCGAACTTGCCGCCCGCGACGGTGAAGCCGCGATCCATCCCGAGCTTCGACGCGCGCGCCAGCTTGGACGCGGTGCGCGCGGTGCCGAGCGGCCGTGCCGACAGCGCGCGCGCGATCTGCACCGCCGCCGTTCCCACGCCGCTGCCGACGGCGGAGACGAGCACGGTCTCGCCGGCGCCGAGCCCCGCCTGCGTCACCATCGCATCCCACGCGGTGATGAACGCCTCGGGGATCGCCGCGGCGTCGGTGAACGAGAGCGCGTCCGGCATGCGCGCCACGGTGTCGCCGTGCGTGACCAGCGCTTCGGCGTAGGCGCCGCCGCCGACGAGCCCGAAGACGCGATCGCCCGCCTTCCACGCGCTCACGCCGGCGCCGACGGCGTCGATCTCGCCGGCGAACTCGAGCCCGGGGATCTGCTGCGGCGCATCGGGCGGCGCCGGATAGAGCCCCATGCGCTGCAACAGGTCGGCGCGGTTCACCGCCGTCGCGCGCACCCGCACGCGCACCTCGCCACGCCCCGGCTCGGGCGTCGGCACCTCGCGCCACTGCAAGACCTCGGGCCCGCCCGGCGCATCGATCACGATCGCTCGCATGCGCCGACGATAGCACTTCGCGCCGGTTTGGCGCGGCGCTCGACGGGGAAGGGGGCGGGCTCAGTCGATGCTGGGCTTGACCGTGTTCTCTTGCGCCGCGGCCGGCTTCGGCGCCACCGGATGCGCGGCATCCTGAATCGCCGAGAGCGTCTCCACGCACTCCCAGCAGCCGCGCTCGGTCGCCACCGCGCGCCGCGCGTAGGGCAGCCCGTTGTCGAGCTGGCCGCGCCCCGAGTAGTAGCGCGCCAAAAAGTCGAGCGCGCGCGCCGACGTCGCCATCGGCACCAGATGCGTCACGGTCTCATCGAGCTCGCCGCGCGCGTCCTCGCGCTCGTCCTTCTCGAGCGCCTCGGCCAGCCCGAGCCAGTTGCGCGTGCGCTTGGGCTCCAGCTCGATCGCCGCGCGCAGCTCGCGCTCGGCCTCTTCGAAGTGGCGCCAGCGGATCGCGTACACGCCGGTCCAATAGTGCAGCTCCGCCGAGACGTGCTCGCCCGCCGCCGCACGCGCCGCCGCCAGCTCCGCGCCCGCCGCCACGATGTTCTCGCGCGAGTCCCACGGGCGGATGCGCGCCAGGAGCAGGTGGACCTCGTCGGCGCCCATGGCGCGCTCGCGCTCGGGCTTCTTCGGCTTGGGCACCGCCACCTCGTTGGCGTGCGGCTCCATCTCGGTGCGCGTCATGTAGCGCTTGAAGTCGTGCTCGATGCGCCAAAGCGGGATCGACCAGAAGCAGTCGCGCCACGCCTCGGGGGGCGTCGCGCCGCCGGCGAGCATGTCGAGGAAGCGCTGGAAGTGCGACGTGTAGCCGAACGGCCCGTTCAACATCATGTGCACGAAGGTCCAGGCGCCGACGTAGTAGGCGAGGTCGTGCTGCGGATCGTGGAAGGTGGCGAAGTCCGCGGTCAGGAGCTGCTGCACCGTCGGCACCTCGTTGAGCTCGATGCGATCGTCGACGGAGCTCTCGATCAGCGTCTGGCCGACGTGGATGTCGATGCGCAAGATCTTCGTCGATGGCAGCGTGCCGACGATGGCGTCGCCGCCCGAGACCTTGAGCGTCGAGTAGTACTCGGCCAGCCCCTCCTCGAGCCACGGCGGCGTCCAGCGCAGGCGATGATCGATGAAGCGGTGGGTCAGCTCGTGACGGAAGCGCCGCTGGGTCGACTCGACGAGATCGCCGGCGAAGAGCACGCGGCCGTGGATGACGATGGTCGGCACCGGCTCGGGATCGTCCACCTGCCGCGGCATGAAGTAGCCGGCGGCGCCGCGCGGCGCCAGCGCGCGGAAGGCGTTCTCGTCGCTGAAGAGGATGACGTCGATGCGATCTTTGGGCGCGTCGCCGGGGAAGGCGACGGTCTCGAGCGTGCCGTAGACGCCTTCGAAGTCGACCAGCGCCGCCAGCGCCTGCTTGCGCGGCAGATCGGTGCGCAGCACGAAGTGGCGGGACGTGAGCTCGATCCAGTGCGACTCGACCGGCCCACGCGCCATGCGCGGCGCGTGGGCGCACCCGACGGCGAGAACCACAAGGCCGACGAGCGTGCTGCGCATGACAACCTCCACTCGCGATTATATCACGAGTGAGACACGTGACGGCCGTCGCTGCGGCAACCTATCGCGGGAGCACGACCTCGAAGTGACCTTCGGCAGCGACGATGTCGCGCACCGCGTCGCGGAAGGCGAGGGTATCGCTATCGATTTCGTCGTCGACCGACGAGGTCTCGGGATCGAACTCCACCGGGTCGTAGAGGTCGTCTTCGTCGCTGAAGGAAAACGTTTTCTCGGGGTCTCCGACTTCGATCATGGCGTCTTGAAGAGCAGACGCCGTGCCAGGGCCGCTACTGCCTGGCGATGTGCCCGCCGGAGATGACGCAGCCCTCGTTGTCCTTCACGGTGCAGGCCGAGCCGTTGTTCTTGACCGTGATGGTGCACGACGTCGTGCCCGCGGGGATGCTGTAGCGATGCGTGACGCCGCCGGCGATGCTCCACGCCTCCGACGACGAGCCGCACGCCTTGGTGAGCTCGTAGTTGCTGTTGTCTTTGTTGGTGATGCTCCACTCGGCGCGCGCGACACCGGCGAATCCGAGGAGGAGCGCGAAGACGGCGATGGTCTTGGTCATGCGCGCAGCATACGAGCGCGGCGCGGCCGTCTTCCCCATCGCGCGGCCGCGCGAAACGTCACTTCATGCTGTCGAACGGATTGTGCCCCGCGGCGAACGGATTGTGCCCGAGGTGCAGAGCGCGGTGCGAGCCGGGCGGCATTGCCAGCGGGAAGCGCGTCGCCGCGTCGGTGAGTGTCAGCGTGATGAGTAGGAGCACGAACACCACCGCGATCAGCATCGTCAGCCGGCTCAGCCCCTTCTGCTCGTACAAGTGCATGAAGAAGAGGATGACGAACATCGCCTTGATGAACGCGATGAGCATGCCGATGGCGAACGAGAGCTCGCCGAAGTCATGCTGCGCCGCCGTGAACGTGAGCAGCGTGCAGACCGCCAGCACGCAGTACGTGACGTAGTACATCTTGGCGGAGTGGTGGCCGCCGTGCCCGTGCTCGCCTTCTGTCGTATCGTGGTTGGCCATGATTCCTCGTCACACCAGGTACAGCAGCGGGAACAGGAAGATCCAGATCAAGTCGACCAAGTGCCAGTACAACCCGCCGAGATCGATCGGGTGGTCGTAGGACGCGTCGTACTCGCCCTTCGCCGTGAAGTACGTCAGCACCGTCAGCACGCCCGCGCCGATGAAGACGTGGATCGAGTGCAGGCCGGTCATGAGGAAGTAGACCGCGTAGTACATCGGCGCGCCGTTCGCCGTCACTTCCTTGAAGTGATAGAACTTGCCGGGCAGCGCCCCCTCTTGAAACTCGCTGTAGTACTCGTAGCCGTGCAGGCAGAGGAAGAGCAGCCCCATCGCGATCGTGGCCAGCAGGAACACCACGGCCAGGTTCTTCTTGCCGAGGCGCACCATGTGGATCGCCATCACCATCGTGAACGACGAGGTGATGAGATCGAACGTCTCGCCGAGCCCGAACAGGCGGAAGGTGTGGTGCGAGCACGCCTTCCACGCCTCGGGATAGAGCGTGCGGTAGTAGGCGTAGGCGCAGAACAAGCCGCCGAACAGCAGGATTTCCGTCGCCAGGAACAGCCACATGCCCAGGCGCGCCGCGTGCTGCTGCGTGCGCATGTCCTGGAAGTGGTGCTGCAAGCGCGGGTGACGCGCCCCGTGGCCGTCGTCGTGCGCTGCCGCGTGATCAGCCATGGTGATTTCCGTTCCCCTTGTCATTGCCGTGAACTTCGGTGCCGCCGTGCACTTCGGTCTGCATCTCCGCTTCGTGCCCTTCCGAGTCGTAGTCGTGCGGCGGATGATCGAAGACCTGCGGGGTGTCGAAGTTGTTCTTC
The DNA here is from genome assembly GCA_035607415.1 of Polyangia bacterium. Lineage (GTDB taxonomy): Bacteria > Myxococcota_A > Polyangia > Palsa-1104 > Palsa-1104 > JAQBQH01. Next base: position 9,581 of record DATNAQ010000038.1, read on the forward strand.
GGCGGCGGCGAGGGCGAGTTCCACTCGTAGCCACGCGAGCCCCACGGGTTGCGACCCACCTTCTCGCCGTATTTGAACGAGATGAGGATGTACACGAGGATGATGAGGAAGCCGAACGCCAGGAGCGACGCGCCCGCCGTCGACGCCACGTTGAGCGCCTGGAACTCGGCCGGGTACGACCAGTAACGGCGCGGCATGCCCGCGTTGCCGAGGAGGAACTGCGGGATGAACGTCGCGTTGAAGCCGAGGATGATGAGCGCCGCCGAGACCAGGCCCCAGCCCTCGGGGTAGGTGCGGCCGAACATCTTCGGGAACCAGTAGTGCAGCGCGCCGAGGAACGCCATCAGCGTCGCGCCGACCATGATGAAGTGGAAGTGCGCGATGACGAAGTAGGTGTCGGTCCAGTGCACGTCGAGCGACACCGTCGCCAGCGCCACGCCGGTCATGCCGCCGAACACGAGCAGGTAGATGAACCCGCAGAAGTAGGCGAACGGCGTCGCGAAGCGGATGCGGCCCTTGTAGAGGGTGCCGACCCAGTTGAAGACCTTGATGGCGGTGAACACGCCGACGAGCATCGAGATGACGCCCCACACGCCGGCGTTGAACGTCGACTGGCCCGAGACGAACAGGTGGTGGCCCCAGGCGAAGAAGCCGACGAGCGCGATGCCGACCGACGAGTACGCGATGGCCTTGTAGCCGAAGATGTTCTTGCGCGCGAACGTCGGCACGATCTCGGACATGACCGCCATGGCCGGGAGCACCATGATGTAGACGGCCGGGTGCGAGTAGAACCAGAACATGTGCTGGAACAGGACCGGGTCACCGCCGTGCGCGGCGTCGAAGATGCCGAAGCCGAACGCGTGCTCGATGGCGCACAGGAGCACGGTGATGCCGAGGACCGGCGTCGCCAGGACCTGGATGACCGAGGTGGCGTAGATCGACCACACGAACAGCGGCAGCTTGTTCCAGGTCAGCCCCGGGCCGCGCATCGTGTGGACGGTGACGATGAAGTTGAGGCCGGTCGCGATCGACGAGAAGCCGAGCACGAAGGCGCCGAGGAGGATCGGCACGACGTTGGTGAACGTCGTCGTCGAGTAGGGCGTGTAGAAGGTCCAGCCCGTGTCGGCGCCGCCGTGGATCATGCCCCACAGCGCGATCGCCGCGCCGGTGAGGTAGATGTACCAGCTCGCCAGGTTCAGTCGCGGGAAGGCGACGTCCTCGGCCCCGATCATCATCGGCAAGACGAAGTTGCCGAAGCCGGACGGGATGGCCGGGATCATGAACAAGAAGATCATGACCACGCCGTGCAGCGTGAACATGCGGTTGTACGTCTGCGCCGACATGATCGTCTCGTCGGGCGTCAAGAGCTCGATGCGGATGAGCATCGCGAACAGACCGCCGAGGAACAAGGCGACGGTGACGCAGCCGAGGAACATGAGGCCGATGCGCTTGTGATCGCGCGTCAGCAGCCACGACTTGAGGCCGGTTTCGCAGTTCAGATAGTTCTTCGGCTCGACGGGAACCGCCGGGCTCGGGGTCGGGGCGCTCACTGCATTCCTCCGCTACGGACTTCTTCGCTGCCAGTGCCGGGCTGCACGGTCTGGCCGCTCTTGATGTCGAACTGCGGGCCGGGATCACGAACCGGCTCGGGGTTGCCCGAGCGCAGCGACTTGATGTACTCGACGATCGCCGCCGACTCCGGCCCCTCGAGGCGGCCGTGGTAGCTCGGCATCACGAGCTGGTAGCCCTTCACCTGCTTGGCCTTGGGATCCATCATCGACTCGGTGATGTAGGCCTCGTCGGCGAGCTGGATCTGGCCGTTCTCCAGCGTCTCCTTGCGCATGTACATGTCGAGCCAGGTCGGGCCGATGTGCGGCGACCCGTCGGTGGAGTGGCACTTGAAGCAGCCCGCCGACTCGGCGAGCTTCTGCCCCTGCATCGCCATCGTGGCGTGCGGATCGCGATCCTCGATGGCGATCTTGCTGCCATCCTTCTGCTTGGGACGCGTCTGCGCCTTCTGGTCGGTGATCCACTTGTCGAACTCGGCGGGGTCCATCACGACGACCTCGGCGCGCATCGTCGAGTGGCCGGTGCCGCACATCTCGGTGCAGTAGACCGGGAAGCGGCCCGTCTTGGTCGCCTCGAACCACGTCTCCGTGTAGCGGCCCGGCAAGACGTCCTGCTTGATGCGGAACGCCGGCACGAAGAACGAGTGGATGACGTCGCGCGAGGTCATGAGCAGGCGCACCGGACGGTGGGCCGGCACGCGCAGCACGGCGACGCCGTTCGGACCATCGGGATAGGCGAACTTCCACATCCACTGCTTGCCCATCACGTAGACGTCCATCGAGTCCTCGGGCGGCGTCTGCAGCTTCACGAAGTCGCGATAGCCGATGGCGAACCACAAGAGGAAGAAGAACGCCGGCACGCCGATGATCAGCGTCTCGCCGAGGAAGGTGGTGTACACCGGCTCGCCCTTGGCGCCGATGCGGCCCTTCCAGCGGTACTTGACGTAGAACCCGACGGCGGCGACGCCGATGAGCGTCGACACCAGCATCGTCACCGAGATGACGAAGTAGTGCAGGTGGTCGATGTGCGGCGCCATCGTCGACGCCTGCTCCGGCAGCCACAACAGCTTGCGCATGAGCTCGTTCATGAGAGGTGAGCCTCCGCGCGACTGCGGCGCAGGTCGCGCCGCCACAACAGGGTCAGAAGAATCACGAGCATCCCCAGCACGGTGAGTGCGCCGATACGCATGAAAACCACGGCGAACACGCGATAGCTCTTGGTCGAATTGTCATATTGGTAGCAACGCAAGAGCGCGCGTTCGAGCGTAGTGCCAACCTTGCCGCCGGACGCCTCGAAGAGCGCAAGCTTCACGTCCTTCGGCGGATACTGCACGCCATAGAGGTAGCGCGTGATCTTTCCGTCGGGCGCCAGCGTCATGATGGCGGCGGTGTGGTCCCAGGTCTTGTTGACGCTGTCCCAGCGGAACTTGAAGCCGAGCGCATCGGACAGCTTGTCGATGTTGGCCTTGTCGCCGGTGAGGAAGGGCCAGTCGTGGCCGTGCTCCTCGGGCATGAGGCCGAGCGCGGCCAGATAGCCGCGCTGCTTCTTGGCCGCCAGATCCGGCTTCTCCGCCGGATCGAAGCTGACGGTGATGACGCGGTACTCCTGGCCCAGCTTCCACGTCTGCTGGCGCAGCGCTCCGACGATGCCGTTGAGCGTGAGCGAGCAGAGCATCGGGCACTCGAAGTAGACCTCGGCGATGAGGACGGGCTTGCCGTCCTTCAGATAGTCGCCGAGCCGGACGGCCTTGCCGTTCTCGTCGGTGAACTGCAGATCGAGCGGCACCCGCTCGCCCAGCTTCTCGACGACCCCCACGTTGTCCGGCAGCTTCTCGAGCGCGCGCGCCGGGAGCGGCGTGGCGGCGAGCAGCAGCGCGGCGACGAGGGCGCGTTTCACTTGCCGCCCCCTGCCTGCGATACGTACTTCTGCATCGCCTCGTCGATCGGAATGCGGACGATCTTGGCGTCCTTGTCGACCCAGCTGTAGTGGTGGAGGCGCGCCTCCGCCTCGGCCTTCTTGTCGGCGCCGTACTGCGACACGTCGAACGGCCACTGGTACACGATGCCGACCTCGGGCGCGCCTTTTTCCGCCGGGGGCGCGGAGTTCAGCGGTGTGATGACCGAATGGTTCTCGGCGGTCGCGCGCTGGATCGAGATCGCCCAGATGACGCCGACGCCGAAGATGAGAAGCGAGATCACCGCGGTGGCGACGATCTTGCCGGTCGCGATGCGATCTTCTTCCTGAACGAGCTTTCCGCTCACGGGTGGTACTCCATCGAAGAGGTGATGAACGGATCACCGACGGGAACCAACATCCGGCCACGCATGCGCCAGATGAGGAAGCCGATCACGACACCGCCGACGCCGACGAAGGCGAACAGGTCGGACAGGTTGAAGTGCGGGCCCGACGGGTTGATCTCCGGCAGGATGAGCCAGTAGACGTCGACCGCGTGCACGATCAAGAGGTAGATCGCCATCCCGCCCAGCTTCTTCTTGCTGAACTTCAGCTCCTTCGACAAGAGGATCACGAAGGGCAGCGCGAAGTGGAAGAAGACGAGGAACCAGCCGACGTAGACCCAGTCGCTGTAGAGGCGCATGTGGAAGAACGGCGTCTCGTCGGGGACGTCGGCGATCCAGATGAGCATGAACTGGCAGAACGCCGTGTAGCCCCAGAAGCAGACGAAGGCGAACAGCAGCTTGCCCATCGAGTGCAGGTGGTGGTGGCTCATCGGCGTGTCGACGGCGATGCTGACCAGGATCCAGACCGCCATGCCCGCCATCGCCGCGCCGGCGATGACCTGCAGGCCGAACATCGACGAGTAGAAGGTCACGTCGAGCGACATGAGCCAGTCGAACGCGGCGAAGGTGGCGCACAGGCCGAGGAACGGCAGCGAGCCGGGCCCCAGCCGCCACATCGACGCCGTGTTGAGCTGGTTCTCCATCTTGTCCTGGCCCGTCGAGAGGCGCAGCATGCGCTCGCCGATGAACACGAAGCAGCCGAGGTAGATGAACGCGCGCACCACCCACATGCCGTAGTTCATGAAGACGTGGCGGTGATCGAAGAGGCGCTGCGCTTCCTCACGCCCCTTCTCGGGCACGAGCTCGATGTTCGCCCACGGGTAGAGCTGCTTCATCCAGATGAGGATGGGGATGAACAGCAGGACGAAGATGGGCGCGGCGGCGCCGATCAGCTCGAGCGTGCGTCGCGGCAGGATCACCCAGCGCGCCTTGGCGCCGTGGAACGAGCCGAGCCAGCCGAGGCAGCCGAAGACCGGCGTGAGCCAGAAGAAGAAGGCCCACAGCCACGAGAAGACCGCGCGCTGCGGCGTGGCGAAGCTCATCGAAACGAACCACAGCGCGAGACCGACGACGCCGACGAGCGCGGCGACGACCATGTTGTTGCGTCCGCCTTCCCACGGCGCGCGCGGCAGCACGATTTCCTTCGGGGCGCTCATTCCTTGTTCTCCGACTTCTCTGACGTCGTTCCGGGCTTTTGGCCTTCGGTCTCGACGGGCTTGTCGAGCTCGCCGCGTTTGTCGGCGGGCACTTCGTCGAGCGAGGCGTGCTGGCTGAGCTGCAGCGCCTTCACGTAGTTGGCGATGGCCCAGCGGTCCTGAACCGAGATCTGCGCGTCGTACTTCGGCATGTAGCCGTAGCCGTTGGTGGCGATGTCGAAGATCTTCTCCGCCGGGTAGGCGCGCACCTTGTCATCGACCAGCGTCGGCGGCCCGCGCAGCGACATCTTCGAGGCCACCACGCTGTCGCCGTCGCCGGCGTAGCCGTGGCACACGGCGCAGTAGATGTCGAAGCGATCGTGGCCGCGTTGCACCAGCGCCGCGGTCACCGGCGGCGGCGTGGTCATGAGCGCGAGCGGACGCTCGCGCGGCACCGTGCCCGTCGGCGGGATGCGCATCGAGCGCCCGTCGGCGAAGTAGGTGTTCTCCCAGTACGGCTTCATCTTCTCTTGCCGCATCATGGGATCGATGTCGCTCTCGGTGCAGCCACCGACGAGCGTCAACGCGCCGAGCAGTAGGATCGTCGCGCGCATTAGTTGAGTTGCTCCGTCACGAAGTCGGTCTCTTCGGCGCCGAGCTCCTTGAGCTCCGCCTGCAGCGCGTTGGAGTCGTCGCCCGCCATCTCGATCGAGATCCAGAAGCGGTCGATGCTGGCGCGGCGGAAGCCGGGCGCTTCGAACACCGGGTGATAGAGGCGCGGATAACCCATCCACGCCAGGACGCCGAAGAACGCGGTCAGCGCCGAGAGCAGAACGCCGCACTCGAACGTGATCGGGATGAACGCCGGCGCCGAGTGCAGCGGGCGGCCGCCGACGTTGATCGGGTAGGCGATGACCGAGCACCAGTAGAGCAGCGTGTAGCCGCCGAGCACGCCGAAGAGCGCGCCGGTGCCGACCATCTTCGGGACGATCGACTTGGGCAGCCCGAGCGCCTCGTCGATGCCGTGCATCGGATAGGGCGTGTAGGTCTCGACTTCGCCTTTGACGGTCTCGCGCATGCGCTTGGCCGCGACGAGCATCTTCTCCGGCTCTTTGAAGCCGGCCATCACGAACTGGCGGGGCTTTTCGACGGGGCTAGCCATGGAGGGTCTTGTGCCTCATCTCGTGGGCCATTTCCTTGATCTCGCTCGCCGCCACCGACGGGACGAAGCGAAGGAAGAGCAGGAAGTTCATGCCGAAGAAGCAGATCGTGCCGGTGAACAGCGCGATGTCGATGACCGTCGGCGCGTACATCGACCAGCTGCCCGGGATGAAGTCGCGGTGCAGCGAGATGACGATGATGTTGAAGCGCTCGAGCCACATGCCGACGTTCACGAAGAGCGCCGCGATCCACATGATGACGAGGCTGCGGCGGATCTTGCGGAACCAGAAGATCTGCGGGACGAGCACGTTGCAGAACATCTGGAACCAGAAGAACGGCGCGTACGGGCCGGTCATCTTCACGCCGAGGTGGCCGTTCTCGAAGATCGACCCCGAGTACCAGTCGTTGAAGATTTCGACCGCGTAGCCGTAGGAGACGATCCAGCCGGTGGCGAGGATGATCTTGTTCATCGCCTCGAGGTGCCGCATCGTCACGACGTGCTTGAGCCCGAGGAACTCGCGGGCGGGCACGATCAGCGTCACCACCATCGCGAAGCCCGAGAAGACGGCGCCGGCGACGAAGTAGGGCGGGAAGATCGTCGTGTGCCAGCCGGGCAGCTGCGACGTGGCGAAGTCGAACGACACGATCGTGTGGACCGAGAGCACCAGCGGCGTGGCGACGCCGGCGAGGAGGCCGTACGCGCTCGTGTAGTCGCGCCAGTGACGGCCCGCGCCGCGCCAGCCGAGCGAGAAGATGCCGTAGAGCTTCTGCGCCAGCTTGCTCGTCGAGCGGTCACGCAGCGACGCCAGGTCGGGCAAAAGGCCGAGGTACCAGAAGAGCAGCGACGTGGTGAAGTACGTCGACACCGCGAACACGTCCCACATCAGCGGCGAGCGGAACTGCGGCCAGATGCCGAGCGTCGACGGATACGGGAAGAGCCAGTAGGCGGCGAACCACGGACGGCCGGTGTGGATGACCGGGTAGAGCGCCGCGCACATGACGGCGAACAGCGTCATCGCTTCGGAGAAGCGGTTGATCGACGTGCGCCACTTCTGCTGGAAGAGCAGGAGGATCGCCGAGATCAGCGTGCCGGCGTGACCGATACCGATCCACCAGACGAAGTTGATGATGCCGAAGGCCCAGGCGACGGGGATGTTGTTGCCCCACACGCCGATGCCCTTCCAGACGGTGTACGCGATGGCGCTGAAGAGCATGCCGGTGCCGGCAGCCGCGCAGAGGAAGAGCATCCACCAGCCCTTCATCGTCGGCTTCCAGACCGGCGCGAACAGGCTGTCGGTGATCGACAGATCGTCGTCGGGACCCTGGATCAGGTCCTCCGGCATGATCGCCGGATGAATCTTGCGGGCGGGCTCAGCCATTGTTGAGCTCCGGATTCCGGTTCTTCACGCGAGCCAGGTGCGCCGTGCGTGGCCGCGTGCCCAGCTCGTGGAGGACGTCGTAGGCGCGCGGGTCTTCGTGCCAGCGCGAGACTTCGGTCGATTTGTCGTGCAGCGATCCGAACACGATCGCCTTCGACGGGCAGGCCTGCTGGCAGGCGGTCACGATCTCTCCGTCCGCGATCTCGCGCCCGGCGACGCGGGCGTCGATGCGCGTGCGCTCGATGCGCTGCACGCAGTAGGTGCACTTCTCCATGACACCGCGGCTGCGCACCGTGACGTCGGGGTTCATCGCCATGCGCGCGATGTTCTGCACCGTCGGGTGATAATCGAGGAAGTTGAAGCGGCGAACCTTGTACGGGCAGTTGTTCGAGCAGTAGCGGGTGCCGATGCAGCGGTTGTAGGCCATCTCGTTCAGGCCTTCGTCGCTGTGCACGGTCGCGTTGACCGGGCAGACGTACTCGCACGGAGCCTTCTCGCAGTGCACGCACATCATCGGCTGGCCGCCGATGCTGGTCGGCTCGTCGACGGGCCCGTGATAGTAGACGTCGAGGCGGATCCAGTGCATCTCGCGCGAGCGCTTGACCGAGTCGCGCCCGACGACGGGGATGTTGTTCTCCGCGACGCAGGCGGTGACGCAGGCCGAGCAGCCCGTGCACTTGTTGAGGTCGATGCCCATCGCCCACTTGAAGCCGGTGTACTGGTGGGGCTCGTACATCGAGTCGACGGGTCCCTTGACCTCGTCGACGATCGGCAGGTGCTTGGCCATCACGGCGCGGTTGTTCACCTCGAGCGAGATCGGACGCGCTTCCTGCGTCCAGTGCTCCTGGGTGATGGCGAGCTTCTCGCCGTGGCCGGCCTTCTCGAGCGACGCGCCGGTGTCGAACCAGACGCCGCCTGCCATGATCGGGTAGACGTCGACGCCGGGAGCGCGCGTGCCGGGATCGGTGGCGAGCGTGCGGCCGTAGCCGATGGCGATGGTGACCGAGTCGTCGGCGTTGGCCGGCTGGATCAGGACCGACGCCGTGATCGAGCCGCCCTTGGTCTTGAGCGTGGCGCGATCGTGATTCTTGAAGCCGAGGTCGCGGCCCATCTTCGGCGAGATGATGAGCGCGTTGTCCCAGGTGAGCTTGGTGACCGCGTCGGGGAGCTCCTGCAGCCAGACGTTGTTGGCCCAGCGCCCGTCGAGCACCTTGCGGCAGGGGATGAAGTTGACCTCGAGCCCGCTCGCGGCCGCGCCGAGCTTGTCGGCGGCGCCGGTGACCGAGCTCGTCTGCACCGCCGAGGTCTCCTTGGCGAGCGCGCTGTTGTCGACGAGGCCCTTCTGCAGCGCCTTCTCGAACCCCATCTCGTCGAGCGTGTTGAACGCGCCGCGCAGGAGGTTGTAGCCGCCGAGGCCGCCTTCGCCGAGGAACGCCGACCAGAGCTCGGCGACCGACAGGCCGTTGAAGAGCGGCGAGACGATCGGCTGGCGCAGCGCCACCGAGCCGTCGGCGGTGCGGCCGTCGCCCCAGCTCTCGAGGTCGTGGGCGCGCGGGACGATCCACGCCGCCTTGGCCGCGGTCTCGTCCTCGTGGTTGGCGAGGTAGATGGTGTTCGGCACCTTGTCGAGCAGCGCGCCGAAGCCGATGTCGCCCGTCGTCGAGTAGACCGGGTTCCACGCGCTGACGACGAGCGTGTCGACCTTGCCGCCCTTGATCTCGCCGGCCAGGGTCGCGATGCCTTCGTAGGCGGGCAGGAGCGCGGCGGTGTAGCCGACCGCGTTCGACTTGAGCGCCGCGTTGATCGCGTGCCCGAGCGCGTGCACCGCCGCCGGCTGGCGCGAACCGACGACGACGACGGCATCGCCGTTCGCCGACGCGAGATCCTTCGCCACCGCCGTGACCCACGCCGTCGCCTTGGCGTCGCCGGCATCGCCGCCGCCGCCCGTGACCGCGCCGTGCAGCGCGCGGGCGAGCTTGGCGATGTCGACCGAGCGCGTGCGCAGGCGGTGATCGGCCATCATGCCGGTGCAGCTCAACATCGCCTCGGCGACGTAGAGCCGGCTCATGTCGGCGCCCGGCGCGCGGCGCTCGGCCCACTGACGCTGCTGCGCCAGGTACATCGGCCAGCCGCCCAGGAAGTCGGCGTCGAGCGAGACGACCACCTTGGCCTTCGACAGATCGACCTGCGTCTCGAGCGGCTTGCCGAAGGCGAGGCGCGCGCCCTCGTACGCCGCGTCGGCGCCGATGGGATCGTGCGCGTACCAGCGCGCCTTGGGGAGCTTCTCGGCGATGCGCTTCTGCAGCGACTCGAGCAGCGGCGACGCCGTCGGCTCGACGAGGAAGGCGAGCTTGCTGCCGCCGTCGCCCTTGAGCTCGTCGAGGTGCTTCTCGATCGCGTGGCAGAACTGCTTCCAGCTGCGCCCCTTGCCGCGCTCCTTGATCTCTTTGGCGCGGCTGTCGTCGTAGAGCGAGAGGATCGACGCCTGGTCGAACGACGACGAGACGCCCTTGGTGAGCGGGTGCTCGGGGTTGCCGTCGACCTTGGTCGGGCGGCCTTCCCACGCCGTCGCCAGGATGGCGTGCGCGATGCCGCCGTGCGTGAGCGCCGAGGCGTAGTGCAGCGGACGGCCCGGGATCACGTCCGTCGGCGCGACGTTGTAGGGAAGGATGTGGCCCGGCGGATCCTTGCAGCCGGCGAGCTGCGTGGCGCCGGCGATGGCGAGCGTGCCGCCGACCAGCTGCATGAACTCGCGGCGCGTGGAGCCGTCGAGCTCGCTGGCTCCGTCGGTGAACTCGCGGTCGACCGCGGCCTGCATGGCCTCGGGGTTGTCGTGCTCTTCGACGCTGCGCCAGCCTTCGGCGGCAATCGGAGCGTTGGGCTTGCGCTTACTCATCGGTGGCACGTCGTGCAAGAGGTGCGGCTGTGGACGTCACTCATGTTCTGCGGATTCTGCGCGGTGTTCGCGCCCGAGTCGGAGCCGACGCCCGGGATCACCGGCCAGCCGTACTTCTCGCGGCCCTCCGCGGTGTCGATCATCGTCGTCATGAATTCCTTCGGGCGCAGGTTCGGCGACGGGTTGCGGTGGCACTCGAGGCACCAGCCCATCTGCATCGTCGGGCCCTGGCGAATCTCGGGCATCTGATCGACGCGGCCGTGGCAGGTGACGCACCCGACGCCCTTGGCGACGTGGATCGAGTGGTTGAAGAAGACGAAGTCGGGAAGCTGGTGGACCTTCTTCCAGACAATCGGCTGCCCCGAGAAGTACGCCTTGCGTACCAGATCGAGGTACGGCGACTGGTTCCAGATCTGCGCATGACAGTTCATGCAGACGCTGGTGGCCGGGTAACCCGCCGACGACGACGTCTCCACCGTGTTGTGGCAATAACGGCAGTCGATGCCGTCATCAGCCACGTGGTGGCGATGGTCGAATTCGATGGGCTGCGTGACCGGCTCGTGCTGAAGGGTTGCGAGCGGAGTTCTCTTGTAGAGCAGGAGCAACAGCAGGCCGCCGGCTGCGCCTCCCTGCAATACGATCAGCACGAGACGAATGACTGTGTTGGACCAGGGGGGGAAGAGTGGTCTCATTGGCTGGCGTTTTGCGCCGCATCTATAAATTTTTACGAGCGCATGTCAACCGAAAACGTTGCGCGGGGCGTTACACCGAATGAGGAAGAAACGAGCGTCGCCAATAATCGACGCTGCGAGCCCGCGCGTAGGCGAGGGACGCTGAAGGAAATCCGCGAGGCTGGCGCTACTGGCTCGAGTCGACGAGCCCGTGGCGGATCGCGAAGCGCGTGAGGCCCTGCGCATCGTGCAGATCGAGCTTCGACATCAGGCTCACGCGGTGCGCGTTGACCGTGTGCACGCTGATGCCGAGCTTCGTCGCGATCGCCTTGTTGGTGTTGCCCTCGGCGATCAGCTGCAGGACTTCGCGCTCGCGCCCGCTCAGGCGATCGATCGGATTCGCCGCCGACGCTGCGTCGACGACCTCCGACGAGTAATAGGGCTGACCGGCGAGCGCGCCGCGGATCGCGCGCGCGAGCTCCGACACGTCGGCGCCCTTGACGACGTAGCCGTGGCAACCCGCTTCACGCGCGCGCTGCACGACGGCCGGTGAGGAGTGCATCGAGAGCACCACCACCTTCACATCCGAAGTTTCACGAATGCGTTTGATCGCCTCGGTGCCGTGCAATTCGGGCAACGAGAGATCCATGACTACGACGTCAGGCTTCAGCTCCGTCGTCAAGCGCACGGCTTCCACACCATCCGCCGCCTCACCCACCACCTCGAGATCCGACGACGCTCCGAGGAGCGCGCGCAATCCCTGTCTGACAACCGTGTGATCTTCGACCAAGAGAACCCGAGTTCGCATCTTGTCTTGCTCCGTTTTTCCGATCCGATAGTTTCTACCTTAGCACTTTAAGATTACACTTACACCGTGACCGGGTGGGTTTATCTAGCGGTGATGGCGGCGGCGCTACTTTTTCTTTCGAACGCCGCGGTCGTCATTTCCATCTTTCGGCTTTCACGACGGAATCGTCGTCTCGAAGAGAAGCTGGCGGAGCGTAACTCGAAGCTCCACGCGTTCGCAGTCGAGCTCATTCGCGCGGAAGAAGATCAAAGATCTCGGATTGCGCGCGAGCTGCATGATGGCGTGGGGCAGATCATGACGGCCGTGAACATCGAATTGAAGATGCTTCACGATGCCGCGCCGAAGGAGGTGCGCGCGCGCGTCGAAGACGTCTGCGCGCTCGCGGCGCAGTGTCAGATGGAGATGCGGCGCGTCTCGCACGAGCTGCGTCCCGCGATCCTCGATGAGCTCGGTCTCGCCGAAGCGGTGCGCGCGCTCGTGCAGCGCATGGCCAAGCACGCGCACATCGAGATCGCGTGCGACGTGCAGGGCGAGGTCGATCGCGTCCCCGGCGACGCAGTGATCGCTTGCTATCGACTGGTGCAGGAGGCGCTCAACAACGTCGTGCGCCACGCCGACGCGCAGCGCGCCGAGGTGTCGCTGCATCGTGATTCGGATCGGCTGCGCGTCACCGTCACCGACGACGGGCGCGGCATCCGCTACGATCCCTCGTCGCCGGACACGGCACGCGATGGCCACTTCGGCCTCATCGGGATGCAGGAGCGCATCCGGGCGATCGGCGGAACTTTCAAGTACGGCCCGCCTCCGGATAAGCGAGGTACGCAGATTCACGCAGAATTTCCGGTCGCGTGATTACGCTATCGGAAGGTGCTAGGATGGTGGGGAGCCATGGCGGTCTGTAGCCGATGCCGGAAAGACTGGCCTGACCAGTACTGGGTCTGTCCCGAGGATGGAACCGTGCTGACGGCCGCGCGCACGGCGACGGGCGAGTATCTGACGCCGCCGATCGGCATTCCGCGCGAAGAGGATCTGCGCGCGGGCACGATGATCGGCGAGTACCGCGTCGAGGGCAAGCTCGGCGAAGGCGGCATGGCGACGGTGTTCGCGGCGACGCATCCGCTCATCGGCAAGAAGGTCGCGATCAAGGTGATCTCGCGGCGCCTCTGTGCGGACCAGCATGCCGTGGAGCGCTTCATCAACGAAGCGCGCACGGTCAATCAGATCGGCCATCCGAACCTCGTCGACATCTTCGCGTTCGGCGTGCTGCCCGACGGGCGCGCGTACTTCGTGATGGAGTGGCTGCAGGGCGAGACGCTCGGCGAGCGCATGCAGAAGGGGCGCATGCCGGTGCCGCGCGCGCTCGACGTGCTGATGCAGCTCGTCGACGCGCTCGAGGCCGCGCACGAAAAGGGCGTGGTGCATCGCGATCTGAAGCCGCACAACATCTTCGTCGACGAGCGCGGCGAAAAGACGCGCCTGAAGCTGCTCGACTTCGGCATCGCCAAGCTCGCCGATTCCGACGCCAGCGTGCCCAAGACGCGATCGGGCGTGGCGATGGGAACCGCCGGCTACATGTCGCCCGAGCAGGCGCGCGGCAAGAACGTCGATCATCGCACCGACATCTACGCGCTCGGCTGCGTCGCCTACGAGCTGATGCTGGGGCGCTTGCCGTTCGTCGCGGACACGGCGATCGACATCCTGGCGATGCATCTGGCGGCCGCGCCGCCGTCGCCGCGATCGTTGTGGCCGGCGATGCCGCTCGGCCTCGAGAAGATCCTCCTGCAGATGCTGTCGAAGGAGCCGGACGGGCGCCCGTCGCTGATGCAGGTGCGCGCGCTGTTCGATGCGGCGCAGCGATCGATCACGCCGACGATGGGCGTCGCGGTGGGGCCGAAGCCGGTGGTCGAGCGCGCGTGGGCGCCGTGGGCCGTCGGCGGCGGGCTGGCGGCGGTGGTGATCGCGGCGGGCCTGTATGGATACGTGACGGCGCGGCGCAACGAGCAGCAGCTGCCGCCGCCGCGCCCGACGGTGACGGCGCGGGCGGCGGTCGCGCCGGCGCCCGCGCCGAAGCCGGCGGTGCCTGCGCCGGCGACGTCGACGCTGGTGGTGCACGCGCCGGCGGGATCGCACGTCGGCGTCGACGGGCAGGAGTACGTGGCGGGCGTGGTGCCGCTGCGCATCGACGTCCCCGGCGGCGAGCACCAGGTCGTGGTCGCGGCGCCGCACAAGCTGGTGTGGAGCGGCAGGGTCAAGGTGGCGACGGGAGCGAGCGCCGAGGTGCGGCCGGCGCTGTTGCGCACGCGGCCGACGCGGCCCGGAACGCCGGCGACAGCGACGGTGACGGCGGGCGAGAGCCCTGCGGAAAAGCCCGAGGGGCAAAAGCCCGAGGGGCAAAAGGCCGAGCCCAAGGTCGAGCAAAAAAAGGCCGGCGGCGATTACACGCTCGATCCTTTCTAGTCGCAGCGAAGTCGCGATAAGATGGCGGGCGGATGCGCCTCCTCTCTGTGCTGTTGCTCGTGGCGGTCGCGCTGCCGGCGGCGGCTTCGCCTCCGCCTTCGGACATGGGTACGGGCGCGGCTGCGACGGCGCAGGCGCCTGATCCGGCGCGCGAGCACTACGAGCGCGGGCTGGCCAAGTACAACCTCGCCGAGTTCGACGGGGCCATCGTCGAGTTCAAGCAGTCGTACGAGCTCTCGAAGGCGCCGCGCCTGCTGTTCAACATCGCGCAGGCCTATCGCCTGAAGAAGGACTTCGAGTCGGCGCTCTATTTCTACAGCACGTATCTGCGCGCCGATCCGAATCCGCCGAACCTCGAGGACGTCGAGTCGAAGATCGACGAGATGAAGCATGCGCTCGACTCGCAGCATCGCGCGGCCAACACGCCGTTGACGGGGCCGCCGCCGGCGCAGCCGCAAACGGTGGCGAAGCGGCCGGTGCGGCGGCGTCTTCTGATCGGCGGGATCGGGGCGGCGGCGCTCGGGATCGGATCGATCGCGATCGGCGGCGGGATGTTCGGGCTGGCGTCGTCGGATGCGGGCAAGCTGCATCGCGTGGCCGTCAACGGAATGCCGTGGACATCGGCGAACCAGGCGACCTACGAAGAGGGATCGCACGCGCAGACGGCGGGGATCGTGATGTTGTCGGTGGGCGGGGCGCTCGTCGTCGGCGGGGCGGTCGCCGCGATCATCGCGCTGCGTCGCTGAGCGCGATGAGCGACACGCCGATCACGCACGTCACCGACACCGCCTTCTGGGTGGCGACGTATCGCGCCAACGAGGGCGAGCGCCCCGATGCGCTGTTCGCCGATCCGCTGGCGGCGCGGCTCGTCGAGGGGCGCGGGCGCGACATCGCGGCGCGCATGAGCGACACGAAGATGCTGGCGTGGATGATCCCGCTGCGCACGCGCATCATCGACGACTTCGTGGCGCAGGCGATCGCCGACGGCTGCGACCTCGTGGTCAACCTCGGCGCCGGGCTCGACACGCGGCCGTATCGGCTGGCGTTGCCGGCGGAGCTCACGTGGATCGAGGTCGACTTCGCCGACACCATCGCCTTCAAGGAGGCGCGGCTGGCCGGCGAGAAGGCGCGCTGCCGGCTCGAGCGGGCGGCAGTCGATCTGAGCGACACGGCGGCGCGGCGCGCGCTTCTCGACGGGATCGCGGCGCGCGCGAAGAAGGCGCTCGTGATCACCGAGGGCGTGGTGCCCTATCTTTCGACGGAGGAGGCGGGCGGGCTCGCCGACGATCTGCGCGCGCGCGCTTCGTTCGCCTGGTGGATCGTCGAGTACATGGAGCGGCGGCCGCCGTGGTCGCGGCGGCGCCGGCGGCAGATGGCGAACGCGCCGTTTCGCTTCGTGCCGGGCGACTGGCGCGGCTTCTTCGCGGCGCATGGCTGGCGGCAGAAGGTGATGCGCTCGTTCGCCGACGAGGCGCGCAAGCACCGGCGCATGCCGCCGCTCGGCTGGAGGTTCCGACTGCTGATGCTGATCCTGCCGGAGAAGCTGAAGCAGAAGGCGCGGCGCGGTTACGGCTTCTCGTTGCTCGAGCGGGCCTGAGCGGCCGTGCGCGCTTTTTCGACGCGCGCGAAGTAGCGCAGGAAGTTTTCGCCGAGCACGCCGCGGATCTCGTCGTCACCATGGCCGCGGCGGAGGAGCTCCTCGACGAGCTTCGGGATGAAGGAGACGTCGGCGAAGTCGCGCGGCGGATCGTCGATGCCGTCGAAGTCGGTGCCGAGCCCGACGGCGCCGGGCGCGAGCTCGAGCGCGTGCTCGAGGTGGTCGACGTAGTGTGCCATCGTCGTGTGGTACTCGCGCTGCGGCTTGGCGCGCGCGGCGGCGAGCCCGTCGGCGTCGAGGAACGACGAGCTGGCGTTGAGCATGACCACGCCGCCGGCGGCGGCGATGGCGCGGATCTGCTCGTCGGTGAGGTTGCGCGGGTTGTCGGTGAGCGCGCGGCACGACGAGTGCGACGCGAAGGGCGGCGCCTTGGAAACGGCGAGCACGTCGCGCACCGTGTCGGGCGAGACGTGCGAGACGTCGACGGCCATGCCGAGGCGGTTCATCTCGGCGACGACCTCCTTGCCGAACGGGGTGAGGCCGCCGTGCTTGCGCCACCTGGCCGGGTCGTAGTTGGGCTCGGTGAAGTTGCCGAGCGAGTCGGCCCAGTTGTTCGTGTTGGTGTGCGTGAGCGTCATGTAGCGCACGCCGAGGCGATAGAAATCGCGCAACAGGCCGAGCGAATCCTCGATGGCGTGGCCGCCCTCGATCCCCTTCAAAATGGCGATCCGACCGCTCTTATGAGCAGCGCGGATCTCGGCCACGCTGCCGGCGGCGACGAAGACGTCGGGGTGCGCGGCGACGACGCGGTCGATCAGATCCGACAGCTCGAAGGCGACGTGCGCCGCCTGCCCCTTGTCGGCGAGCGCGCCCGGGGTGAAGACGGCGAAGAAGGCGGCGCCGATGCCGCCGGCGCGCAGGCGCGGGATGTCGACGTGCTTGGTGGCGCCGGGCTGGGCGAGGTCGGCCCATTTTTCGCGCAGCTCCCAGGGCACGTCCTCGTGCGTGTCGACGACGATGGAGCTGCGCACGAGGCGGGCGGCGTGGGCGGCGAGATCTTCGGCGCGCGCCGGCGTGGCCACGGCGACGAAGAGGGCAGCGGCGAGGGCGGCGCGCATCGATCGCGCGCCTAGCCTTCCTGCTTTTCCCACCACTGGCACCACCACGCCCCGCCGACGAGGATGCGCAGCTTGGGGTGCCAGCAATACGAGATCTTCTGATCGGGCTCGATGTAGTAGAGGCAGTTGTCGCAGCGCTCTTCGCCGTTCGGCTGGCCGCGCAGCACGGCGTCCTCGGCGAGGTGGCGCAGCTGCAGCGACAGCTTCTCGTCGATCTCTTTGGGCTCGGGCTTGGGGAGCTCGTAGTCGTCGTCGGCCATGGGCCGCACTCTAACAAAAACTACGATGCGACTGCGAGATCGTCCGCGGCTTGGACCGCGAGGAGCTCCGCGTCCTCGTCGGCGCCGTGGTCGTTGCTGGAATGAATCAAGCGCTTCATTAGTTCCAGGCGCGTCCAGCGGACGCCGTCCCATTCCCAGACGGCGTCGCCGCGCTCGCGGTCGTAGAGGCGGAAGGCGCCGTCGGTGGCGAGGATGTCGCGGACGGCGTCGGCGTAGGCCAGGGCGTCGAGCGAGCGGCTCGTGCGGCGGGGCTTGCGCATGCGGCTCACCCGACCAGCCCGAGCGAGTCGCCGTCGGCGTCGGCTTCGATTTCGATCTCGGCGTCCGTGTCGGTCTCGGCCGGCGCCGGGGCCGGGGCCGCCGTCGCGGCCGCCGGCGTCGCGGCCGCCGGTGCGGGCCGGCGATTGCGCGGACGGCCGATCCCGAACTCCCGGATCTTGTAGAGGATGGCCTTGTAGCTGATGCCGAGCCGCTCGGCCGCTTCGCGCTTGTTGCCGCCGGTGTGGCGCAACATGATGATGATCGCCTCGCGCTCGGCCACATCGGCCGCTTTGCGCCCGAGCACCTTGAGATCGATCTTGTACTCGTCGTCGATCTGGCCGGGCGGGGCGTTCGGAACCTCGTACGTGACCGAGACGTGCATGACGCCCGGCTCGCTCGTCGGCAGGGAGGGCTGCGGCGGATAGCCGTACGTCATCGGCGCCGCCGCGGTCATCATCGGTGGCGGAATCGGGGTCGCCGGCCGCGCGTACGAAGCCGCGCGCGGCAGCGGATCGGCCGGGAAAGCGACGATCTGCGCCTGCGGCGGCGCCGGCTCGGCGACAGCGACGGCACGCGTCTGCAGCTCGCCGAGGATGTAGCGCGGATCGCGCAGCACGATGAGGCGGCGCACCAGGTTCTCGAGCTCGCGGATGTTGCCCGGGAAGTCGTAGGCGAGGAGGCGCTGCATCACCTCCATCGGGATCTGCTCCATCGGCCGCTGGTAGCGCTTGCCGTACTTCTCGGCGAAGTGCTCGATGAGCCGCGGAATGTCCTCGCGCCGCTCGCGCAGCGACGGAATCGCCACCTCGACGACGTTGAGGCGGTAGTACAGATCCTCGCGGAACGTGCCGCGCGCCATCGCCTTGGCGAGGTCGACGTTGGTCGCCACGATGACGCGCGTGTCGACCTTCATCTTCTTCTGGCCGCCGACGCGGTAGAACTCGCCGTCCTGCAGCGCCTGGAGCAGCTTGGCCTGCATCGACACCGGCATCTCGCCGATCTCGTCGAGGAACAGGGTGCCGCCGTCGGCGAGCTCGAACTGGCCCGGCTTGGTCTTGGCGGCGCCGGTGAACGAGCCGCGCTCGTGGCCGAACAGCTCCGACTCGAGCAGCTCGCCGGGCAGCGCGGCGCAGTTGATCTTGATGAACACGCGCCCCGCGCGCGACGAGCGGGCGTGGATCTCGCGCGCCACGACGTCCTTGCCGACGCCCGATTCGCCGGTGATGAGCACCGGCACGTCGGCGTCGGCGATGCGGTCGATGAGCTCGTCGATGGCGCGCATCGACGGCGCCGTTCCCAGCGTCGGGCGCGCCGAGCTGCCGCGCGCCGGTGATTGAACGACGGCCACTTCCTGCGCCTTGCCCGACACGCCGGCGGCGCGCTCGAGGATCTCGCGCAGCTCCTCGGGGTTGAACGGCTTGGTGATGTAGTCGGTGGCGCCCGAGCGCATGGCCTTGACCACCGTCTCCGATTCGTCGAGCGCCGAGCACATCACCACCGGCGCCTTGCCGCCGCCGGCGCGATAGCGGCGCAGCGTCTCGATGCCGTCGAGCTCGGGCATGATCACGTCGATGACCACCAGGTCCGGCCGCGGCGGCTGCGCCAGCCGCTGCAGCGCCTCGCGGCCCGAGGCCGCCGTCTCGGCCGTGTAGCCGAGCGCCTCGACGAGCGCGCTCAAGTATTCCAGGTTCGTGGGGTCGTCGTCGACGATGAGAATGGATAGCGCGTCGCTCACGTTCTCCTCCGTGGGGATCAGGCGGCTGCGCGGACGACGTCGTCGTCGCCCGCCAGCGTAAAGGCAGCGCGCCCGTCGATGACGGCGCCGCCGTTGCAGTAGGTGCGCAGCTTGGCCACGGCGCGCAGCTCGAGCTGGCGCACGCGCTCGCGCGAGATGCCGAAGCGCTTGCCGAGGGCGCCGAGCGTCATCGGACGCGAGGTCATGTGGCGCGCCTTCAAGATGGCGCGCTCGCGCGGGTCGAGCTTGGTGAGCGCCTCGGTCAAGAGCGCCTTGCGCGAGTCCTCCTCCTGGCCGTCGGCGTACATCTCCTCCTGCGACGGCCCGTCGGTGGCGAGCATGTTCGACTGGCGGCGCTCGTCGTCGACGCTGCGCGGGGCGTCGAGCGAGACGTCGTGGCCCGACAGCCGCGTCGCCATGTGCTCGACGTCATCGGCCGGCACGCCGAGCAGCCGCGCCAGCTCCGACGCGGTGGCAGTCTGACCTTCGCGCTCGAGCCGGCGGCGCGCGCGGCCGAGGCCGAAGAAGATCTTGCGCTGCGAGCGCGTGGTGCCGATGCGCACCGGTCCGTGCGAGCGCACGACGTACTCCATCATGCAGGCGCGGATCCAGTAGGTGGCGTAGGTGGCGAGGCGCGTGGCCTTGGAGGGGTCGAAGCGCCGGGCGGCGATGGTCAGGCCGACATGCCCTTCTTGAATCAGGTCCTCCATCGCCGGGCCGGAGTTGCGGAACTCGGTGGCGATCTTGATGACCAGCCCGAGGTGCGCATGAATCAGCTTGGCCAGCGCACGCGTGTCAGATTTCTGCATCCACCGTCGAGAGAGCTCCTGCTCTTCCTCGAGGGACAAGGTCGCGTTGGAGGTGGTCGTCTTGGTCATCGCCATGGCGGTCTCCCTTTCTCGCGAGGCCCCTTGTGCAGCCGGCGTGCCTGCTCGGCGGGCGACCTAGGGCGGCGACCGAGCGCTGCAAGTCCGCGTCGCGCAACGACCTGGGTTGCAACCCCCAACACCGCCGGGACGGGAAGATTCCTTCCGTGTTTCATTTCGATACACAAGCTTTTCCCATAATGAGCAAAAGTTTTCCTCGGCTCGCGGCAAAGAATGCTCGGCATGGGGTGCGACCTACCTTCGGCCAAGAAAAGGAGGAGCACATACCCATGCGCAATCTGCTCATCAAATTGGCCGCCGGCGCCGTCGGTGGCGCCGTCGCGACGGCCATCCTCACCAAAGCTCAGCCGCTGTCGGCGAAGCTTCCCAAGCGCTTCCAGCCGCTGTCGCCAAAGAAGGATCCGGGCGAGTTCCTCGTCAGTCATGGCGAACGGCTGATCGGGCGGCTCTCGCCGAAAATGCACAGGCGCGCTGTGCAAAGTATGCCATGGGTTTACGGGACGAGCTGGCCGCTCGGGCTGGCTGCGCTCTCGGGCCTGCTCCGCCTGCGCTCGCCGGGGCGCACCATCGCCGCCGGCGCCATCCTCGGCGCGCTGGTCTGGGCCATCGGCTTCGAGGGCTGGCTGCCGGCCGTCGGCCTCCTGCCGTTCGCGCATCGCATCCCGCTCGAGAAGCACACGAGCGGATTGGTGTCGCACGTCGCGTACGGCACGATCGCGGCGTTGCCGCTGGCCATCGCCACCAAGCGCATCGAAGCATAGAGGAGATGACGCGTCGCCGCCGCCGGGCTATGCTGGGCGGCGGTGAGCGCGCACTCTTCGGACGATTGGGCGATGGTGCTCGCGGAGGCGACGCGCGAGCTACGCATGCCCTTGAACGCGGTGCTCGGTTGGGTGCAAATTTTGCGCACTGCCGACGGTGACGAGGCGCAGCGACGCACGGCGCTCGAGACCATCGAGCGCAACGCGCGGCTGCAGGCGCAGCTGCTCGATGATCTATTGGACCTGGCGCGGCTCGGCGCCGGGCAGCTGCAGCTGCGCGTGCGCCCCGTCGACGCCGGCCGTGTGGTGGCGCAAGCGATCGACAAGCTGCAGCTCGCCGCCATCGCCGGCGAGCGCGGCGTGGTCCTCGAGCGCAGCGTCGATCCGCGGGTCGGTCCCGTGGCCGCCGATCCGGCGCGGCTCGAGCAGGTGGTGCGGCTGCTGGCGTTGGCGGCGGTGCGCGCGACGCCCGATCGCGGCGTCGTCGAGATCCACATCGAGACGGCGGCGCACGGCGCGCGCATCCGCGTCGGCGGACCGCTCGGCGAATCGAGCGTGCCCGCGGGCGTGGCGCGCCGGCTGGTCGACAAGCTGCTCGCGCTGCACGACACGTCGCTCGAGCTCGCCGGCGGCGAGGCGCGCTTCTCGCTGCGCGCGGCGAGCGGCCCCACCGACGAGCGTGCGCCGCCGCTGGCCGGCGTGCGCGTGCTCGCCGTCGACGACGAGGCCGACGCGCGCGCGGTCCTGCGCGCCATCCTCGAGCAGCACGGCGCCGAAGTGCGCCTGGCGGCGTCGGCGGCCGAGGCGCTCTCGCTGGTGTCGAGCTGGCGCCCCGACGTGCTGGTGAGCGACATCGGCATGCCCGAGTCCGACGGCTACGAGCTCATGCTGCGCGTGCGCGCGCTCGGACAGAAGGGCGGCGGCTTCGTGCGCGCGGTGGCGCTCACTGCCTACGCGTCCGACGAGGACGCGCGCCTGGCGCGCCACGCCGGATTCGACCGTCATCTGCCCAAGCCGGTCGATGCCGCGCAGCTCGTCCGCCACCTCGTCGAGCTGCTCGCACGCTGAAAGCGTTGTTGTCGAGCATACCCTGGTATCGTCGAGCGAATGACTCGTAGGTGACTGATGTTCCAGCCACTTTGGGGAATCCTGCCCCACGGTTTGGGACCCCGCGTCAATGATTTCGCGCACCCCCGGGCTGGCGCGAAGCTTGTAGTAGCGCGCGGGCGGAGGATCCCCATGAGAACGCTCCTCGCAGTCGCCGCGCTCGCCCTGTTTGCTCTTCCCGCCTCCGCGCTCGAGCGCGGCTCGGACGGCTACTTTCACACCGGCGACGGCATCCGCTACAAGAAGATCGCGTTCATCAACATCAAGGTCTACTCGATCGAGCACGAGATGAAGGACCTGCCGGCGCAGAAGTCGAAGCAGGCGGTCATCGACGCCAATGTCGACAAGAAGCTGCAGTGGAAGATGCTGCGCACCGTCGACGCGGAGAAGATCCGTAAGGCGCTGCGCGAGGCGTACTCGATGAACGGCTACAACGACAACGCCAAGATCGCGCCGTTCGTCGACTCGATCACCAAGGAGCTGAAGTCGGGCGACTCGGTCACCATCAGTTACGACGCGGCCAAGAAGAGCACGACCATCACCAGCCCCGCCGGCTCGGCGACGGTGCCGGGCGAGGACTTCATGAAGGCGACGTGGAGCATCTGGTTCGGCAAGATTGATCAGAAGGATCTCGGCAACGAGCTGCTGAAGGACTTCTAACTCCGCATTTCCCGTCGCACTGCAACTTCCTGTCTGCAGTCATACGATTTTGACGCAGGTGACTTTTCGGTAACCTTTCTGTACGCTCCGCGAAGATTCGCAGTCAGTAGGAGCGTCGCCGTGAAAATCGCATTTGCCGTCGCTGTTTTCGTCGTCGCCGGGTGCGCTGCACCCAGGAACGCGTCGAACGATCCGATTGGCGGCTCGTCGCCCGACATGAGCAGCGACGGCAGCGGCGGCAATGGTGGTGACGTCGACATGGCCACCGGCGGTGGCGGCGTCGGCGGTGGCGGCGGTGGTGGCAGCGCCGGCGGTGGCGGCGGTGGTGGCGGCGTCGTGCAGGATCTGGCGATGCCCGCCGACCTGGCGATGCCCGCCGACCTGGCGATGGCGCCCGGGCCGGACATGGCGCAGCCGGTGTGCGTGCTCAACGTGCCGACGTCGACGTGCGGCATCTTCCCGCAGTGCGGCTGCACCGGCGGGAAGAACTGCAACGTCGAGGACACGACCAGCGGTCAGGCGTCGTGCGCCGCCGCGGGTACGACGCCCGATTGGAACAGCTGCACGAGCAACGGCGACGGGCAGTGTGGCGTCGGGCGCAGCTGCGTCGACGGCGTCTGCTCGCCGTTCTGCGGCGCGGTCTCGGATTGTCCGGGCAGCTATCGCGATTGCTTCCAGGTCGTGAACGAGTCGAGCAACAACATTCCCGGCATGAAGGCGTGCACGAGCTTCTGCGATCCGACGAATCCGCAGAACAGCGCGGGCGGATACACGGCGTGCGGTCCGAACGTCGGCTGCATGCCGGGGACGGATCACATTCCGTACTGCGTCGGTCCCACGCTGGCGACGGGAACGCAGGGCAAGAGCTGCGCGACGAGCAGTGCCGCCGACGACAGCAAGTGCGCGCCCGGCTACGGCTGCGTGGGTCTCGGCCTCGGGCTCTATCAGTGCCAGAAGTTCTGCCAGGTCGGCGTGAGCGGCTCGTGCCCGTCGAGCTACACGTGCAGCTCGTTCGCGACGAAGAATTACGCCGGTACGACGGAGATCGGCGGCTGCAGCTAAGCGACGCTTGAACCTGGCCGTGAGCGGACTATGATGCCCGCCATGGCAAAATACACACTTCCAGAGCTTCGCTACGACTACGGTGCGCTCGAGCCGCACGTCAGCGGCAAGATCATGCAGCTGCACCATGACAAGCACCACGCCGGCTACGTGGCGGGTGCCAACAAGGCGATCGAAGGGCTCGAGGAGGCCCGCGCGAAGAACGACTTCGCCAAGATCGCGACGCTCGAGAAGCAGCTCGGCTTCCATCTGTCGGGGCACGTGATGCACTCCTTGTTCTGGCAGAACCTCGCGCCGCAGAAGGGTGGCGAGCCGACGGGCGATCTCGCCGAGCAGATCAAGAAGGACTTCGGCTCGTTCGCGTCGTTCAAGGCGCAGTTCACCAACTGCGCGATGACGATCATGGGCTCGGGCTGGGCCGCGCTCCAGTGGGATCCGCTCGCCAAGCGGCTGCACACGGTGCAGATCCACGATCACCAGTCGGAGAACACGATGGGCGGCGTTCCCGTCATGGTGCTCGACGCCTGGGAGCACGCCTGGTACCTGCAGTATTTGAACGACAAGGCGAAGTTCTTCGAGGCAATCTGGAACGTGTGGAACTGGGACGACATCGCTCCCCGCCTCGCGCAGGCCAAGAAGCTCGACCTCGGGCTCGTCAAAGCTACCGACGCTCAGTGAAGTCAGCCGCGCTGGCGGCGGTCCTGGTGCTCGGCGTTGCCGCGCCTGCAAAGGCGCAGATGAGCAACGCCGAGCATTGGGACATGATGACCACGCCCGACAACTGCTCGGCCAGCGAGTACTGGTCGTTCGGAATGTCGATGTGCATGCCGCGGCCGTCGGAACTCGGAAATTTTCGCGCGATGATCATGGGCGCGATCTTCCTCGCCGACATCGGCGTGTCGGGGACGCGCAGCGCGCACGAGCTGGCGGCGCCGAACTGGCTCATGCTCGACGCCGGCGTCGATCTGGCGCGCTGGAATCGGCTCGAGCTCGATACGATGCTCACGATCGAGCGCTGGACGTTTCCCTATTCGGGCTATCCGCTGCCGTTTCAGGTGGGCGAGGAGAACTCGCAGGGCGTGCCGTTCGTCGACGCGCAGCATCCGCACTCGTCGCCGATCATGGGGCTGTCGGTCACCGACGTGATCTCGCTGTCGCGGACGAAGCTGCGCATCTTGCGCGTGTGGTTCGCGCCGCGCGGCGAGACCACCGACGGGCCGATCGCGTTCATGCACCGGTCGACGGGGACGGTGAATCCCGATGCGCCGCTCGGCCACCACATCGGCGAGGACGTCGGGCACATCACCTCGACGGTGATCGGCGTGTCGCTGACGCTGCCGAGCACGATCATCGAGGCGTCGACGTTTCACGGGCGCGAGCCGGATCCCGACGCGGTCGATCTGCCGATCGGCACGCCCGACTCGGCGGCGCTGCGCGTGGTGCAGACCCTCGGGCGGCGCTACACGCTCGCGGCGTCGTTCGCCTACGCGCATGATCCCGAAGGCACGGGCCAGACGGAGCCGGTGTTTCGCGCGTCGGTGTCGGCGTATGGGCGCTGGAATCTGCCGCTCGCCTGGCGCGCGTACGCGACGCTCATCTGGGGCGGCATCAGCAACTACGACGACTCGCCGTGGCTCGACGCGATCACGGGCGAGGTGCTGTTCACCGACTGGGACAACGCGCTGTGGGGGCGGCTCGAGATGGTGCAGCGCACGCCGGCGGAGCTGCGGGTGACGCCGCTGCCGGCGGATCCGAATACGCCCGATTGGGTCGGCGGGCTCACGGCGGGCTACACGCGGCGCGCGGTGAGCCTGGGACCGCTCGATTTTTCCGTCGGGGCGTCGGGGACGCTGAACTTTTTGACCGATCCGTTCTTGAGCGCCTACGGCGGGCGGCCGATCTTGAGCGGCAAGCTGTTCGTGGAGGCGCGGGTGATCAAAATGTGGGACGTGCGCAGATGAGGACAAGAGC
This sequence comes from Polyangia bacterium, assembly GCA_035607415.1. Lineage (GTDB taxonomy): Bacteria > Myxococcota_A > Polyangia > Palsa-1104 > Palsa-1104 > JAQBQH01. The sequence goes on from DATNAQ010000038.1 coordinate 35,395, forward strand.
ATGAGGCGCGATCCGCATTCGTATGCCGACGACGAGCAGGCGGCGGTCGAGCATCTGTCGTGGGACGTGGACGTCGACTTCGAGTCGCGCACGCTTCAGTGCAGCGCCGATCTGCGGCTGCGCGGTGCCAGCGATCTGGTCGATCTCGACACGCGCGATCTGACCATCGAGGCCGTCGACGACGGCAAGAGCGCGCTCGGCTGGGAGCTGGCCGAGGCGCAGCCGATCCTCGGGGCGCGGCTGCGCGTGCACGCCAACGGGGCGACGCGCGTGCGCATTCGCTATCGCACGTCGCCGACGGCGTCGGCGCTGCAGTGGCTGACGCCGGCGCAGACGGCGGGCGGGGTGCAGCCGTTCCTGTTCTCGCAGTGTCAGGCGATCCACGCGCGCTCGCTCGTGCCGCTGCAGGACACGCCGCGCGTGCGCATCACCTACGACGCGCGCATCACCGCGCCGACGATGCTGCGCTCGCTCATGGCGGCGGCGGATAAGGGGATCGAAGGGAGCATCGGCCACTGGGAGATGCCGCAGCCGATCCCGCCGTACCTCATCGCCTTCGCCGTCGGGGATCTGGAGTCGCGCGAGGTGGGGCCGCGCTCGCGCGTGTGGGCCGAGCCGTCGGTGGTGGACGCGGCGGCGTGGGAGTTCGCCGGCGTCGACGACATGCTGACCACGGCGGAGCGGCTGTTCGGCGCGTACGACTGGGAGCGCTTCGACATCCTGACGATGCCGCCGTCGTTTCCGTACGGCGGGATGGAGAATCCGCGGCTGACGTTTCTGACGCCCACGCTGCTCGCGGGCGATCGCTCGCTGGTGAGCGTGGTGGCGCACGAGCTGGCGCACTCGTGGACGGGGAACCTGGTGTCGAACGCGTCGGCGGAGCACTTCTGGCTCAACGAAGGGTTCACGGTGTTCGCCGAGCGGCGCATCGTCGAGGCGCTGTACGGCGTCGACACCTGCGCGCTGCAGGCGGCGATCGGCCGGCGCGGGCTCGACGAGGCGTTCGAGCGCTTTGGCAAGAAGCCGGAGCTGACGCGCCTCAGGACCAAGCTCGAGGGCATCGATCCCGACGAGGTCTTCTCCGAGATCCCGTACGAGAAGGGGTACCTCTTCTTGCGCGCGATCGAGGAGGCGGCGGGGCGCGAAGCGTTCGATCGCTTCTTGCGCGCGTACCTAGGCGAGTTCCGCTTCGGCGCCATCGACAGCGACGACTTCCAGCGGCTCGTCGAGCGCGAGCTGCCGGGCGTGCTCGAAAAGGTCGACGGCAAGGCGTGGCTCGACGGCGCGGGGCTGCCGGCGGCGGCGCCGGTGATGCGCGCGAAGAAGATGGAGGCGGTCGAGGCGATCGCGGCGGCGGGGCGCGTGGCGACGGAAGAAGAGGCGGCGGAGTGGGGCGCGACGGAGTGGGAGCTGTATCTGACGGCGCTGCCGCGGCCGTTCGCCGAGTGCGAGGCGCTCGATGCACGCTTCGAGCTGACCAAGAAGGGGAACTACGAGGTGCTGGTGGCGTGGCTGACGCTGGCGCTGGCGTCGGGGCACGAGGACGTGGTGCCGCGCGCCGAAGAGGTGCTGGCGAAGGTCGGGCGCATGAAGTATCTGCGGCCGCTCTACGGCGCGATGATCGCGCGCGGCGGCGAGACGCGAAAGCGCGCGGCGGCGCTGTTCGAGCGCGTGCGCGCGACCTATCACCCGATCGCGCAGCAGGTGGTCGAGGGGCTGCTGGCGGCGGCGGACAGGTCGGACAAGACCTAGGCGCAGGTGCTGGTGCAGGTCGGGCCGACGCCGCAGAGGGTCTCGCAGCGGTTCGAGGCGCAGTCGGAGTTGTTCGTGCAGCGGGCGCCGTGGGGACAGCCGGGGCAGTGGCCGCCGCAGTCGATGTTGGCTTCGTCGTTGTCGCGCACGCCGTCGGTGCAGAGGAGCGCGGTGCAGGTGCCGTTCGACAAGAAGGCGCCGGCGCAGTAGGCGCCGCCGCCGCAGTCGCCGTCGTCGCGGCAGATGCTGCCGAGGGGGCAGGGCCCGCAGCCGTAGCCGCAATCGACGCCGAGCTCGCCGCCGTCGAGCACGCCGTCGCTGCACGAGGGCGCGGCGCAGAGGCCGGCGTCGCATTGACGGCTCTGGCAGTCGGCGGCGCTGGTGCAGCGCGCGCCGCCGGGACAGGCGAGGCACGAGCCGCCGCAGTCGACGCCGGTCTCGTCGCCGTCGAGGACGCGATCCTGGCAGAGGTCGGCCGGCGGCGCGTGGCAGCGGCCGCTCGCGCAGGGCGAAAGGTGCAGCGCGAACGCGAACGACAGCGAGTCTTTCGCGTTGGGCGGGACTTGCGGCGACCAGGCGCCGTCGACGGTGAGCTGGAGGTCGGGCGCGAGGAGGTTCTTGGTGAGGCCGTTGTTGGCGAACTCGTCGACGGTGACGACGCCGTCGCGGTCGAGGTCGAAGTCGGGGAGGAGCTGCGGGAACTCCTGCGGGTTGGCGGCGAGCATCTGCGCCAGGCCGGGCCACGCCAGCTGCGCGAGGTTGGTGGCGGGGAAGGCGCCGCGCAAGATGCCGTCGAAGCCGTCGCCGTCGGGGCTGAGCGCGATCTCGAGGCCGATTGCGGGGAGCACGAGCGGATCGGCGTGCTCGAAGAGCGGCAGGTGGATGGTGGCCGACACCGGAGCGGCGGTCAGACGGGTCGGGTTCGACTCGAGCCGGCCGTCGACGAGCGCGCCGCCCATGACGCCGGCCACTTCGCCGTCGGCGCCGAGGAAGCGCACGCCCACGGTGGGATCGTCGCGCAGCGTCGGGTCGTCGGTGGTGATCTCGACGACCGGCGCGAGGACGCCGGAGCCGAAGAGATCGGCGAGGGCGGTCGTCAGATCGTTGTCGGCGGCGAGCGTGCCGGCGATGCTGCCGAGCTCGTTGTCGGTGTGGCCGTTGCCGTCGAGATCGTCGGCGTAGTCGCTGCGCTGCAGCGGGAGCTGCACGCCGTCGACGACGAAGCGGTAGGTCACGCCGGTGAAGGGGCCGACGACGTCGTTGTAGCGCGGGGAGCTACAAGCGGCGAGCGCGAGGGGCAGGAGGCAAGCGAGGCGACGGTGCATGCGGCTCGCGTTTGCAAGCAGCGTGCACACGGCGAATCGCGGGGTTGGACGCGCGCGCGGTCGAATTCTGACGGAGACCGCGACTAATTTGCCGTGGCCACGGCGTGCTGCAGCGGGAGCGCGGAGCGGGCGGTGGCGACGCGCTCGATGGTGTCGACGAGGGCGACGGGATCGACCGGCTTGGCCATGTGCGCGTCGAAGCCGGCGGCGGCGGCGCGTGCGCCATCCTCGGGGCGGGCGAAGCCGGTGAGCGCCAGCGCCGGCAGGGCGCGCACATGCTCGTCGTCGCGCGCGCGGATGCGGCGCAGCAGCTCGTAGCCGTCGGCGCCGGGCATGCCGATGTCGCTGACCACGACGTCGGGCGGCGCGGCGTCGAGCACGGCGAGCGCGTCGGCCACGCAGCCGGCGACGGTGACGCGCGCGCCGTGATGCTCGAGCACGGCGGCGAGGAGCTCGCGCGCGTCGGGCTCGTCGTCGACGACGAGCACGCGCAGGCCGGCGAGCTGCGACTCGGCGCCGAGCGCGGCGCCGGTTTCGCCGGCGGCGAGCTCGAGGCGCGCGGCCGTGTTGGCGTCGGCGGCGGCGGCGCGGGTCGCGGCGCGCAGCGGGAGGCGAACCGTAAAGGTGGCGCCGCGGCCGAGGCCCTCGGAGTCGACGCCCACGGTGCCGCCGTGCAGCTCGACGAGGTGGCGCACGATCGCCAGGCCCAGGCCGAGGCCGCCGTGCGTGCGCGTGGAGGTCGAATCGGCCTGGCGGAAGCGATCGAACACGAAGGGCAAAAAGTCGGCTTCGATGCCCTGTCCGTCGTCGCTGACGGCGAGCACCACGTCGCCGCCGTCGCGGCGCAGGCGGACGCGCACGGTGCCGCCCGCGCGCGTGAACTTGATGGCGTTCGACAGGAGGTTCCACACCACCTGCTGCAGCCGCTCGGGATCGCCGGCGCCGAGCTCGAGATCCTCGTCGAGCTCGAGGCGCACCGTGATCTCTTTGGCTTCGGCGGCGAGGCGCACCGTGTCGAAGGCGGCGGCGACCACCGCGCACAGATCGACGGGGCCGACGTCGAGCACGAGCTTGCCGGTGATGATGCGCGAGACGTCGAGCATGTCCTCGACGAGCGACGCCTGCATCACCGCGTTGCGCTCGATGGTCTCGAGCGCGCGGCCGGCCCGGGCGCCGTCGAGCTTGCCGGCGCGCAGCATGCGCGTCCAACCGAGGATGGCGTTGAGTGGGTTGCGCAGCTCGTGCGAGACGGTGGCGAGGAACTCGTCCTTGGCGCGGCTGGCGCGCTCGGCCTCCTGGCGCGCCACCGTCTCGTCGTGGATGTCGGTGGCGGTGGCGATCCAGCCGGCGAGCGTGCCGTCGGCGTCGAGCTGCGGCAGAAGGTGCGCCAGGTGCCAGCGATACTCGCCGTCGGGCGCGCGGCGCACGCGCACCTCGCGCTGCAGCGGCTGCTTTTCGAGGATGGCCTCGCCGATGTCGCGGCAGAGGGCCTCGCGCTCGTCGGCGTGCACCAGCTCCCAGCCGCACGCGCAGGTGCCGGCGACGTCGCAGCCGGTGTAGCGCTGCCAGACGCTGTTGCAGTAGTAGAGCTCGCCCGAGGCGCGCATGGCGAGGACGATCTGCGGCATCGCCTCGATGAGCGCCTGGTAGCGCGCCGCCGACTGGCGCTCGAGGCGCTCGCGCTCGAGCTCGCGCAGCGCCGCTTCGCGTTGCTTCAAGAGCTCGCCGCGCTGCCACAGCTCGACGAAGACCGAGACCTTGCTGCGCAAGATCTGCGGATCGTACGGCTTCATCATGTAGTCGACCGCGCCGTGCGCGTAGCCCTGGAACACGTGCGCCGCGTCCTTGGAGATCGCGGTCAGGAAGATGATCGGGATGTGGCGCGAGCGGTCGCGCGTCTTGATGAGCGCGGCCGTCTGGAAGCCGTCGAGCCCGGGCATCTGCACGTCCATGATGATGAGCGCGAGCTCGTGGCGCAGCACCGCCCGCAGCGCCTCTTCGCCCGAGCCCGCGCGCACCAGGTTGTGCCCGAGCGGTTGCAGGATCGCTTCGAGCGCCAGGATGTTCGCAGGATAATCGTCGACGAGCAGGATGCTCGCCGGCGGCAGATCAGCGCGGTCGCTCACGCGTTTTCACTCCGGGGGCTGAGCCACATGCGGATGAGATCGATCAGGCGATCGTTCTCGATCGGCTTGGGCAGATAGTCGCTGGCGCCGGCCTCGATGCACTTTTCGCGATCGTCTTTGAGCGCCTTGGCGGTGACGGCGATGATCGGCAGCGACGCGAAGCGCGAGTCGGCACGGATGTGGCGCATGGTTTCGTAGCCGTCCATCTCGGGCATCATCACGTCCATGAGCACGACGGCGATGCCCGACGTCGTCTCCAGCTTCTCGAGCGCGGCGCGGCCGTTCTCCGCATAGATGACCTCGAGACCGTGGCTCTCGAGCACGCTGGTCAGGGCGAAGATGTTGCGCACGTCGTCGTCGACGACGAGGACGCGGCGGCCGGCGAGCGCTTCGTCGTCGGGCGGCGTCGACGCCGGCTGCGGGCGCGACGGCGGCTCCAGCTCGAAGAGCGGCGCGTCCGTCGTCGGCGGCAGCGGCGTCTCCGCCATCGGCGGCGGCGTCTCCGCCGTCGGCGGCGGTGATTCCTCCGCCGGCGCGCGCGCCGCCTGCGCGTCGGCGCTGCCGCGGCCGTGGAGGACGGGCGCGCCCTCGTGCGCGCGCCGATCGACGCGATGCAGGAAGACGGCGGTGTCCTGCAAGAGGCGCGCGTGCGACTGGCCGCCCGACTTGACGATCAGCGATTCGACCTGCTTCTTGAGCCGCTGCTCCTCCTCGCGGTTCAGATCCTTGCCCGTGTAGACGACGATGGGCACGCTCTTGTGCCGCGGGTTGGCGCGCACCTTCTCGATCAGGTTGAACCCGTCGAGCGCGGGGAGCACGAGGTCCACGACCATGCAGTCGAACGGCTCGCGGTCGAGCGCTTCGAGCGCCTCTTCGCCCGTCCCCACCGACACCGTCTCCACGTCGCTGGAGTCGTCCTCGTTGACGAGCGCGGCGATGCTGCGCCGCTCCGAGGCGTCGTCCTCGACGAGCAAGAGGCGCCGCACCTTGCGGTCGAGGAAGGTCTTCATGTGCGCGAACGCGCCGTCGATCGCTTCCTTCGACACCGGCTTCTCGAGATAGGCGAACGCGCCGAGGTTGGCGCCGCGCTTCTTGGCGTCGACCACGCTGATGACGTGGACCGGGATGTGGCGCGTGCGCGGGTTGCGCTTCAGGCGATCGAGCACCTTCCAGCCGTCGACGACAGGGAGCTGGATGTCGAGCGTGATGGCGTCGGGCTGCAGCTCGTTGGCCAGCGACAGGCCGGTGTCACCGCGGTTGGCGACCACGACCTTGAAGCCGCTCTCGCGCGCCAGGCCGACGAGGATGCCGGCGAACTTCACGTCGTCCTCGATCACGAGGAGCACGCGATCGCCGGGGCGCAGGTGCTCGCGATCGTCCTTGATCGCCGGCAGCTGCTTCGACACGAGGGAGAGATCGCCCTTGAGCGCGAGCTCGTCGGGGCGCGCCTGCTCGGTCGGCGGCAGCGACACGTCGGCGATGGCGTCGCCGTCGTAGCGCTCGGGCAGGTAGAGCGTGAAGATCGAGCCGCGCCCCGGCTCGGAGCTCACGTGGATCTCGCCGCCGAGGAGGCGCGCGATCTCGCGGCTGATCGACAACCCGAGGCCGGTGCCGCCGTACTTGCGCGCGGTCGAGCCGTCGGCCTGCTGGAACGCCTCGAAGATGAGCCGCTGCTTGTCCTTGGCGATGCCGATGCCGGTATCGACGACGCTGAACGAGATGGCGCGCCGATCGGCGAGCGGCTCGTGCATGAAGCGCACCGAGCCCGGCTCGGCCACGCCGACGCGCAGCACCACCGATCCGAGCTCGGTGAACTTGAAGGCGTTGGCGAGCAGGTTCTTCAGGATCTGTTGCAGCCGCTGCGGATCGGTGCGGATCACCGGCGGCAGCGACGACGACAGCTCGACGCGGAAGTCGAGCGCCTTGTCGTCGGCGATGGGCTTGAAGCTGCGCTCGACGAACTCCTGGATCGTCTGGTAGCCGATGTCGCGCGGCTCGACCTGCATCTTGCCGGCCTCGACCTTCGATAGATCGAGGATCTCGTTGATGAGCGTCAAAAGGTCGCCGCCCGAGGCGTAGATGGTCTTGGCGTACTCGACCTGCTTGGCGGTGAGGTTGGTGTCCTTGTTGTCGGCGAGCAGCTTGGCCAGGATGAGCAGCGAGTTGAGCGGCGTGCGCAGCTCGTGGCTCATGTTGGCCAGGAACTCCGACTTGTAGCGCGAGATGAGCTGCAGCTGCTCGGCCTTCTCCTCGAGGCTGGCGCGCGCCTGCTCGACCTCGCGGTTCTTGACCTCGACCCTGGCGTTCTGCGTCTCGAGCTGGCGCGCTTTGTCCTCGAGCTCGAGCGCCTGCTTCTCGAGCGCCGAGTTGGAGCGCTTGAGCTCGCCCTGCTGCTGCGTCAGCTCCCGGGACTGCGAGGTCAGCTCCTGCGTCAGCTTCTGCGACGACTCGAGCAGCTCCTCGGTGCGCATGTTGGCGCTGATCATGTTGATGACCACGCCGATCGACTCCATGAGCTGATCGAGGAAGGTGCCGTGGATCGCCGAGAACGGCGAGAACGAGGCCAGCTCGATCACCGCCTTGACCTCGCCCTCGAAGAGCACGGGCAGGACGATGATCTGCAGCGGCGAGGCTTCGCCGAGGCCCGACGAGATGCTGATGTAGTCGGGCGGCGCCTTGGTCACGATGATCGGCTTCTTCTCGAGCGCGCACTGGCCGACGAGCCCTTCGCCGAGGTGGAAGCGGTTGGACACGCTCTTGCGCTCGCGATAGGCGTAGGTCGACGTGAGCTTGAGGACCGGCGTCGCGCCGTCCTGGTCCATCAAGTAGAACGCGCCGTGGTGCGCGCCGACGAGCGGCGTCAGCTCGCTCATGATCATGCGCCCGACGGTGTCGAGGTCCTTCTGGCCCTGCATCATCGACGAGAAGCGCGCCAGGTTGGTCTTGAGCCAGTCCTGCTCCTGGTTCTTCTGCGTCGTCTCGCGCAGGTTGACGATCATCTGGTTGATGTTGTCTTTGAGCGTGGCGACCTCGCCCATCGCCTCGACGGCGATGGAGCGCGTCAGATCGCCCTTGGTCACCGCGGTGGCGATATCCGAGATGGTGCGGATCTGGGTGGTCAGGTTGCCGGCGAGCTGGTTGACGTTGTCGGTCAGCTGGCGCCAGGTGCCCATCGCGCCCGGCACCTTGGCCTGTCCGCCGAGCTTGCCTTCGATGCCGACCTCGCGCGCCACCGTCGAGACTTCGTCGGCGAAGGTGCCGAGGGTGGTGGTCATCGAGTTGATGGTCTCGGCGAGCGCCGCGACCTCGCCGCGCGCTTCGACCACCAGCTTCTGGTTGAGGTCGCCGTTGGCGATGGCGGTGACGACCTTGACGATGCCGCGCACCTGCGTCGTCAGGTTCGACGCCATGAAGTTGACGTTGTCGGTCAGATCCTTCCACGTGCCCGACACGCCGGGCACGCGCGCCTGGCCGCCGAGCTTGCCTTCCACGCCGACTTCACGGGCCACCGTCGAGACCTGCTCGGCGAAGGTCGACAGCGTGTCGGTCATGCTGTTGATGGTGTCGGCGAGCGACGCGACCTCGCCCTTGGCGTCGACCACGAGCTTCTGCTTCAAGTCGCCGTTGGCGACGGCGGTGACGACCTTGACGATGCCGCGCACCTGCGTCGTCAGGTTGCGCGCCATGACGTTGACGTTGTCGGTGAGCGACTTCCACGCGCCGGCGACGCCGGGGACTTCGGCCTGGCCGCCGAGCTTGCCGTCGGTGCCGACCTCGCGCGCGACGCGCGTGACCTCGGACGCGAAGGCGTTGAGCTGATCGACGAGCACGTTGATCGTGTTCTTGAGCTCGAGCAGCTCGCCCTTGAGCTCGACGGTGATCTTCCTCGAGAGATCGCCGTTGGCGATGGCCGTCGTGACGAGCGCGATGTTGCGCACCTGGGAGGTGAGGTTGGCGGCCATGAAGTTGACGTTGTCGGTGAGGTCCTTCCAGACGCCGGAGACGCCGCGCACCTCGGCCTGCCCGCCGAGCTTGCCTTCCGATCCGACCTCGCGCGCGACGCGCGTGACCTCGGCGGCGAAGCTGCGCAGCTGATCGACCATGGTGTTGACGGTCTCCTTCAGCTCGAGGAGCTCGCCGCGCACATCGACGGTGATCTTCTGCGACAAGTCGCCCATGGCGACCGCGGTGACGACCTTGACGATGCCGCGTACCTGCGTGGTCAAGTTCGCGGCGAGGACGTTGACGTTGTCGGTCAGATCCTTCCACACGCCCGACACGCCCTGCACCTCGGCCTGACCGCCGAGCTTGCCCTCGCTACCGACCTCCTTGGCGACGCGCGTGACCTCGGCGGCGAAGCTGCGCAGCTGGTCGACCATGATGTTGATGGTGTCTTTGAGCTGCTCGATCTCGCCTTTGGCGCCGACGGTGATCTTCTGCGACAGGTCGCCGTTGGCGACGGCGATGGTGACCTTGGCGATGTTGCGCACCTGATCGGTCAAGTTGCCGGCGAGGAGGTTCACGTTGTCGGTGAGGTCCTTCCACGTGCCGGCCACGCCGGGCACCTCCGCCTGCGCGCCGAGCTTGCCTTCGACGCCGACGGTGCGCGCCACCGACGTGACCTGCTGCGCGAAGATGGCGAGCGTCGTGGTCATCTCGTTGAGCGTCTCGGCGAGCGCGGCGATCTCGCCCTTGGCCTCGACGCCGACCAGCTTCTGCGTCAGATCGCCGTTGGCGACGGCGGTGACGACCTTGACGATGCCGCGCACCTGGGCCGTCAGGTTCGACGCCATGAAGTTGACGTTGTCGGTCAGATCCTTCCAGGTGCCGGCGACGCCTTTGACGTCGGCCTGACCGCCGAGCTTGCCCTCGGTGCCGACCTCGCGCGCGACGCGCGTGACCTCGGCGGCGAACTTCGACAGCGTGTCGGTCATGGCGTTGATGGTGTCGGCGAGCTGCGCGATCTCGCCCTTGGCCTCGATCTCGAAGCGCTGGGTCAAGTCGCCGTCGGCGACCGCGGTGACGACGCGGGCGATGCCGCGCACCTGCGTCGTCAGGTTCGACGCCATGAAGTTGACGTTGTCGGTCAGATCCTTCCACGTGCCCGACACGCCTTTGACGTCGGCCTGACCGCCGAGCTTGCCGTCGGTGCCGACCTCCTTGGCGACGCGCGTGACCTCGGCGGCGAAGGAGTTGAGCGTGTCGACCATCGTGTTGATGGTCATCTTGAGCTCGGCGACCTCGCCCTTGGCGTCGGCG
>DATNAQ010000049.1:0-79385 GCA_035607415.1 Polyangia bacterium
AGCGGCTCGGCCGGCATCGTCACGATGTAGCGCACGCCGGTCTGCACCTGTAGCGCCGAGCGCGACACCACACCTCCCGCGGCCTCGTCCTTTCCGACGGTTGCGCCCGGCATTCGGCTTGCTGAATGCGCGCCGCAGAAAGGGAGGTTCCATGCTCAAGAGCCTGACCGCCACGCTCGGCCTCGCGCTCGCGCTCGCGCTCGCCGGTTGCGGCGCGCCCGCCGAGGACGTCGGATCGACCGCGGAGGAGCTCGCCGCCTCCGACGCGATCGCGCGCGCCGAAGACTGGGTGGGTGTGCGTCTGCAATATTGCCAGTCGGCGAATCATCAGCGCGACTACGACGACGCCTGCTCGACCTACTGCAATCGCTACGACGACAGCGCATGGGATCCCTATCGCTCCGACTGCTCGGGCCTGGTCTCGTGGGCGTGGGGCCTGCCCGCGCCGGGGCGCACGACCTGGGAGTTCGCCCCGTTCCGCGACGACATCACCAGCGTGATCGACGCCTCGTCGCTGCGCGCGGCCGACGCGGTCAACAACTCGGACCACATCATGCTCTTCAAGCAGTGGCTCGTGCCCGGCCAGCGCGCCGAGTTCATCGAGGAGCCGGGCTGCGCCACCGCCATCACCTACGCGCACCAGTTCGAGAGCGACGTGTCGGTGAGCGGCTCGTCGATCTACGTCGACTACGTCGGCATGCGCTTCACCGCCATCCGCTACGATCACTTCGGCGGCACGAGCGGCGGCGGGGGAGGCGGCAACGGCTGCGTCGCCGGCGGGCTCTACTGCGGCGGCGACAAGGTGAGCGGCGATCCCAACACGCTCTATCGCTGCAGCGGCGGCTCGAGCGGCACCGTCGTCGAGCATTGCGCCGACGGCTGCGACGTCGTGCCCGGCCAGGACGACGCCTGCGGCAGCGCCCCGTCGGGCGGCGGCGGCGGCAACTGCGTCGTCGGCGGGCTCTACTGCGGCGGCGACAAGGTCTCGGGCGACGCCGGCACGCTCTATCGCTGCAACGGCACGGGCGCGCCGACGGTGGTCGAGCGCTGCAGCGCCGGCTGCCAGGTCAACGCCGGCAGCGACGACGCCTGCCGCTCGGCGGGCGGCGGCTGCACCGCGGGCGGGCTCTACTGCGGCGGCGACAAGCTGAGCGGCAACGCCAACACGCTCTACCGCTGCAACGGCGGCGCCGAGCCGACGGTGGTCGAGCGTTGCAGCGCCGGCTGCCAGGTCAACCCCGGCGCCGACGACTCGTGCAAGAGCGGCGGCGGCAGCTGCGTCGACGGCGGCCTCTACTGCGGCGGCGACAAGCTGAGCGGCAACGCGAGCACGCTCTATCGCTGCAACGGCGCCGGCGCGCCGAGCGTGGTCACGCGCTGCGCCCACGGCTGCCAGGTCAACGACGGCATCAACGACTCGTGTAGGAGCGGCGCGAGCTGCGTCGTCGGCGGGCTCTACTGCGGCGGCGACAAGGTCAACGGCCTGTCCGGCACGCTCTACCGCTGCACCGGCGGCTCGAGCGGCACCGTCGTCGAGCACTGCGCCAGCGGCTGCGAGGTCTTCAGCGGCCGCAACGACGCCTGCAAGTAGTCCTTTACCTCTTCATCGATAACCGCGCGCCAGCAGGTACTTCGCGCCCGAGGCGAACGCCGCCGGGGTCGCCATCGTGAAGCCGAACGCATCGGCCAGCCGCGTCGTCATGTTGAAGGCGAAGGCGACCGCGAGCGCATCCTCGATCTGCGCGCGCGACACGCCGGCGGCGAGGACCGCGCGCACGTCGTCGGCGCCGACGGTCCGCTCGCGCGCGAGCGTGCGCAAGAGCTTCAAGGTCGCGCGCAGCGGCTCCTCGATCGGCGCCGTGTCGAGCTCGGCGAGCACCGCATCGACCCGGGCGCGATCGCGGTAGGCGCCCGCGGCCACCTCCGAATGCGCCGCCGTGCACCACTGGCACCCATTGGTGCGCGCCACCAGCGCCGCCATCAGCTCGCGATCGCCGACCGACCACGCCGACGGCCCGCGCATCGCCTCGTGCGTGATCCCCTGCGCGCGCCAGAAGTCGGGCCGATACTTTACGAGCTTGATGACGTCGAGCACCGGGTGGCGCGACGCCGCGCGGATGATCGCGAACAGGATCCGCGTGCCGAGCCGATGGCCGCGATCGAGGATGGCGAGGCGCATCGTCACCTCCCGTCCGTCGCGGCGGCGAGCGCGGCCAGCCCGGCGTCGAGCTGCCGCGTCGCTTCGCCGACCGCCGCGCAGACCACCAGCTCGTAGATCTGATCTTCGCTCAGCCCCGCGGCGCGCGCGGCCGCGATGTCCTCGTCGGTCACGCGATGCGCGTGCCGCGCCACCTTGTCGGCGAGGGTGGCGAGCGCGCCGGTCAGCCCGGCGTTGTCGAACGCCGCGCGCCGCTGCTCGCGCGCCGCCGTGCCGTCGCCGTCGAGGATCCGCGCCACCAGCGCGCGCCGCCCCGCCTCGATCTTGGCCATGGCCATGGCGCTAGGCCTCCACCGCGCGCGCGAACGCGGCCAGGAGCTTGCCCCAGTCGCCCTCGGCGATGAAGCGCACCTCGATCCCGCGCCCGCCGACGCGCGGCTCGACCACGGCCACGCGCCACGCCACCGCCGGCGGCGCCTGCACCTTCATGAGCTTGCGGACGCTGTTCGGATCCGCCGTCGTCGCTTCGTTCATCGTCGCTTCCTCTCTTTGGCGGCCTCGGCCTCGGCGGCGTGCTGGAAGGCGGCGAGCGCTTCGTCCCAGAAGCCGTCGAGCCAACCGCGCAGCTCGTCGAGCCCGCGCGGGTTCACGGCGTACAGGCGCCGCGTGCCTTCGGCGCGATCGAGCACCAGCCCGGCCGCCTTGAGCACCTTCAAGTGCTGCGAGACGGCGGGCCGGCTCACGTTCATGCCGCGCGCGATCTCGCCCACCGAGCGTGCGCCTGCACGGAGGCGCCGGAACACCGTCCGCCGCGTCGAATCCCCGAGCGCGTCGAGGGCCCGTTCTGCGTAAGCTGCCACTTACCGTAAGCTGACACTAACGATGAGGGCCGTCAAGCCGGTTTGGTTCTTGCTTCGCCGAACAGAGGAGGTGCAGCGTGGCGAAGATGCGAGCAGTGCAGGTGGCGCGCCCGAACGGGCCGCTGGAGGCTACGGAGCGCGACATTCCGACGCCGGGCCGCGGCGCCGTGCGCATCAAGGTCGAGGCGTGCGGCGTCTGTCATAGCGACGCGCTCGTCGTCGGAGGCCAGCTCCCGGGCCTCGAGTATCCGCGCATCCCCGGCCACGAGGTCGCCGGCGTCATCGACGCGGTCGGCCCCGGCGTGAGCGGCTGGAAGGTCGGCCAGCGGGTCGGCGTCGGCTGGAACGGCGGCTACGACGGAAGCTGCGAGCACTGCCGCCGCGGCGACTTCTTCGCCTGCGAGAACAGCGCCACCACCGGCATCACGGTCGACGGCGGCTACGCCGAGTACACGATCGCGGCCGAGTCGGCGTTGGCCCGCATCCCCGCCGAGCTCTCGGCCGTCGAAGCGGGACCGCTCCTGTGCGCCGGCATCACCACCTACAATGCGCTGCGCAACTGCGGCCTGCGCGGCGGCGATCTCGTCGCCATCCACGGGCTCGGCGGCCTCGGCCACCTCGCGGTCCAATACGCCGCCAAGATGGGCTTCCGCACCGTCGCCGTTGCGCGCGGCGCCGACAAGGAGGCGCTGGCCCGCAAGCTCGGCGCGACCGAGTACATCGACAGCACCGCCGTCGATCCCGCCAAGGAGCTGCAGCGCCGCGGCGGCGCGCGCGCGATCTTCGAGACCATCACCAGCGGCAAGGCCATGAGCGCCATGATCGGCGGCCTCGCGGTGAACGGCACGCTCCTCGTCATCGGCGCCTCCGGCGAGCCGATCGAGGTGCCGCCCCTGGCCCTCATCATGGGCCGTTCCGCCGTGCGCGGCTGGGCCTCGGGCACGTCGATCGACTCCGAAGACACGCTCGCCTTCAGCGTGCTCACCGGCGTGCGCTCGATGAACGAGCTGTTCCCGCTCGAGCGCGCGCGCGACGCCTACGAGCGCATGCTGAGCGGCGCGGCGCGTTTTCGCGTGGTCCTAGAGATCGCCAAGCGCTGAGCTCACGCGTCGGCGACGAGGATCTCGGGCTCGTTGGTGACCGGAAAGTTCACCGAGTTGGCGATGAAGCACTCGTGGTGCGCGCGCTCGTGCAACGCCCGCGCCTGCGCGACGTCGGTGCCGGCGGCGACGCGGCAGCGCGGGTGCAGCGTCACCTCGCTGAACGCCATGACCTTGCGCGCGCGGTCGAAGGTCATGGTGCCGCTGGCCGCGTCCTCGTAGGCGACGAGCACCACGCCGTGCCGCGCGCACAGCGCCGCGTACGACAGGAAGTGGCACGCCGACAGCGCCGCCATCAGCAGATCCTCCGGATTGTGCGCGGCCGCGTCGCCGCGAAACGGCAGCGCCGCCGAGCCGTGCAAGGGCGGCTTGCCCTCCATCTCGACGACGTATGCGCGCGAGTAGCTCTCGTAGTCGCGTACCGCGCCCGCGGCGGCGCCGGTCCAGCGCAGCCGGCTCGCGAACTGGTGGGTCGAGCCCGACATGGCGCGATGCTACACCGTCACAGCTTGCCCGTCTCCTCGTCGAAGGCGCGCCCGACGAGCCCCTGGTTCGCGGTGCCGCCCAGGCCCTCGACGATGTTCTGCCAGAAGTCGAGGTTCACCGGGTCGTCGCCCGCCATGCGCTTTTGGAAGGCGCCGAGATCGATGTGCAGATCGTCGGCGCTCTTGCGCTTGGTCTTCGAATTCATCGGCAGCTTCGCCGTCTGTTCGTGCACCTGATCGACCACCGACTGCAAGAGCGCGATGACGTCGTCGAGCGGGCGCGGGTCGGTCTGCACGGCGCCGTGACCCGGCACGATCACGCGCGCGTCGCGCCCGCGCAGCGTGCGCAGCACCTCGAGCTGCTCGCGCGGGTAGCCCATGCGCATGTACGGGATCGGCCCCGTCAGCAGATCTCCCGTCGCCAGCACGCGCTCGCGCGGCAGCCACACGCTGGCGTCGCCGGGCGTGTTGCCGCGCCCGAGGTGCTCGACCACGACCTGGCGATCGCCGAGATCGAGGGTGAGCGCGCGCTCGAACAGGAGCGTCGGCGGCTCGTAGCGATAGTGGCGATAGTCGGCGATCTCGCCCTCGATGTCGTGGATCTGGCGCACCGTCAGCGCGCGATCGGCGGCCGACAGCGCGTTGCCGCCGTCGTCGTGTCCGCTCGCGAGCGCGCGGCGCATCGCCGGCAGCAGCTCCGTCGACGGCCGGCCGTCGGGCGCGATGACGTTGGCGGCGAAGGCGGGGTTGGTGTCGTCCATGAACCGTCGCGTCGCCGACTGCGCGATGATCTCGACGCCGGGGAACGCGTCCTTGTAGGCGCTGTTGCCGGCGTTGTGGTCGATGTGAAAGTGCGTGTTCACGAGCCAGCGCACCGGCTTCGACGTCAGCCGCCGGATGTCGGCGATGTCCTCCCTGGCGCTCGAGGTCAAGAAGCACGCGTCGACGACGAGCACGCCGCGCCGTCCGATGACCACGGTGGTGTTGCCCTGCGGCCAGCCCGCGAGCACCGCGTCTTTGTGGATGATGACCCAGACGCCGTCGGCGACCTTCTGCAGCGAGCGCGCGTCGGTCGTCCACGAGGTGGCGCCGGCGCGCGCGGCCGCGAGCAGGCAGACGAAGAGGGCGGCGCGCCGCGCGCAGGCTGCCGCGCTCATCGCCGCGCTCCCGCCGGCGTCACGCGCAGGTTGGCGAAGTGGGCGTCGGTCGTCGAATGCGCCCACAGCGCGATCGCGCCGGCGCCGTCGCCGTGCTTCAGATCCGACACGATCAGCGTCGGCTGCCGCGCGCCGTTGACGAAGAGCCGCGCGTAGGTGCCGGCCACCTCGATCCGGAGGTGCGTCCAGGCGCCCGGCTCGAGATCCACGTACGACTCGTACTGCCCCGGGCTCTGCGCGCGCAGCTGCTTCCAGCCGAGCTCGGGCGGCGAGCAATATTGCGCCGAGTGGTTGCGCTCGAGCTGGTTGTCGGAGCGCCCGTTGACCGGCCGCACGTAGACGAGCTCGCCCGCGCCGCGGTCGGGCTGCACGCGGAACATGACGCCGATGAAGCCCTTCATGACGGGCGACGCGCCCGGCCGCGGACTGCCCGCGACGTCGACGTCGATGGTGCCGTCGCGGAAGGTCGATCCGCGCACGAGCGCGATGAGGCTGCCGTCGTCCGCCTCGTGTCCGGGCAGCGGCGACAGGCGCAGCGCCGCGCGGCCGCGATAGCGCTCGCTCGCGACCTGCGCGTCGCGCGCGTCGAGGCCATGGGGATCGATGCGCGCCGCCGGCGTGGTGGCGCAGGCGGCAACGAGTGGCGCGAGCAGCGTCGCAAGAATCGGTCTCATCGTCGCGACCACGGTGGCTCGTCCCCGCGTTCGCGCGCTTGAACGTTCTAGCCCTGAAAACGGCGGAAGCGTCCGGGCGGCATTCCGACGAGCCGCCGGAAGTGCCGCGTCAGGTGGCTCTGATCGGCGAAGCCCGTCGCGGCCGCGACCTCGGCCAGCGCCGTGCCCGCGCGCATGAGGCGCTTGGCGGTGTTGATGCGCAGCTGCAGCTGAAACGCGTGCGGCGGCATTCCCGTCTCGCGGCAGAAGACGCGATGCAGGTAGTACGGGCTGAGCCGCGTCACCGTCGCCAGCTGGCGCAGCGACACGAGCTCGTCGAGGTGCTCGCGCAAAAATGCCTGCGCCTGGCGCACCGCGCGCCGCTCGCGCCCGAGCCGGCGCTCGCTCGGACCGCGCGTCGCGTCGGTGGCGAGGATCGCGCCGCACAGCTCGACGAGTGCGCCCTCGGCCTGCAGCGGCGCCGCGCCGTCCTCGATCGCGCGGTGGAGCGCGATCAGCGCCCGTCGCAGCGCGGGCGCCCGCAGCCGCGTCGCGGCGAAGGCGAGCTCCGAGCGCGGATCGCCCGTCGCCTGGCGCACCAGGCCGCGCACCAGCGCGACGTCGAGATAGAGGCTGCGAAAGCTGCAGGCCCCGCCGCGCTCGACCCAGTTCTCGTGGATCTCGCCGGCCGGCGTGATCGCCAGGTCGCCGGCGCCGATAGCCGAAGTCGCCCCGCGCAGCCGGAGGCGCCCGTCGCCCGCGCTGTAGGCGCACAGATGGAGCTCCTCGTGCCAGTGGCGGGGATAGGCATGCGACACCCGCCGGCCGCGGTACCAGACGACGCCGGGCAGCCCCGCCGGGTGCAACACGTCGATGCGGCCCGCGGGCGTCATGCCCTCATTGTACGAGAAGCGCTACGGGATGCAGCCGTTGCAGGTGTTGTTCGTGCAGCAGACGCCGTTGCAGCACTGCGCGCCGCCGGCGGTGCACGCGGTTCCGTCGGGAACGCACATGCCCATGTCGCCCGTCGACGGCGGGCCGACGAGCTGCAGGACCCACTGCGCGATGTGGTTGTGGGCGTGCGGATCCTGGAAGGGCAGCCAGAACGCCGGGAAGCTCGGATCGGCGCCCGTCGACGCCTTCGACAGGTTGATGGCCGCCATCCACAGCTGCGGCTGCAGGCAGCTCGGATCCTCGATGACGTTCTTGTTCGTCGACGTGTTCTCCGGCGACTCGGGCGGATAGCAGGGGTGCTGCGGCATGCCGCCGATCGTGGCCGTGTTGCGCACGACGTCGCCGTAGTCGCGCGTCGAGGCAAAGGTCACCCAGGCGATCGTGTCGCCCTTGTAGTGCTGCACCGTCGGCGCGAAACGCGGCCAGGAGTTTTCCAGCGCGCCCGAGCCGTTGATGCTCGCCAGGTCGACCGGCGTGCCGCCCGCCGCCGGGACGATGAAGATGCGCGCGTTCGGGTTGGAGAAGGCGTCGTTGGGGCACGAGCCGGCAGTCGCGGTGTTGGTGCACGCGCCGGGCGCGCCGGTGAGCGGCACGCGGTTGAACACGACGAAGGCGCCGTCGGGCGAGAAGGCCGGGTAGTAGTTGTTCTCGCCCGCCGAGGTGACGAGCGGCGTCGGCGTGCCGAAGGTCGTGCCGTTGGCCGACATCGTGAAGATGCTGCCGCCGCTGAAGTGGTTGTCGTCGGTGCGCGTGTACGAGGGGAACGCGAAGCTCCCCGGCGCCACGAACACCACCTGGCTGCCGTCCGCCGAGTAGTCCGGCTGCGTCGCGCGCCCCGCGCCCGACGAGACCATCGCCGGCGATGCCGCCGCTCCGGTCGCGCCATTCCACAGCGTGAACATGTTCATCGGATTCCCGCCGCTCGGGTTGGACGCCAGGAACAGCGAGTGATCGGGCGTGAAGGCCTGGAAGCCGCCTTTGAGCATGCCCGGATTCACCGCCTGCTTGGTGGCGACGTCGATGAGCGTCGTCGTCAGATCGCTGTACTCGTCATCGGCGTCGGGATCGTCGTTGCCGTACGTCATCTTGGAGCCGTCGCGCGAGAGGAAGTGGCAGCCGATGCAGCGGTTCATCTTGGCGCCGGGCACCGGCGCGAGGAACGCCTCGGGCGTCTGCCCGCGCTTGCCGAAGTCGTAACGGAAGATGCCGCCGGCTGCGCCCGACGCCACACCGATGGCGACCGACTGCCAGTAGTAGACGCCGCCGTTGAGGTCCTCTTCGGCGAACGAGATCGCGACCTGCGTCTGCGACGTCGCCACGCAGCTGCCGCTGGCGTCGGTGGCGCGGACGATGATGTTCAACGGATCGCCGCCGCGGTTCGACTGCGCGATGTAATCCCAGACCTGCTGCGACAGATCGTAGACGCAGCCGTTGGTGGCGGTCCCCTTGGAGTCGGTGATGGGCGTGCACTGCGTCAGCACGCGCACGTCGGTGGCGGCGTTCTCGTAGTCGATCTCGAAGTAGGTGTTGCCGCCGCCTTGATCGTACTGCAGCTCGAGCACGTTCATGTTCGGCGGCACCAGCGTGCCGTCGGGCGGATAGAGCACCGCCGGCGTCTGCGCCGTGGCGCTGCAGGCCGGCGTGCCCGAGCCGGGAAAGGGCGGGCAGCTCGGACAGCTGTCCGACGGAACCATCGCGTGCAGCTTGACGTGCAGCGTGGCGAAGCCGGTCAGGCCGTTGTACGCGGCGTGCACCAGCGTCGTGCCGCCGTGGTCGACGGTGCTGGTGAAGCCGTTGCCCGAGAAGGCGCCGAGCGACGCGTCGTCGACCGTCCAGGTCGTCTGCCCGGTCACGTCCTGCCCATTCTTGAGCGCGGCGGTATAGGTCTGCGTGGCCGGCGCGCCGCCGGGCGTGATGTCGAGCGTCGCGTCGGCGGGCGTGATGACGATGTCGCCGCCGGAGATCGGCACGCTCATGTCGTCGCCGCCGGCGCCTCCGTCGGTGTCCTTGGCGCCGTTGTGGCTGCACGAGCAGCCCGGGTTGGCGGCGAGACCGGCAACCAGGACGAGCGCGAACAAGAGACGCATCGACAAGACCTCCGCAAAGGGAAAGGGTTCGCCGATTGTAGGATCGTGCCCGCGGAACTACTGTAGCGCGCCTTGCGAATGCGAGAGCGTAGGGTCCTCTCGTGGAAGCTACGACAGCGGCGCATCGAGCGCGTCGCGAACCGCGCGCAAGAGCTCTTCGGGCGAGAACGGCTTCTGCAGGAATGGTGTGCGACGGTCGGCCTCGGACCCACGGATGCCGGGATAGCCCGACATGTGCATGACGCGGACGCGCGGCCGCTGCCCGACGAAATGGCGCGCCAGATCGTGGCCGTTGAGGCGCGGCATCACCAGATCGCTCAGCAACAGATCGATCGCGTGCGTGCTCGCCTGCGCCACCTCGAGCGCGCGCACGCCGTCCTCCGCCACCAGCACGCGATAGCCCGCGCGCCCGAGGACGAACTGCACGAAGTCGCGCACGTCCTCGTCATCCTCGGCGACCAGGATGGTCTCGTGGCCGTGGGGCGCGGCCTTCTCCTCGACGGAGGCGGGCGGCGCCACCGGCTCCTCGACGCGCGGCAGCTCGATGTGAAAGCTCGCGCCTTGCCCGGGCGAGCTCTCGACGTGGATGGTCCCGCCCGACTGCTCGACGATGCCGTACACGATCGAGAGCCCGAGCCCGGTGCCGCGGCCGATCTCCTTGGTCGTATAGAACGGCTCGAACATGCGCGTGCGCACCTCTTCGGACATACCGGCGCCGGTGTCGACGATGCTCAGCCGCACGCGGCCGCGCCCGCCGGCGTCGGCGAGGGCGGCGGTGGCGATGGTGAGCTGCCCGCCCTTGGGCATGGCGTCGCGCGCGTTGACCGCGAGGTTGAGGATCACCTGCTCGAGCTGCCCGGCGTCGACGCGCACGCGGGCGGCGCCGGCGCGCAGCTCGAGCTGCAGCGCCACGTCGCCGCCGATGATGCGCCGGAGCAGCGACGCCAGCTGGCGCACCTCGGTGTCGAGCACGAGCACGGTGGCGTGCGTCGGCTCGCGCCGGGTGAACGCGAGCAGCTGGCCGGTGAGGCTGGCCGCGCGCATCGCCGCGCGCAAGATGTGTTGCGCGGCGTCGCGGCTCTGCGAGCCGGGCGCCTCCTGCTGCACGAGCAGCTCGGCGTAGCCGCGGATCCCGGTGAGCAGGTTGTTGAAGTCGTGCGCGATCCCGCCGGCGAGCCGCCCGATCGCCTCCATCTTGTGCGCGTGCCGGAGCTGACCGTCGAGCCGTTTGCGCTCGCTGATGTCGACGGCGATGGCCAGAAAGTGCGGCTCGTCGTTGATCTCGATCGGCACCACCGACATGAGGACGTCGTGCCGCACGCCCGATTTGTCGACGGTGCGCACCTCGGTCTCGCGCGGGCCGTTGGGATCGAACGAGGCGGCGAGCACGCGCTCGCGGTCGCTCGGCTCGTCCCACAGGCGGAGCTCGGCGCCGGTGCGTCCGACCACCTCTTCGCGCGACCAGCCGGTGAGCCGCGTGAAGGTCTGGTTGACCTCGACGAAGCGGCGATCGGACGCGCGCGTGATGCTGATCGCCGCCGGGTTGGTGTGGAAGATGCGCGAAAAGCGCTCCTCGGAGCGGCGCAGCGCTTCTTCGGCGCGGCGGCGCTCGGTGAGATCGCGGGCGATGACGGTGATCGCCGGCGCTCCTTCGTAGCGGACCGAGATGCCGCGCGTCTCCGCCCAGCGGTCGCGCCCGTCGGCGCCGATGAAGCGGATGGGGCGCGGCTGCGTCGGCTGCGTGGTCGAGACGATGCTGTCGATGCGGCCGCGCACGAGCTCGCGATCCTCGGGATGCACGATCTCGAGCACCGGGCGGCCGACGAGCGGTTCGCCCGACGGATAGCCGAGAAAGGCGACGAACGCGGGATTGGCGTAGGCGATTTCACCCTCGGGAAATGGGCGGTGCGTCAGGACGCCGTCGGCGGTGCGCTGCACCAGCTCGTGGTAGTCGGCGAGCGAGCGGCGCTGCGCTTCGGCTAGCCGCGTCTCCTCGGTGACGTCGCGGCTCACAGCGAAGCGCACGTGGCCGGTGGCGGTGCTCAGCCGCTGCAGCACGCCCTGCGAGACGAACTCGGAGCCGTCCTTGCGGCGGTGACGCGTCGTCAGGAACACCGTCTCCGCGTCTTCCAGCACCGCGCGCTCGAAGGCGGGCACGCACTCGGGCGGGCGGATGTCGCGCAAGGTCATCTGCAGGAGCTCCTCGCGCGACCAGCCGTACTGGCGCACCGCCCCGTCGCTGACGGCGAGAAAGCGCAGCGAGCGATCGTCGAAGAGGCACATCGGCAGCGGGTTGCGCTCGAAGAGGCGCCGGTAGAGGTGCGCGTGCGCGTCGACCGTGTTGCGGCCGCCGGCGTCGGCGATCTGGAGCGCGCGCGCCAGCAGGCGCGGGCCGTCGGCGGGCAGGCGCAGCGCGTCGGTGGCGCCGGCGGCGAGGATCTCCATGAGGCGCGTGGTCGTCTGCTCGGCGCTCGAGGCGATGATCGTCACGTCGGCAAAGGCGCGATCGGCGGCGAGCGCGCGGCAGGCGCCGGCGCCGTCCTCGGTCGTGTCCCAATCGATGATCACCAGCCGGCAGCCGGCACGCGGAGCCGGCTGCCGCTCCGCCGCCTCGACGGTGAAACCGTGCGGTGACAAGACGGCCGTGACGGCCTCGAGCGCCTCCCCCCCTCCGATCACCAATGCGAGCACGTCGCAAGAGATTAACGCAGATCGCGCGCCTCGGGAGCCGGCGATCGCGCGCAGTGTCTCCTCGAGCGCGTGCACGCGCTGCGCACGGACGTGCCGGCGCGCAGCCCCTTGCGCGTGAGGCGGAGGAGGCGCCCGCGCCCAGCATTCTCGAGCTCGAAAGCGTGATGACCTACGTGACGTCGCGGCGGTGCTGACCGCCGGCGGCCCGCCCGCCCGATCTCGAGAAGATGGGCGCCGTGAGGCGTCGCTATGGCCTCGAGCTGACGGCGCGGCCCGCCGCTGTGAGGATCTAACCGGCGGCTAGTGCCAGCCGAACGGCCAGGGTGAGCTGGGCGCCGGGTTGTACTGATAGAGGAACGCGCGGTCGGGGCCCGCCGCCATCGGCGCGAACGGCGACATCGCCTGCGGCCAGGCGAAGCCGGCTGCCTGCGGCGCGATCTGCGGCGGCGTCACCACCGTCGTCGACTGCGCGCCCGGCTGCAGCGCGCCCGCCACCTGCGACGTCACGCGCGGCAGCCCCATGCCGGTGCGGTTCTGTCCGAGTGCATAGGGCGTGCACATCTGCCGGATCATCGACGCCAGCGCGTGCACGCGCTGCGCCCCGCGCGGGTTCATCTGCGGCTGGAACAGCGGATGATGCGCCAGCAGCAGGGTCGCGAGCCCGCTGATGTAGGGCGCCGCCATCGACGTACCCGACTGCGACTCGTAGCCGCCGGGCACCGTCGAGATGATCGACACGCCCGGCGCGCACACCGCCACCTCCGGCCCGTAGCAGGTGAACGTCGGGCTGAAGACGCCGTCGGGCGACACCAGGCGCGGATTGACCTGCGAGCTGTCCCAGGTCTCCGCACGCACCGCGCCGATGAGCCCGATCGCCGAGACCGCGAGCACGTTCGGCGACGACGCCGGATACTGCACCGGCCCGCCCGAGTTGCCGGCGGCGACGACGCAGAAGACGCCGTTGGCCACCGCCTCCTGCAGCTTCTGCTCGACGATCTGCGACGGCTGCGGGCTGCCGAGCGACATGTTCACGATGTCGATCTGGTTGGCGATGCAGTAGTCGAGCGCGTCGAGCAGGCTGGAGAACTGCCCGCCGGGGAAGATCTTGAGGACATGGATCTCGGCGCCGGGCGAAAAGCCGCGGAGGCTGCCGGCGCTGCGCGCGGCGATGGTCCCGGCGCAGTGCGAGCCGTGGCCGACGACGTCTTTCGCCCAGGTCTTGCGATCGGCGTTGTTGGTCAGATCGATGCCGGTGGTGATGTGCTGCAGGAGCGGGTGCGTGATGTCGGCGCCGGAGTCGATGATGGCGACGCGCACGCCGCTGCCGTCGAGCGTCTCGGGCAGGGCGTCGAGCCCCATCATCTTGGCGCCCCAGCCGAAGCGATACTTGGCGGGGAAGCCGTCGATGGTCTCGGCGATCGACTGCAGTCGGATGACGTTGACGTTGTTGTCGTCGATCTGCGGCGTGGTGACGTAGCGATCCCAATAGGTGCCCTTGGCCGCGGCGAACAGCGTCTTGGCCGGGCTGCCCGGCAGCGTCGACAGCGTCAGCTTGAGCTGGCCGTTGGCGTCGGTGGTGCCTTGCGCCGGCCAGCCGTCGCCGACGAGCGTGACGTCGATGCCGGGCAGCGGCTTGTCGCCTTCGCCGAGCACGATGAAGCGCACGTCGCGGCTGACCACGTCGGCCGACGGCACCGCGCTCATCATCGAGACGCTGGCCTGCTGCACCGCCTTGGGCGGGCCGTAGCCGAGGTAGGCGTCCTCCTCGACGATCATCTGCGGCGGGGCGGTGCGCTGCAAGAGCTGCGCGCGGTCGGGATCGATGCTCGCGACGTACACCTGCGAGGCGACGTCGGTGGACGCAGCGAGCGTCGACATCGCGGCCGGGCGATGCACCCTCACGATGTCGAGGCCCATGTTTTGAACGACGTTGTCGAGGGCACCTGCGGCAAAAGGCCGCAGCCCCGCGGTGGCGAGCGCCGCGTCGCGACGGGCGGCAATCAGGAATTGCCGTTTTCCGCCTTGCAACACGTTGGGCGTATTCGGGTCGGGCATGGTGGTCTCCAATCTCGGATCGGTCGGTTCAAAAAGGGGAGAGCGCGGCGTTGCGCTCGACGAGGAGCCGGCCGGCGTAGCGCTGCGAGAGCGCCTGCGCTTCGTCGGGCGACAGGGTCAAGACCGCGCGGCGGGGCGCGTCGGGTGAGCCGACCAGCGACTTGACGTGCGAGCCGCCGAGCTCGGCCAATAGTTGTTTCAGCGCAGCCACGCCGTCGGCGCCCGCGGCGGCCGCGGGTACCACGATGAAGTCCTCAGCGCTCACGAATCCTCCTTCGTCACGAGAAACCACAGCGGGCACGGCGGCGCCGTCGCCGCCGCGCCCGCTGCTTCATTCATCCACGCGATCCACGCGTCGCTTCACCTCAGTTCTGCGTCTGCGGCGGGCGTCCGAACTGGGGAGCGGCAGAGAAGGGCAGCATGCCGCCGAGCTGTCCGGCGAGGTTTCCGAGCATGCCGCCGAGCTGCTGCTGTCCGAAGGCGCCACCGACGGCGCCGCCGAGTCCGGGAGCCATCTGACTGAGCCAACTTCCAAGCGCACCTTGAGGGTTGAGCTGCGGGCCGCCGGAAAAGGGAAGGATGCTCTGCCCCAGGCCCGGGGTCGCCCCGAAGCAGTTCGTGAACATCGGCGATTGCTGCTGCCCGAGGAGCGAGTGCAGCCACGAGCTCCCCGGCATCTGCGGCATTTGCGGCATCTGCGGCATCTGCGGCATCTGCGGCCCCGCCGCGAACGGCAAGAGGCTGCCGAGCTGCCCGACGAGGTTGCCGAGCATGCCGCCGACCTGCGGCGCGCCGAACGCCCCGCCGGCGACGCCGCCGAGCCCCGGCGCCAGCTGATGGATCCAGTTGCCGACGGCGCCCATCGGCGCAAACTGCTGCTGCTGCCCGAATTGCGGCCCGGCGCCGAACGGCAGGATGCTGCCGAGCTGACCCGCGAGGTTGCCGAGCATGCCGCCGAGCTGCGACTGCCCGAAAGCGCCACCGACGGAGCTGCCGAGCCCCGGCGCCAGCTGCTGGATCCAATTCCCGACCGCGCCCTGCGGCGAGAAGCCTTGCCCATACTGCTGGCCGAATTGCGGCCCCGCCGCGAACGGCAAGAGGCTGCCGAGCTGCCCGACGAGGTTGCCGAGCATGCCGCCGACTTGCGGCGCGCCGAACGCCCCGCCGGCGACGCCGCCGAGCCCCGGCGCCAGCTGATGGATCCAGTTGCCGACGGCGCCCATCGGCGCGAGCTGCTGCTGCTGCCCGAATTGCGGCCCGGCGCCGAACGGCAGGATGCTGCCGAGCTGACCCGCGAGGTTGCCGAGCATCCCGCCGAGCTGCGACTGCCCGAAAGCGCCACCGACGGAGCTGCCGAGCCCCGGCGCCAGCTGCTGGATCCAATTTCCGACCGCGCCCTGCGGCGAGAAGCCCTGCCCGTACTGCTGCCCGCCGAATTGCGGCCCCGCGCCGAACGGCAAGAAGTGCGACAGCTGGCTCGCGAGATTGCCGAGCATCCCGCCCACCATCGGCATGCCGAACGCGCTCCCGAGCACGGTGCCGACGGCCGGTGCCGCGCCGCCGATCGCGTTGCCGATCGCGCCCTGAGTCGTCAGTCCATCACCGCCCGCTCCATACCCTGTCCAATTCATGTCCGCCTCCTCTGATGGATCTCGTCGACGATGACGGCGCTATCGGCAGATCGCCTGCGGTACCGCCACCGCAGTACTTCGAGGACCTGCGAATAGGCACCCGAGCAAGCCTGTCCATTGCGGCATGTTGCCGCGGGTCATCGCGCGAGACGCACGGGCGGGAGCGGACGCGTGCCGCTCGGGTGTGCGGCCTAGGGAAGATCCGGCAACGGGTTGTCACTTCGTCGCAGGATGACGAACTCGACGCGACGGTTCTTCGACCAGCAGCTCTCGGCGTGCTGACGGCAGAGCGGCTTGGTCTCGCCGTAGCCGTGCGACTGCAGGCGATCGGCGCTCACGCCCTTGTTCACCAGATACGCTTTGACGGCGGCGGCGCGATCCTCGGTGAGCCGCATGTTGTAGTCGTCGTCGCCGCGCTCGTCGGCGTGGCCCTGGATCTCGATGATCAAGAGCTGCTGGTTGGAGCGCAGCGTGTCGGCGACGTCGTCGAGCGTCGGGTACGAGATCGGCTTGATGATCGCCTTGGCCGTCTCGAAGAAGATCGGGTTCATCGCCAGGATGTGGCCGCGCCGGATCTTCGCGTGATTGGGCAGCGGGCAGCCGCCGTTGTCCTTGGGCCCGTATTCGTGCGGGCACTTGTCGTCCTTGTCGAGCAGCCCGTCGCCGTCGGAGTCGAGCCACGGGCAGCCGTGGTTCTCCTTGGGCCCGGGGATCTCGGGACACTCGTCGTCCTCATCGATGAGGCCGTCCTGGTCGCGATCCGACGGCGGCTCGGGCGGATGCACGACCACGGGGCAGCCGTGGTTCTCGACGGGGCCCGGCTCGTTGGGACACTGATCGTCGCGATCGAGGATGCCGTCGCGATCGTTGTCGGGATCGGGGCAGCCGTCCTCGTCCTCGAAGTCGTCGAAGTCCTCCGGATCGTCGGGGCACTGGTCGACGTCGTCCTTGATGCCATCCCCGTCGCGATCGCCGATCGACGGCTCGAAGATGAAGCCGACGAAGACGCGAAAGTCGGGCGAGCCGGTCATCCCCGGCACCAGCCCGGCGCTGCCGCCGATCTCGAAGTACGACTTTTGCGCCAGGTAGACCTTGGCCGCGAGCAGGCCCTCGAGCGGGCTCGCGGACGCCTGCCCGGTGACGTCGCCGTAGCCGAAGAGCTCGCCGACGAGGTCGAACTTCTGCGGCACCAGAGCGTAGGAGGCGCCGAGGCTGTAGGTCAGCTGCGTGCCGAGCGCGCGCGTCTGTTGGGTGCCGCAGACCGGCGAGCCGGGCGCGGCGCCGAGCATCGCCGACGGCGCGCAGAAGGGCATACCGCCGGCCACGTCGGGGACGCCGGCGAGCGTGGTGCCCGCGTCGGTGTACGAGTGCACCGACGGGCGCACCAGCGCGCCCAGGTTGAGCGCGAGGCGGAAGCGGCGCGCGCGGCCGAGCTCGCTGTCGACGATGATCTCGGGGCGCAAGGTGACCTGGCCTTCGCCGAGGAACTTCTTGGCGTCGCCCGACGGCGCGTAGAGCGAGAAGAGCAGGGCGAGCCCGACCGGGTACTTCGACGTGTTGATGAAGCGCGCCTTGGCGTGCAGCCCGAGATCGCCGACGAACTGCCCGGAGAAGCTGAGGCTGTTGTTCTGGTTGGGATCGGCGTCGGTGAGCTTCGGTCCGCGCTCGCCGAACATGATGTGCACGGGCAGCGACAGGCCGACTTCGACCCACTTGAACAGGCCGAGCGCGAACTGCAGCTGCGGCGTCAGCAAGTGCTCGACGCGCAGCTGCGCGCCCTGCCCCGACAGCGAGAGCACGTCGTGCGCGTAGGAGCCGACCAGGCCGAGCGAGAAGTCGAGGTGGCCGAGGATCGACGACGCGTTGACCGTGATGTAGCCCTTGGAGTCGATCGCGGGGCGGAAGTCTTGCAGCGAGAAGGCGGGCGCGGTCGCGTCTTGCGCGCGCGCGGGCGTCGACGGAAGGGCGAGGAGGATCGCGAAGGCGAGGGCGTGCCGCATGCAACGAGGACGACGCGGCGGCGCCGATCGTTTACACGGCTATTCGACCGAGCGCTGCAGCTCCTCGAGCGGATCGTGGTGCAGGCCGTCGTCCTTCGTCGGCTTCTTTGCGGGCGCGCGCGTGGGCGCCGCGACCGGGGCCGCCTTGCCCGGCGTCTTCGTCGCGATCGGATGCGCGGGCGCGTGCGTCTTGTGCGTCGCGTGCGTGGCGTGATGCGCGCCGTGCGCGGCCGACGGCGCCGGCTGCACGCCCGGCGTCGTCGGCGCCGGCTGCACGCCCGGCGTCGACGGCGCCGGCTGCACGCCCGGCGTCGACGGCGCGGATGGCGTCGGTCGTGTCGCCGTCGGTCGCGCCGGCGTCGATTGCGTCGGCATCGGCTCCGGCCCGTGCAGCTCGCCCGCGCCATGCTCGGTCAGCTCCACGCGCGCGCCCGCGGGCACCACGATCTCCGCCGCCCCTGCGCCCGCCACGCCCACGCGCCCCTTTCGCACCACGACCTGCCCGCGTCCCGCCTCGTCGACGATGACGTCGAACACGCACCCGAGATCCGTCACCACCGCGTGCGGCGTCACCACCGCGAATTGCCGCGGCGGCGCGTCGATCACCGCGTGCAGCGTGCCGCGCACGAGCTCCAACGTGTGCGGCGCCGGCCCGCCCGCGACGACGCGCGCGCGCGTGTGCGGCGCGAGCTCGACGCGCCCGATGTCCCCGATGGCGAGCTCGACCCTGGCATCGCTGTCGATCCACTTCGGCGCCGGGCGCCACGGCCGCGCGATCACCAGCGCCGCGATCGCCGCCGCCATCGCCAGCGCCGCCGCAGCCACGACGTACGGACGGCGCGCCCCGATGCGCGCGGGCAAGAGCGGCGGCGCGCCGCGATAGGCGAGCGGCGCGAGCAGCCCCTCGAGGCGTGCGATCTCCGGATCCGGCTCGCCCTCTTTGTCGAAAAGGTAGTCGCGCTCGCTCACGATGCAGCCGCCTTTCCGTCGACGCCCAGTTTCTCACGCAACAGCTTCATCCCGCGATGCAGGTTGATGCGCACCGATCCCGGCTCGAGCCCCGTCGCCGCCGCGATCTCCGGCCCGCTCATCCCGGCGCACAGCCGCATCACCAGCGTCTCCCGATAGGCCTCCGGCAGCCCGCGGATCGCGTCGAGCACGTGGCGCACCTCGGCGACGTCGCTCGAGCTCGCGCCGTCGTCGGGCCACGACTCCTCGAGCGCCTCGGTCGGCCGCCGCCGCCGCAAGCAATCGACCGCGCGGTTGCGCGCGATCGCGCACAGCCACGCGCCGAACCCCTCGGGATCCTCGAGCTGCCCGAGCTTCTTCCAGGCGACGAGAAACACCTCCTGCACCTGCTCTTCGGCCTCGGCGCGCGGCAGCCGCGACAACAGGATCGCGTGCACCACGCCCGAGTAACGCGCGTGCAACGCGGCGAACGCGCGCTGATCGCCCGCCGCGGCGGAAGCTACGAGCTGGTGCAACAGGTCGCTCACCGTCATCTACTTGGACGCCGCCAGCCACAAAAGTGTTAGCCGAGCCGCAACCTATTGCAATGATTCGAGATAGCGAATGGCATCGGCGGCGTCGTCGCGCAGACAGGCGTTCCTCTTCTGTGCCGACGCCTTGCGCAGCGCGGCCAGCGCCGCCGGATCGCGCAGCGCGCGCAGCTTGGCCACCGCCTGCTGGCGATCGCCGCACGTCGCGCCTTGCTCGAGATCGAGCCGATACGAGGTCAGAAGGTTCACGCGATCGGTGAGCCCCAGGCTCTCGGCCAGCTCGCGCATGCTCGCGCGATGCGCCGGCGCGCGGCTCGACGAGGCCAGCTCGACCACGCGGGCACGCGCGCCCTCGTCGTCGAGAAACTGGATCAGAAAGCGCGCGGCGCCGCTGGCCGTCTCGTTGCGCTCGTCGTCGAGCATGAGCATGAGGTTGGTGCGCATCGTGCGATCGTCGGCGAGCGATCGATCGAGCGAACGGACCCGCTCGTAGGCCACCAGCGCCTCGTCGTAGCGACGGAACGCCGCGTACGCGTGGCCGAGCTCGAGCTGCGCCGGCGCGTCGTCGGCGATGTCCTTCAGGCGCTCTTGCAGGTACGCCGCCGCCTCCTGCGGCCGTCCCGCCTTCAAGAGCGCGCGCGCGTGCGCGGCGTGATGCGGGCGCAGCGCGCGTTGCAGCGCGAAGGCGCCGCCGCCGGCGAGCAAGATGGCGGCCAGCACCGCGAGCACGCGCGGCGATCGCAGCGGGCGCAACATCCGCCGCGTCGCGCGCGCGGCCAGCGACGGCGACGCCGACGGCACGGCGCGCGCCGGCGCGAGCGCCTCGGCACACGCGTCGAGCGCCGTCAGATACTCCTCGGCGCTGGCCGGCCGTTCTTCGGGCTTCTTGCCGAGGCCGCGGCGCACCAGCTCCTCGAGCGGCGCGGGAAAGCTGCGCCCCTCGCACGCCTCGCCGAGCGACGGCGGCGCCTTGGCCGCGTGCATGACGAGCAGGCTCTCCTCGTCGGCGCCGTCGAACAGCGCGCGCCCGGTGAGCATCTCGAAGAGCACGACGGTCAGCGAGTACAGATCGCTGCGCGCGTCGACGGCGCGCCCGAGCGCCTGCTCTGGTGACATGTACGCGGGCGTGCCGAAGCGCTGGCCCATCATCGTCAGCTTCGCGTCGGTCGACGCGTCCGGCTCGACGAGCTTGACCAGCCCGAAGTCGAACAGCTTGGCGAAGTCGGGATCGCCTTCGTGGTGCACGAGCATGACGTTGTCGGGCTTGACGTCGCGATGCACGACGCCGGCCTTGTGCGCGTGCGCCAGCCCGGCGGCGAGGTGGCGCGCCACGTGGAGCGCGCGCCCGGTGACGAACGGCGTCTCGTCGAGCGCTGCGCGCAATAGCACGCCGCGCAGATACGACATCACGAGGTACAGCGAGCCGTCGGCGAGGCGCCCGAAGTCCTGCACCGCGACGCAGTTGGGATGATCGAGCCGCCCGAGCGCGATCGCCTCGCGCTCGAAGCGCCGCCCGACCTCGGGCACGTTCGACCAGCTCTGATGCAACACCTTGACCGCGACCGAACGCTGCAGGCGCACCTGCTCGGCGCGATACACGCGCCCCATGCCGCCTTCGCCGATGAGCTCTACGATCTGGTAGCGCCCGTCGACGACTTCACCCAGCATCCGCCTGCTCGAAGAGGACGCGATAGAGGCGCTTCATCGCCGAGTCCGCCTGGACGTCCTGGACGAGCTTGCGTAGCCGACGATCGACCTCGGGCAGGAGGTTGCCGAGCTCCTCGGGCGTGAGCTTGTCGGGATGCGTGCCGATGGTGTTGAGCACCGAGACCAGCATCCAACGCGTGGTGGCGTCGTCGAGCGCGATGGCGAAGACCGCTTTTTCGAAGATCGCGTTGCCCTTGATGGCGTCGAGGGTGCGGGTGGCCAGGCGCTTGGGATCGGAGTCGGCCATCCCCCGATTGTACCGCGAATCAGACGAGACGAGCGGCCGCGCGTCGCTCGGCGTACTCGCCGAAACGCGCGGCGGCGGCGTGCGCCCAATCGCGCAGGAGGCGAAGGTGCCGTCCCGCGGCGCCGGCGAGCTCGACGCCGCTCGTTTGCAACAGCTGTCCCTCGGCGCCGCGCCAGACGCGATCGAAGCAGACGACGCCCTTGGCCCAGATGAGCTCGTCGAGGCCGGGCACGTCGAGCTCGAGCTGCAGCGTGCGCGCGCGCTCGCCGCGATACGGTCGATGCAGGCGCAGGCCGGTCGGCGAGATGTCCGAGACCATCGCGAAGCGCTCGAGCCCGCCGGCGATCTCGGTAGCGAAGCCGCCCGGCGAAGGCACGCGTGGCTCCTCGCGGCGGCTGCCCGGGGTCACGAGATTCCTGAGGCAATCCAAGAAGTCATGCGGCATGTGGGATATTGTACTACATGCCGTCCGGGGCCACAATTATTTGCCGGTGAAGCGGGCGGCGCGGCGCTCGAGGAACGACATCAGGCCCTCGCGCGCGTCCTCCGATGCCATGAGCACGCGCAGCTGATCCATGAGCGCCGCGGTGGCTTCGGCTTCGACGAGCGACTTGCGCGCGCTGGCGATGGTCGCGCGCACGCCCATCGGCGCTTGCGCGGCGATGGTCTCGGCGATCTCGATCGCGCGCTCGAGCTGACGTCCCGGCTCGACGACCTCTTGCACGAGGCCGATGCGATGCGCCTCCTCGGCGCCGAACTCTTCGCCGGTGAGGAGCCAGCGCATCGCGTTGCCCCAGCCGGCGGTGGCGACGAGGCGAAAGGTGGCGCCGCCGAACGGGAAGATGCCGCGCTTGACCTCGATCTGTCCGAAGCGCGTGTTCGACGCGGCGACGGCGACGTCGAGCGCGAGGATGAGCTCGATGCCGAGCGTGAGGCAGCGTCCGTGCACGGCGATGACCGCGGGCTTGGTCCGCTTGGTTCCGTGCACGCCCCAGGGATCGATGGCGCCGGCGCCGAGGGCGAGCTCGCCGCGCGCGATCGCGGGCGCGACGTTGCCGAGGTCGAGGCCGGCGGTGAAGTGCTCGCCGTTGGCGTAGACCACGGCGCAGCGCGCTTCGTCGTCGCGCTCGAGCTCGCCGAACGCGTCGCCGAGCTGGCGCAGCATCTCGACGTCGAACGCGTTCATCTTGGCGGGGCGGTTGACGGCGATGAGGACGAGGTGGCCGCGCTTCTCGGTCGTGATCTTGGAGTCGCTCATGCGCGTCAGTGTACAGCGGCGACGCCGAGCACGTTCGGAATCTCCCACTGCGCGGCCACGCGATCGTTCTCGTTGAACCCGGTTTCGTAGCTGCCGGCAGCGTCGAGGTGCAGCGGGCCGCGCACCGAGAGGCTGGCCTCGGGGCCGCCCTCGACGTGCATGGCGGCGACGACGTCGAGCGGCAGCGCGAGCAGCAGCTTGTTGAAGGCGGCCATGGTGCGCGGCGCGCGCAGGAAGACGAAGAGGATGCGGCCGGCCTTGTCGGCGGCGACTGCGGCTTCGCTCCAGCGCCGCGCCTCTGCGCTCCAGACGCTGACGCCGGGCGCGCGGATGAGGCGGAGGTTCTGCACGACCGTGTCGTAGTCGGCGAGCCGCTCGCGCGCGTGCGGCGCGTCGAGATCGAGGAGCGCCGCGGCGGGCAGCCCCGGCTTGCGCGGGCCGAAGACGAGCGCCGATTGGTACGTGGCCAGCGTGCGCGGCTGATTGACGTGCGCGCCGGCGCGGGCGTAGCCGACGTTGGTGACGTGATCGTCGAGGTACATGCCGAGGTTGATGGCAGCGACGAGGTGCTCGGCGTCGCACCAGGTGCCCGCGGTGCGCGCGCGGCGATCGTGCGCCGAGGCCATGACGGCGCGCAGCGCGGCCTTCGTCGGATCGACGCGCACGACCTGCACGACGTCGGCGGGCGCGGCGGGATCGTGGAAGGTGGCGTAGTCGACGCCGGCGGCGAGCGCGCGCCACGACGGAGCCGGCGCCCCCGCGTGCGCGACGGAAGCGACGGCGACGGCGACGAGCGAGACGACGAGCGCGGGCATCCGCACGAAGCCTGGTACCGTTTCTGTCACGACGATCTTCCCCGGTGGTAGGCTCGTCCCCACATAACCCGGGGGGGATCATGCCAGTCGTCGACGGAGCTCGCACGACGCACACGACACTCGAGTGTCGCCGCGTCGCCGACAGCCTGCGTTTCTATCGCGACGTGATGGGCCTGCGCGTCAATCAGCCGGCGCCGATGGTCGGCCATTTGATGGACTCCAAGGGCCACTATGCGGCGGTGCTGCAAAACGCCGAGCCGCCGCCGCAGCCGTTCCTCAACTTCTACGCTCGTCCGGTGCGCGACGCCGCCGCCGTCGACGAGGCGCACGCGCGCATCGCCGCGGTGCGCGAGGCGTACGGCATCCGTGAGCTCGGCGAGCCCACGCGCGAGGACGCGGCGAAGTTCGGCGTCGGCACCTACGGCTTCTACCTCGCGGATCTCGACGGCAACTGGTGGCGCGTCGAGGAGAACGCCGGCCCCTTCGGCGCCGAGTCGTTGCCCGAGGGCAAAAAGCCGCACGACAGCATCATCCCGGCCGGCCCCATCAGCTACGTCGTCCTCGAGAGCCACACCCTGGCGCGCAGCGTGCGCTTCTACCGCGACTTTCTTGGCCTCACCGTCGACGAGCGCGCGCCGGGCTTCTGTTTCTGCCGCGACGCCGACGGCTGGGTTCGCGTCATCACCGTCGAGGTCGGCGATCGGCTGGTGCCGCAGAAGGTCGCCAACCATCATGGCCTGACGCTCGCCGGCGGCCCCGAGGTCATCGATGCGCTGCGCGCGCGGGTGAGCGCGTGCGCCGCCGAGTTCGAGCTGAAGAAGGTGCTCCCGGCGACGCGCCAGCATGGGTCGTACTCCTTCTATCTGCAGGACGCCGACACCAACTGCTGGGAGCTCGAGATCTGGGAAAACGGCGTCAACCCGGTGTTGCGCGGGATCGAAGCGCGCGAATAGGACGAGCCGCGCCCGTCAGTCGCTGCGCTCGTCGGTGGCTGGCGCCGTCGGCCGAGCACGCGTCTACGATCTCGGAGCCTTGCCCTGGGAGCGGTCGTGCAAACAGCCGGTCGCACCTGCACGATGCAGGTTGCGACGGCGCGCCGTAACCGTCGAAGATCGCGTCGGGCGCGCGCTGGCCTTCGGCTTGCTCAAGGGTCGTGGCCATGAGCCTGATGAAGTCGCTTGCGATCGCGTTGCTTGCCGGAACGATGATGTGCGCATGTGTGGGCGGGCCGCCCGTCGACGAGAGCACGGAGGCGCTCGCCACCGCGTTCGCCAACGACAAACCGGCGTACGACTTCTTCGTCGGCAAGGGGCTCACCAACTTTCAGGCCGCCGGCATCGTCGGCAACCTCGATCAGGAGTCGGGCGTGAACCCCGGCGCGGTGCAGTTCGGCGGCGGCCCCGGGCGCGGCATCGCGCAGTGGTCGACGGGCGGGCGCTGGGACACGTCGAACCCGAACGTGCTCGCCTACGCCAAGCAGCAGGGCCTGTCGGCGACGTCGCTCAACCTGCAGCTCGAGTTCATCTGGCTCGAGCTGACGACGGTCGGCTACGGCTACACGCAGCTCAAGGCGACCACCAACGTCACCGACGCGACGGTGGTGTTCATGGACAAGTACGAGATCTGCGGCACCTGCGATCAGACGCAGCGGGTGAATTACGCCAAGTCGGTGCTCAACGCCTACGGCGCGGCGCCCGACTGGTCGGCGGCGTTCGTCAGCCAGACGTGGCCGTACGCATCGCAGCCGGCGTTTCAGGTCAAGTGCGGCGAGAGCGTGACCGCCAAGCTCGTCATGAAGAACACCGGCGCCAAGGCGTGGGACGGCAACACCAAGCTCGGCACCACGATGCAGCGCGATCGCAAGAGCATCTTCGCCGGATCGCATTGGCTCGCGCCCAATCGCGCGGCGGCGATCTCCGGCACCGTCGCGCCCGGCGCCAACGGCACCTTCTCGTTCGCGTTCGACGGGCCGACCGGCGCCGAGTGCAAGCCGGGCACGTACATGGAGTACTTCGGCGTGGTGCAGGAGGGCGTCGCCTGGTTCAGCGACAACGGGCAGGGCGGTCCGCCCGACAATCAGCTCGAGGCGCTCATCGATCTCGTGCCCGGCGATCCGACGACGGGCGGCGCCGACATGGGCGGCGGCGGTGGCGCGGGCGGCGGCGGCGATCCGGGCGCGACCGCCGACGGCGGGGCGGGCGATCCGAACGATCCCGGCAGCGGCTCGACGGGCGGCGGCAATCCCGAGAGCGGCGACGGCAACGGCACCGGCGGCAACGCCGGGACGCCGGCCTCGCACGGCGGTTGCTCCATGACCGGCGCGCCGACGGGCGACGCCTTCGCCATCGGCTTCGTCTTCGTGCTGCTCTTGGCGCGCCGTCGTCGCGACGTCGCGATCTGATCTACGTTTCTGCTACCATCCGCTGGCGGGATGGCCAGGCTGCATTCGATGTTCGCCGTCGCGTGCGTGCTGCTCGCCGCCGGTTGCGGCGGCTCGAGCGGCGACGGTGCGACCTTCATCGCCCTCGACCGCGACTTCGCCGGCTTCCAGTCCTGGTACAGCGTGGCGCCGTTGCCGTTCAACCAGCTGTCGGCGACGGTCGATCCGACCGGCACGCACGCCGGCTTCGTCAGCCGCCGCCCGCCCGCGGGCGCGACCAGCTACCCCGTCGGGACCGTCGTCGTCAAAGCGATCGAGCCGTCGGACGACGCCACCACGTGGGAGCTGTTCGGCATGGCCAAACGCGGCGGCGGCTTCAACGCCGCGGGCGCCACCGACTGGGAGTACTTCCTCTTGCGCGTCGGCGCCGACGGCGATCCGTTCATCACCTCGCGCGGGCTTCAGCCCTCGAACGACGGCTCCGACATGGGCGCCGACGCCTACGCGCCGGGCGGCGCCGCCGGTGGTTGCAACCTGTGCCACGGGGATTCCGCCTACGCCGGCAGCGATCACGTCATCAGCCCACCGCTTTGGCCGTCGGCGACGGCGCAGTGATCAAACTTCTTTGATCCGGCGCGTGGCGCCGGCCGCGCTACCGTGCAGGCGTGCGTAACTCGCTCGTGCGTAACTCGCTCTTGCTCGCGGCGCTCCTGGTGCTCGGTTGCAACCACAAGGAGCGCCCGCGTCCGACGGACGCCGAGGCCGCGGCCAGCCGCGACGCCTGCACCTACGGCCCCGGGATGCTCGCGCGCGACACCACCGGCGCGAGCCTGCCGTCGGGCAAGGAGATCCCGATCGATCACATCGTCCTCATCATGCAGGAGAACCGATCGTTTGATCATTACTACTCGACGTTCCCCGGCGTCGACGGCGCGCCGGCCACCGACACCAACACCGACTCCAAGGGGAACGTGGTGCAGCGCTTCCACTTCACGAGCCCGTGCATGCCGGGCGGCGATCACGGCTGGGACGCCGAGCACGCCAACCTCGACGGCGGCAAGCTCGACGGCTTCGTGAAGTCGAACCACGACTCGCCGGTGCCGATGGGCTACTACACCGGCGACGATCTGCCGTACTACTACGCGCTGGCGTCGACGTTCGCCATCTCCGATCGCCACTTCTGCTCGGTGCTCGCGCCGACGTGGCCCAATCGCATGTTCTATTTCGCCGGCACCTCGTGGGGCATCACGTCGAACGTGTTTCCCGGGACGGCGCCCGACGGCAACCAGTGGCCGAACGTGTTCTCGCGCCTCGACGACGCCAAGGTCGAGTGGCGCGTCTATTCGCAGGATCACGCCACGCCGCTCATCGCCGCGATCCAGGAGTATCTCGATCACATGGATTGGTTCCTGGCGCAGTCGAGCTTCGCCAGCGACGTGGCCAACGGCTTCCTCGCCCCGGTCACCGTCGTCGAGGCCAGCGACGTCATGGGCGTCAACTCGCCGGACGAGGGGCCGCCGGGCGACGTCGACATCGGGCAGGACTTCGTGGCCGGCACCATCGCCGCGGTCATGAGCTCGCCGTTCTGGAAGTCGAGCGCCATCTTCATCAGCTACGACGAGAACGGCGGCATGTACGATCACGTCGTGCCGCCCAAGGCGTGCGCGCCCGACAGCCTGCCGCCGGACAACGGCGGCACGGTCGGCTTCGATCAGTACGGCTTCCGCGTGCCGATGATCGTGGTGTCACCGTATGCCAAGCGCGGCTACGTCTCGCACGCGGTCACCGACGCGACGAGCATCTTGCGCTTCGTCGAGGCGCGCTTCGATCTGCCGTCGCTGACCGCGCGCGACGCCAACGCCGATCCGATGTTCGACATGTTCGACTTCGGCAATCCGGACTTCAGCGTGCCGTCGCTGCCGACGGTGACGATCGATCAGGCCAAGCTGGCGGCGTGCGGTAGCTAGGGACGGCAGCAGATCGTCTTGGTGCCGGTGCCGGCGAGCGTGCCGCCCACGGTCGTCGTCGGCGCGCCGCAGCCCGGCGCGGTGCCGCCGGTGATCTTCACGGTGTGGAAATTTGCGCCCGACTCGGTGACGCAGCTCATCTGGTTCTGCGCAACGGTCGTGACCGTGGTGCCGCAGTTGTTGTCCGAATAGATCGTGTAGGTGTTGCCGCACGCGCCGCCGGTGGCGGAGCCGCAGTTGCACGTGCACGTGCGCGCGTCGGAGAAGTCGTGGAACCAGGGGCCGCCGAACGCGTTGTAGCCGCCATCGCACGCCGGGGTGCCGTCGGAGAGCTCGCAGATCTTGGCGGCGGCGAGCAGCGGCACGCAGCTGTTGCCGGGCATGCAGCCGCCGCCGATCGCGGTGGTCTTGCAGAAGTTGTCGCTCGTCGTCCAGCTCACCGAGCCGTGCGTCGACGAGCCGCCTTTGACGCATTGGGCGCTGCCCGTGACGATGACCGACGACATCACGCTGCCGGTCGTCTGATTGACGTTCCAGTTGCGACAGGTGGAGTCGGCGGAGACGTCCTCTTCTTCGCCGCTGCAGCTCGAGTCGTTGTCGAACGAGTGGATGGCGCCGTTGCAGCCCATGACGCCGTTGCAGGTGCAGGCGTTCGTCGGGCATTGCGGCGACGCGGGATTGAGGCCCTCGTTGATGACCTCCTGCTGCACGAACATGCCGGGGCAGAAGCTCGACTGCGCGACAGCGATGCCGAGCACGAAGCCGGCCGACGGCGTGGGCACGCACTGCGCGATCGCGTTGCAGTCGGGATCGTCGCAGTCGATGTGGCCGTCGCAGTCGTTGTCGACGCCGTCGAAGCAGGCATTGCCCGTCTCGGCGGTGGGGACGCAGACCATGTCGGCCGGCGGCGCCAGATCGGCGGCGGCGCCGGCGAGATCCCCGGTCGCGAGATCGGCGACGCCGAGATCGCCCGCGCTCGCGGCGGCGATCGACAGCGGCGCGACCTCGCAGGAGCCGACCAGCGGCTGCGACGCCGAGCCGGTGCCGACGACGTTGCCGGCGACGAGCGCCTCGACGTCGACGGCGACGGTGTGGCCGCGCGGATAGCCGTGCGGGAAGGTGACGACGAGGTTGCCGGCGGCGGTGCCCGGCGTGTGCGCGACCGTCGTCTGTACCGGCGCGGCGCCGTCGATCGAGATGGAGACGTCGAAGCTGTCGGCGGCGGCGCTGGCGTCGTCGAGCGTGACCGAGACGAGCAGGGTATCGTCGTGGCAGCGATCGGCGATCGGCGAGCAGCCACCGAGCGCAAAGGCGAGGGCGAGGGCGATGCGCTTCATTCGCAACACACCGTCTTTTGCCCGTTGAACACGAGCGGATTGTTCGTCGTGACCGTGAGGTTGCAGCCGCCGGCGAGCTTGATGCCCTGGTAGTCCTCGGTGTCGCAGACGTCGCCCGAGACGACCTTGGTCGAGCCGCTGCACGTGCTCATGAAGTAACTCTTGTAGAGCGTGAGCTGGGAGCCGGCGCAGCCGTTGGCGCCGGGCGCGCAGCTGCACGAGCAGGTGCGATTGTCGGTGAACGAGGTGAACCACGTGGCCTGGCTCGGGTAGCCGCTCGGACAGGCGGCGGCTCCCGTCGCGATCACGCACTGCTTGGTGCCGCGCGGGACGCACACCTTGCCGTTGGTGCAGCCGCCGGCGACCGGCACCAGGTTGTCGCCGCACGACTCCGCCGTCGGCACCACCGCGGGCATGACCGGCGAGGCCGTGCCGCTCGACGCGCAGCTCATGCTTCCGGTCGGCGTGGCCTCGCGCCAGTTGTTCTGCCCCGAGATGTTCTGGCAGGTGGCGCTGGCGGTGAGCAGCGTGCCCGCCGGCGAACCACCGGGGCAGCCGTTGATCGTCGTGAGCGTGGAGGTGCAGCCGCTCGAGCTGCACGAGCAGCTGTTGTTGCAGCCACCGCCGGTGGGATCGCTGTTCCCGTAGATCGGCGTGCCCGTGGTGCTCGACGGGCAGGTGGCGCCCGCGGCCTCTTGCGTGTCGTAGGTGAACGAGCCCGTCGCCGGCGGCACGCAGACGGCGACCGGCGCGCAGTCGGGATCGTCGCAGTCGACGTGGCCGTCGCAGTCGTCGTCGATGCCGTTGAAGCAGAGCTCGACGCCGCCGCCGGCGCAGGCCATGTCGGCCGGTGGCGACAGGCTGAGATCGGCCGGCGGCGACAGATCGTTGGCGCCCGGCATCGACAGATCATCGCCGGCGTCGGTCGTGACCGAGAGGTCGTCGAGCTCCGTCGTCGCGGCGATGGCGAGCGTGGTCGCCTGACAGCCCTGCACCAGCGTCGCCGTCGTGGCGCCGTGCCCG
This sequence comes from Polyangia bacterium, assembly GCA_035607415.1. Classification (GTDB taxonomy): domain Bacteria; phylum Myxococcota_A; class Polyangia; order Palsa-1104; family Palsa-1104; genus JAQBQH01. Next base: position 30,065 of record DATNAQ010000049.1, read on the forward strand.
ACGACGCCGCCGCCGGCGTAGGCGACGACGTCGACCGACACGCTCGAGCCGGTCGGATAGCCGCTCGGGAACTGCACCTCGACGTTGCCCGAGGCCACGCCCGGCGTGTGCGCGAGCGTGCTGGTGACGCCGCTGCCGCCGTCGAGCGAGATGGTGACGGCGAACGAGTCGGCGCCCGCGGCGCTGCCGTCGAGCGTGACGGCGACGAGCAGGGTGCCCGACTTGCAGCGGCTCACCTCGGGCTTGCACGCGCTCACCGCCAGCGCCGCGATCAACGCCCCGGCGAGGCGGCACCGCCGATCAATTGCCACTGACGGTTCCGAACGTCGCGGCCGGATCGGTGTGGCCGCGCGTGCCGAGGGCGATGCCGACCGCCAGGCCGGTGACGACGATGGCCGCGCCGCCGCCGACGGCGGCCCAGAACCACGGCTGCTTGACGAGCGGCTTCTTCTCGCGCGGAGGCGCCGTCGCGATCAACGTGGTCGTGCCCGGCGTGTGCACGTCGGTGGGCGGCGCCGTCTTGGCGCGCTCCTCGGCGGTGATGGCCTGCTGGAGCTGATCGATCTGCCGCTTGACCTCGTCGGGGTTGGGGATCGCGTCGCCGAAGAGGCGGAAGTAGTTCTGATAGAGCGTGAGCGCGCGCTGCTTGTTGCCCATCAGGCGGTAGGCCTGCGCGGCGTTGTAGAGCAGCGCCGGGTCGGGCTTGAGCGTGAAGGCGCGCTCGAACAGCGGCGCCGCTTCGCCGTAGCGGCCAAGGGCGTAGAGCGCGCTGCCTTTCTCGTAGAGGGCGCGCGGATCGTCGTCGGATCCCGGCAGCGTCGGCTGCGCGTCGGTCGCCGGCGCGCCCGTCGTCGCTGGCGCATTCGCCGCCGGTGGTGCATTCGTCGCCGGTGGTGGCTGCTGTTGTGCCGAGGCGGTGCCGCCGAGCGCGAGGAGGATGGTGACGATCTGCGAGACCCGTGGGCTGAGCAAAGTGGCGTACCCCCGTAACGATGGTAACACGCCGACGCCCGGCCTCCGATCCGTAGTATAGAGGGCGCATGTCCGAAGCGAACCTGTCGGCGCGCGAGGCGATCGCGCGTCTGGTCGAAGGCAACCGGCGCTACCTGCAGAACGTCCGCAGCGTCGACTCGATGCTCAGCCACAGCCGCCGCGACACGCAGACGCAGCGGCCGTTCGCCACCATCCTCGGCTGCTCCGACTCGCGCGCGCCCGCCGAGATCGTGTTCGATCAGGGGCTCGGCGATCTGTTCGTCATCCGCGTCGCCGGCAACATCGTGGCGCCGTCGCAGGTCGGCTCGGTCGAGTTCGCCGCCGAGCACTTCGGCACCCGCCTCGTCGTCGTCATGGGACACACGAGCTGCGGCGCCATCGACGCCGCCATCGAGGCGGTGGTCCGGCGCCAGGGGCCGAAGTCGCGCAACCTCATGTCGATCGTCGACCGCGTGCGGCCGAGCATCGAGTCGCTCGTGTCGACCGATCTGGCCAACGACCCGGAGCGCCTGCGCCGCGAGGGGATGCGCGCCAACGTGCGCACGTCGGTGACCCACCTGCGCCACGGCTCCGAGGTCCTCGAGGGCCTGGCCCAATCCGACGGGCTCGTGGTCGTCGGCACCGAGCTCGATCTCAACACCGGCGAGGTCAACTTCTTCGACGGCCTGCCCGACTGATTTGTCCTGACCGACGCTGAATCGCCGCTTGCACGGCACGACGTCGGCCGTTAGGTTGGAGACGTGGCCGGCCGTCTCTTCCTGCTCGCGTGCCTCGTCGTCGCGGCGCTTCCGTCCGCGACGCCGCCACCACGCGCCAACGTCGCCACCGCGGTGAGCGCGGCCTTCGCCGACGACGGCCTGCCCGCGTTCGCCGACGATGACGCCACCGATGACGACGACGGTCTCGGCGATCTCGACGCCGACGCCGACGACGACGCGCTGCCGGGGCGGGCGCTGCGCCTGCGCGCGGCCTGCCTGGTCGAGCGCATCGCCGCCGTTACTTCCGCGCTGCCCGAGTCGGCCGCGCTCGCTTCGCTGTTTCGACCTCCGTGTCACGCCGCCGTTTGAGCGGCGGACGTCCGGATTCGAAACCAAAGCGAAGGAGCGAGCCATGCAACGAACGCTCGTGTTGATCGACGGAAAGAATGGTATGCGCGCCGAGATCGATCGGATTCTCGGCGCCAACGGCTTCATCGCGCGCGAAGTGGCGACGGGCCGCGCGGCGCTCGAGCTTCTGCCCGAGCTGGCGCCGCCGGTGGTGTTGGTGCTCGACAAGCGGCTGCCCGACATGTCGGCGCGCGAGTTCGTCGCGCACTTGAAAGATGATTGGCGCCTGCACGACGCGATTTTGGTGATGGTGCCGGAGAAGCAGCTCAACCCGCCCGAGCTCGTCGCGGCGCTGAGCTACGCCTTCGCCGAGGCGTCCGAGCGGTGGGACCGCTTCTCGGCCTAGCGACCGGCCTAGCGACCGGCCTGGCGACCGGCCTCGCGACCGACCTCGCGACGTCGTCGTCGCGCGCTCAGCCGTCGAGCGCCGCGCGCACCGCGCGGGTGAGCGTCTCGGCAGAGAACGGCTTCTGCAGAAACGCCGCCGCCGCCGACACCTGCGCGTGGCGCGTGACGCTGTCGCCCGGATAGCCCGACATGTGCAGCACCTTCATCTGCGGCCGGAGCGCCTGCGCGCGCGTCGCCATCTCCGGTCCACTCATCTCGGGCATCACGATGTCGCTGAGCACGAGGTGGATCTCGCCCGAGTAATTCTCGAGCACGCGCAGCCCGCCGCCGCCGTCGATGGCGTCGAGCACCTGGTAGCCGGCCTGGCGCAAGACGAAGCGCACGTAGTCGCGCACGTCCTCGTCGTCCTCGACGAGCAGGATGGTCTCGCCGCCGCCGGGCCCGCTCCGCGGCAGCGGCGTCGTCGGCGCCGGTTGCGGGGTCGCATCGTCGACGCGCGGCAGCCAGATACGGAACGCCGCGCCCTGACCGGGCGCGCTCTCGACGCTGATCTGCCCGCCCGCCTGCGTCACCACGCCGTAGACGATCGACAGGCCGAGCCCGGTGCCCTTGCCGATCTCTTTGGTCGTGAAGAAGGGCTCGAAGATGTGTGGGCGCGTGGCGTCGTCGATGCCGCCGCCGGTGTCGCGCACCAGCAGGAGCACGCCGGTGCGCCCTTCGCGATCGGCGCTCTCGCGCGTCTCGATGGTGAGCCGCCCGCCGCGCGGCATGGCGTCGCGCGCGTTGACCGCCAGGTTCAAGAGGACCTGCTCGAGCTGCGTCGGATCGATGCGTACGCGCCCGATCGCCGGCGTCAGCTGCAGGACGAGCTCGAGATCCTCGCCGAGCAGGCGCCGCAGCATCGAGGCCATCGAGGTCACCACGTCGTTGAGCTGCACGACGCGGCTCTCCTGCGGGCGCCGCCGCGTGAACACCAGCAGCTGCTCGGTCAGCGACGAGGCGCGCAGCGACGAGCGGTGGATGTGCATGGCGGCGTCGTGCGGGCGCGTGTCCGGCGCCAGCGTCGTCGACAGCATCTCCGAATACCCGCGGATCGCGGTCAAGAGGTTGTTGAAGTCGTGCGCGATGCCGCCGGCGAGCCGGCCGACCGCGTCCATCTTCTGCGCCTGGCGCAGCTGCGCCTCGAGCTGTTTGCGCTCGGTGACGTCGTGGCTGAGCGCGAACACGCAGTCGACGCCGCCGAGCGCGAAGGTCTCGAGCGACATGCGCACGTCGAGCGGCTGGCCCGACTTCTTGCGCAGCCGGACCTCGACGTCCTGCACGCGTCCGACGGCGCGGATCTGCCGCTCGATGCGCGCGCGCTCGGTCGGATCGAGCCACAGCCCGACGGAGACGCCGGTGCGCCCGAGCAGCTCCTCGCGCGAGAAGCCGGTGAGCTGGCAGAAGCGCTCGTTGACGTCGACGAAGATGTTGTCGGAAAGACGCGTGACCGTCGCGCAGGCGGGGTTGACGTGGAAGAACTTGACGAAGCGATCTTCGGAGCGCTTGAGCGCCTCCTCGGCGGTGCGGCGCGCCGTCTGATCGCGGACCAGCACCGTGCCCGCCACCGCGTCGCCGACCGAGACGCGGATGCCGCGCGTCTCGGCGTAGCGGACGCTGCCGTCGCGGCCGAGGAAGCGGAGGGTCGCGGGCTGCGTCTTGAAGGGCGGGCGACCGAGCGCGGCGATGCGCTCGCGGGCGATCGCGTGCTCTTCGGGATGGAGAAACGCGAGCGGCGTGCGGCCGATCAGGTCGCTCGGCGAATCGTAGCCGAGCAGCGACGCCAGCGCCTGGTTGGCATAGACGATCTCGTGATCGTCGAGCCGGAGCGTGAACAGGCCGTCGGGCAGGAGATCGACGAGCGCGTCGAAGTCGCTCGGCTTGGGCCCGAGCGGCGCCGTCGTCGCCAGCGAGCGCGCGTGCGCTAGCAGGCCAACCGCGTCGGCGACGAAGAGCGCGGCGTTTCCGTTGACGGCGAGCGCGCGCCACGCCGGATCGTCGTCGAGGGCCCGGCGCTCGACGAGCACCAGATCGGCGGGCAGGGCCGCTGTGACCTCGGCCGCCGAGGTCACACGCGTGATCGTCCACCCGCGCGGCTGAAGCTCCGCCGCGAGCGCATCGGTCGTCGTCGCGTCGGCGAGTACGAGCGCCCGCATGGGTCCGATCAGTCGTCGGCCTCGATGGCCGCGGCCACGTCGGGCCACGCGGTGTCGCCGAGCTCCGCCGGCGGATGGACCTCGCCGCACCGGCAGGTGCGCAGCGCGACGTCGGCGTTGAAGGCGGCGACCGCGCGCGACCAGCCGCGCTGCACGATCGGCTCGTCGAGCTCGACGCCGTGCACGAGCTCGCCGCAGCGCGCGCAATACCACGCGACCGCCTCCTGCCCGGGCGGCTCGGCCTTCAGGCGAATCTGCAGCACTTCACCTTCGGGAACGACGCGGCTGGGCACGCACGCGGGAATATACACGCTGTCGCCAGGCTCGAGGCGCATGCGCGCCGGCTCGAGATCCTTGAACTGGATTTCGCCGCGCCCGCTCATGTGGATCACCACCGCGTCCGTCGACGACACCACGAAGAACGGCTGCGCCACGCGGCTCCGGCTCAGGTGCGGCATCGGATCGGTGCCCTTCGGTCCCACCGGAAATTCGTCCCACGAGCCCCACGTCGACGACGCTTCGCGGAACACGTTCAGCGTCTTTTTGCGCTCGAGCGCCATGCTACTTCACCCCGGCGCGCTCGAGATCGCCGCGCGCGCGGTTGGCCAGCTCGACGTATTGCGCGTAGCGGCGCCAGCCCATGAGCTCGGCGGGGAAGCGCTCCTGCGCCGCGCCGCACTTGCCGCACGTGCGCGCCTCGGCGTTGTATTCGTCGACGGCGTCGGCGTAGAAGCGCACGTTGGCGAGCTCGGGATAATAGGCGTGCTCGCGCCCCTTCCACACGTCGCGGTCCATGCGGAACACGACCTCGTTGCAGGCCTGGCAGCGCATGAGGAAGCCTTCGTTCTGCGGCGCCGCCGGCTTCATGCGAATGATGATGAGCGAGATCTGATAGGTCGCGGCCTCGGGCCCATCACTCTTGCGCAGGAACGTGGTGACGCCGTGCGTGCCCTGCTGCAGGTAGAGCTGTCCCGTCGACAAGAGCGCGCCGTCGCCGGCCATGGTCAGGATCACTTCGGGGATGTCGTTGTAGTGATAGAAGTGCGCGCGCGGCATCCCCGGCATCGACAGCGACAACGCCGCCGTCGGCACGATGTCGCCCGGCCCGAAGTACGGGAACATGGGCATCTGCTCGAGCATGCCCTGATGCGCGATCATGTTTTCGAAGACGTTGACCTTGAGCGGGCGCTTGCCGGGCGCGACCGCAGAGCCGAACCAGCGTCGCGACATGTGGAACCCCTGGTTACGTTGCGCCGCCGGACATCTTGCGCAGGTCGTCGGCGGAGGCGCCGAACTGGACCTCCTGGATCTCGTCGAAGGGGAAGCCGATGCGCTCGAACTCGCGCCCGAGCGCGTCGGCGCTCTCGGCGTCGTAGATGTTGACGATGGTGCCCTTGGACAGGTTCACGTACGTGTGCACGAACGTGGCGTACTTGCCTTTGAGCACTTCGGGAATGTTGCGCTGGAAGTCTTCCTGGCTGACACCGGGCGCGTGATGGATGGCGAGATAACGCGGCATGGTCCCCCTCCCTCGTCGCCCCATCGTAACACGCGGTCAGGCGCGCCGACTGTGGCAAACGGTCGCACGAGGAGGCCGCAACCTACATCGGAGCCGCGACGTGCGCGATCGCGCTACGGGCTGCCGGGGTTGGCGACGAAGTCGGGCAGGGCGATCGGCTTTCCGTCCTTGACCCAGCCGTGGTTGAAGAGCAGCGACACCTGCAGCGGCGTCTTTCCGATCACGTACTCGACCCACAACGGCTGGCTGCCGCCCGGCATCACCATCGACGGCTTGGCCTGACCGGCGAACACGCTGCGCGCGCGCGACAGGACGCGCCCGTCGGGGAGCTTGGCCTGGATCTGCTCTTTGTCGAAGATGACGACCTTGTCGCTGCCGTTCATCACGCGCAGCTTGAACCAGATCTTCTCGCCCTTGAGCCAGATCTTCTCGGCGGCGACGGTGATCTTGTCGTGATCGTACGGCTGGGCCGCGTAGGGGATGTCGCCGGCGAAGGCGACGCTCGAGGCAGTGAGGACGAGCGCGACGGTGAGCGTACGGATGTGGTTCATGGTTCCCCCAAAAGTGGTCATCGGGGGATCATCGTCGGGGAGCGCGGCGGAATCAAGCCACGCGACGGCGGCGCGTGGCCGCCCGCAGGAGCTTCGGCATCAGCGCCAGCGCCGCGAGCGCGAAGACGAAGCGCGCGAGCGGCCCGTCGCCGGGCGGCCCGTCGGACGCGCGCGCGCCGACGCCGCCCATCGAGCAGCCGCCGCCGCGCGCACCGGCGCCGGACCCATTGTCGCCGTTGCCATTGCCGCCCGTGCCGGTGCCCGAGCCGCTGCCACCCGAGCCGTTGCCGCTCCCACCGCCGGTGCCATTGCCGGCTCCGCCGCCTTCGCCGCCTCCGCTCGACGCCGTCACCGTGAGCATCCCGCCGATCACGTGATGCGCGCCGTTGCCCGCCTTGCCCGTCACGTTGAACGTGTAGCTCCCCGGCGCCATCGACGGCGCCACCGTCAGCGTCAACATCGTCGCCGCGTTCGACTGGATCGACGGCGACGCGAACGTGCCGGTCACGCCCGCCGGCAGCGCATCGACGGTCAGCGCCACCGTCTGCGGCTGCGCGCCCGTGGTCGGCATCGCCTGCACGCTCGCCGTCGCGCTGCCGCCCGCCGGCGCCGTCGTCATCGTCGGATTCAGCGTCAGCCCGAAGTCGTTGAACACCACGTTCGGATCGTGGTCGATGCATTTTCCTTCCTTGTTCGACCACTCGAGCTGCACCGTGAAGCCCGCCGCGGTGCCCGGCTGCCCGACGCAGATGTCGCCGATCTCGCCGCACTGCTGGTTGTTGTCGATCCAGCCGGCGCCGTTGGGATCGGTCACCGCCTCGACGAGCTCGTGCGACGCGACGATGGTCAGCCGGTCGAGCGCGGCCAGTTGGATCGGGCACGCCTGGTTGGTCGAGCAGGCGCCGCTGTTCTGATCGGGGATGACCGCGTAGCGCACCTCCTTGCCGTTGTGGCTGTAGAAGAAGTGGTAGGCGCAGTTGTCGCTGCAGGTGGTGCCGCCCGCGCCCGACGAGATCTGCACGGTGCCGGGCAGGTGGATGAAGTAGAGCGTGTTGCCGTCGGGCGGCGGCACCTTGCCGCTGTCGATGAGCCCCGAGATCCACGGCTGCAGCGTCTTGGTCTCGTCGACGGTGGTGCCCGCCGGCGGCGACGGATCGGCGTACTCGGCGGCGAAACTGCCGCGGCCGACGGTGTAGTTGGTGACGTCGTACTCGACGAGCCAGTCGAAGTAGGCGCTGTTGGTGACCGCGTCGTAGTACTGGTGCAGCTTGTCCTTGTACGCGTACTGCCCGTTGTTGGTCGTGCCCCAGTAGAGCGCCACGACGGAGACGTTGGGGATGAGCGCGCCGTTGCCGTAGCTCAGCCGGCAGGTGGTGCCGGCGGCGCGCGCGTCGGCGGCGCCGAGGGCGAGGACCATCGCGAACAGCACTGATTTTCTCATGCGCGCCGTGGGAGCAACCGGCGCGCCAGCCGTAGAGTGCCGAGAATCGGCTATTTGCGCGCGTCTACGTAACGTGGGCGCAACACGCTGCGGGCGCGTCTCCCACCCAACCTCGGCCGTTGCCCACGAAACTCAGCGGCGCGGCGGCGTCGGCGGATGCGGGGCGTGCTGCGGATGCGAGGGGTGCGACGGATGCGGCGTCGAGCGCACGAATGCGGCCAGCACCTGCCAGGCGTCGTCCGACAAGAGCCAGGTCATGAGGTCGTGGCTGCGCGCGGTGCGGCGCACGACGTTGACGTCGGCCGAGCCGGAGAGCGCCAGCATCGCCGTCACCGGATCGCCCGTCGTCAGCAGGGCCGCGCGATCGGCGCGCCGCTGCACGTCGGCCCAATAGGCCGGCGTCGCGTTGAGCACGCTCGGATCCGAGACCATGCGCTCGAGCTCCTTGCGCGCCTTGCGCGGCAGCACGCGGCCGAGGCGCGCCTTGACCTTCTCCAGCTCCGGCCGCACCGACGGCGCCAGCGACGCCAGGATCGCCGCCAGCTGATTGGCGTCGGTGACCGCGGCCAGCGTCTGATGCTCGACGACGAACGAGAACAGCCGCGCCGCATCGAAGGCGACGCGCGCCGGCCCGGCCGCGTTGGCCAGCCGCCCACCGACGACGATCACCACGCCGTCGCCCGACGCGGCGAAGAAGACCGCCGCGGCCTCCGGATCGTGGTGCACGCGGAACGCCGGCAGCCCGAAGGTCTGCGCCGTCGTCGCGATGCGCATCGCCAGCGGATGATTGGGCGGCAGCATCTCGCCGCGGGGCCCGAGGCCCATCACGTCGGCGATCATGGCCGGCGCGTACGGCTCGAGCTGCCGCACCAGCTCGGCGACGAGCGCGATGAGCGGATTGGCCGCGCCGAGGAGCTGCAGCTCGGCGCCCGACAGCGGCGAGCGCCGCGGCGGCGTCTGCAAGACCACCACGCGCCCGTCGCCGAGATCGGCGAGCGCGCCGAACATCGTCGCCAGCTCGGGCAGCCGCGGCTTGACCGCTTCGCCCAGGCCGCGCAGCGCCGCCGTATTGAACGGATCGCCGGCGAGCGCGCGACGGAACTCGCCGACGGCGCGATCGCCCTGGCCCGACGCCAATTGCAGCTGGGCGAGGCGCTGCGTGAGCGCCGCGTCGTTCGGCGCCAGCTGCCGCGCCGCCTGCAGCTGCGCCGCGGCCAGATCGGGCCGGCTCATGCGATCGGCGTAGACCGACGCCATCGCCAGGCGCAGCGCCACCACGCCGTCGCCGCGCTGCCCCTCGCAGGCGCGCTCGGCGTGGCGCATGAAGCCGTTCCAGTCGTTGCGCTCGCCGTAGACCTTGACCAGCGCGGCCACGCCGTCGCGCTGCGTGGTGGCGAGCTCGAACGCCTCGGCCACCGCGCGATCGCCGGCCTCGTCGGTGACGTTGTCGACGGGCACCTCGGCCAACGCGAGCAGATCCTCGATGCGCTCGGTGACGCTGCCCGTCTCCGCGGCGTGCAGATAGAGCTCGCGCGCGCGCGTGCGCTGACCCATGCGCACGCACAGCTGCGCCATCTGGCGCGCCGCCTGGCGATCGGTGTCGTCGATGATCAGCTCCTCGAGGATGGCGCGCGCCGCCTCGCGGTCGCCGAGCTCGTCCTCGCGGATCTGCGCCTCGCGCAGGCGCGCCGTGCGGCTCTGGTCGGAGCCCGGCGTCAGCTCGGCGATCTTGCGGTAGCAGTCGGCAGCGCCCTGCCACCAGCGCTGCTCCTCCTCGAGCGGCGCCAGCATGAGGTAGGCGTCGAGATCGTCGGGCGCGAGCGCGATCGCCTGCTTGAGCGCGGCCACCGCCGAGCGCGGATCCTTCATGCGATCGCGCTGCAGCTCAGCCTGCAGCTTGAGCATCGCCGCGCGCTCGCGCGTGTTGCCCGTCGCCGCGGCGCGCGCGACCACCAGCTCGATGAGCCCGGCGTCGTCTTTGTGCTCCTCGTGCAGGGCGCGCGCGCGCACGAACGCCTCTTCGTGCGCCGGCTCGAGCTCGAGCAGGCGCCGGTAATGGCGCAGCGCCGCCTTCTGATCGTGCAGCCGGTCGAGCGTGATCTGCGCGGCGGTCATGAGCGCGCGGATGCGATCGCCGCGATCGGCGGCCAGCTCCGCCTCGCGCGCCAACAGCGACGCGGCCAGCGTCCAGTCACCACCGGCGACGGCGAGCCGGCGCCGCCCGCGCAACAGCGGCAGGAAGTCGGGCGTGTAGCGCGCCGCCTGCTCGTAGGTCGCCATCGCGTCGGGGCGGCCGGCGCGATCGAGCCGCAGCGCCGCTTCGTAGAGGCGCAGCGTCTTGACCGGCGCGTTCGAGCAGACGTCGGCGGCGGCGGTGAGCGCGCCCGGCAGCGAAAGGCCGTCGGCGGCGAGGTCACCTTCGGGGATCGAGCCGAGCGCGCGCACGATGCCGCTCGAGACCAGCGGATCGATCTGCTCGAGCCGCCCGGCGTCGAGGAACAGCTCGGGCCCGGCGGCGCCCGTCGAGACTTCGTCGCGCAAGGCGGCGAGCGCGCGGTAGCCGTGCGCCAGGCGGATGTCGGTGCAGCGCGAGCCGAGGCGGCGCAGCGGCGCCACCAGGCTGTCGGCCTCGCGCTGCGCGGCCGCGGTGGCGCGCAGCTCCGCGAGCGCGAAGACGCGCCCGAGCTTGGCGCCGTCGATGGCCTGGGTGTAGCGCGCGGCGGCGCGCTCGGGCTGATCGAGCCGATGCTCGTAGATGAGCCCGAGCTGGCCGCACAAGGCCATCTTGGCCTCGACGTGCGACGTGCGCTCGATGAGGCGCCCGAGCTCGGTGGCGGCGCTGGCGAAGTCGCCGCGCGCCTCGGCCACGTGGATCAGCGCCACCGACGCCGTCTCGTACTGCGGATGGCGCTGCTGCACCGCCTGGTAGCGCTTCTGCGCGCCCTCGAGATCGCGCAGGTGCAGCTCTTCGATCTGCGCGATCTCGTGCAGCACCATCGCCTGCTGCCGCGGGTCGGTCAGGGCGCCGGCGCGCCGCTCGAGCGCCGCGCACAGCTCCTTCCACTGCCGATCGCGGCGCAGGATGCGATCGAGCGCGCGCATCGCCGAGGCGTGCAGCGCATCGTCGGCCAGGGCGCGCGCGTAGGCGGCGACGGCGTTGTCGCGCTCGCCGAGCTTGCGCTCGTGCACGCGGCCGATGTGATAGTGCAAGGCCGCGCGCTCGCGCTCGGTGGCGCAGTGCGCGAGCTGGCGCGTCCAGATGTCGATGACCTCGCGCCAGCGGCCGGCGAGGTGGTGCAGGCGCGCCATCGCGCGCAACGAGGTCTCGTTGTCGGAGTCGAGCTCGAGGACGCGCTCGTGTACGGCCAGGGCGTCATCGGGCCGCTCGAGGTGCAGCTCGAGCACGGCGGCGAGGCGCTGCTTGACGGCGATGCGGTCGACGTCGTCGCGCAGCACCTTGGCCTGCTGATCGAGCGCGCCGGCGAGCGGCTCCCACTTCTCGGCCGCTTCGAGCACGCGCGCCATCAGGAACAGCGGGCCGAGGTCGCGCTCCTCGATCCCCCAGACGTCGGCGAACGCGGCCGCCGCCCTGTCGGAGTTGGGCACGCGCTCGGACCACAGGCGCGCCGATTCCTGGCGCAAGAAGCGGTGCAGCGCGCGATCGGTGGTGTGCGGCGCCTGCTGCTCGTAGAGGCGAACCAGGTCGGTCCATTTTTCGGCGCGGCGATAGAGCCGGTCGAGCGCGAAGAAGGCGAGCCGATGGCCGGGCGCCAGCTCGTAGGCGCGCTCGTTGAGGCGCACCGCCTCGTGGCGGTCGCCGAGGCGCCGCTCGAGGAGCTCGGCGACCTCGACGAGGTGATCGGCGCGGCGCTTCGGATCGGTGATCTTCTCCGCCTCGCGCAGCTGCATCTGCGCCAGCTCGGCCCAGCGCGCGCCGGAGCGGAAGAGGGCGTCGAACGACTGCAGCGTCGGAAGATGCAGCGGGTCGACGTCGAGCGCCGCCGCGTAGGCCACCTCGGCCGCGTCCAGGTGCCCGAGCTTGGTGCGCTGCGTTTCGGCGATGCGGAAGTACAGATCGGCGCGCGCCACCGGATCGTGGGTGACGCCGAGCTCCTTCTCGTGGATGTCGATGAGCTCGCGCCAGCGCCCGGTCGACTCGAGCACCGCCGCCAGGCGACGCAGCGGCGACGACTCGGTGGGCGCCGCCTTGGCCGCCTGGTGGTAGGCGGTGAGCGCGCTCTCGGCGTCGTGCAGCTTCTCCCACAATAGATCGCCCGCGCGCTCGCACAGCCGCCGCACCGTCTGCGGATCGCCGATGAGCGTCGCCTCGGTCAAAAGCGTGCGCGCCAGCTCCGTCCAATCCTCGTCGAGCAGGCAGAGCGTCTCGAGCGACAGCGCGGCGGCGATGTTCTGCGGGTCGTCGCTGAGCGCGAGCTTGTACGAGGCGCGCGCGGCGGCGCGCAGGTTGAGCCGCACGTCCTGAATGACGCCGGCGTTGTGGCGCATCATGCTGCGGTACTGCACGTCGACGGTGGCGTCGGCGAGCGCGACCACGACCTGGAGCAGATCCTCCCAGTTACGCCCGATGATGTGCAGCTCGGCGAGCGCCTCGATGACCGTCGCCGAGGCGGGGTCGAGCTCGCGCGCCTCCTCGAGCGCGTGCAGCGCCGCGGCGCGGTTGCCGTTGGTGACGACCTCGAGCGCGGCGACCTCGGTCAGGAGGGCCACGCGCTCGCGCGGCTCGCCGACCTGGTCGAGCTCTTCGCGCGCCGCCTCGAGCGCCTTGTCGAAGTCGCGCGCCTGCCAGGCGCGGCGGCGGCGGATGGTGGCGATCCAGCGCTCGCGCGACAGCCGCTTGGCCGCGCCGAGCGCCTCCTGCGCGGCGTCGAACTCCTGCATCGTCGACGCGAGCACCGAGACCGCGCCGAAGAGGAGGGCGCCGCGCGTGGCGTCGCGCTCGCTCAGCTGCTTGGCGTTGCGCTTGAGCGCCGCCAGCTCGGCGGCCCACGGATCCTCGTCGCCGGCCTGGGTTTGCGCGTCCTTGGCGCGCGTCTGTTGCCGCGTCAGCTCGTTGGTGGCCGCGCCTTCGCCGAAGCGCTCGAGGTTGGTGATGTGCGTGTGATCTTCCTCGATCGGTTTCAACGGCGGCGGCGGTGGCGGCGACGGAGGACGCACGGTCTCACATTTTATCGCATCGTCTGTCGGTTCGAAAGCGGATAGGCTCGCGTCATGCCCTCTTATTTATTCGAGAACGAGGAGCACGCCGCCCTCCGCGCGCAGATCCGCCGCTTCGCCGAGCACGAAATTGCCCCGCACGCGCATGCGTGGGACGAAGCCAAGGGCTTTCCGCGTTCCCTTTATCGACAGGCCGCGGAGGCGGGCCTCCTCGGCGTCGGCTATCCCGAGGCGCTCGGCGGCACCGGCGGCGACCTCGGCCATGGGCTGGTGGCGTTCGAGGAGCTGGTGCTCGCGGGCAAGTCGGTGGGCGTCAAGGTCGGGCTCGGCACGCACGGCATCGCGCTGCCGCCGATCCTCGCCCTCGGCACCGAAGAGCAGCAGCGCCGCTTCGTGCCGCCGGTGCTCGCCGGCGAGAAGATCGCGGCGCTGGCCATCACCGAGCCGGGCGCCGGCTCCGACGTCGCCGCCATCACCACGCGCGCGCGCCGCGACGGCGATCACTACGTCGTCGACGGCGCCAAGACCTTCATCAGCTCCGGATGCCGCGCCGATGTCGTGACCGTCGCGGTGCGCACCGGCGGCCCCGGCCACGGCGGGCTGTCGCTCCTCGTCGTCGAGCGCGGCACGCCCGGCTTCACCGTGTCGAAGGCGCTCGAGAAGATGGGCTGGTGGGCCTCGGACACCGCCGAGCTGTCGTTCGCCGAGTGCCGCGTGCCGGTGGCCAACCGCCTCGGCGAGGAAGGGCAGGGCTTTTCCGCCATCGTGCAGAACTTCGTGTCGGAGCGGCTGTTCATCGCCGGGCAGTGCGTGGCGGTCGCCGAGCTCGCCTATCGCGAGGCGGCCGCCTACGCGCGCGAGCGCCACGCGTTCGGCAAGCCGCTCGCCGGCTTCCAGGTGACGCGCCACAAGCTCGCCGACATGGCCGCGCGGCTGGCGGCGGCGCGCGCGCTCACCGGCGAGGTGGCGCTGCGCTACCTGCGCGGCGAGCGCCCGCCGTCGCTGGCGGCGATGGCCAAGAACACGGCGACCGACATGTGCAGCTTCGTCTGCGATCAGGCGGTGCAGATCCATGGCGGCGCCGGCTACCTGCGCGGCACCGTCGTCGAGCGGCTGTTCCGCGACGCACGGCTCTATCCCATCGGCGGCGGGACGCGCGAAATCATGAACGAGATCATCGCCAAAGCCGAGGGCTACTAATTTCGAGTTGACGTTGTAATACAAAATATTATAAGTGATGCTCATGGATGACAACAAAGGAGTCTCCACCATGAGCGACGCGACGAACGACGTGGAATCGAGCCTCGAGAACCTGGAAGCGGAGGCCAAGTCGGCCCTCGACGCGGCCAAGGAGCTGGCCGTCGATCTCGGCAAGCTCGGCGCCGACTGGGCGCGCTACGGCCTCGCCGTCGGCAAGTCGTCGGTGCAGGCGTCGGCGAGCTCGCTGGAGCAGGTGGCCGGCGCGCTGCGCAAGCTGGCCGACCGCATGAAGGACGCGTAGCCATGACGGCGATCCTCGTCTTGCTCGCCGCGCACTGGGTGCTGTCGATCTTCGCGCAGACGTTCTTCCTGCACCGCTACGGCGCACACAGGATGTTCACGATGAGCCGGTTCTGGGACCGGTTCTTCTACCTGTTCGCGTTCGTGGCGCAGGGGCCGTCGTTCCTGATTCCGCGCGCGTATGCCTACCTGCATCGCGAGCACCATGCGTTCGCCGACGACGAAGGCGATCCGCACGCGCCGGCGCGCCACGCCAACGTGGCGGCGATGATGTGGCACACCAAGGAGCGCTACGACGCCTACGCCTACCGGCGGACGGAGCCGGAGCGACGCTTCCGCGGCGGCACCCCCGAGTGGCCGGCGCTCGACGCGCTGTCGCAGCGCTGGACGATGCGTATCGGCTTCGGCGCGCTCTACGCGATCTTCTACCTGGCGTTCGCGCCGTCGGTCGTCTGGTTCGCGCTCTTGCCGATCCACTGGCTGATGGGCCCGATCCACGGCGCCATCGTCAACTGGTGCGGTCACAAGTACGGCTACCGCAACTTCGCCACCGGCGACGCCAGCCGCAACACGCTGCCGATCGACTTCGTGACGATGGGCGAGCTGTTCCAGAACAACCATCACCAGCGCGGCGCGCATCCCAACTTCGCCGCGCGTTGGTTCGAGATCGACCCCTGCTACCAGGTGATGCGCCTTCTCGACGTCGTCGGCGTCATCGACCTCGAAGGGGTGCCCGCCGCCCGGCTGCCGGCGGAGGAAGCCGCATGACGAAGATGTGGCAAACCGGTGCCGAGCTTGCTGTAATACCGGATATGACAAAGAAGCGCGGGCGGAAGCCGATGGCCAAGCGGGATCGAAAAGATCAGCTGGTGCAGACGCGCGTGCCGGGCGAGCTCTCGGAGACGCTGCGCGAGGCGGCGAAACAGAACCGCGTGACCGTCTCGCAGCTCATCCGCAACGTGCTCGAGGATACCTTCGATCTCGTCGACAACGTGGTCGGCGAGGCGGTGCAGCTCGGGCACAGCGTGCGGCGCGACGCGCTCAAGATCGCCGAATCGGCCAAGGGCCGCGGCCGCCGGCCGTCGCCGAGCGCGGGCGATCCGCTCGCCGACGTCGAGGCGTGGCAGGAGGTGCTGATCAACAAGGACGTCGTCTGCGCCCAGTGCGCCCGGCTCGTCGGGCGTGGCGAGAAGGCGGCCTTCGGCGTCAGCTCCGATCCGGCCGCGCCGAAGCTGTGGCTGTGCGCTGTGTGCGCTGGCAGGTTGTCTACGTGAAAGATTCACAGGGAGATCTGAGAGATCAGGGAGAACGAGACTCTTACAGAAGATCCCAAGACGGGAATGGCCAACCGTAGGCCTTCTAGGCCTTCGGATCGCCTGTCAGAATCCTGTTCTCCCTGATCTCTCTGATCTCCCTGTGAGGCTTTTTCCGTCGCTGATGCAGTAGACCGGGGAATCCTACGGCGTAGCGCACGCGCAGCCAGTCGGCGAGCGCCTCGGTGGCGTGGCGGCGCACCGACGCGCAGGAGACGATGCGGTCGACCGTGGCGCGCACCGTCTCCGGCCGCGAGCGCGGCTCGAGGAAGCGGGCGACGTCGCGCGCGGCGGCGTCATCGCAGAACTGCTGGGCTGCGCCGACCAGCCAGCCGATGCGCGGCACGCGAGCGTCGAGCGTGTCGAAGTGGCTCTTGAGGAAGCTCCACTCGACCGCGCGGCGCCGCTCGCCCGAGGCGGCGATCTCGACGGCGAGGCGCGGCAGCTCGCCCACCGGCACGGCGTCGGTGAGCGCGAGCGAGAGCGCCTTGTGCATCAGGCGCGCCGCGGGAAACTGGGGGAGCGCGTCGAGGAAGCGAGCGCGCTCGGCCGGGCTGCGCGCCCCGCGCACCCGGCCGACGTAGGTGTCGAAGAGGCGCTCGTCGCCGTGCTCGGCGGCCAGGCCGACGACGACGTCGGCGATGGCACCGTCGCTGAGGCCGCTGCCGTTGAGGCCGCTGCCATTGAGCCCGCCGCCGTTGAGCCCGCTGCCGTTGAGCCCGCTGCCGTTGAGCCCGCTGCCGCGCACGCCGCCGGCGGCGCCGAGGTAGGGACGGAGCGCGCGCCCCGCGGCGGCGAGGATCTCCGGCGAGCGCGCCACGCGGCCGAGCAGGTCGATCACCGCCGCGCGGGCGAGGCGCACGCCGTCGTCGTCGCCGTCGTGGGCGTTGAAGCCGAGCGCGGTGTACGCCGGCACCAGCAGCTCCTCGACGAAGCGGGCGAACGCCGGGCGCTGCGCCGCCGGCACGAGCTCGCTGCCGAGGAACTCGAGGCGCGCGCCGAGCTCGGCGAGCACCGCCGGCGCGCGCTCGCCGCGCAGCCGGGCGACGAGCGCGAGGTAGTCGGTGATCGGCGCAGCCCCGCGCTGCACGTCGAACCAGGCGTCGGAGAGCAGACCCACGCGCTCGGCCGGCTCCAGCGTCGGCGCGGCGGCGGTCAGCGCGTGCGCCAGCGGCGCCGCGTAGGCGACGCGGTAGAAGCCGAGGCGTCCGCCGTTGGCGTCGACCCAGGCGGGACAGCCGCCGGCCCCGTGACCACGTGCGCCGCCGCCGCCCGCGTCGCCGTCGGCATCGTCGATGCGCAGCGTGGCGCCGTCCGCGACGAGCGCGACGCGCCCACCCGCCGGCGTGCGCAGCGATAAGAGGAGCGGCCAGCGCGCCGGCGTCTCGTGCACGTGCAGCGCCAGCACGCCGCCCTCGCAGGCGCCGTCGACGCTGACGAGCGGGTGGCCGGCGGTCTCGATCCACGGGCGCAAGACCGGCGACACCTGCCGTCCGGCGGCGTCGTCGAGGGCGCGCCAGAAGTCGGCGGCGTCGGCGCCGGCGAACGCGCCCGCGTCGACGTAGCGGCGCAGCGCCTCGCGCATGACGCCGCCGCCGAGCCAGGCGGCGCCGAGCCGCAACACCGCGGCGCCTTTGTCGTAGACCATCGAGTCGAACGCCACGCGCGCGGCCCGATCGCCGACGGCGGCGGGGCGCACCGCGTGGGTCGTGGGCAGCTCGTCGTCGCTGAGCGCGCCGCCGAGCGCCGACTGCAGCTCGTCCCACGGCCGCCACGCCGGGCGCCACGCGGCGACGAGCTCGTGCGCGACGTAGGTGGCGGTCGCTTCGTTGAGCCACAGATCGTTCCACCCGCGCGGGGTCACCAGATCGCCGAGCCACTGGTGCGCCAGCTCGTGCGCGACCAGGCGCGCCACCGCGTGCGTCGCCGCCGGTGACGCCACCGCCGGATCGACGAGGATGCGATCGTCGCGCAAAAAGATGGTGGCGGCGTTCTCCATCCCGCCCGGCGCGAACGCCGGCACGGCGACCAGATCGAGCTTGGCGAACGGATAGGGCCGCGCGAAGTACGCCTCCATGCGCGGCAAGAGCGCCGCCACGGTGTCGAGCGCGAAGCGGCCGAGCGGCAGATCGGCCGCCGGCGCGACCACGGCGACGCTGGTGCGCCCGACGGTGGCGTGCAGGCGCGCGAAGCGCCCGACGGCCACGGCGACGAGGTAGGTCGGCAGCGGCTCGGTCTCGGCGAAGCGGGTCATCACGTGCGTGGCGTCGAGCGGCGCGCGCTCGTCGACCGGCGTGTTCGAGACCGCCTCGTCGCCGGCGTCGGTGACGACGGTGAGGATGAAGCGCGCCTTGTAGCGGGGCGCATCGAACGACGGGAAGGCGCGGCGCGCCGAGGTCGGCTCGAAGTGCGTGAAGGCCCAGCGCCGACCGCGCGCATCAATCGTGTAGAAGCCGTCGAGATCGCGCGACAGCGGCGCCTTCCAGGCGAGCACGATGCGCGCCGGGCCGGCGGCGACGGCGCGCGGCAGCCCGAGCACCAGCTTCTCGGCCGGCTCGTCGTAGCGCACGCTGGCGGCGAGCGTTTCGCCCCCCGCCTCGACGCGCGCGTCGATGACGGCGAGACCGACCGCGTCGAGCGCGATGGTGCGCGTCGGCGCCGCCAGCGTGACGTCGATCGACTCGCGCCCCGAGAAGGTGCGATGCGCGAGATCGGGGGCGAGGGTGATGGCGTAGCGCGATGGGACGGCCTCGGGCGGCGGCGCCGCGGCGGCGACCGACGACAGCGCGAGGACGACGAGCGCGCCCCTCACTTCGGGGGCGACGCCGTCGGCGGTGGCGCCGAGGAGTGCGGTGCCGGCAGCGGCGAGCGCGGCAGCGGCGAGCGCGGCAGCGACGAGCGCGCCGGCGGCAGCGTCGCCAGCGACGGCGGCGGCAGCGGCGTGAACAGCTCGCCCAGCGCCACCGTCGGCTCCGGCGGCCGCGGCGCCAGCCGGTCGGCCACGTCGGCCAGCGACGACGCCAGCTCGCGCCGCCCCGCGACCGTGCGCGACAGCGAGCGCTCCGCCCGCTCGGCCTTCTCGAACTCCGCGCGCGTCTTCGGTGGCGTGGTCGCGCCGGAGCGGTTCGCGAAGAAGGCCACGCCGTCGCGCCGCAGCGCCTCGATCGTGTGCATCACCGCGGCCTGCGCGTCGGCGTCGAGATCCGAGCGCGAGTAGCTCTTGATCCCGCCGCGGCCGCCGAACCACATGCGCCCGACGTCGCCGAACGCGGCCGGCTTGGCCAGATCCTCGAACGCGAACAGCGGCGTCGTGTGAAACGGAAAGTCGCGCCCGAACACCTCGAACACGAGCGCCCCGTCGCCGCGCGGCCGCACCGCCGCCGTGAACGGTCCGAACGGGTAGAACGGCTCATTCCACGGCGTCGCCACCACCTGCCGCGCCAGCGTCGCGCGTGATACCTCGTCGAGCGTAGCGTTGGGCTCGCCATGCGCGCGCGGCGTGCGCTTGAGCGTGGTCATCATGTCGCGCAGCTGATCGATCCCGACGACGACGTTGAGCGCTGACCCCTGCAAGTACCCCGCATGATACACCCCGACGAGCTCGAGCTCCCCGGTCTTGCACGAAACGGCCAGGACCGGCGATCCCGAGTTGCCGTTCGACAACAGCGCGTCGACCACGAAGTCGTCGTGATCCCACTGGCCTTCGTCGTCGTGCTGGAACGCCGAGACCACCTTGCCGACGTTGGTGGCGGCGAAGGCGCCGAGCGGAAAGCCGCGCACTTCGACGGCATCCCGCTCGTGCAGCGCGGCCGAATGGCCGATCTTCCACGGCAGCACCGGCAGCGTCGCCTTGGCGCGCAGCACCGCCGCGTCGAGCTGCGGATCGGCGACGATGCGCGTGAGCGAGACATCGTCGGCCTCGTAGTCGTCCTGCTCGTTGTCGACGATGCGCAGGTTCTCCGAGACGCGCTTGCAGCCGGCCGGCACGCCGTCGGCGGTCTTGCCGTCGGGGGTCACCGCCGGCCACTCGGCGACGTGCTCGTTGGTGAAGAGCAGCGTCGTGCCCGTCGCCGCTTCCTGGCGATAGGCGAACGCCGTGCCGTGCGCGACCGCCTGGCGACGCGTACGCCGCACGCTGCCGTCGGCGGCGTAGCTCAGGCATTCGTAGACGACGGTGTTGCGGACACAGAACGAGTAGGGCTGATGCTCGAGCTCGCGCACCTTCGGCGCGAGCGACTGCAGATCTTCGGCGTATTCGCCGATGCAGTACTGCGGCGGCTCGCCCTCGGCCCGGGCGGCGGAGGAGGCGCACGCAAGGAGACCGATGCCGAGGGCAAGCCGCCTAGCGTGGCTCACTTGTGGTGCTTCTTGGCCTTGCCGGTCGCGGTGTTGGCCGCGAGGTCGGCACGACGGTTCTGCTGCCAGCAGGCCTCGTCATGGTCGCTGCACAGCGGGCGCTCCTTGCCGTAACTCACCGTCTGCATCTGCGCCTCGGAGGCACCGAGCGAGCGCAGGTAGTCCTGCACCGAGTGCGCGCGGCGATCGCCGAGCGCCATGTTGTACTCCTCGGTGCCGCGCTCGTCGGCGTTGCCGGCGACGGCGATGTGCAGGGCGCTGTCGGCCTTCATGCAGCGCGCGGCGCGCTCGAGCCCGTCACGATCGGCGGTGTCGATGTCGCTCGAGTTGAAGGCGAAGTGCACGCGCACCGACGTACACGCGGACAGGTTGGACGAGATGTCGGAGCAACGGCCGTCGATGCAAATCTGTCCCGACGGGCAGTCGAGGTCGCGCGCGCAGGTTCCGGTCGGCGCGGCCGGTTGGCTCTGGGCGACGGCGGGTGGGGGCGGTGCCGGCGGCGTTGCTTGGGCCTTGGTCTCCTGCTTGTGCGCGCATCCGAGGAGCGCGACGAACGGCAACGCAGCGATGGCGAGCGTACGCATGGTCCCTCCTTTAAGGGTACCGCCGCCCGTTGCACCCGCCGTTCCAAGGATTGGGCCGCGTTGTCGCGGGCTTGGACAGAGGGTGTGCAAGA
Source organism: Polyangia bacterium (assembly GCA_035607415.1). Taxonomy (GTDB): domain Bacteria; phylum Myxococcota_A; class Polyangia; order Palsa-1104; family Palsa-1104; genus JAQBQH01. Next base: position 51,238 of record DATNAQ010000049.1, read on the forward strand.
AAAGCGAACAGTCGCAGGCGGACTGCTCAGACGATTACCACCGTCCGTCAGTCGGACTCGCCGAGGCGCTTGGCGAGGGTCTGACGGGTGATGCCGAGGTGCTCGGCGGCGCGCACCTTGTTGCCGCCGGTCAACCGCAGGACCGCGCGCATGTAGCGCAGGTCGATCTCGTCGAGCGTGGCGATGCGGGCCGGGTTGCCGGCGAGCGCGCCGGGGACGGGATCGAGCGCCGCGTCGACGAGCTCGACCGGCAGGTGGCGCGTCTCGAGGGTGGGTGCGTCGTTCATGAGCACCGCACGCTGGATGATCGACTTCAGCTCGCGCACGTTGCCCGGCCACGGCCAGGCCTCGAGCAGCGCCGCCGCCTCGTCGCCGACCTCGCGGAACTGCTTGCCGTAGCGCTGCGCGTAGCCGGCGAGGAAGTGCGCGGCCAGCGGGCGGATGTCCTCGCGACGCGCACGCAAGGGCGGCAGGCGCAGCGTGATCGCCGCCAGACGATAGTAGAGATCCTGGCGAAAGCGCCCCTCCTTGGCCGCCAGCGCCAGATCGCGGTTGGTGGCGGCCACCAGGCGCACGTCGACGGTGCGCGAGGCGGTGGCGCCGACGCGGCGGAACGAGAACGACTCGAGGAACGACAGCAGCTTGGCCTGCGCCGGCGCCGGCAGCTCGCCGATCTCGTCGAGGAACAGGGTGCCGCCGTCGGCGACCTCGACGAGGCCGAGCTTGCGCTCGCGGGCGTCGGAGAAGGCGCCGCGCTCGTGGCCGAACAGCTCCGACTCGACGAGCGTGTCGGGGATGGCGGCGGCGTTGAGCTCGACGAACGGCCCACCCGCGCGCGGCGAGTTGTAGTGCAGCCGGCGCGCCACGAGCGCCTTGCCGCTGCCGGTCTCGCCGACGACGAGCACCACCGGCACCGGCTGCGGCGCCACCATGGCCAGCTCGCGCTCGAGCGCCATCATCGACGGCGCGCGCCCCGGGATCATGTCGGCGTCGAAGCGCGAGCGGTCGCGCTCGTCGTGGTAGGCGACGCGCCGCTCGAGCGCGCCGGCGCGCAGCGCGTTGCCGGCGGTGCCGAGGAGCTCGTCGAGCTCGAACGGCTTCTGCACGAAGTCGAAGGCGCCGAGCTTCATGGCCTCGACGGCGATGTCGACGGTGCCGTGGGCGCTGATCACGACGACCTTGGTCTCGGGCGCCTCGACGGCCAGCCGGCGCACCACGTCGAGCCCGCTGCCGTCGGGCAGCTTGAGATCGAGCACCACCAGGTCGAAGCGCGTGCGCGTCAACGCCCCCGTCGCCGCGGCCAGCGAGTCGGCGGCCTCGGTCTCGTGGCCGAGCCCGGCCAGCGCCCGCTCGAGCGAGGTGCGGATCAGGCGCTCGTCGTCGACGACGAGGACGTGCGCCTTCACGCGTTGCCCTCGGGCAGCCACAACGAAAACGTCATGCCCGCCGCCGGCGCGTTGGGCTTGGCCTCGATGCGCCCGCCGTGCGCGAGCGCGATGTTCTGCGAGATCGCCAGGCCGAGGCCATGCCCGTCGCGCTTGTCGGTGACGAAGGGGGCGAACAGCCGCGCCGCGACGTCGGGCGAGAGGCCCTTGCCGTGATCGACCACCTCGACGATGGAGAAGCCGCGCTCGCCGTGGGCGTGGATCTCGACCGGCTGCCCGTCGGGCGTCGCCTGGCAGGCGTTGACCACGAGGTTGATCAGCACCTGCGTCAACAGGTCCGGATCGGCGGTCACGTGGCGCAGCCCGTTGAGCGCCGGCACCACGCGCACGCCGCGCGCCTCGTGCGGCGCCGTCGCCTGCATCACGCGCGGCAGGATCTCGTCGAGCGCCACGCGCTGCGTCTCGGGCCGCGCCGGCCGCGCGAAGCTCATGAGGCGCCGCGCCATCTCCTCGACGCGCTTGACCTCGACGTCGACGGCGGTGATGGTGTCGCGCACCTCCGGCGTCGGATTGGTGCGCCCGAGCAGCTGCAAGGCCGTCTTGACGCCGGTGAGCGGGTTCAAGAGCTCGTGCGCCACGCCGGTGGCCATCTCGCCGAGCGCCGACATCTTCTCCGCCTGCACCAGGCGCGTGCGCTGCTCGGCGATCGCCGCCGACGAGGTCTCGATGGTGCGCGCCAGCCGCGTCACGTGCTCGGAGAGCGCGCCGATCTCGTCGTCGGCGGTGACCTCGACGCGCGCGCCGCCGGCCGCCGACTCCGCGCGCAGCACGAGGTCGTAGAGCGGCCGCGCCACGCTGCGCGCGAGCAGGTAGCCGCCGAAGAGCGCGCCGAAGATGGCCAGCACCACCGCGATGGCCAGCGCCACCAGCGCATGCTCCCACACGCGATCGGCCTGCTGCAGGCGCTCGGTGACCTCGGCGCGCCGATCGCGGATCAGCTCGAGCGCCAGCTCGCGCAGCCGCGGCACCCGGCTCGACGACGCCACCAGCGTCGCCACCGCCACGTCCTTGAGCCCGCGGTCGTACTCGGAGATGGCGCGCGCGCGGTCGGCGTCGTAGCGCCCATATTCGGCGACGAGCTCGCCGGTCACGCGCGCGCTGTCGCCGGCGCCCGAGGCCGAGCGCGTGACCGTCGTGACCCAGCGGTCGAAGTCGGCGCGCGTGCGCCCGAGCTCGTCGAGCCACTGCCGATCGCCGGTCAGGAAGTACTCCGACACGAACCCCTTCTGATACAGGAGGCTTTGCAGGTTCGAGGCGTCCTCGAGCGCCGCCAGATCGGCGCGCGCCGCATCGGTGGTCGACCGGTGGCTGACCGCGACCGAGCGCAGCGCGATGCCGGCGAAAGCGAGGAGCCCGAGCGCCGTCATCGCCGACAGCACGCCGAACTTCCATTGCAGCCGCCGTCGCCGCGCGCCGGTCATCGTTGCATCAACTATGGGCGGCAGAGGCGTCACGGGTCAAATGGACCGACGCGTGCACGGCGCGTTCCACAAATGGGCGCGGCGTGGCGGTGACGATCAGCAGGTCAGTGTCAAAAAAACGAACCGGGCGGGGCGGATGCGGAAGATTTCGCGACTACTTGATCTCGCAGGGGCCGCGGCTCGTGCCGTGGCTGGTCGCCGGGATCACGGTGCCGTCGGCGAGGCAGAGATCGGCCGAGCCCGCCGTGCACACGCCGCAGGGCTGGGTGGTCTGCACGCAGTCGAGCTTCTTGGTCGTCTTGTTCCACTCGCAGGTCTGCAGCGTGCCTCCGAGCGTGTTGCCGGTCGGGTTGCACATCTTGACGTGACACGGCCACATCTGGCCCTGCGCCGCGTTCGCCGCCGCCTGCGCGAGCGCCTCGGGGCTGCCCGGCGTCGTCGGCGGGTTGTTGCGCGCCGGCACCGCCACGCACGCGTCGTGCGCCGCCTGCGCGTTCGCCTGCCGGCCGGTCGCCGCCGTCGAGTAGGTCGAGTACGGAAAGCCGTTGGTGAAGTCGTACGCGATGCTCGCCGCGGTCACGTGGCCGTTGGCGTTGTTGGTCGTGGGCCTGAGCACGTTGAAGGTCTCGTCGACGAGGTAGTCGGGCCCGAAGGGGAACGGATTGCGGATCACCAGGCGCACGTCGAGGGTCGCGCCCGACTGCGCGTCGAGCGACGTGGCGACGTCGGCGTAGTGATCCTTGAACTCGTTCTCGTAGTGGCTCGACTGCGTCAGGTCCATGCCGCTCTTGAAGTCGACGCCGAGCCTGAGCGAGAGGCTGATGATCTCGTAGTCGAGCGCGAACGTGAAGTCGAGGCTCGTCGACGGGTTTTTGAGCACGTCCCACGACGGCTCGCCGTCGGGCTGCCCGGCGCCGATGCCGCTGCCGCTCGAGCGGCCGAGCATGGTCCAGTTCTTCGACGAGTCGCGGTACACGAAGTTGCCGGCGACGCCGCCGCTCGCGCCCCAGTAGGGCAGCGTGCCGTCGCCGAGGTTGCGCCACTGCGCGTCCGACCACGAGGCGAACTGGTTGTGCGCCGCGGTGTCTGACGCCGTCGGGCAGTCGCAGAAGACGCTGCCGGCGGCGCGGCACGAGCTGCACGTCGAGACCCAGTGGCTCCACGACAGCTGATCGTCGTAGTGGTTGTCGGGCGTCTGCGGCGTCGCCGAGAAGGCGTCGTTGTTCATGGCGCCGAAGTAGCCCGACTGCCCGAAGTTGAGCGTGAGGTTGAAGAGGCCAATCGTGCCCGAGCCGCCGAGGCGCCACGTCGTGGCCGCGCTCTGCAGATCCATGTAATAGCCGGTGTGCGGCAGCACGAGGATCGGGCCCGTCGAGGTCGTGCGCTCCGTCGGGAAGCGGACGACGTAGTCCTGATCCTCGATGTCCATGCCGACGCCGAAGAGATAGAGCGTGCCGATGCGCTGCCCGACCACCTGCCTGGCGGCGGCGTCGAATTTCGGCACGTCGATGCGCGACTTGATGCCGAAGCGGCCGACCGGCGTGCCGAAGGTGCCGTCGGCGAGTGCGCCGGCCGAATCCTTGAGCGCGCAGAAGAGCGCATCGGCCATCGCAGGCGCGCGCTGCGACGGCGGCGGCGGCGCCGGCTGCCCGGGCAGCGTCAGCGGGCGATAGTAGGAGCCGAGGTAATAGAAGTTGTCGTAGTTGGTGAACGAGCAGGTCGGCTTGTCGATGCCGACGCCGGCGATGTTGCCGCCGGGCAGGCTGTTCATGAGGTCGCAGATGACCTGGCCGGCGTTCTTGTAGCCCGACAGATCGAGCGCGCCGGTGACTTCGCCCGTCGGAATGTCGGCGGCGGGCGGGTCATCGACGGCGCCGGCGCAGCCGCCGGCGAAGGCGCAGAGCAGGAACGGAACGAGGGGACGGGACTTGGGCATGGTGAGGGCTCTCCTTCACCAGCGCTGACGAGCCCGCGGAAAATTGTCGCAGCGAATTGTTACGAAAAAAGCTCGACGCGCCGGCCGAGCGCGAGCGCAGCGACGAACATCGCGCACAACACGGCGAGGCCCGCGTCCTGGCGCGCGTCATCGGCGCCGCCCATGGTGCAGCCCTTGTGATGCGGCGCGATCGTCGGGCCCATGTCGTCGCCGACGGTGACCGAACCGCCGTCGGCGCCGCCGTCGTCGCTGCCGCCGTCGACCGCGCCACCGGCGCCGACGAACGCCTGCAGCGCGGCGAGCGAGCCGTTGAACTGATCGAGGTCCACGTTGGCCATGCCGCTGATGCCCGGCACCGTGCCGGTCGACGCGTTCTGCCAGAAGGCCCACACCGGCCACGGCTCGGGCATGTTCGGGCACGCCGTCGTCCACTGCGCGTCCCACAGCGGATATTGATCGTAGCCCGTCGCCGGCCCGTTCATCTCGGTCCAAAAGCGCGCCGACGTGTAGACGATCGGCACGAGGCCCGTCTGCTCCTGCACGCGCGCCAGGAACTGCGACAGCGGCGTGGCCACGTCGGTGACGCTGTCGGTGACCTCGAGATCGATGGTGAGCGGCAGATCGCCCGGCTGCGGCATCCCGGCGGTGGCCACGAAGAAGTCGGCCTGCATCACCGGATCGTCCTCGGGCCGAAAGAAGTGGTACCCGCCGCGGATCAGGCCCGCGTCGCCGGCCGCCTTCCAGTTGGCCGCGAACATCGGATCGACGAAGGTGAGCCCCTCCGACGCCTTCATGAAGGCGAAGTCGATCCCCGACGCCTTGACCTGGGCCCAGTCGATGGTGCCGTCGTAGTGCGAGACGTCGATGCCGTGGACCACGTCGCCGGCGGCGCAGACCGCGAGCGCGTCGTCGATGGCGCCGAACGCTCCGGCGCCGGCGTGTCCCCCGCCTGCGCAGCCCGCCCAGGCGAGCGCGAGGCATAGCCATGTACGGCTCTTCATGTCCGACGCAGTATCGCCAGTGGTCGGACCAGTTGCAACCGATTTACTGCGGCGGGACGGTCCACTCGTCCTGCACGTTGCCCGTCGACTGGTCGTAGAGCACGACGTTGATGTTGTCGTTGGGGCACTGCATGACCGTCAGATAGCCCCAATACTGCTGGCTCGGGTTGTCGTACGGCGCGCCGCCGAGGCCCATCACGACCACGCGCGGGGTCGACTTCGAGTGCTTGTACTCGTGCGAATGGCCGTTCAAGAACAACGTGAGCTTGTGGGCCGCAACCGTGTTGTAGATCTGCTGAAACGCCGGCTGGTCGGTGTTGCCGTTCGGGTGGTGCTTGGAGACGAACGTGTACTTGGCGTTGGCATCGGCGTCGGTGAGCTGCGCGTTGAGCCAGTCGGACTGCGCCTGGTTCCACGCGTCGTCGGCGACCGAGAGGAACACCGCCTTGCCCGACTGGGTCATGATGTCGACACGGTAGTAGGGCAGCGTCTGGCCCGAGACGGACTTGAGCGAGCTCAGGAACGCCGACATCTTGAAGTCCTGCGTGCCGGCGTTGGCGTAGCCGCAGTCCTGCGCGTCGAACGCGGTCTCGCACTCGTGGTTGCCCATGGTCATGAAGACGGGCTTGCCGAGGAGCGCCGCCGCCGTCGCGTAGTCGGCCATGCACGAGGTCGCCTGGCCGGCGCTCGAGGCCTCCATGTGATCGCCGCCGTCGAGGGCGAACTCGACGCCGTTGGCCTTCATGCGGGTGAAGATGTTGTTGATGACGCTCTGAAGGCCGGTCGTGTAGCCGTTGCCCGAGCTCGCATCGCGCGTATCGCCGGTGTAGCCGAAGTAGAGGCGATCGACGGTGCCGCCCGTCGTGGTGACGGTGCCGCCCGTCGGTGGCGTGCACGGCACGAAGGACATGTCGCCCGCGGGAACGCCGCCGCCTCCGCCGCCCCCACCACCGCCGCCTCCGCCGCCCGACGCGCTCATGTCGAGCATCTCCTGGGCGCAGGTCTCGTTCTGCGGGAAGCAGGTCTGGCGCACGACGCCGTCGGTGCCGGCGAGGTTCTGGCAGTCGAAGCCCTCGGGGCAGGCCGCGCAGGGCGCGCCGCAGTAGGTGTTGCCCGAGGCGTCGGCGAAGCAGGGGTTGCCCGCGCAGTCGGCGTCGGTGGTGCACGCGCGGCACAGGTAGTTGGTGGCGCCGGACGTCTTGTCACCGCAGCCAGCGGCGGCGGCCAGGAGCACGACGAAGCAGCTGATGCGCATCATTCGTAACGTGCATGTCACGTGGCCGCCCGGGCCTTCAAACTAAGGATGCGGACTATCGTGCGCACTGTCGATTCCGTGAAGGGATCGGCCGCCCGTCGGCAATCACATCACAGGGGAGGCACCATGATTCGCCTGGCTTTGATCTTGGTTTCTGCGCTCGCCGTCGGCGGTTGCGGCGTCAACATCATGCACGGCATGGGCAACGGCGGCGGCGGTGGTGCCGGCGGCGGTGGCGCCGGCGGCGGCGGCGGCTCGGCCGGCGGCGGCGGAGTCGGCGGCGGCGGTGGGGGCGGCTCGGGCGGCGGCGACTCGTACACCGTCTACGCGCACTCCAACACCGTGCTCTACAGCCTCGACCTCGCCACCAAGTCGATCGTGACCATCGGGCCGTTCAACGCGCCCAACAAGGACGTCATCCAGGATCTCGCGGTCGCGCCCGACACCAACGTCATCTACGTCATCTCCAAGACCACGCTCTACACCGCCGATCCCAACGACGGGCACGTCACCAGCATCGGCAGCGTCGGCGACTGCGGCACCGACAACGTCGCGCTCACCACCACCGACGACGGCAAGCTCTACTCGGCCGACTATCAGAAGGGCGGCTTCTGCGAGATCGACGTCTCCAAGAGCCCGATCGCGGTCACGCAGATCGGCACGCTCGGCGGCAACATGGCGATCGCCGGCGACATCGTCGGCATCGGCGACGGCAGCATCTACGGCACGGCGTACAACATGAACGACTCGTCGTCGACGGGGACGTCGATCAACAACGTGCTCGTGAAGATCGATCCCGCGACCGGCACGATGCAGACGATGCTCGGCGCGACCGGCTTCCCCAAGCTGTTCGGCGTCGCCTACGCGGGCGGCATGGTCTTCGGCTTCACGCACGACGGCTCGGGCGACGTCATCACCATCGATCCCAAGACCGGCGTCGGCACGCTGTTCAACACCTTCAGCGATCCGCAGAGCGGCATGCCCATCACCTTCTCGGGCGCCGGCGTGAACTCGAAGGTGTCGCCCATCGGCTAGAACGCATCAGATGCGTTCTAGTCGCTCGAGATCTTGTTCAGCGTCGCGGTGCCGCTGAAGATGCAGTCGAGATTGCCCTGCGACGAGCTGTAGGTCACCGTCCCCGAGAACGTGTCGTTCATCGTCTTGCCGTCGCTGGTGTCGAGCGTGATGCGGTCGTAGCGCACGGCGGCGGTGACGCCCTGGCCGAGCTCGGGCACGGGGAAGCTGCACGACTGCATGGTCGCCGACGCGCTGCCGCCGTCGAAGGCGTAGTTGAAGTTGCAGCCCTCGGGATCGAGGACGACGAGGCCGCCGTCGGTGGCGTGCTTGATGGTCATGTTGCCTTGCAGCTCGGTCGAGGTGGTGCCGTTCGGGCAGCTCACGTTGTCGGCGCCCGAGGCGAACGACCACGTGCCCATGTAGGGTTGCGCGGGATCGGAGCTACAGCCGGCCACGACGAGAAGCACGAACGCGATGCGGTGCATGAGCGCCTCCTTATAGGCAAGTCCATCCGCCGAACGGCGCCGGGTAGAACTGCGCCGAAAAGATGCACATCTCGTCGGTGACCGCGGAGTCGCCGAAGACGAGCGGCGTGGTGCCGCCGGCGTTGTCGTAGGTGCAGGCGAAGGTGATGGCGGTGCCGGCGGGCAGCGGCAACGGCGGCGAGAAGAGCGCGGGCGTGACGTCGCTGTAGACGCTCGACGTGAAGATCGTCGTGCCGGCGGCGGTGGCGGTGAAGTCGCGGCCGTGCTGGTGCATGTGGCCGGAGGCCTGCACGAGGTTCACGGCGAAGGGCAGGGTGCACGTCTTCGACGCGACGGCACCCGTGGCGCCGGGCGGGACGTCGATGCTGCCGTTGGAGAAGAAGAGCACGGCGGCGCGATCGGTGACGGCGGCGCTGTCGATGCGCGTCAGGGTGATGGTGACGGTGACGTCGAGCGGCGCGGCGGTGGCGTTGAGGTAGTGCGCCTGGACGCGGAAGCCGTCCGAGGGCGCGACCACGGCGGCGACGCCGTCGGGGAAGCTGAGCGCGTCGTCGGGGCGCTGCGAGCCGTAGGGGCCGGGCGCGAACTCGGTGCCGCTGCAGTCGGCGAGCGCGTCGTCGGCGGCGCCGGGCCGATAGAAAACGAGCAGGTGGTGCGAGCCCGGCGTCATGTGCGAGGCGAAGGCGTGGATGGCGGCGTCGCTGCCGCCGAAGGGATTGGCGAAGTCCTGGCAGGCGTAGCGCTCGGCGCCGGGGGCGACGGTGAAGCGATCGAGGGTGATCGTGTAGTGGCCCTGGCCGTCGTCCGTGATGGCGTGGGCGGGCGTGCCGCCGTCGGTGGCGACCGCGGCGCGACCGGCGCAGCCGCCGAGCGCGAGGGCGAAGACGACGATCCAGGCACGCATGCCGCGATCGATAACTTGGTAACCAAGAAGTGTCAACACGTATCTTACGATGACACGTCCGTCTGAGAATTTGACGAAACATGATAACCAAGTATGGTGGAATCATGGCCGGCCACAGCGGCGACGCGGTCTTCGAGCACCTCGCGGGCGCGATCCTGCGCGGCGATCTGCCAGCCAACGCGGCGCTCCCACCGGAGCGGGTGTTCGCCGAGCGGTTCGACGTGTCGCGCATCATCGTGCGCCAGGCGGTGCACAAGCTGGCCGATCTCGGGCTGGTGCGCGTGCGTCAGGGCGGGGCGACGACGGTGCTCGATCCCGAGGCGGCGACCGACCTGCGCGTGCTGGCGCTGTTCTACAAGCTGGCGCCGGGGGAGTCGTCGCTCGTCGATCGCAACGACATGATCGAGAAGCAGTACCTGCAGGGCTTGTCGATGGTGAGCGTGGCGTCGCGGCGGGCGAGCGACGAGTCGCTCAAGCGGATCGCGCGGCTCGTCGATGCGTACGCGACGGGCGAGCAGCGCCACGCGACCGTGGAAGAGCTCGAGGAGCAGTTCTGGCGCGCCGTGGCCAAGGCGGGCGGAAATCGCATCTTCGGGATGGAGGTGGCGTGGTGGTACGAGGTGCTCGGGGAGCGGCCGCTGGCGGCGCAGGTGTCGGCGGCGTCGCGGAAGGTGCGCGTGGGCTTCTACGTCGAGCTGGCGCGGCGGCTGGTGGCGCGAGAGCGGCCGGTCGAGTGGTACCTCGAGACGGTGGCGCCGATCCTGGAGGCGCTGGTGGGGCGGCGCCGGGTGTGACGCAGGCGCTTGCGCTGGTCGCCGCCGCGCGGTAATCGCGAGAGATGCGGCGTGGTGTGGCCATCGCCATGGCGATCGCGCTCGGAACGGCGTCGGCAGCGGCGCGGGCGGACATGCCGGCGCGCGTGGCAGTGACGGGGCAGGGCGGCTGTCCGACGGCGGCGGCGGTGGCGCGGGCGCTGGAGCGGCTGCATCCGGCGCTGCGCGCTGCGGTCGGCGGCGACGGGGTGCGCGTCGAGGTCGTCGACGGGGGCGCGGGCTACGAGGTGCGCGCGGCCGGAGGCGTGCGGCGGCTCGCGGACGCCGAGCGGCGCTGTAGCGAGCGGGCGACGGCGGCGGCACTGGCGGCGACCTTGTTGATCGCTCCGCCGGCGACGCCTCCCGACGAGGCCGGCGACAGCGACGGGCCGGAGGCGACGCGCGAGACGCCCGACGAGCCGACGCCAGAGGCGACGCGCGAAACGACGAGCCCGTCGCCGCCCGGCGCGGCGGCCACGGCGCCAAAGCCGGTGGCGCCGGTTCCACCTCGGGCGACGGTTCCACCTGCGAACACGACGCCCGCGAACACGACGCCAGCGCCTGCCCCGACGCCAGCCGCGGCCGCGACGGTGCCGGTGCGCGCGCAGCCGGAGGTGCGCACGCAGCCGACCGGCGTGGTGACCCGGCGGGCGCCGGCGACGGGCCGGGCGCTCTCGCGCATCGATCTCGAGCTGGTCGGTCTCGTCGACGGCGCGCCCGCGCTCGACAGCGCGGCCTCCGAAGTCACCGGCGGCGCCGCCCTGCGCCTGACGCTCGGCGGGCGCTACCTCGCCGGCACCCTCGGCGTGGCGGGCCTGGCGCCGGCGACGGCGACCTCGGATGCGATCGACGTCGGCATCGTGCGCGTGCCGTTCGACCTCGGGCTCCGCCTGCTGCTGCCGCTCGGGCGCGTCGAGCCGGGCATCGACGCCGGCCTGGCGCTGGCGGTGCTGCGCTTCTCGGCGCCGTCGCTCGTTTCGGCCACCCAGGAGTCGCGCCTCGACGTGGGCGCGCGCATCGCGCCTTTTTTGCGGGTGTGGATCAACCAGCGCGTCGGCATCGTGGCCGGGCTGCAGATGGTCGTGTCGCTCGCGCCCTACACGCTCTTCGTCAACGGCGCCGGCGTAATCGCCACGACTCCGCGGCTTTGGCTCGGCGGCGGCCTCGGCCTGGTGGCGCGGCTGTGAGAGACTGAAGCTTTGGCGAGCCAGCGCCCATATGCAGATGTGGATCTGCCCGCCGCCGCCGGCGACGTCGCGAGCGCGCGCGCGCCGCTCGACTTCTCGCGCGTCTACGAGGCGTGGTTCGATCCCTGCCTGCGCTGGCTGCGCGCGCTCGGCATTCCCGACGCCGATCTCGAGGACGTCGGGCAGGAGGTGTTCGTGGTGGTGCGGCGCAAGCTCGCCGGCTTCGAGGGGGATCGGCTGACGCCGTGGCTCTATCGCATCGCCGCGCGCACGGCGAGCGACCATCGCCGGCGCGCCTGGTTCCGGCGGCTGTGGACGCGCGGCTCGCGCATCGACTTCGACGTGCTGTCGTCGGGGGCCGAGGGGCCGGCCGAGGCGCTCGAGCGGCGTGAGGCGCAGCGCCTCCTCGACGGGATCCTGGCGCGCATGAGCGAGAAGCGGCGCGTGGCCTTTTCGCTGTACGAGATCGAAGGCTACTCGGGCGAGGAGATCGCCCAGTTGCTGGCGGTGCCGGTGGCGACGGTGTGGACGCGCCTGCACCATGCGCGCAAGGAGTTCCTGGAGCGCGTCGCCGAGCTGAAGGACGAGGAGGGACGCCGATGAAGCGCTTGCGAGACGAGCGGGGCGCGGCGGATCCGGTGCTCGCCGAGGCGGGGCGCCTCTTGTCATCGCGCGCGCCGCTGCCCGACGATACGGCGCGGCGGCAGCGCGTGCGCGCGCGGATGCGGCGGCGGCGCGGCGCGCCCGTCGGTGCGGGATGGCTGCGCGCGCTGGCGGTGGTGCTGCTGGTCTTCAGCGTGGCTGCCGCGAGCGCGATGATCGGGCGCGTGGCGCAGACGATTCGCGCCAAGCTGCAGGAGGCGCGCGTGGCCAAGCACGAGCGCGAGCGCCAGCGTACGCACGGCCATCGGTCGACGGCTCCGGCGTCGCCGACGTCCGCGATCGCGCCGGCGGCCCCGACGCCACCGACGGCCCCGGCGCCGGTGATCGCCCCGGCGTCCGCGACGGCCCCGGCGGCGCCGACGCCAGCGACGGCCCCGGAGCCCGCGACGGCCCCGGCGCCCGCGACGGCCCCGGCGCCCGCGATCGTGGCGACTGCGCCGATCGCCTCGACGCCGCGGATTGCGCCGGCGCCCGCCGTCGCACGACCGACGGCGCCCGCGCCGCCGGCCCGCGTCGCCACGGCCGCCGTCACGCCGCCGCATCGGGCGCTGCCGGCGCCGGCGGCCACCGATCCCGAGAGCGACCAGGCGCGCCTCGTCGCCGACGCCGTGCGCGCGCTTCGTCACCAGCACGATCCCGCCCGCGCCGCGATCCTCCTCGCGCGCTACCTCGATCGCTACCCGGACGGGGTCGCGGCCGAAGACGCGCTCGCGCTCGCCCTCGAGGCCACCATCGGCCGCGACGCCCCGCGCGCCGCCGGCTTCGCCACGCGCTACCTCGCGCGCTACCCCGACGGCCGCTGGTCCGCGCTCGCCCGCCGCGCGCTGTCGCCATGAAGGCAGCCGCGATCATCGTCCTCGCCCTGGCCGCCCTCGCCGGTTGCGGCTCCACGGTCTTGCTCGGCTCGCTGGACGGCTCCTTTTCCACCGACATGGCGCCCGGCATCGACATCTCCATCTTTCCCTCGTTCGATATTGCCCAGGCCGTGCCGCCCGACGGCTTCGACCTCGGCATCGTCGACCTCGGCACCGACGCCACCGTGCCCGTCGATCTCGCACAGTGAAGCTTCGCCACCGTTGCGCCCATTGTGCGCAACGGAGGTGAACGAATGCTTCGTGCCACGCTGCTCGCACTCCTGCTCGCGCCGCTCGGCTGCACCGTCAACGGCGTGCCCGGCGCCGAGACCACCGGCCTCACACACGACGGCGGGTCGGGCGGCGGCGTCGATCTCGGTCACGGCGGCGACGGCGGCGGCTGCGACAACGGCGGCGGGGTCGATCTCGCGCAAGGCCCGTGGGACGCCGGCGCTCCCGTCTGGGATGGCGGCGTGTGGCCCGACGGCTTCTGGCCCGTCGACGCCGGCCCGATCGATGCCGGCCCGATCGACGCCGGCCCGCTCGACGCCGGCCACGGCGGCCACGGCGACGCCGGCCATCCGCACGACGCCGGCCCGGTCGATCTCGCACACTGACGTGTGGCGCTCGCAACCGCGGCGAGTATGATCGTGAGATGAGCGCCCTCTTTCCCTTCCCGCGTCTGCCCTACGGCTGGTTCGTCGCCGCCCGCTCGCACGAGCTTCCCGTCGGCGAGCCGCGCTCGTTTCGCTACTTCGATCACGACCTCGTCCTCTACCGCGACGCCGACGGCGGTGCGCACGCGCTCGACGCCTATTGCCCGCACCTCGGCGCCCATCTCGGCGAAGGCGGCTGCGTCATCGGCGACACGCTGCGCTGCCCGTTCCACGGCTGGCGCTTCGCCCCCGACGGCCGCTGCGTCGAGATCCCCTACAGCCCGCGGCTGCCGAACGTCGGCGTCCGCGCCTGGCCGCTCGTCGAGCGCGGCGGTCTCGTGTTCTTGTGGCACGACGCCGACGGCGACGCCCCCGCGTTCGACCTGCCCGCGTTCGAAGGCGACGATTACACCACGCGCCGCGAGATGGACTTCGTGATCCGCACCCACCCGCAAGAGTTGATGGAGAACACCGCCGACATCGCGCACTTCGGCTTTCTCCACGGCGCGCGCAACCATCGCTACCTGCGCGACTGGCACGGCGACGGCCCGCTCGCCGCCACGCGCATCGGCTTTTCCGCGTCGGGCGCCGCGCTCGGCGCGCCCGTCGATTGGATCGATCTCGAGATCGAGTTCCACCTCTACGGCCTCGGCTACCTCGTCATCGACAGCCACGTCGCCGCCGCCAACGTCGACGGCCGCATCCGCGTCTGCGCCACGCCCATCGAGGGCGACCAGGTGCGCGTCTTCTTCATGTCCAACGTGCGCCGCATGCCCGACGACGCCTTCACCAACATGGTCGCCCAGCTGTTTCACGAGGCCGCGCTCGCAGACTTCAAGCAAGACTTGAAGATCTGGCAGCACAAGACCTACCGCCCGCGTCCGGTGCTCGTCCCCGGCGACGGGCCGATCCTCGCGTATCGACGCTGGGCGAGCCAGTTCTACGAGCGCCGCGTCGCCTGACGATCGTCACGTGGCGCGCGGTTTGCTGAAACGTTGGTCATGACCAATCTGTCGATCCAGAAGCCCGAGAAGGGCCGCGTCGCCGTCCCCATCCTGCTGTGGTTCATGGGCTTGCCGCTGGGGCTCGTGTTCCTGCTCTGGCTCTTCTTCTTCCGCGGGCACTAGAGCTTCTTCTTGTCGTCCTCGGCGAACGCGCGCTCGAGGATCTCGTTGCCGCCGCCGGCGAAGAGCTCCTTCAGATCCTCGGTCAGGCTGCGCGGCCGCGGCTGACGCTCGGCCGGCGTCGCCTGACGCTCGACGTTGCGCAGGAAGTTCTCCTCGCCGTAGCAGCCCTGCAGCTCGGCGAGGAGCTCGGGCATGTCCTGCTGTCGATCGCGCGGATCCTTGGCCAGCGCGCGCTGGATCAGCGCCTCCGCCGCCGGCGTGACCTCGGCGCGCGGGTTGCGCTCGCGCACGGGCGGCACGGGGCTCGAGCAGTGGGCGATCATCATGTCCATCGGCGTCGACGCGTCGAACGGCAGCCTGGCCGTGAGCATCTCGTAGAACATGACGCCGAGCGCGTAGACGTCGATGCGATGATCGACGTCCTTGTTGGCGCGCGCCGTCTCCGGCGCCATGTACTGCGGCGTGCCGATGACCATGCCCGACATCGTGCGCCGCGACAGATCGGGCTCGAGCATCTTGGCGACGCCGAAGTCGAGGAGCTTCACGTAGTCGAAGCTCGTCTCCATCGCCACCTCGCCGTGGCGCACCACCTGCCGCCGCCCCTGGCACTCGACGAGCATCACGTTCTCCGGCTTTAGATCGCGGTGCACGATGCCTTTTTGGTGCGCGGCGCCGAGCGCCGAGCCGATCTGGTTCACGATGTTGATGGCGCGAAACAGCGGCAGCGGCGCCGACTCTTCGAGCAGCGCGTCGAGCGGCCGCCCTTCGACGTACTCCATGACGATGTACGCGAGGCCGTCGTGGGTCTCGCCGAAGTCGCTCACCGCGACGATGTTGCCGTGCCCGATCGCCGCCGCCGCGCGCGCCTCCTGCAGAAGCCGCGTGACCGCGTCCGACTCCGCCGCGTGCTGCTCGTGCAGGATCTTGATGGCGGCGCGCGTGCCGATGTAGATGTGCTCGCCGAGATAAACCGCGCCCATCCCGCCGGTGCCGAGCATGTCGACGAGCTTGTGGTTGCCGATGACCGTGCCGATGCGCGAATCGACCGTCGCCGGCGCCACCAGCACCGCCTCGTCGCGCGGGCAGACGCGCTGGGAGCCGCGGTAGGCGTGCCGGCAGCGCGGGCAGAGGAGCATCACGCGCCCGATCGTAACACCGCTCAGCGGTGCTTGGCGAGCCACGCGCTCGCCTCGGCGAAGGCGTGCTTGCCGGGCGTGCCGGCGACGCCGTAGGCCTCGCGCGCCTGCGTCGCGAGCTGCACCGCGCGCGCGCGCGAGCCGGCGGCCCACTCGGCCTGTGCGAGGGCGAAGCGCACGTCGGGCGCGCTCAGCCCTTCGCCCGGCTCGTTGCCGAGAATCGCGAGCGCGCGCTCGAGCGGCGCCCGCGCCTCCGCCGGTGCGCCGCGCGCAAGCGCCACACGCCCGAGGCCATAGAGCGGTTGCACCAGCTGCGGGTGCTTCTGACCGAGCGCCTTCTCGTCGCCGGCGACGGCGCGCAAGAAAGTCTCGCGCGCCTCGCCGAGCTTGCCGAGCTGGCGCAGCGACTCGCCGACCCAGCCGGTCAGCCGTGCGCACAACGGGTGCGCCGCGCCGAGCGCCGACTCGCACATGGTGAGCCCCTCGTGAAAATCGCGCAGCGCCTCTTTGGCCTCGCCGAGCGCCAGGTCGGCCTCGCCGATGTTCGACAGCGCGGTCACGGTCTCCTTGCCCGGCCCGATGCGCGTGCGCCAGTCGTCGAGCGCCATGCGGTACTGCACGATCGCTTCCCGGGGCCGATCGAGCTGCTGCAGCTCGCCGCCCATGTTGTTGCGGATCATCGGAAGGTCGGGATCGTGCGGGCGCGCCTTGACCAGCAGCGCCAGCGCGCTCTGATAGCCCGCGAGCGCGCGCTCGTGATCGCCGGAGTCGCCGTAGACGTCGGCCATGCCCACGCGCGCGGCGATGAGCACCGGGTTCTCCGGCCCGGCCAGCTTCTCTTCGATCTGGAGGCAGCGACGATAGGCGTCGAGCGCCTGGGGATATTCGGCCTTGAAGTAGTGGACGCTGCCGAGGTGGTAGTAGGTCTCGGCGACGGTGGTGTGCTCGGTCCCGAACAGGCGCTCCTCGATGCCGAGCGCGCGCTCCGCGTCGGCGAGCGCGTCATCGTACTTGCCTTCGCGCTCGCGCAGGCTCGAGCGCGTCGAGTAGAGGACGCCGAGGATCTCGTCCTTCTTCGACAGCTGGCCGGCGAGCGCCTCGGCGACGTCGGCCCAGCGATCGCCCTCGGCGTACTTGGCCTGGCGCGTACCGGCGGCGATGATGAGGTCGGTCGCCGCGCGCGCCGCCGCCTCCTCGTGACGTCCGGCGAGCGCCGCCAGGTAGGCGCGCTCGAGGATGCGCGCCGACTCGGCGAAGTCGCCCTTGAGGCCCACGAGGTGCCCGATGCGGAGGTCGGCCTCGGCTTCGATGGGCGGGTACTTCAGCTTCTGCGCCTCGGCGAGCGCGCTGCGCCCGAGGCGCAGCCCTTCGTCGTACTTCGCGGCCAGCTCGAGCGCGTTGGCGCGGGCCAGCTGCGCGCGGATCTCGTCGACGCGATGGGCGGCGGCCGGATCGCGCGGTGGCGGGATCGGCGCGCGCAGCGCCGCGGCGTCGGCGCAGGTCGACAGCGCCGGCAGCGACTGCGCGGCCTCGGAGGCGCGCCCGACCAGCGCCGGATCGGCCGACGCGAACAGCTCGCCGAGCGTCTTCATGGCGGTGCGCCGATCGTCGAGACAGCTCATGCGCAGATCGAGCAGCTCCTGCGACTGCTCGCCGCGCACGCGCGTCGCCTCGCAGGCGTCGACGTGCATCGCCACCCAGGCGCGGCGGTAGTCGTCGAACGCGCGCTCGACGGTGGCGAGCGCCGCCTCGGCGTAGGGCAGGCCGCTCGCCTTGAACGCCGCGCGCACCTCGGCGCGGCGCGCGTCGTCCCAGACGCCGTCGAGCTCCTTGGCGGCGCCGGCGCATCCGGCCACGCGCTGCCGGTGTAGGACGCCGACGGTGACGGCGACCGAGCCGAGCACCGCGACGATGGCGGCGGCGCGCCACAGGCGCTGTCGCTTCAGCGCCGGATCGGCCCGCAGCGCGGCCAGGAGCTCCGCCATCGACGGCCAGCGATCGGCCGGCCGCTCGCCGAGGCCGCGCACGAGCGCCGCGCGCAGCCAACGCGGCACGGTGGCGCGCGGCGGCGGATCGGCGAGCCTCCACGCCTCGTCGGCGGCTTCGTCGGCGGTGCGCGGATAGGGATAGTTGCCGTAGAGCGCGTGATAGAGCGCGACGCAGAAGCTGAACTGATCGGCGCGCGCGTCCGCCTTCTGCCCGCGCCCCTGCTCGGGCGCCATGAAGCGCGGCGTGCCGATGACCGCGTCCGAGCGCGTCAGCGGCGTGGCCAGCATGTTGGCGGCGCCGCCCGAAGTTTGCGACGGCGGCGCCGGCGTCGGCGTGACCAGCGGCGGCAGCTCACGCCGCGGCTGCGTCACCTCGGCCTTGGCGCTCGGCCGATCGTCGACGGTGGCTTCGCCCGTGACGTCGAGCTCACTCGGATCGAGGCGCGGCCGCGGCGCCGACACGTGCCCATCGGCCGCGTCGGCGTCGCGCGCCAGCCCGAAGTCGAGCACGCGCACGCGCCCGTCGTTGCCCACGAGCACGTTGTCCGGCTTGAAGTCGCGGTGCACCAGCCCGGCGCGATGCGCGGCGGCCAGCCCCTCGCCGGCGGCGAGGAAGGCGTCGAGGATCTCGCGCGGCCGTCGCGGCTTGTCGCGCAGCCACGCGCGCAGCGTCTTGCCCTCGACGAAGTCCATGGCGATGAACACCACGCCGCGGAAGGTGCCGACGTCGTGCACGGCGATGACGTTGGGATGTTGCAGGCGCGCCAACGCTTGCGCCTCGCGCAGCAGGCGATCCCGCTTGGCGCTCGACGCCTCGTCGTCGTCGGCGGCGACGAGCTTGATGGCGATCGGGCGATCGAGCTCCGGATCGTACGCGCGATAGACGACGCCCATCCCGCCCTGCCCGATGCGATCGATGACGACATAGCGGCCGACGCACGTGCCGCGCGCGAGCTCGTCCATCTCCCTTGGACGATATCAGGTTGCCGGGTCGGGTGCTGCGCGCGGTGCCCAGGCGGGGTCGAGCGCGCGCCACCACGGCTCGACGCCGTCGACGCGCGCCGGCTCCACCGCGGCGCCGAGGCGCGGCATCACCAACTGCGCGCCGCGCGCGGGCGCGAGGCGGACGAGCGTCTCGGCGGGATCGTCCCACGCGTGAATGGCGAGGTTGAACGTGCCCCAGTGGACCGGCAGAAACGCGCCGCCGCCGAGGAGCCGGTGGGCCTCGAGCGCGTTCTCGGGGCCGAGGTGGATCTCGCCCCAGCTCGGGTGGAAGGCGCCGACCTCGAGCATGACGAGGTCGAACGGGCCGAGGCGCGCGGCGATGTCGGCGTACTCCGGCGTCAGGCCCGTGTCGCCGCTGAAGAAGAAGGCGTGGCGCGGCCCGCGCACGGCGAACGACGACCACAGCGTGAGATTTCGCGCCAGGCCGCGGCCCGAGAAGTGGCGCGACGGCCCCGCGGTGATGGCGACCTCGGCGCCGGCGCGGCGCGACGTCAGCGTCGCCGTCTCCCACCAGTCGAGCTCGACGATGCGCTCGGGCGCGATGCCCCAGCTCTCGAGGTGCGCGCCGACGCCGAGCGAGGTGTAGAAAGGCACGTCGCTGCCGGCGAGCGCGAGGATGGTCGGGTAATCGAGATGGTCGTAGTGATCGTGCGAGACGATCACCGCGTCGAGCGCGGGCAGCGCGTCGAGCGCGACCGGCACCGGCTGGAAGCGCCTGGGCCCGGCGACGCGGGACGGCGAGGCGCGCTCGCCCCAGACCGGGTCGGTGAGGATGTGGAGGCCGTCGATCTCGACGAGCACCGTCGAGTGGCCGAGCCAGGTGGCGCGTAGGCCGCTCTCGGGCGCGTGCGCCCAGGCGGCTCGCGGGTCGACCGAGGGCAGGGGGCCCGGCGGCTTGCGGCGCTGGCCGCCGAAAAAGTACTCACCGACGGTGCCCCAGGCGTTGCCCTTCATCACCGGCGTCCGCGCCACGGTGTTGCGGAAGTTGCCGTCGACGAAGCGGGGCGACCCGAGGACGCGCTCCCGGCGGGCTCCCGACACCTTGGCTCCGAACGGGGACGGCATAAGAATGAGATGAGGGATCGAGTCGTTCGGTTTCCTGGTACACTATTCGGTGGTAGAGCGAGGAGCCCTTCATGTCAGGTAAGCGTCTGTACGTAGGTAATCTTTCATTCAACACGACCGAGGACACGTTGCGCGCGGCGTTCGAGCAGAACGGCGGCAAGGTGGTCGAAGTCAAGATCGTGACCGACCGTGACACTGGGCGGCCTCGCGGCTTTGGCTTCGTCGAGATGTCGAGCGCCGAGGAGGCGCAGGCTGCCATCTCCCAGTGGGATGGGCAGCAGCTCGACGGGCGCAATCTGAAGGTGAACGAAGCGCAGGAGCGCAGCGGCGGCGGCGGCGGCGGCGGCGGGGGTGGTGGCCGCGGCGGCGGTGGTCGCGGCGGCGGCGGCGGTCGCGGGCGCTACTAAGCGCCTGCGCGGCGCGTGTCCCCGCCGAGCTCGTGATATTCGCGCGGGTCGAAGCGGGTCACGCGCCGCTTGAAGGATAGGGTCGTGCCCGGCCACAACGTGGAGTTGCGACCGGTGCGGTCGAGGTACCAGCTCGAGCAGCCGCCGGTGGTCCACACCGTGTTGCGCATGCGTGTGTCCACGTCTGCGAGGAACTCGGCCTGCGCGTCGGCGCGCGGTTCGACGACGGCACCGGGGCGCGCCGCGAGGTGACGTAGCGCGCCGAGCACGTGCTCGATCTGGTGCTCGATCATGAGCACGACCGAGGTGTGCCCGAGCCCGGTGTTGGGCCCGAGCAGGAAGAAGAAGTTGGGGAAGCCGTGCACGGCGAGCCCGAGGTGCGCGAACGGGCTGCCGGCCCATAGCTCGTCGAGCGTGCGGCCGTCGCGCCCGCGCACGTGGCGGCCGAAGGGCATCTCGGTCACCTGGAAGCCGGTGCCGCAAATGATGGCGTCGACGGCGCGCTCGCGGCCGTCGGCGCTGACGATGCCGTGCGGCGTGACCTCGACGATGGCGTCGGTGACGAGCTCGACGTTGGGCTGGGTCAGCGCCGGCAGGTAGTCGTCGCTGACGAGCACGCGCTTGCAGCCGAGGCGATACGACGGGGTCAGGCGCGCGCGCAGCGCCGGATCGGGCACCTGCGCGGCGAGGTGCTGCCGGGCGAGGCGCTCGGCGAGCGGCGACAGGCGCGGGTGCAGGAAGGTGACGGCGATGAGCTCGCGCCGCACGAAGAGCGTGGCGCGCTCGAGGCGCTGCACGAAGGGCACGCGGCGCATGAGGCGCTTCTGCCGCGGCGTGAAGGCGAAGTCGTTGCGCGGGACGATCCACGGCGGCGTGCGCTGATAGAGGTGCAGCCGGCCGACGCGCGGTTGGATCTGCGGCACGAACTGGATCGCCGAGGCGCCCGTGCCGATGACGGCGACGCGGCTGCCGTCGAACGGGAAGTCGTGGTTCCAGCGCGCCGAGTGGAACAGGCGGCCGGCGAAGCGATCGAGCCCCGGCAGGCGCGGATACGACGGCTCGGAGAGGGCGCCGACGGCGCCGACGAACACGTCGGCGGTGAAGCGGCCGCGCGAGGTGTCGAGGACCCAGACGCGCGCGCCCTCGTCCCACGCGGCGGCGCGGAGCTCGTGTCCGAAGCGCAGGTGGGGCAACACGCCGAAGCGCTCGGTGCAGCGCCGGAGGTAGGCGTGGATCTCGGCGGCGGGCGAGTAGGCGCGGCTCCAGTCGGGGTTGGGGGCGAAGCTGAAGGAATAGAGGTGCGACTGCACGTCGCAGGCGCAGCCCGGGTAGGTGTTGTCGCGCCAGACGCCGCCGACGTCGTCGGCGCGCTCGAAGACGAGGAAGTCCTCGATGCCCGACTGCCGCAGGCGGATGGCGAGGCCAAGGCCGCCGAAGCCGCTGCCGGCGATGGCGACGTGGACGTGGCGGGCGTCGGCCTTCGGAGTCATCGGGTCCTCCCTCGCTGCTCACTGCTCACTGGTGCTGGTACGGATCAGCACCATACTGGTACCAACGGGTACCAATGTGGTACCATCCGGTACCAAATGCAAGCGCAAACGAGAAACCTGTTGTCGTCGCCGCGGTTGCAGCTCATTGAAGGGCTGTGCGCCGCCGTCGAGGCGCGCGGGCTGGCGGCGACGCGCATCGCCGACATCGTGCGCCACGCCCGCGTCTCCAAGCGCACCTTCTACGAGCACTTCGCCGACAAGGAGGCGTGCTTCGTCGAGGCCTATCGCGAGATGGCGCGGCAGACCATGGAAGAGATCGCCGCCACCGTCGACGTGGGCGCGCCCTGGCAGCAGCAGATCGCGACCGCGCTGCGCGCCTACTTCACCGCGCTCGACGCGCGGCCCAAGCTGACCCGCGCCTTCTTCCTCGAGATCCACGTGGCCGGGGCGCGCGCGCTGGCGCTGCGGCGCGAGGTGCTCGAGCGCTTCGCCGAGCTCACCGGCCGCTTCGTCACGCTCGCGCGCGGGCAGCATCCCGAGCTGCGCCCCTTGACGCCGCTCATGGCGACGGCGATCGTCGGCGCCATCAACGAGCTGATGCTGCTCAAGGCGGAGCGGGCCATGCGCATGAACGAGCTGCTCGAGACGGCGGTCACGCTGGTGACGACGATGGTGGCGCCGACGGCGACCGCGCGATCGGCGGCGTCGACCACACCGCGCAGCCCATCGCGCAGCTCCTCGGCCGCGCGGAGCCGGCGATGACCGGCGCCGCCTTCCGCAAGCTGGCGCTCTCGCTGCCCGAGGCCGTCGAGGCGCCGCACTTCGACCGCGCGTCGTTTCGCGTCGGCAAGAAGATCTTCGCCACCATGACCGCCGCCGGCGAGGAAGCGATGGTGCGCGTCGCGCCCCGGCAGAAGCTCTACGGCCTCATCGACAAGCAGCCCGACGTCTTCTTCAGCTACGGCGGCTGGACCGAGCGCAACGGCTCGCTCGGCATCCACCTCGCCAAGGCCGACGCCGCCCAGCTGCGCCCGCTCCTCGTCGATTCGTGGCGCCACGTCGCCGGCAAGCGCGCGCGGTCGAAGTTGACTTCCCTGTAAAACCGACTACACCGAAGGGCCTTGACCTTCGCAGAGCTACGTCTAATCGACCCCCTTTTACGCGCCGTGCAAGGCGAGGGCTACACCATGCCCACGCCGATCCAGCAGCAGGCGATCCCTTACGTCCTCGAGGGCCGCGATCTGCTCGGACTGGCGCAGACGGGGACCGGAAAGACCGCCGCCTTCGCGCTGCCCATCCTGCAGCGTCTCCAGGGAATGGGGCGCCGCCCGCACGGCGACCGGCCCATCGCCGTGCTCGTGCTGACGCCCACGCGCGAGCTGGCCGCCCAGATCGGCGACGGCTTCGCCGCCTATGGCCGCCACCTCGGCTACAAGCAGGCGGTCATCTTCGGCGGCGTCGGGCAGAACGCGCAGGAGCGCGCCATCCGCGGCGGGCTCGACATCCTCGTAGCCACGCCGGGGCGCCTGCTCGATCTCATGTCGCAGCGGATCGTGCACCTCTCGAAGCTCGACATCTTCGTCCTCGACGAAGCCGATCGCATGCTCGACATGGGCTTCATCCACGACGTCCGCCGCGTGATCACACAGCTGCCGCGCGATCGTCAGACGCTCTTCTTCTCGGCGACCATGCCCCCGGAGGCCAAGAAGCTGGCCGATGCCATCCTGCGCAATCCGGCGACGGTGGCGGTGGCGCCGGTCTCGTCGACCGCCGAGCGTGTCGAGCAGCGCCTCCTCTTCGTCGAGCGCGCCGACAAGCGCCCGGTGCTGGCCGCGCTCCTCGAGGGCGATCCGTCGATTACGCGCGCGCTGGTCTTCACGCAGATGAAGCACACGGCCAACCGCGTCGCCGAATATCTGCAGAAGCGCGGCGTCGAGGCCGACGCCATCCACGGCAACAAGTCGCAGAACGCGCGCGAGCGGGCGCTGGCGCGGTTCAAGGCGGGTCAGTCGCGCGTCCTCGTCGCCACCGACATCGCCGCGCGCGGCATCGACATCGACGAGGTGTCGCACGTCATCAACTACGAGCTGCCGAACGTGCCGGAGACCTACGTGCACCGCATCGGCCGGACCGCCCGCGCCGGAAAAAGCGGTATCGCAATCTCGCTTTGCGACGAAAACGAGCGACAATATCTGCGCGACATCGAAAGACTGATCCGTCAGCGCGTGACCGTGCTTGACGGCAGCGCGCTGGTGAACAAAGCTAGGAGCCTGCATGCCACCGACGCAAAGACCGTCCATCAACAAGCGCAACCGCGAGCAAGCCAAGCGCGAGAAGCAGCAAGAGAAGGCGGCGCGCCGAGCCGAGCGCGCGGTCGAGCGCAAGAATCGCGAGGCCGCGGCCGCCGATGGCGAAGATCCTGATCTCGTCGGCATCGTGCCCGGCCCGCAGCCGCGCAACGACGACGACCTCTAGCCAGGATGTAGCCAGGTAAGCCGACCGATAGAACGTCCCAGATCTGACGCTTTGTAAAGGTCGGACCACCTCGCGGGCGCGGTGCTATGCTGCCGTTCGTGAAACCCGCGAGCGAACCCAAGGTCATCCTCCGCAACTGCACCGGCTACGACGTGGAGACCATCCGCGGCATCGTGCGCGACGGCCTGCGCGAGCTCGGGCTCAAGCCGTCGGGCCGCACGCTCGTCAAGCCCAACCTCGTCGCCGCCGGCAAGCTCTTCCCGCACGCGCACACGCGCCCGGAGGTCGGCGAAGGCGTGCTCAAGGCGCTGCAAGACGTCGGCGGCGACGACATCTCGGAGCTCGCCGTCGGCGAGCGCTGCGGCATCACCATCCCCACGCGCGCCGCCTACGAGCAGTCGGGCTTCGAGGCGATGCTGCGCCGCCTAGGCATCAAGCACTACTACTTCGAGGAAGAGCAGCAGGTCGAGATCCCCTACACGCACGAAGGACGCCTGCGCGACTACGTCTTCACGCCCGAGCCGGTCGCCAAGGCCGACTTCTTCGTGAACATGCCGAAGTTCAAAGCGCACCCGTGGACGACGGTGACCTTCGGCTGCAAGAACTACATCGGCATCCAGGACGATCGCCATCGGCTCATCGATCACGACCATCGGCTGAACGAGAAGATCGCCGACCTGCAGTACATCATCCAGCCGCAGTTCCTCGTCATCGACGCCATCGTCGCCGGCGAGGGGCGCATGCTGACGCCGAAGCCGTTCGATCTCAACCTCATCATCATGGGCAACAACCAGATCGCGTTCGACGCGGTCTGCTGCAACATCATCGGCGTCGATCCGAAGTCGGTCGATCACATCCGCATGGCGGCCGAGCGCGGGTTCGGCCCGATCGATCTCTCGCAGATCAAGGTGAGCGGCGACGTCACGCTCGACGAGGCCAAGGCGCGCGCCAAGGGCTTCGAGGTCGGCCTCGTGCGCGTCGAGAAATACTTCGAGGGCACCAAGATCACCGCCTACGCCGGACCGCCCCCCGACGCCGAGAAGACCGACTACTGCTGGGGCGGCTGCCCGGGCGCGATCGAAGAGGCGATCGAGATCCTGCGCCAGTTCGACAAGCAGTGCGACGAGCGCATGCGCCGCATGCACGTCGTCTTCGGCGCCTACGATGGGCCCATCGACGCCAAGCCGGGCGAGAAGGTCGTCTTCATCGGCGACTGCGCCAAGTGGGAAGGCAAGCTCGGCGACGAGCTCGTGCAGATCCGCAGCGTCTACAAAGATCGCGGAACCAAGGATCCGCACGCCGCCAGGCACAGCGACATCTACGCCAAGATGGTCGCGGTCACGCGCCTCGTCCGCAAGACGAAGCACGATCCCTACCTGCGCCTCGAGGGCTGCCCGGTCAGCGTCTCGGAGCAGCTCCTGGCCATGGTCACCGTCGGTGGCGCGAAGAACCCGATGTTCGCGCCCGCCGAGGCGGCCGGCTTCAACAAGGCCTACCTGACGTGGCGCCTGGTCACCTTCTTCAAGCGGCTCTTCGGCAAGAAGTACCAGAAGGCCGGGCCGTGCCCGCGCGGCGAGGCGATGCCGCTGGTGCGCGGGCAGGAGCCGCACGCGCATCATCATCACCACGCCTAGCGCGCACCTCGCTCCCGGCGCCGCCGCTACGGATGGCGGTACATGATGAGGCCGCCGTAGCCGACGGACCACACTTCGCCCGTCGCCGGATCGCCGCCGACGCCTTGCAGGATCTGCGGCGCCGTCGCCACCACGTTCCACGTCGCGCCGTGATCGGTCGACTCCTCGATGACGCTGCCGACGACGAACGCGTCGGCGTCCGGCGTCGACCACACGGCCCAGAGCTCGGTCGCGGTGGTGAGCTGCGCCGTCCAGGTGGCCCCATGATCGGTCGAGTGCCACAGCGTCGACGACGACCCGGTCGAGTTCATCGACGGGATCCACACGTCCGTCGACGAGCCCCAGCCGTATTGGAGGTAGTCGGTGGTGCCGCTCGTCTGCTTGTCGAAGCCGACGGACGCCGAGCCGTGCATGATCGTGCCGCTGCCGCCGAACAGGTAGACATCGCTCGCGCTGGTGCCCCAGACGCAGTTGATCGGGTTCGAGTTGCCGAAGGTCGTCGACACCTGCGAGAAGCTCGAGCCCGTCGTCGAGTGCACGAGCACGCCGCTGTCGCCCGAGACGTAGACGTCGTTCGCGCTCGTTCCCCAGATGTCGTAGTACGGCGTCTGTCCGGTGCCGACGTTGGTCCAGCTCGTGCCGCCGTTGGTCGTGCGCAGGATGGTGCCGCGCAGGCCGACGGCCCAGACGTTCATCGCGTCGACGCCCCAGACCGCCTCGAGGTCCTGGGTCGTGCCTGCGTTGAGCCGCTTCCAGGTCGTGCCGCTGTCGGTGGTCTTGAGGATCACGCCGCCGGTCGTGTCGTGAACGCCGACGGCATAGACGACGCCGTTGCCGGCGGCCCAGGCCTGATAGAGCGTCGTGGTCACGCCGCTGGTTTGCGTGACGAACGGCGGGAGCCCGCCGCCGCCGCCCGTGCCGCCGGTGCCGCCGCCGCCCGCGCCGCCGGTGCCGCCGCCGCCCATGTCGCCGACGCCGAGCGTGTCGATCGCCGGCGCGCTCAGCGCGACGCTGACGCAGGCGCGCTGGCCGGGCGTGAAGACATCGGCCTGGCAGGCGCTGCCGATGAACGTGCCGCCGGCGTCGAACGCGTGGAGCACGACGACGTAGTTGCCGGCGGGGAGCTGCAGCGTCGTGCCGGCGTTTCCGTCGAGGTGGCGGCTGACGATCGGATCGGGCGCGCCGGCGGCGATGTCGTTGCCGTCGCACGCGGCGTTGGCGTCGTAGACATCGACGTCGATCGCGGCCGCTTGCGCGGCGAGGCTTTGCATGTCGAGGGAGAGGGCGGGGCAGCCGTCGCCGCCGCCGCAACCAAGGACGGCCGCGCTCGTGAGCACGACGACAGAGCACAACGCTAGACGCATGGATTTCCCAGACGTCAGCGTAGCGGAACAGCGCTATTTTTGACTGTATGCGCGCTGACGCGTGTGCGTACGGCGCGTACGTCGGAGCTATTTCGGCGGCGGCTCTTCGGAGACGCGCATGCTCGAGACGATGGCGCCGACGAAGGCGAGGACCGCGATGATGGCCACGCCCCAGAGGAACGTGCCGGCGGCCGACGGCGCGCGCTCGAGATACAGGCTGACATCGCGCGCGGCGTGGTGCGCCGCTTCGGGAGCTTCGGGGGACCACAGAACGCTGAGCAACATCGTGGGACGACCTCCTGCGCGAGACCCTAGCACACGTTACGAAGAAGTGTGATCGAGGATGATGCGCCAACCGTCGCCCGTCCGGTGCAGCGTCAAGCTGAACCAGCCGCCGACGGGGCCACCGGCAGAAGCGTCGCGGGCGAGCGCCCAGTGGCCCACCGCGAGGGCGAAGCCGGCGCCGAGCGGGCGCACCTCGAGGTCGCCGAAGGTGAGGTGGCCCATGCGCGCGCGGTCGCCGTATTTGGCGCGGTACATGGCGGCGATGGCGTCGAAGCCGCGCAGCGGCGCCTTGCCGCCGATCATGGTCGTGGTGACGGCGCGCTCGTAGCCGGAGAGGTAGCCGTCGAGATCGCCGCGGTTCCAGGCGGCGGCCTGGCGCTGAATCTCGGCGCGCACGTCGGCGGCGTCGTCGGCGCGCGCGGGCGACGGCGCGAACAGCATGAGGGCGCAGGCGAGCAGGGTTCGCATGCGGCGAGGATACGACGGCGCGCGGCTCAATGGGCGGCGGCGCGCTCGCGATCGGCGACGAGCACGCC